>PLRJ01000155.1 GCA_003163855.1 Bryobacterales bacterium | reverse complement strand
CTCAAAAAGGAGTACGCCGCCGGTTTGGTGGCAAAAAAGGTGGCCTAATACGAAGACCACGCGCTAAATTCACGTCGAGCCAAACAGCACCACCCAAGCCTGCGCCCGTATTGCGTCTGCGGTAACATCATTGCCCGTGCATCGCCGTTGCCACCGTTATGCCAGACCTAGCGCAAATCGTTTCACTAGTATCATCGCTCTTATGCCATCGGAAGAAAAGCGCTTGCCCGTGCCTCCTTTCACTCTGGAGACGGCGATGCAAAAGGTTCGGGCGGCGGAGGACGGCTGGAACAGCCGCGACCCAGTACGCGTGTCACTCGCCTACACGCAGGACAGCAAATGGCGAAACCGCGCCGAATTTCTCGCCGGCCGCGAACAGATTGTTGCCTTCCTCACCCGCAAGTGGAACCGCGAGTTGGATTATCGTCTGATTAAGGAAATTTGGGCGTTCGGAGACGATCGCATTGCCGTCCGCTTCGCCTACGAGTGGCACGACGATTCTGGTGAGTGGTACCGGTCTTACGGGAATGAGAACTGGCAGTTCGATCAGAACGGACTCATGAAGACTCGCCACGCCAGTATCAACGACTTGCGCATTAAAGAAACCGAGCGGCTTTACCGCTGGCCGCTGGGGCGCCGTCCGGACGATCATGCGAGTCTGAGTGACCTGGGATTGTAGTTTGGCAAGCGCAAAGGGCTTAAGGCCGTGCCGCCAAAAAATGAGGTGCCCGTCCACGAGAGGCGGCCTCGGCGTGCCCGTCTTGCGCGTTTTAGAGATACACTCGCGCAGCGGTACGAAAAGTTTCGGCATGGGCGCATACCGTCGCCTCTATCGGGTTGGAGTAACCCCCGCCTAGCGTAATGACCAAAGGCACCCCGCGTTCATGGGTCTGCTGTATGACGAGATTGTCGCGCTGAGCGAGACCCGCATGCGTCAGGTTCAGGTGTCCTAGAGTGTCCTGCATCAGCGAATCCACGCCGCTCTGAAAGAGGATCAGTTCTGGTTTGAACGCCCACACGTGCGGCAGGGCCGAGGAAAGCGCCTCGAGGTAGCCGGCATCTTCCATATGGTCTGGGAGTTCGATATCGAGAACGCTTTTCTGCTTACGGAAAGGAAAGTTGCGCGCCCCATGCAGCGAAAGAGTGAAGACTCCCGGATCGCCCGAGAATATTGCGGCGGTCCCGTCGCCCTGATGCACGTCGCAGTCGATGACAGCGGCGCGTTGGATACCTTGCGTTTCGCGCGCCCATTGTATCGCCACTGCCAGGTCGTTGAAGACGCAGAATCCCGATCCCTCCGATCGAAAGGCGTGGTGCGTGCCGCCCGCAAGCGCTCCTCCGATGCCGTTGGCCAAAGCCGATTGCGTCGCAGCCAGAGTTCCACCCGCGCTGCACAGCGTTCGTTCGACAAGTTCTATGGACCACGGGAATCCAATGCGCCGCATGAGTGGACGGTCAAGAGTGCCTTGCAGAAAGCCGTGAACGTACGCCGCGTCGTGAATGCGAAGCAAGTCAGCTTCTTCAATAAAGGGCGCTGGCTGGATGCAAAACCGTTCGTCGGACGAAAGCGCCTCACGCAGCAGCCGGTATTTTGGCAGGGGAAACTTGTGGCCGGCTGGAAGCGGAAAAGGGTGGTGATCTGTATAGAAGAGGTTTATTGCGGCGGTCAAGTACTAGGATAGAGATCCTAGAGTGAGAATTATGAAGAAGCCAATTTTGTTTATTGTCTGTTTAGCGAGTGTGCGCCTGATGATGTGGGCTGCAGGCCAGTATTCGATAAAACAGACCATCGCGATAGGCGGCGATGGCGGTTGGGATTACCTCATTGCCGATGCGTCGAAACGAAAGCTTTACGTCTCGCACGCGACCGAGGTTGATGTTGTGGATCTGGAGACCGGAGCGCTGGCCGGAAAGATCGCGGGCACAAATGGAGTCCACGGAATCGCGCTCGCCAACGATCTCGATCGTGGTTTCGTCAGTGACGGCCGGGATAACCAGATAACCATCTTCGATCTAAAAACACTGGCAGTCATCAGCACTGTTAAGACGGGCATGAATCCCGATGGCATCCTTTACGACCCATTTAGCAAGCGCGTCTTTACTTTCAATGGAAGAAGCAAGGACGCCACCGCCGTTGAGGCGGAAACCGGTAAGGTAGCAGGAACCATTGCGCTTGGAGGTAAGCCCGAGTTTCCCGCGACGGATGGCAAGGGTAATTTGTATGTCAATATCGAGGACACCAACGAAATCGCGCACATCAATCCCAAAACTTTGGAAGTGATGGCGAAGTGGAAAATTGAGCCATGCGATTCTCCCTCAGGCCTGGCCTTTGATGGTGCCAACCGCAGGCTCTTCGCTGTCTGCGAAAACAAAATCATGACGGTGGTGGATGCCGGCAGCGGCAAGGTGGTAACAACGGTGCCGACTGGTGCGGGCACCGATGCGGCCGCCTTCGACCCAGTGACGAAACTGGCTTTTGCCTCGAACGGACAGGACGGAACTCTAACCGTAATTCATCAGGAGAGCGCGGACGTGTATAAAGTGCTGGAGAACGCCAAGACCCAGCGCGGCGCCAGAACCATGGCTTTGGATGAAAAAACTCACAAAGTCTATCTGGCAACAGCGGAAATGGGCCCGGCGCCTGCCGCTACAGCCGAAACTCCCCACCCACGTCCGAAGATGGTGCCAGGATCGTTCAAGCTGTTAGTCATGGGCCAATAAGGCAACCGTAGTCTTGTCCGGGCCGTCGAATAGAAGATGTCTTTTTCCCGCCGGTCTGTGTTGCGTGCAACTTTGCCGCTGCTCTTGTCCAAGCTCCGCGCGCAGGAGCCCACTTTCAGCAGCGCTGTCCGTGTCGTAAACCTGCTGGCCAACGTGCGCACCAGGAAGGGCGCTATCGTCAGCGACCTGTCGAAAGATGATTTCCAGGTCTTTGAAGACAGCCGCCCGCAGGTGATCAAATACTTTGCCCGCCAGTCGGACCTGCCGCTGATGCTCGGTTTAATGGTCGATACCAGCATGAGCCAGGACAAGGTTTTAGACCAGGAGCGCGCTGCTTGCTTCCGTTTTCTGGATAGCGTCCTGCGTCCCAACAAGGACAAGGTCTTCATTCAGCAGTTCGATTCGCGCATTATCGTGCGCCAGGAACTGACCTCGTCATGGAAAGATCTGAACGAATCGTTGAACCAGGTGGATACGCCCAGCCGCAAGCAGTTGACGAATGGCATTGGCACCGGGACTCGGCTTTATGACGCCATGATTGAAAGCGCCAACGCGATGAAGACGCAGCAGGGGCGCAAAGCCGTGATCGTCATGACCGACGGCGACGATAACGATAGCGAAGCGACATTGTCCGCGTCGATTGAAGCGGCGGTGAAGGCGGACTTACTGATTTATTCCATCCTTTTCGGTGGCCGTGCCGGTCAACGGGTGTTGGAGCAAATGTCGCGTGAGACCGGCGGCGGGTATTTCGAAGTCTCGAAGAAGGCCAGCATCGACGACATTTTCGACACCATTCAGAACGAGCTGAGAAATCAATACAGCATCGGTTACGTCTCCGACAAAGTGCCCGACATCGGTGAATTTCGCAAAATTCAACTGAAGACTACCGACAAAACCCTATCCGTGCAGACACGTGAGCGTTACTGGGCAACCCCCTAACGCCTTTGTAAAAGTTAAGTAAAGCTCCTGTCGAACCGACCCTTCAGGCGTTCTAATAAGAGAAGCGCATGGAACAGCAGGAGTTTACCCCGACCAGGATACTTGTGGTTGATGACGACGTGAAGCTGTGTCACCTGATTAGGGAGTATCTGCAGCCGCTTGGCTATGACGTGATGCTGGCGCACAGCGGGCCGCAGGGTGTGGAACTGGCTACGCGCGAGGTTTTTTCGGCGTTGATCCTGGATGTCATGCTGCCTGGCTATGACGGTTTCCAGGCGCTCCGCAAAATTCGGGCCTCTTCGAGCGTCCCGGTCTTGATGCTGACCGCCAGGGGAGAAGAATCGGACCGGATCGTCGGGTTAGAGTTAGGTGCCGACGATTATCTGCCGAAGACTTTTTCAACCCGCGAGTTGCTGGCGCGCCTGCGGGCCGTAATCAGGCGATCCGTCTTATCGGCTGCGGAGGCCGCGCCCAAGCCCACTGACAAAGTAGCGGTGGGTGAGATCGCGATCGATCCGGAAGCGCGCTTTGTCACTCTCGCAGGCGCACCAGTTGTCCTGACTACTATTGAGTTCGATCTGCTATTGACGCTCGCTCGAGCGGCGGGACGCGTCAAATCGCGCGAGCAACTGCTGCTTGAAGTGGCCGAGCGCAACTTCGATGTCTTCGACCGCTCGATTGATGTCCACATCTCCTCTATTCGCAAGAAACTCGGAGATGATCCAAAGGTGCCTCGCTACATTGTCACCATTCGAAGTGCGGGTTACATGCTAAGGCGTCCGGCTTCCGAGCCGCCATCATGATGCGGCCGCTTACTCTGCAGGCCAAGATTCTCCTGCTCGCTTTCTTGAACATTGTCCTTCTGCTGACGGTCGGGCTTATCTTCGCGCGCGTGCAATTCCGGTTGGATTTAGGTTCGTTTCTATTGGCTCCTGCCCGTGAGCGGATTTTAGCCACCTCCCGCCTGGTCGCCCTGGAGTTGCCGGGCACTTCTCGCGACCAGTGGAATCAATTGCTCGCCCGCTATATCAGCAAGAATACCGCCAGCCTTTACCTTTTTGACGATGACGGTGAACAGTTGGCAGGCGAGACAGTGACCCTTCCGGATGAGATAAAACGTATGACCCGCCAGCGGCTACGTCCTCCACCGCCGCATAACCGTGATGAAGGTCCACACTTCCGGCCGCCTCCCGAGTTTGACGGCGAGCCCAGAAGAGAGCCGGCGCCGTTGGAGTTCACGCGTACCGCAAACCCCACTCGCTATTGGGCCGCGACCCATATGCCCGTTCCCATGAATCCTGGCGCTCCCCCGTTGCGCACCACCATGGTCTGGCGCTTCGATTCCTTGTGGACTAATCCATTCTTCTTCAATTTCAAGCCTTGGCTCGCTATTGCGGCACTGACCGTCCTCATTTCGGCCGTGTGCTGGTTGCCATTTATACGCGGCTTAACGCGCGCCATATCAAATCTCAAGACAGCAACGGGCCAGATTGCGGAAGGTAATTTCGAGGTAAAGCTTTCAACCGCGCGCCGCGATGAAATTGGTCAATTGAGTGACTCTATCAATCAGATGGCCCAGCGCTTGTCCAGCTATGTGAGCGGCCAAAAGCGTTTTCTGGGCGATATTGCCCATGAACTGTGTTCGCCAATCGCCCGGCTGCAATTAGGTGTTGGCATTCTCGACCAGCACGCCAGCCCCGGGGAGCAGCCTTACGTGGCCCGTGTTCAGGAAGAGATCCAGCACATGTCTGCATTAGTAAACGAACTGCTGTCGTTTTCAAAAGCTAGCCTCGGCGCGCGCGCCGGCTTAGAGAGCGTAAATGTTCTTGAGACGGTGCGGCGCTCTATTGAACGTGAGTCTCGTGGCGGCCTGACGATCGAGACGAAGATTGATGGCAGGCTTTCGGTAGTTGCGCAGCCGGATTATTTGTTTCGGTCCATCTCCAACGTGTTGCGCAATGCTATCCGCTACGCCGGGCATGCGGGACCTATTGTCATTTCAGCGCTGGCACATGGGGAGAACGTAAGCATCCTTATTGCGGATGAGGGGCCCGGCGTCCCCGCGGAAGAACTGGAAGAAATTGTTAAACCTTTTTATCGCCCCGAATCAGCCCGGCAAGCCGAGACTGGGGGCGTAGGCTTGGGACTGGCGATTGTGCGCACCTGCATGGAGGCATGCGGAGGCCAAGTGTCTTGCCGGAACCGATCGCCCAGAGGTTTTGAAGTGGAGCTTCTCTTGGCGGCAGCGTAGAATGAGGCGATGTATGTTGCGCTGCTGCGGGGCGTGAACGTAGGTGGAAAACATCTTGTGCCTATGAAGGACTTGGCGGCTCTGTTCGGCCGCGAGGGATGTGAAAGAGTGCGCACGTACATTCAAAGTGGCAACGTCATTTTCGATGCCGAACCCGAGACACTGCGGGGATTGCCGGACCGCATAAGTCAGCGAATTCTTGGGCGCTTTGGATGCAAATCCCCTGTCATCCTGCGCAGCACGGCAGAACTCCGCCAGGTGATTCACCACAATCCCTTCCTCACAGCCGAAGCAGCGGAAGAACGCGGGGGTCAAGTGCTGCTCGCCTCGTCATCAATGGCGACAGGCATGGTTCAGCCACCCGTCGCGCCCTCGTTTACCGAGGAAATGTTGCATGTTTTCTTCTTGGCTCATGCTCCGACAGAGCTTGCTTTGGCACAACTCGATCACCATCGCTCTCTGCCTGACACATTCCATGTGCGTGGCAAAGATATCTATGTGCAACTTCCCCGAGGTGTCGCTTACACCAAGCTGACCAACGCCTATTTTGATTCAAACCTTGGCACCGTCAGTACAAGCCGCAACTGGCGAACTGTTCGAAAGCTGGCGGAATTGGCTGGCGCGTGAATTTCAGCGCCTCTCTTTTGCGTTAGCATTAGCTATGGCGCTGCTAAGAGTCTTGCTGGTTTGCGCCGTCTCCGGTTGCGTTTGCCTTGCTCAATCAGTTGCTGATAAAGCCGGGAAGCGCGGGTTGGCCAGTGTCACCGTCCATTTTGAAGCCCACGCGCAAGGATTTTGGGCGCGATACTTAGTTACCACGCGAACCGCTCATACGCCCGGCTGGATTGTGTCTGAGAGCGGCGAAGAGTCTTACGATGTTGCTGGCATAAGCCCCGGCCCACTAAGTCGATTCAGGGGAATTCTGTACGCGCCGGGATGCGCTTTGCAGTTGGCAAACATTCCCATCAGTGAAGCTAAGAACTACAGCTATGTTTTCCCTTGCGAACCAGTCAAACAGATTGAGATCCAGGGAACCGTCGTCGATCCACAGCGGTTGAGCGAGTCGCGTACGACCATAGACGCTAAGTATGTGGCCCCTTGGGCCGAAAATTTCTTTGGCTACGATGACGGCACGGAAACTGAGATTCCTCTTGGCAGCGTGGCGACTCTAGACGGGCAAAATCACTTCCGCCTTAGCGTTCCCAATCTCGGAACGCAAAAGGGTGGAGAAATCAGAATCTGGCTGCGCGACGAAGCCACCGGCCGAACTGAAGACCAACTGCGAGTCGCGTTGCAAACGCCCGAGATCCAGCGGACCAGGCTGGGCGGCATTCCCATGGCCGCCTTGGATTCCCCTGCTTTGCAGTTCAACGTTTGTTCCGCGAACTCGCCTTCCGAGCACGACAAGTACGGATTCGCCCTGCGGGATGATGATGAGGTGAATCGCTGCAAGCCTTAAACGCTATTTTGGATTCTCCTTGGTGGTGGTCGTCGTTGTAGTTGAGGACTCTTTCCCGTGTTTCTTTTTCTTGGTCTTCACCGTTGTCTTTTCCGTTGTGGTCGTCTCTTGGGCGAAGCTGCAGGTTCCGGCCAGCAATCCCATGCAGATCATCAAAACTGGCATAAGTTTCATACACCAAAGACTCTTTTGAAGACCGTCGCTGGTCACTCGGATTTTCATCAGTATGTACGTACTTCCCTCTGTTCCCAATCTTGAGAGCTTGCGCTGGCACAGCCGCGCCTTCCTTCTTTTCGCCCTGGATGCCGAAGACAAGGATTTAAAGGAGCAAACGGCAATCACCAACGCTCATGCGGCGGAATTTTCCGAGCGTGAGACCAAGGTGTTCAGTGTCGTCGGTCACTCTGCTGAAGTTCAGCGCTTGCGCGACAAACTCGGAGTCGGCGCGGCCGGGTTCGCCGTCGTTTTGGTAGGGAAAGATGGAACCGTAAAGTTCAAGAGCGACTTGCCCGTTAGCGCCAAGGAAGTGTTTGCGAGGATTGATGCCATGCCGATGCGCCAGGAGGAAATGAAGCGCAAGTAGCGCAAAGGGCGCGGACGCGCGCCGCCAAGGAGAAATGGAATTCGTTGGCCCTTTCAGCGGCGCGCTCGCCACCGCGCCCGTCTTGCGCGGTTGGCTTCGAAGCGCAAAGGGCGCGGACGCGCGCCGCCAAGGAGCAATGGAGTTCGCTGGCCCTTTCGGCGGAACGCTCGACACCGCGCCCGTCTTGCGCGGTTGGCTTCGTAGCGCAAAGGGCGCGGACGCGCGCCGCTAAGGAGAAATGGAATTCGTTGGCCCTTTCAGCGGAGCGCTCGCCACCGCGCCCGTCTTGCGCGGTTGGCTTCGAAGCGCAAAGGGCGCGGACGCGCGCCGCCAAGGAGAAATGGAATTCGCTGGCCCTTTCGGCGGAGCGCTCGCCACCGCGCCCGTCTTGCGCGGTTGGCTTCGAAGTAGGCTGGGAGCATGGCGGCGCTCAGTCTTTGCCTGCTAGTAAAGAATGAAGAACGGCACCTGTCACGGTGCCTGGATTCTGTTGCTCCGTTGGCGGGCGAAATCGTCATGATTGACACCGGTTCAAGCGACGCCTCGCCTGAGATTGCGGCATCGTATGGCGCGCGAGTCCTGCCGTTTGATTTTTCTCGCGTGGATTTTGCGGCCGCCCGGAATTTTGCCATCGCCAATGCTCGTCACGCCTGGGTTTTGATGCTCGATGCGGACGAAATACTCGATCCCGCAAGTTTCCCCGAAGTTGAGAAATTGGTGGCGCTTGACCAGAACGCCGGCTACTTTCTGGAGCGGCATAACTACCGCGCTGGGGCGGAGAACCCGACAATCGATTACGCGGTTCGCCTCTTTCCAAATCGATCCGCCTATCGATATACCGGCAGGGTACATGAGACGATTGACGCGTCCATTATTTCGAACGGCGGCAAACTGGAGCAGACAGCCATTCGCCTCCACCACAGATTTTCAGAAGACAGTGAGGCGCGGCGGCGTAAGAATCGCTGGTATATCCAGATCCTGAAGGAAGAACTTGCCGCTGATCCGGCCGTCGACAGCCGCCTTGATTTTCTGGCCGCAGAGTATCACCAACTTGAGATGTTTGAGGAAGCCGCCGCTGTGGCTGAAGAGATTGCTCGCGTAAGGCCGAACGATGCGCGCGCCCATCTGTTTGCGGGCGTTTACCACCTGCTTTACAAGCCGGATTTGGTGCGGGCGCGGCAAGATTTTAACCAGGCTTTACGACTGCGCCCTGGCTATCCGGAGGCCGAATCTTTCCTGCGTACTCTGGAAGAACGCGAAAGGGACGGCCGGTAACGGCACTCGCTGGCGGCACGTCCATCACATGGCATGCGAACTTCCCGCCGGAAAAACAACTTACCAGTTTGTTGTTCCCACCGTAACCATATGTGAACGCGCCAGCAGATTTGTAAGAGAAATGTAAATCCGCACGACCAAAGGCCGGCAAGTGACGTTCAATAGATGTAGGCAATTGAGAAAGGAAGTTAAAGAAGACATGAACAAGGGATTGCGATTACTTGGCACAAGCCTTTTGGCGGTAGCAGTACTGGCGGCGCAAGGGCCTCCGCCTGGACCTGGTGGCCATGGACCTGGACCCGGTCCTGGTGGCGGCGGACCTGTGGTCACCGGTGCTCCTTACTCGGCCACTCGCACCATGACCATGCAGGAGACGCTGGCAAACGGAAACAAGATCCAAAACTCGCGCCAGGAGAAAATCTATCGCGATGCTGACGGCCGAACGCGCACCGAGTCCACCATGACCCTGCCCTCGGGCGAGACGCGGACGCAGGTTACCATTTTCGATCCCGTAGCTGGCTTTGTTGCGCGCCTGAATCCGCAAGATTCGGTGGCTATGAAAATGACGCTACCGCCAATGAATGGCACGCCTAAGACGCCACCCGCTCCGCCTAGCGGCGCAAACGCGCCCACGCTGACAAAGTCGGACCTTGGCAGCAAAACCATCGAAGGCTTAGCTGCAACCGGCACGATGGAAACCAGAACCATTCCGGCCGGCGCCATGGGAAACACGGATGCTATTACAACGACGCGCGAAACCTGGATATCCACGGCCCTGAAGGTGCCTGTGGCGATGACGGAAGCCGATCCGCGACGCGGCACCACCACCATGCAGTTGACGAATATCTCCCAAACGGCCCCTGACCCCACACTCTTTCAGATCCCCTCAACCTACACCGTGAAAGAGGGCGCAGGTCCCAGGGGCGGAGGTGGTGGCGGCGGTGACCGCGGACCTGGTGGTCCTCCCCCGCCGGATGGATCTCAGAATTAACCGTTAAATAATTCCCATTCAAGGCGGCTTCACGGCGATTGGTGAAGCCGCTATTTTTTTGTCCAATTGGGTGCTACACTCAAACGTGCGGACGCGGATTCTGGGCGTTATCCCCGCCCGATATGCCTCGACCCGATTTCCGGGTAAGGCATTGGCGCCTCTAGCCGGTCGCCCCATGATTGAGCATGTCTGGGAGCGCGCTTCAAAGTCGAGATATCTGACTGACGTCTTGATAGCGACCGACGACGACACCATTGCAGCGGCGGCGCGGAAATTCGGAGCGCGCGTGCGCATGACGAGGCCAGACCACCCTACTGGCACCGATCGCCTCTCTGAAGTCGCCTCGGCTGAAGATGCAACCCTTTACGTCAACATTCAAGGCGACGAACCTTTAATCGATCCGGAAGCTATTGATGCGGCCATTCTGGCGGTGCATGGCGACGACGACATCGACATGGGCACGTTGCGAAAACGGATTTACGATCCTACCGATGTATTGAATCCGAACGTAGTAAAGGTGGTTACCAACCTGGCGGGCGACGCCATCTATTTCTCACGCTGCTCCATCCCCTATGAACGCGATGGCAAGAGCGGTGCGCCCGTCTATTTCAAACATATCGGGCTTTACGTTTACAGGCGCGAACTGCTGCTGCGTTACCCGGATTTAACCGTTGGTCCGCTGGAACTGGCCGAGCGGCTGGAGCAGTTGCGGGCGTTGGAGAATGGCTACCGCATACGCGTGATGGATACCGAATACGAGTCTTTGGGTGTAGACACGCCCGAAGATCTGGTGCGAGTGAATCAACTTTTTTCGGCAGTATCGAACATAGGTACCTCATAATGGAGGACAACTAACTCTCGGAGAGTGCGAATGTCAAAGTACATTTTTGTGACCGGTGGCGTTGTTTCGTCTTTAGGTAAAGGAATAGCCGCCGCGTCTATCGGCTGCTTGCTGGAAAGCCGCGGCCTGCGTGTCACTTTGCAGAAATTCGATCCATATCTGAACATCGATCCAGGCACCATGAGTCCGTTTCAGCACGGCGAGGTGTTTGTCACCGACGATGGCGCCGAGACCGATCTTGATCTAGGTCATTACGAGCGTTTTACCCACGCTCATCTGACACAAAGCAACAATCTCACCTCTGGCCGCATTTACGAGAACATCATTACGCGCGAACGCCGCGGCGATTACCTTGGCAAGACTGTCCAGGTGATTCCGCACGTCACCAATGAGATTAAAGCGGCCTGCCGAAAAGTGGCAGCCGATGTGGATGTCGCTATTGTGGAGATTGGCGGCACGGTGGGCGACATCGAGTCTTTGCCTTTCATCGAAGCAATTCGGCAGATGCGGCATGAAGAGGGCCGCGAGAATACGCTGTTCGTGCATCTGACTTTGGTGCCCTGGATTGCCGCTGCGCAGGAGTTGAAAACCAAGCCGACGCAGCACTCGGTGAAGGAATTGCGCGCCATTGGTATTCAGCCGGACATGCTTTTATGCCGCACGGAGCGGCACCTGCCCGATGAAGTGAAAGAGAAAATCGCACTCTTCTGCGACGTGGACGCGCGTGATGTCATTACGACGAAAGACGTGAAATCCGTTTACGAAATTCCGCTGGTTTTTGCGGAGCAGGGCGTCGATGAGTCTATTTTGCGCAGACTGCACTTGAACGCAGGACCCCGGGACCTGACTCGCTGGACTGAAATGCTGAACCGCATGAAAAATCCGGTGAACGAAGTAAGCATCGGGCTGGTGGGCAAGTATGTCGAATATGAAGATTCCTACAAAAGCCTGAAAGAGGCTCTCCTGCATGCCGGCATTGCACATCAGGCACGTGTGAACATCGAATGGATCGAGTCGGAAAAGCTGGAATGGCCCGAATGCCGCGAGTATTTACAGCGTTTCGACGGCATTCTGGTGCCGGGCGGCTTTGGCAAACGCGGCATAGGCGGCATGTTGCAGGCTATTCGCACCGCGCGCGAGGATAAGATTCCTTATTTCGGAATATGCCTGGGCATGCAAACCATGGTGATTGAGTTTGCCCGCAACGTTTGTGGATTGGAAGATGCGGATTCCACCGAATTCAACCAGAACACAACCCACCGCGTCATCTATAAGCTGCGCGAGTTGAAGGGCGTGGACGAATTGGGTGGCACCATGCGGCTCGGGGCTTATCCCTGCAGGCTGGCTCCCGGCAGTTTTGCCGAGCAAGCTTATGGTTCAAGTGATATTAGTGAGCGGCACCGTCACCGCTTCGAATTCAATCGCGACTTTGAACAAACATTATCCGCGCATGGACTGCGCTTGTCGGGACAAACGCCGGATGGCATGTATGTCGAAATCTGCGAGTTGCCCGACCATCCCTGGTATTTAGGCTGTCAGTTTCATCCAGAATTTAAATCAAAGCCGCTGGAACCCCATCCCTTGTTCAGATCGTTCCTTGGTGCAGCCTTGGAGCACCGGGAGAAAAAGGCGCAGATACAGAAGGAACTGCGCGGTCCGGCGGTTCCTGAACCCGCACCTGAATATTCGCACGCCAAATGATTTCAGTCTCCGCGGGCGCGGTGACGTTCTGCAATGAGAAACAGCTCGCCCTTATAGCCGGTCCATGCGTAATTGAGAGCGAAAATCACGCGCTGTTCATGGCGCGCGCCATCCGCGAAATCGCCGGCGATTACGTGTTTAAGGCTTCTTTTGACAAGGCGAACCGCAGCAGCGTCCATTCCTATCGCGGACCCGGGCTGAAAGAGGGTTTACGGATTCTGGCTGAAGTCAGAAAGCTCGGCATTCCGGTGCTGACCGACATTCACGAAACCTCACAGGCGTCCATTGCCGCGGAACACGTTGACATACTGCAGATACCGGCGTTCTTGTGCCGTCAGACTGATTTGCTGCTGGAAGCCGGGCGTACGAATGCGGTGGTAAACATCAAGAAGGGCCAGTTTGTTTGTCCCGCCGATTTCCTGAATGCTGCGGAAAAAGTCGCCTCTACAGGCAATAACAAAATTATTCTGACCGAGCGCGGTTCATCATTCGGCTATAACAACCTGGTGGTGGATATGCGCGGCCTGCCAATAATGGCCGCCAGCGGTTATCCGGTGGTGTTTGACGCGACACACAGTGTGCAACTGCCGGGCGCAGCGGGCGGCAGTTCGGGAGGACAGCCCCAGTTCATTGAACCGCTGGCACGCGCAGCATCATCCATCGGCATTGCTGGAATTTTTGTCGAAGTGCACAACGATCCTGCGCATGCGCTCTCCGATGGGGCCAATGCCCTTAAGCTCGACTTGCTTCCACAATTCCTGAGCCGCCTGCGGTCAATTGACGCTTTAGTAAAGTCCTTCTAGCCGTCCCAGCCTTGCTTTTCCGAAACAAATGCCGCCTGTAACACATGCAGTCGAGAACCAACCCATCACAACCGGGTAGCCACTACCGCCTACCCTGCGCGACGTGTTGACAGTGGAACCATCGTGACAGAAGGAAGCAACCACCCGCTACGATGATCCAGTGAGGCGCGCCGCCATTAGTTTGCCATCCGAAAGACTTTCCGAGGTAGCGTTGTGGTGCTCTCTCCAACCGCTGACCGGATTTCACAAGGACTCGCCCGGCGAAGCCCGTCGGCGTGAACTTTTGAAAGAGGCGGGGCGGCTTATGGCGACATACAAGTACGGCAAGTCGCGTCGAAGGCGTCTACCTGGTTGGCTTGAACGGTATTCATCTGACGAGCGGAGTTGGACGCACGCCATGCACTTGCTAAGAGAGGCCGATCCGGATTCGCTGGCCCCATTGGAACATCAACTGCGCAGTTCTGTTCTGAAACCAGCCGATTCCATCGGAAGCATCTATTCTGAAGAACAGCGACAACAGATCGTCAACAACGTCATCACCCTGCGATCATCACTGATTAAATCGGATCTGTCCAACGAACGCCCTATCATGCCCAGCCAGCTTCAAGGGAGGCTTCTGCTATACGTTCCTAGCGAAAACGTGTCAGATGGTTCGTCGAGATACGCCTCAAACGGGTTCTTTGATCGAGACGATTGTCCGCCATGGGATTCATGGCTTTTATACTCCGACCGAACTCTGCTCAGTTGGGTGCCTGAGGTTCTTCTCCCGCTGGCGCAAGCGGGGATCGACGCCAATGCCGTTGCATGCATCAAGTGGGCCGATTGACCGCTGGGGATTTCAGGGAGCCTAAAGCGCTAGCCGCTGCAAAGCGAGCCGCTTGAAAGGACAGGCCGAACGCGAACGTCAACCTGATCTTCTAAAAGACGTCCAGATACAGCTCCGAAAGCGCAAGGCTGATCCCGCCGGCTGAAGAAAGAACAATCCTGTCCTGGGCGTCTGACTTGACCCATTCGCCCATAATCAACGCCCAATGGTGAACCTGAATCGCGCTCTGTTCCACCGCCACGAACTCGCGGAAAGAGGGAATTGTGTTATACAGAGCAAACTTGAGACCAAGATCGTACTCTCGGGCCGAGTCTGAGAGCACTTCAAAGATCAGCACCGGATTCAGCAGCGTGTCTTTGTTCTGGTCGGGTAGGAACTGTTTTTCCCCGCAAGTTACAACCGTATCAGGATACGCGAAGAAAGGAGTCAGGTTGGCGTAGATCCGTTGGTCGCTTGAAGCGGCACGGCAACCAATCTTGCGAAGCTGAGAGAAAAGAGCGCCGTTAGTATTGGAGTTGATGACGTTGTGGCGGTCGGAAGCCCCGGCCATCGCGTACATGTGTCCAAGGCAATACTCGCTTTTATAAGCATTTGCGCGGTCTCGTACCAGGTACTCTTCAGGCGAAATGGTCGGCAGCGATGCCATTGCCCTAATTTTACAGGTTGATCCTCTTCTGCGCGAAACCGTGCGAAACCGGCAATCGCCTGAATCGCGAATTAACTCGACTTGGCCAATTCGCGGACCCTACCTTACTGCACCACTACCGTCAGCTTCACTGCATGACTGATTAATCCGCTCACGGCACTTACAGTTATGGTGTACGTGCCAGGCGCCAAGTTGAAAGATGGATTCAGAGTTAGGCGGCTGGTGCCGGAACGCGAGATCGATGTGGGTGAGAAGGACGCCGTCAAGCCCGGGGGAAGTCCTGACACCGCGAACGTAACCGTTCCCGGAAAGCCGTTCACTCCGGAAACGGTTGCCGTGTCGCTTTCCGCTGAGTAAAAGAAGAAGTTCCTAGGAATTGTGATGCTGCTGGAGCTAAAAGAAAACGTGAAATTAGCCGCTGTGCCAACTGTGAAGCTCTGCGCAACCGGGGTAGCGGCCGAATAGGTCTGATTTCCCGCCTGCGAAGCCACGATAGTGCACGTTCCAGATGCAAACAACGACGCCGTACTTCCCGAGACGGTGCAAACGCTAGTGGTGTTGGACGTAAAGGTAATGGGCAAACCGGAACTGCTGGAGGCACTCAAGGAAATGGATCCACCAACCGCTTCAGTCGGTATGGCTGCGAACGTTATTGTTTGCGACGATTTGTTGATGACGGCGATGATCACCCCGATAGGAGTGGCTGCCGCATAGCTGCTGTTTCCCGGCTGCGAGGCAACAACTCCGCAGTTTCCTATCTGCAGAAATGTCACCACGTTACCGGAAATGCTGCAGTTGCCGTTCGGCACTGGCGTGTAGGTAACCGGTAGACCGGAACTTGCGCTAGCAGTCAAGGTAAGAGAAGTGCCAACAACTTGCGGCGCAATTTGGTTGAAAGTGATGGTTTGGGGCTGCGGCGTCGCGCTGGAACTCGTGACGGTCAAGCTCAAACTGATGGAGTTAGTTAGCGTACCCGAGGTGCCAGTCAGCGTAATGGTCGATGGACCAATGACCGCAGTCGAAGTGGCAGTGAAGGTGGCAACAATGCTTCCCGTCGAGCTGCCGGCGGCGAAGGATGCCGTTACTCCGCTGGGTAGACCACTGGCCGCTAGCGTCACATTACCGGTGAAGCCGCCGATTGTGCCAACCGTGATGGTGTCGCTTGTTGACGAGCCTTGTGTCAGCGTCAGGCTGGTGGCTGCCGCTGTCAGGTTGAAGTCTGCTGTCTTCAGTCCATAAACACTGAGTTGACCGTAGGTCCCAACGTATACCTTGCCATTGGCAATGGTAGGAACGGTGTACTTGTTAGCCACGCCGGGATTGTCAGCGGAGTTGTTTGCGCTGCTATACAAGGTTGTCCCAACGGCTGTGGCTTCATGCGCCTGGAGAATGGCGTTGCCGCTGCTCCCAAACGCGCTGGCATCTATCGCCCACACGATCGCGTTCGTCGTGCCATTGGCGGAAATGGACGGCGTCGCCCCCGGGAATGTCTGCGTCTCGGTTGTGTGGTTCGGCGCGTACCAGGTGTTCATTAGGCCATTAGTAAAGGAAAACTGAGCCATCCAGTCGTCTATCGACCAGTAGTAGACGTTTTCATTCCAATAAGCAGGAGTCGAAAACACTCCCGCAATCTGGTTAATAATCGACTCGAGGGTATTGTCGGTAGTGCCGCCGTTGTTATAGCCGCCTAGGTTGTCGCGGTCGAGAACGTAGATGGTTCCGGTCTTTCCCGCAGCAAGCATCTGGTGCGTGTGCCCAGCCAAAGTTTGATCCGGCAGCAGCATCACTCCGCCCGCCGCCATATCCAGGTCGCCGGTTGAAAGCGCCGCCTGATTGTAAGGTGTAAACGCATCGGTAACGGTCATCACCCCGTTGGTTAAATCCAGCCGCACCACGTCGTCCCCATAATCCATGTTGTTAGTGCCATACGGGGTAGTTGCATCGTAGGTGCCGTTTCCCGTAGCCACAAACATTCGTCCGAAAGGCGACCCGGCGGGCACATCGGCAGCTAGACCCGCGCCCGACATCCAGATGCCGGATGCCACCCCGTTCGGAGTAGTGACAAAAACACTGGTTTGCTGCAACGTGCTGGCATTGTAGGCCATAATCCAACCGTGAAACGGACCGTAATCGCAGTGCGAGGCGAATGCCATGTAGACAATGCCGTTCAGCAGCAGGAGCCCGGGACGTTGATTCTCCCACTTCGGATCAAACGCCAGCACGCCATTGGAACTGCCCGAGCCTGTGCCCGCAACCTTGCCCGCCAGAGTTACCGGACTGTTTCCGGTTTCCGCTCCGGTGGTGATGCTGAGCGCGTGCAGCCGCTGCACTGGATAACCATTTTCGAAAGTCTTACCTACTACATACAGGATGCCTGCCACCGGGTCAATCACCGGCGTGCCGGTGATGCCATATTCTGGTCCCGATATCTCATTGCAGTTGGTGTCCGTCTCGGGGTCCGTAGTCGCCCCCGCAGTGGCGCCATGTGCGGCATCCAACAACGTGATCTGCCAAAGGGGCGATCCGCCAGAGTCTGCGTCAAAAGCGTAGACGCTGTCGTGTTCGGTCGCGACAAAAACCACGTTGTGGGTCCCGGCATTGATGCTCAGGTTGGAAATGTAAAGCGGTTGCGCGTAGACTTGGCCATCCACCGTAACTGAAAACAGTTTTCCGAAATTACCCGAAGTCAGCGTGGCTGGCGTCAGGATAGTCTCATTAAGATTCTGGCCCGTTCGACCAATGTCGTTGTGCTGCGTTACAACGTTAACCTGCGCTGAAACCATGGGAGCCGCAACAAAATAAACACAGACTAAAGTTCGGGCAAGCTGCATGTTCAATAGGGATGGTAGCGGTAGTAAGGTCCTGGCACCACTGGGTGGCCGTACCTGCGGTACCCGTACGATTCCGTTTTTAATCCCCTTTTCGGAGTTTGAAGTCCCACAAACGGACACACGCACAGCTCCTCGGCGCCCACATCTTCGTTCTGTATCAATCACATAGAGGTTGGCGTCGGGAGTGCACTTGGAAAGAAGACATGGACGTACCCCGCGGAAAAGAAGTAGCGCGCCGAAGACTTATTAAACGAATCGCCATCATCACCGTGGCGGTTTTGGCCGTGGGAGGCCTTACCATCGTGGGCGCACGCCTGAAGCCGGCAGCGCCGACGGTAAATATGAGTGAACAATATCCAGGAACCGTAAAACGCGGTCCCATGGAGCGGCAGGTTCGGGGCTTGGGCCGATTAACGCCCGAAGAGTACCACTGGCTGGCGGCTGCGCAGGAAAGTCGCGTATCGCAGATCGTCCGGCGCGCCGGAATTGATCCGGTCAAGGCGAACGACATCATTCTTGTGCTGAGCGATCCCGACCTCGAATTGGAAGCCGAGAAAGCCGAATGGCAGTTTAAGCAGGATCAAGCGAATTTGGCCAACTTGAAGGTAAAGTTAGAAAGCGATAAATTGGACCAGCGCGCCACATTGGCGCAACTGGAATCCGAATACACGCAGGCGAAGCTGACTGCCGATCGCGATCTGGAATTGACCCGCCTCAGCCTGAAAAGCGACTTGGAGTCTCGCCTGTCGGTCGATTCTGCGAATCAGTTTCAAAATCGCGTCGCTTTACAGAAGGAAAGATTGGCCATTGGCGACCAGTCGATAACCGCGCAGATTGAGGCCCAAAGAGTGGCGGTTGAAAGCTCTCGCGCGGCCTATGAACTGAAGCGCAAACAGGTGGACCAGTTGACCATCCGGGCGGGTATTGACGGAGTATTGCAGGAAGTGGATGTGGAAGTGGGGCAGCGGGTTCCGGCGGGCACGACGCTGGCGAAAGTTGCCGATCCAACCAAGTTGAAAGCGGTTCTGCAGATACCCGAAACGCAGATGAAGGACGTGCGCGTCGGTCTGGATGCCACCGTGGATACTCGCAACGGCATTATTCCGGGGCGGGTAATTCGCATCGATCCGGCTGCCCTCAACGGCACTGTCGGCGTCGACGTGGCGCTTTTAGGACCACTTCCGCAAGGGGCGCGGCCGGAATTAAGCGTCGATGGCACTGTGGAAATTGAACGTTTGCCCGATGTCGTTTATGTGGAACGGCCCGTTTCGGGCGAACCTGGCGGTACTATCGAACTTTTCAGGATTGATCCAGACGGCAAGGGCGCCACGCGCGTGAACGTAAAGCTAGGCCGAGCTTCTGTGAACACCATCGAGGTTCTGGATGGTCTGAAAGTCGGTGACCGCGTGATTTTGTCCGATATGACCCAATATATGTCGCACGAGCGAATTCGCCTGAACTAGCCGGGCCGGGTGTTCGTCATTCACTCACAGCGCCGCAAAAAGCGGCAAGAAGAAGGAGAACCGAAAAAGAAAATGAGCAATGCAGAATCCCTGATTCACCTGGAAGGCGTGACAAAGGTTTTTGTCACCGATGAAGTGGAGACGCACGCGCTTTCGGGCATTCACATAGATATCGCGCGCGGCGAGTATGTCTCGATTTCAGGCCCTTCTGGCTGCGGAAAGTCAACGCTGCTGGCAATTCTGGGGTTGCTGGATTCGCCCTCGAGCGGAACCTACGTGCTGAACACCAAACCGGTGCAGAGCCTCAAGCTTTCAGAACGCGCGCGCATCCGGAACCGCGAAATCGGCTTCATCTTTCAGGCGTTTAACCTCATTGGCGATCTGAACGTGTACGAAAACGTCGAATTGCCGCTAACCTATCGCGGCATGCCCTCGTCTGAGCGCAAGAA
>PLRJ01000068.1 GCA_003163855.1 Bryobacterales bacterium | reverse complement strand
CCTCATCGCCGCCCGCCTCAAAATGGAGTACGCCGCCGGCTTGGTGGCAAAAAAGGTGGCCTAATACGAAGACTACGCGCCAATTCACCTCGAACCAACCAGCAGGACCCAAGCCAGTGCCCTAATTCTGCCCAGGACCCAAGCCAGTGCCCTAATTCTGCCCACGCAACTCCCGGCAGGTGCAGGCATTCAGCCAGCCGGAGGCGACTTCGTCGCGCTGCTGCCGGCGGTGAGCTTACTCGCGCAGATCGACGATTGCGCTACAATCGCGGGCGTGTCCGCACAAGCTATGAAAACGACGGCCGCTGCCGATCGCCTGAAATCCCTGATCCGCGAAGTTAAGGATTTTCCGAAGCCGGGAATCAACTTCTACGACATCACGACCCTGCTGAAGGACAAAATCGGCTTCAAGGACACAATTGACGCTCTTCAGGAGCACTACCGCCACGATCCTATAGACATCGTGGTTGGCATAGAAGCCCGCGGCTACTTCTTCGCTCCCGCCATGGCGCATGCCTTCGGCGCCGGCTTTGTCCCCGTCCGCAAGCCCAAAAAGCTCCCCCACTCCGTTCACAGCGTCGAGTATGAACTCGAATACGGAACCGATACCCTCGAAATGCACGCCGACGCCATTGAGCCCGGCCAAAACGTCCTGATTGTGGACGATGTCCTGGCAACCGGCGGCACCGCGCGCGCCGTCACCAAACTGGTTGAAATGGCAAAGGGCAAAGTGGCGGGTCTCGGCTTCGTCATCGAACTGGAGTTTCTGCACGGCCGTTCGAAACTGGACCGCTACGACGTCTACTCGCTCTTGCAATACTGACCGTGCTGGTAACGGTCCCTTCTTTCGCCAAACTAAATCTCGATCTGCGGGTGCTTCACCGCCGCGGAGACAACTTCCACGAACTGCGCAGTATCTTTCAAACCATCAGCTTGAAGGATTCGCTGCGAATCGAGTTCGATTTTGCGAAGCGAAGCCAAATCGAACTAAGTAGTTCTATTGACATTGCCGACAATTTGGTTGTGCGGGCCGCCAAGCTGCTGCTGGAAGAAATCAAGGTCAAAGCTTGGGTTCGTTTCTCCTTAACGAAGAACATCCCTATGGGGGCCGGCCTGGGTGGCGGCTCCAGCAACGCCGCCGCCGTCTTACTCGCGCTACCCGCGTTGGCGGGCAAACGGGTTCCCATGCCGGAATTAATTCGTCTCGCAGAAACGCTGGGCAGCGACGTTCCCTTCTTCCTGTACGGTGGAACCGCGCTTGGTATCGGTCGAGGAACCGAACTATACCCCTTGCCTGACCTCCCGGCCTACCATGTACTAGTGGTTTCTACCGGCGTGCATGTTTCTACCGTCCTGGCGTACCACGCGCTAAACCGTGATGTTACGAATGCGTTGACTTCGCCCGCTAGCTCTCCTATTCTGAGAGAGTTTCAGACCATTTCCTGGAATCTGGCTCGCGGCCGCCTGGAACAACTCCCATTGAAAAACGACTTTGAAGCTGTGGTGTTCCAGCAACATCCGAATCTGGCCGCGGTTGTGCGGAAATTGCGGCGCGCAGGCGCCGCTACAGCCATGATGACTGGCAGCGGGTCCGCCACTTTTGGCGTGTTTAAGAGCCTGGCAGAGGTGCGGGCCGCCTCACAGCAGTTCCCCGAAGGCCAGGCTTTTCGGGTTCGTTTCGTAAAAAGGGCCCAGTACCGGCAACATTGGATCCGTGCGCTGGGACCCGCTGCGGAGAAAAGCTGTTTCGCATGAGCAACACAGGATACTTAACCATGGCCGCTCCCAAACCAGTTCGCGCGCTCTACACCGACTTCAAAGTCTTCAGCGGAACCGCCAACCGCCCGCTGACTGAGGAGGTTTGTGAGGCCCTGGGCGCGCCCTTGGGCGCGGCCATGATCAAGCGTTTTGCCGACGGCGAAACCCATCTGCAGATTCAGGAAAACGTGCGAGGCGCCGACGTTTTTGTGATGCAGCCAACCAGCAGTCCGGTGGACCACCACCTGATGGAACTGCTGCTGATGATCGATGCTTTCAAGCGCGCCAGTGCGGAACGCATCACGGCAGTGTTACCCTATTATGGGTATGCGCGTCAGGACCGTAAGGACCGGCCGCGAATGCCTATCTCGGCAAAACTGGTTGCCAGCCTGCTCGAAAGAGCCGGGGCTAACCGGGTTCTGGCGGTGGATTTACACGCCGCTCAGATTCAGGGTTTTTTCGATATTCCTGTCGATCACCTCTTTTCTGCGCCGGTGATGGTGGAATATTTCGATCAGAAATTTCCCAAGGGTGAACTGACCGTCGTTTCGCCGGACGCTGGCGGCGTAGAGCGGGCGCGGTCGTTTGCCAAGCGATTGAATGCGCCGTTGGCGATTATCGATAAGCGGCGTACGGACGCGAATGTAGCTGAGGTGATGAACATCATCGGCGATGTTCGCGACAAGCATTGTCTGATGGTGGACGATCTGGTGGATACCGCCGGGACGTTGGTAAAAGGTGTGGAAGCTTTGCTGGAGCAGGGCGCGAAGTCGGTAACGGCATGCGCGACCCATCCGGTTTTGTCGGGTCCGGCGGTGGAGCGCATTAGCGCCTCGCCGCTATTGGAATTGGTGGTCACCAACACCATTCCGCTTTCGCCGCAGGCGGTTGCTTGCGGCAAGATTCGGGTGTTGTCGGTGGCGTCGTTGCTGGCTCGGGCTATCCAGTCGATTCACGATGGTGGTTCGATCAGCACGCTGTTTATTTGAGTTGAGTTCGACACGGGTCGTAGCGTGAGCCGTGAATCAAGCCGGGGTCCGGTGGCTGTTTTAGAGCAGGCGGCCGTCCTGGTGAGGAGAAGGTGAAGGATGAGAAAAGATATAACCATAACTGCCGAGTCGCGTGACTCGCGCGGTAAAAACGAAGCGCGCCGTCTGCGCGCCAAGGGTTCTATGCCGGCTGTTCTTTACGGAACAGGCCTCGCGCCCCTGGCGGTTGCAGTCAGTCCCAAGGAATTAACCGGGATTCTGAACAGCAAGACCGGTCACAACACGATTTTTAATCTTGACGTGACGGGCAAAGAGAATGTTCCGGTGATGATTGTCGATTGGCAATACGATCCTATTCGCGACAATCTACTGCACGTCGATCTGAAGCGCATCGATCTTACCAAGCGCATCACCGTCAAGGTGCCGGTGGTCACGGTTGGCGATCCTAAGGGCGTCAAACTGCAAGGCGGTTTGCACGAGATCATCACGCGCGAAGTGGAAATCGAGTGCCTGCCGGACGACATTCCGGAACAATTCACTCTGAGCGTGGCCGAGTTGATGATTGGCCAGAGCGTGCGCGGCTCCGACATTCCGTTGAAGGAATCGATGAAGCTGTTGAGTCCGGCCGACACCGTCATTTCGCACGTAATCTCCATCCGCGCTGAGGAGCCCGCCGCTACCGATGCGGCTGCTACCGGAGCAGAGCCCGAAGTCGTGAAGAAGGGCAAGAAGGACGAGGATGCCCCTGCCGCCGACGCCAAGAAGAAGTAACGTTCTCTAGGCGGGCTCCCTTTAGCAAATGGAAACTTGGGAGTCGCGGCCGGTTTGTATCGCGGGCCTGGGAAATCCGGGCGTGCGCTACGAATCTACGCCGCATAACGTCGGGTTTCTGGTGTTAGACGAACTGGCGCGCCGTAACGGGATAAGCATTAGCAAGTCCGACGGCAAGGCGCTGCTAGGCGAAGGTCAGATAGCCGGCAAACCGGTGATTCTGGTCAAGTCGAAGACGTTCATGAATTCGTCGGGGGAGGGTATTGAGCCCGTGCTCAAATACCGGAACCTGACGGAACGGAACTTGATTGTGGTTTATGACGAACTCGATCTGCCTTGGGGCGCATTGCGCATCAAGAAGAACGGTTCGGCGGCTGGACACAACGGTGTCAAGTCGATTATCAGCGTTTTGAAGACAGATGTCTTTCTACGCGTCCGGGTGGGTATACATCCGGGTTTCAAACCTGCAGATGCGGCTGAGTATGTCCTGGCGCCATTCAAGCCAGGGCAGCAAGCCGAAGTGAACGAAATGGTTTCCTATACCGCGGAGGCCGTTGAGTTCATGGTCGCTGAAGGCGCCGATAAGACCATGGCGAAATTTAATCGCCGCGCCCAAGGCAGTAAAGAAGAGGAAGCATGAGAATTTACGAGGAGTTGTTTATTGTTCGTCCGGACGCTACGGCTGAAGAGCTGGATCCGCTGATTGAACAGGTAAAAGGTATTGTCACCGCCACTGGCGGAACGTTGGACAAGACCGAAAAGTGGGGCGTGCGCAGGCTTGCCTATCGCGTCATGAAACAGCGCGAAGGCTTCTATGTCCTGTTGCAGTTCACCGCGACCGCCGAAACCGTGAAGGAAGTGGAACGCCGCCTGCGCGTCAATGACATGGTGTTGAAGTTCATCACCGTGCGCATCGACGAGAAGATGAAGCGGATTGAGAAGCGCCGCAAGGCCCGTGAGAAGCGTGCCGCCAGGAAGCCAGTTGCTCCGGCGCCGGCTCCTTCCGCAGCGCCTATGTTTCCCACTGAACCGGGCCCGCTGGGCCCCATGCCTGGCGCTCCGGTGGTAGCACCGGCTGCACCAGCAGCGCCGCCAGTGGAAGCGACACCGGCCCCGGCGCCGGCCGAAAGCGCGGAATAGGGAACCAGGAGAACATAAATGGCAGAACAAAGAGGCGGCCGCCCGATAGCGGCTTCGCAACGTCCCACGGGCGGCGACAAGGCAATTGCCACAGGCAAAAAGCAGTATTTCCGGCGCAAAAAAGTGTGCCGTTTTTGCGTCGAGAAAGTGGACGACATCAACTTCAAAGATTCGAAGATGCTGTCCAGCTTTATCTCCGAACGCGGCAAAATCACACCACGGCGCATTTCGGGCGTTTGTACGCCCCATCAGAAACGTTTGGCCGAAGCGATCAAGCAGGCGCGCAACATAGCGCTGCTGCCGTTTGCTTCGCGGATGTAAGGCAGGCGGAGGAAACCATGGAAGTCATTCTAAGAGAAGACGTCGAGAAGCTGGGCGCGCGCGGCGCGCTGGTGAAGGTTGCCAACGGCTATGCCCGCAACTTTCTGCTGCCCAAGAAGCTGGCGGTCGCCGCTACCGATTCCAACAAGAAGATTGTCGAGCAGGAACGCGAAGCGTATCTGCGGCGTGAAGCCAAGGCCCAGGGCGAGGCAGAAGAACTGGCCAAGCTGATGAGCAGCGTCGTTCTGACGTTCAAGCACCGTGTCGGCGAGAACGAACAGTTGTTTGGTTCGGTCACCGCCAAGGATATCGCCGACGCTTTGGAGGCGCAGCGCTATCACATCGAACGGCGCAAGGTGCAGTTGGAAGAACCCATCCGCACGTTGGGTGAACATGACGTTACGCTGCGTCTGCATCGTGACGTATCAACGACCATCAAAGTCATTGTCGAAGCCGAGCTATAAGCTTGTTCCTCGATCCTGACAAATTAGCAGACTCCACTCCGGCTGAGATTCTGGACGCGGCGGCGCGCGCCCAGCTCAGCCCGGATCACCGTTCTTTCAAGGCTCTGCTCGACCGTAAAGAAGAAACCCTAAAAGCGGCGGTAGCTTTTGGCGAACGCGACCGCTCCAACGACCGCGTTGATATCGCGGCGGAACTGATTGCCCTGTTCCGCCACTGGAAAGCGCCGGAAGGCATTCCGTTTTATGTGCGCTACATCAAGGAAGATCCGGAGAACGTACCGGACGAAGTCGTGGTTGGGCTTGTAGAACTGGGCGCGGTATCGCTGGAACCGCTGCTTGCGCTGTATAACGAACTCGAGGAAGAAGACAGCGGCGAGGTTGCCTTCGTTCTGGCGAATCTTCGGGTGCATGACGACCGTCTGCTAAAGCTTCTGCTCGATCGCATTGAGTTCGATCTGGCCGATACGGCTCTGCTCTTGGGCATCTATCACGATCCCGCCGCCGCCGAAGCTTTAAAGAAGGCCAGCTCGCAACTGGGCGACGACGAAGCTGATCTGAAAGCTGAACTCAGAGACGTCATAGGTTCGCTTTCTGAACCCATGATGGAGACCGAGCCGTTGGAAGCGGAACCGTTCGACATCTGGTCGCTCTATCCTGAGCGTGAAGAGCTGCCGGTTGACCTGCTCGATGAAGAAGAGCGGCGTGGATTGCTCACCCATCCGGCGCCGGAAGTGCGCGCCTCGGCCGCGCACTCCTTCTTTAACCAGCCTTTAGAAGACGCGGAGCGCCAGGCGCTGCTGCACCTTGCCAAGACCGATGAGTCGGCGACAGTGCGGGCGCGCGCCTGGGAAGCGTTGATTGATGCTACCGAGGAAGCAGAAGTAGTGGACAGCATGCTGACCGTGCTGCGCGAGCACAAAGCTCCGGTGGAAGAACTGGGCGGCCTGCTGGTGGGCCTTGCACCGGAGACCGACCGGAACGAAGTCCGCAAAGGCATCACTGACCTCTACGAGCAGCCAGAGGGCCGGGCCAAAGCCTTGGAAGCGATGTGGCGCAGTGTTCATCCGAGCTTCCGCGATTACTTCGCCAGGCATTTGGAAGACACCGACCTGGAAGTCAGGCGCAGCGCTCTGTGGGGCGTCGGCTACTACGGCTTGAAGAGCGAACTCGAGCGTGTCCGCAAAATTTTCGACGATGAGGATCTGCGCTCCGATGCCTTGTTCGCTTATGCCCTCGCGCTGCCGGGTGAAGTCTCCCGCGGCCGCATGAAAGGCATGCTGGCACGCGTCGAGAAAGATGCCAAGGGCCTGTCGGACATGGAAGAAGAACTGGTAAAGGCGGCTCTGGACGAACGCCTGATGCTAGCCGGCAAAGAGCCAGTCTTCCGCCAGCAGGAAGACTAGACCGGCGGAGCTAAATTAAAATGCAATACAGCGGAAAACCGGGACTGCCTTCCCGTTTCAGCACCACCACCATCCCAGCGAACGAACAATCGGTCGAGGCGGAAACGGGTTGGCTGTACCGGCTTTCCACCGTCCGAAAACTTTCCCGTTTCTAACGCCTGGCTGTCGCTAATTCCTTAGTAACCGGGTCTTAGAAAACATGCATCGACGATTTCCCTTCGCTTTCTCTATTGCCGTCTTAGCCTTTAATCTGGCCGTTACGCCAGTCAGCGCTCAATCGCCGGTGGAATTCGGTATCAAAGGCGGTCTTGGCATTACCGATGCCTTCTCTCCTGGCGGCGATCCGCCGACTGTGTTCAGCCAATCCGCGACCAAGGATTACATCATCGGTCCCACCATCGATCTCCGCCTGCCTCTGAGTCTCAGCCTCGAAGCCGATGCCTTATACCGGCCAGCGAGTCTTGAGATTCAATCGATCGTAGTCACCAATCCCACGACCAACCCGGTGCTTTCAACCACTCCGTTTGAGAAGCAGCGCGTCAACACCTTTGAATTTCCGTTGCTCGTGAAGTACAGGCTGCCCGTTTCTCGTATCAAACCGGTGCTGGAGGTTGGTCCGTCTTTCCGCGTTGGCGGCAGCAATAACTACCTTACGTACGACCTCGCTCATAACGGTTTCACCATCGGCGGCGGCCTCGACTTCAAGATTCCCCTTGGTCGGGTAGCAACCGATCTCCGCTACACCAGATGGGCCCGCTCCTCCTCCACCTCAGAAGCAACTCCCAACAACAATCAGGTGGAACTGCTCTTCGGCTTCACTTTCTGATTTAGTTACCCGGACTTATCGACGGTTAAGTAGTACTCATCGAAGGCTCGGAAAGCTATATAATCTCGATATTCACCAAGGACCGATGTGACTGCAAGGCACACCAGTGTGTCTGGTGTCTAAGAGCGTTCAGAAATAAGACTATTAGGAGCTAATGTGAATTTTAATTTCCAGAGCATGGGGAACACGGCACTGGCTGTGCTGACCACAGTCGGGCTTCAGATACTTGGCGCAATCGCCCTGTTCATCATAGGCCGAATTATCATCAACTTCTGCATCAAGTTGGTGAACCACGGATTGAAGCGCCAGAACATCGATCCCACAATCAACGGCTACTTAACCAGCACGCTGCATGTGTTGTTGAACATCATCCTGGTTATCTCGCTACTCGGATGGTTTGGCATTCAGACAGCAACCTTCGCCGGTCTACTGGCGGCGGCTGCCTTTGCCATCGGTACCGCCTGGAGTGGCCTGCTGGCTAACTTTGCAGCGGGCGCGTTCATTGTCGTCTTACGGCCTTTTAAAATGGGCGACTTCATCACCGCTGGTGGCGTGACCGGAACTGTGGAAGAGATTGGTCTGTTTGCAACCACCATCAATACGCCGGATAATGTGCGAACCGTGGTCGGAAACAACAAAATCTTCGCAGACAACATTCAGAATTTCACCGCCAATCCCAGCCGGCGCGTTGAACTGACCGCGCAGCTTGCACACGACGTGAACCCGGCACAGGCGATTGCTCTGCTGTTGCCAAAATTAGCCAGTATTCCCAATGTACTGACAAATCCGGCACCGGAAGTGACATTGCTGGCATTCAACCCTATGGGACCAGTGCTAGCGGTGCGGCCGCATTGTCACAACGATCACTACTGGCAGGTTTATTTCGATACCAACCTGCTGATTAATAGTGCGTTCAGCGATGCGAAGTACCCGACTCCCGAGCAACCGGTTGCGATTCGCACCAATGGGCTAGCGGTAACCGCCACTACTCATTAGCACTGTCAACAACAACATGGCTGCGAGGGACAACACCATCGCAGCCATACACAATGGTTGGCCTGAGCATTGACTATTAGTGTGTCAAGCGAACTGAAATCATCGAGGCCATACCCAGGCTGCGCTTATCGGACGCCTTCAGCGAGTACGAAACGTCCGAACCGGGAAGCTCAATCTTCACCAGGGAGCATTCACCCTGGTAGCAGGCGAAGGTAAGCTTGGAAGCCTCTGGGTTCGCTTGGCCCTGGTTTTGCGCGCCGATGAAGCGAGTAGGACCGCTGGCAGCCGAGAGGCTGAACAATGTTTTGTTGCTCTCTACCGGATTGGATATCCGGTACTTGCCAGCCGGCATGGTCTCGGAACCTGCGTGGAAGTTGAAGGGGATGTTGGCATTAGCTTCTGCGGCTTTAAGCGATGTCACGCCTAAGGTGGCTGAGAGAGTCAAAATCAGTGTGGCGAGTTTGCGGTTCATTGAAGTTCTCCTATTGGTGTTGTTCACTCTTGCGGTTTGCTTCGAGTGACGCCTTCTCTAAAGCGCTTTTGTGGCCACAATTAAAAGCGTACTTTAGCGGCATTTTAGCGTTTCAAATTCAAGGTGAGCGAACTAACAGGTTAAAACTGACTTTCAAACCTACTAGATAACGTTAACGCGCGCAGGGGATTTTGGCAAAAACGCGGCGAGCAGACCTATCGCGGGCAGGAATGAACAGACGTGATACACGAAAGTGATGCTCGTCATGTCGGCCACCTTCCCCAGAACAGCCGCACCGATACCGCCCATGCCAAAAGCGAAGCCGAAGAAGATACCCGAGATAAGGCCGACATTCCCGGGCATCAGTTCCTGCGCATAAACCAGAATCGCGGTGAACGCCGAGGCAATCGTTACTCCGATGATGACCGTCAGCACGGCTGTCCAGAAGAGATTGGCGTAGGGCAAAACGAGTGTGAACGGCAGCACTCCCAGGATGGAGGCCCAGATAACAGGTTTGCGCCCGATGCGGTCACCTACCGGGCCGCCGATTAGTGTCCCGACCGCGGCAGCTCCGAGAAACAGGAAGAGATAGAGCTGCGACGCGCCGATGGGTAGGTGGAACTTACTCATCAGATAGAAGGTGTAGTAACTCGAGATACTCGCGAGGTAAAAGTACTTCGAGAAGATAAGAGCGATAAGGATAGCCAGCGCGAGGACCGCTTTGCCGCGCGACACCGTCGTGTGAAATGTATAGGATGTGTTGGCGGCCGACTTGATGCGCAGCGGGTGGATTCGGTACCACATGCCGACTCGGATCAGAATCACGATGCCCGCGGCCGTGGTGAGAGAGAACCACGCGATGCTACCTTGTCCGTGGGGAAGAACGATGTAGGCAGCAAGCAGCGGTCCGAGCGCTGAACCTGCATTACCACCCACCTGGAAAAGCGATTGCGCGAGTCCATGTTTGCCGCCGGATGCCATGCGAGCGACGCGTGCGGATTCCGGATGAAACACTGAGGAACCCAGGCCGACCAATGACGCGGCGAATATCAGCATCGGATAGTTGAAAGCGACCGACAGCGTTAACAAGCCGCAGAGCGTGATCAGCATACCGACAGGCAGCGAGAACGGATGCGGTTTGCGATCGGTATAAAGCCCGATGAAAGGTTGCAGCAGCGAGGCGGTCAATTGAAAGGCAAGCGTGATTAAACCCACCTGAGTGAAGTCGAGATGAAACGAGCTCTTCAGGATGGGGTAGATGGCTGGTATCAGCGATTGAACGGTATCGTTCAGCAAATGACAAATGCTGATAGCGGCCAAAATTGAAAAGACCGTTCGATCCGGCTGAAGCGCGGGCGCAACGTTGCCCGTCAGAGTGGACGTGCTAGCCAATGATTACGCCAGCCACTTCGAAAAGTAAAATAAAAGCGGCGCCGAACTCGTGTTCTTAACGCCGTGCAGCTTGTTGCCTTCGCAATACATCACCGATCCTGGACCAACTTTGTGAGTGGCGCCGTTGATGAGAATTTCGCCATGTCCCTCAGCAATGAACATGAACTCTTCCTCAGGATGTTTGTGCGGCGGGTGCGGCTCCTGGCCGGGATGCAAAAGCAAACTGCCGGCGGTCACATCCTTCAACTGAGGTGTAGAACCGTTAAAGTAGACTCGCTCGACGCCAAAAGATTTATGAGCCGTCTCAGCTTTGTCGGCATCTTTTAGGCCACTGGGAACAACTGGTTCGCCTGCCGTTAGCGGCATAGCCGCCGCAGCCAGACTTGCAAGCTTAAGCAGATCACGTCGATTGTTCATTTAACCGTTATCGTAACGTATGGGAGCGTGGATAAACGGCTGTTTATGGTGGATTGTCTCCTATTTGTTCTAAGGTAAAGAACACGTGGCAGTTACGCATCAGGAACATCATTCAACGTCCGGCGAGATGGTGCGTGACATCGTCATCGGTATGTCCGATGGGTTGACGGTGCCCTTCGCCCTGGCGGCGGGACTTTCAGGCGCGGTGCATTCGAGCCATGTGGTGATTACCGCGGGTTTGGCAGAGATTGCGGCGGGGTCCATCGCCATGGGCTTGGGAGGATTTCTGGCGGCACGTGGCGACGCGGAACACTATGCCAGTGAACGTGCCCGCGAAGAGCGCGAGATTGTCGAGATGCCCGCCCAGGAGACGGCGGAAGTGGTGAAAGTCTTTCAGGACTACGGCCTGAGCGCAAGCGAGGCCTCTACGATCGCCGAATCCCTCAGCAAGCGGCCCAAGGCCTGGGTAGATTTCATGATGCGCTTTGAAGTGGGATTGGAAGAGCCTGAAAAGGGGCGCGCGTTCCGTAGTGCGGCAACCATCGCCGTGGCTTACATAGTAGGGGGACTAGTACCCCTCTCACCTTACATGCTGGATACTGATCCTTATAACGCGCTATTCCAATCAGTGGGCGTAACGCTGGTGGCGCTGGCCGTGTTCGGGTATTTAAAAGGCCGCGCAACTGAAACGCCGGCATGGAGAAGCGCCACACAAACGACGCTCATTGGAGGTCTGGCGGCGGCAGCAGCGTTTGGATTGGCAAAGGCCATCTCATAAACCTCACATGAAAAAACTTTGCTTATTGATAGCGGCGAGCCTGTGTTTCGCAGCAGCGCTGCAGGCGCAGGATAACTACGAAATACAGGTATACGGGTCGGAGACCGTGGCGCCCGGCAGCACCATGTTCGAGTTGCATAGCAACTACACCATTTTCGGGTCGCGCACGGATGTGAACGGATTTTTGCCGACCCAGGATGCCTGGCACGAGACCATTGAGATTACGCATGGCTGGACGCCCTGGTTTGAAACCGGCTTCTATATTTTCACCGCGATCCCGCATGGGGGCAATTGGAATTGGGTGGGCGATCATATAAGGCCCCGAGTGCGCGTGCCGGAAAGCTGGCACTGGCCGGTGGGCGTTAGCTTATCCACCGAGTTCGGCTATCAGCGTTATGCTTTTTCGCCCGATACGTGGACGCTCGAAATACGACCGATTATCGATAAGCAAGTGGGCCGCTGGTACCTGGCTTTCAATCCCACGTTCGACCGTTCGTTTCATGGACCCAGCGTCTCGCAGGGAGTGGTGTTTTCTCCCAATTTCAAAGCCGGTTTTGACTTTACGAAGAAGATCAACGCTGGTTTGGAGTACTACGGATCCCTCGGGCCGATAACCGGGTTCGATCCGGTGCGCGATCAGCAGCAGCAGATTGTTCCGGCCATCGATTTGAATCTCAGCCCCAACTGGGAGTTCAATTTCGGCGTCGGCGTGGGTGTCACTCATGGGACAGATCATCTGCTGGTGAAGATGATTATTGGGCGTAGATTTGATTTCGGCGGGGCGAAGTCAAAACCAGCAAATCCGTAACAGACTCGTCATCGCCGCTTCATGTTACAGCCCGTATCATCGGCTCATGCGAATTGCTCTGTTCACGGAGACGTTCCTTCCGAAGATCGACGGTATTGTCACGAGGCTTCGGAACACCATCTCTGAGTTGCAGAGAAGCGGCCACCAGGTGCTGGTTTTTGCGCCAAGCGGCGGTGTCAGGGAACATGACGGCGCCCAGGTGGAAGGTTTACGCGGCGCGCGCTTTCCTCTTTACCCTGAACTGACGCTGGCACTGCCGCGCGCCTCCATCAGGAACAAATTGCTGGCCTTTAAGCCAAACCTGATCCATGTGGCCGATCCGTCGTGCCTGGGCGTGGCCGGTATCTATTACGCCGACGTGCTGAAGCTGCCGCTGGTGATTTCGTATCACACGCGGCTTCCAAAATATCTCCACTACTACGGCCTGAGCGCGTTGGAGCCGCTAGTGTGGAAAATTATGCGGTTGAGGCATAACAAAGCGCAGATCAATCTGTGTACATCAACCGTGATGGCCGATGAACTGCGTGCGCATGGCATTGAGCGCTTGTCGCTCTGGCCCAAAGCAGTCGACACGGGCGAATTTCATCCGCGCTTTGCATCGCACGATATGCGCGGTTGGTTGAGCAACGGTCATCCGGAAAGTCCGCTGTTCCTCTACGTGGGTCGGTTGTCGCCGGAGAAGGGAATTGAAGCGCTGCGGCATGTGCTGGAAGCGATTCCTGGATCGTGCCTGGCGATTGTGGGTGGCGGCCCGAGCGAAACGAATTTGCGGATTCACTTTGCCGGCAGCAACACGTTCTTTGCAGGCTATCTGACAGGGCGAAAGCTGGCGGAAGCGATGGCTTCAGCGACTGCGTTGGTGCTGCCTTCGAAAACCGAGACGCTGGGGCTTGTGCTGATGGAAGCGATGGCCGCGGGATCGGTTGTGATTGGCGCGAATGCGGGCGGCATTCCGGATATCGTCAGGCACGAGGTCAATGGGTTTCTGTTCGATCCCGATCGGGCCGGAGATTTGGCGACCGTGGCCGAGCGCGCCGTTCAAGATAAGCACTTGTGCGCAGCTATCCGAGGGAAGGCACGCGAACAAGCTGAGGAATGGAGTTGGGCAGTTGCCACCCAGGAACTGGTCCGGCTTTACGAGATAGCGACGCGCATGCCGCTGGCCGAAAAGCCTGAACATGCGAAGGCGCCGTGGATGCTGGCCGTGAAGCGCGCCGCTATTGGCGGAATGAAGCTGTTCTTATCCTGAGTTGCTCGCGTTCGGCACGGCGTGTATCGGAAATGCCCATTCCGATTTGGTAGGTCTGATAAAGCTGTTCAAAGACTCCATCCCAACTATTGGCCTTAGCGAACTGGCGGGCGGCGGCGGCCATCGCTTGCAGCATTTCGCGATTGTGCATGAGTTGAAGCACGCTGGCGCCAAAATCTTCCGATAGAAAGCCAGATAAGCCATCGACAATACCAACGCGCCGGCCGGTTTCGGGCGCGAGAATTACCGGTACGCCTGAGGCCATCGCCTCCAGAATAACCAGTCCGAAGGTGTCCGTCAGCGATGGAAAAACAAAAGCATCCATCCGCTGGTAAGCCTCTGCGAGTTCCTGTCCGCGCAATACGCCGGCAATCTCCGCACGCTGCATATTGCGGCGGAGCCAGCCTTGCTGACCGCCTTCGCCAACAATCAGGAACTGATAATTTGTTTCGCCGGCGGCGATAAGTTTTTGCTCAACATCGACCAGGCAGCGGATGTTTTTTTCCGTGGTTAAACGTCCCACGTAACCTATGCAAAAAGGACGGTCGGCGCTGGGTTTTTCTGCCGGCGAGTAACCGGAAAGATCCACGCCGTGCGCCATCAGAAACGCGGGCCGGTTGTTTCTGGCCTCAAGCAGATTCACCAGCGTTTGATTCGGCGCTAGAACATAGCGGGCAGTTCGATAAAAGCGCAGCAACCCGCGCAAGCTATGCCGCTCCAATTCGGAGGTGGCGCGATGGCGCAAGTTTGCGGGAAGAAAGCGCAGCAAGCGATCCAAACGGCGGGCGAGATATTCGTGCAGGTTGGTGTGCCATGAAGCGACCAAAGGAATGCGGATGCTATGCGAAGTGATCAGAGCGAGAAAGCCAAGATCGCCGGGCCCGGTCATGTGAACCAGATCGGGTTTAAAGGCGAGCAGGTGATCAATCACCAACTGCTTATGGCGGGTAAGCAAAGGATCGCAGTAGAGACTTTTATCGACGGGAAAGGAAGCGAAGCCGCGCTTGAGTTCCAGCGTTTGGACAGATCCGTCTTGGGTGAGAGCGGTCTGGTTGCCGCCGCGCACAATGAGCAGCGGAAAATCGCGCGAACGGGCGAATTCGACCAGGTGCCTGCTAAGCGTTGCCACACCGTTAGCTTCGAAGAACGAATCGGTAAACAAGGCAACGCGTGGCGGGGAAATCAGTGTGGTAGGCAAAACGAGGAGTTCTACTAGAGTTTATTACGTTTGCATTTCATTTTCCGCCTCGAAGAACTTTTCCAGGCAAAATATTTGTCATTTTTCCGTTATCGATGACAGGCTGGCCGTTTACAAGCACGTATTGCATGCCGACACTGAGCTGATTCGGCTTTTCGAAGGTTGCTACGTCGGTGATAGTGGCCGGATTGAAGATGACGATGTCAGCCCACAAGCCTTGCTTGAGGACACCGCGGTCAGTGAGGCGGACGCGTTGGGCGGGCAGCGCGCTGAATTTTCGGATGGCTTCAGGCAGGCTAAGCAGTGATTCTTCTCGCACGTATTTGCGGAGAATGCGCGGGAAGGTTCCATAGGCGCGCGGATGCGGATGCTCTTTGCCTAGCACACCATCGGGCGAAGTGCCTTGCGAATCGTTGTCGATAGAGACCCAGGGCTGTTTCAGAGCGAGCGAGATGTCTTTCTCCGACATGGCGAAGACGGCGACAGACATGGCGGGATCGTCCACTAAGAGATCGCAAATGGTGTCGATGGGATCCTTACCGCGATCCTTAGCGACCTGCGCAATGGTTTTGCCCTGCAGCGGCAGGAGCTTGGGATTCTGCACCACGCTAATCAGTATGGCTTCCGGGCCCGGAATCTCCTGCCATTCGTTATCCCACTTGGCATGTGGGTCCAGCATGTCTTTGCGAATGCGCGCACGCGCGGCGGGATCCTTCAGGCGCTCCACCATTTTGGCGTCCCCGCCGTCATGCGCCCAGGGAGGAATGAAGGCCGAGAAGGAGTTGAACCAGGCAGGATACGCGTAGGTGTCGGCGGCAACGTCGATGCCGGAAGCGCGCGCCGCGTCGATGCGATGGACGATTTCGGGCATGCGCCCCCAGTTTTGTTTGCCGGCCGCTTTCAAGTGCCAGATCTCAACCGGAATGTGCGCTTCGCGTCCAATGCGAAAGGCTTCATCAAGGGCATCGTCAATGGCGTCGCCTTCGCTGCGCATGTGACTCGCGTAGATGCCGCCGAATTTGGCAGCTTCGGCGGCGAGCGCGATGAGTTCGTCGGTTTTGGCGTAGGGCGCGGGCGCGTATTGCAGCGCGGTAGAAAGGCCTACTGCGCCGTCTTGCATGGCAGAGCGGACAAGTGCTCGCATCTGCTCGAGCTCAGCGGCGGAGGGAGCGCGATTATCGTCACCGATAACCATGCGGCGGACTTGCGTCGCGCCTACATAGCTAGCCATATTGATGCCGATGCCTTGCTTTTCAAGGCGCGCGAAGAATCCGGCGAAGGTGGTCCAATCGGGCGTGATGCCGTAGTGTTGGTACGAAGAGCGGTCGGCGGCGAGAATAGCGGCGTTCAAAGGAGCGGCGGAACCGCCTTCGCCAGTTATCTCTGTCGTGATGCCCTGAAAGATTTTAGACGGCACATGCGGATTCACCAGGATTGACATTTCGGACTGGCCCAGCATGTCAATGAAGCCGGGAGCAACTGTCAGGCCATGGGCATCGATGGTAAGCGTGGTTTTCGCGTTAGCGAGAACGCCGATGGCCGCAATGCGGCCGTTGCGGATGCCGATGTCGCCTGAATACCAGGGCGAACCGGTGCCGTCGATGATGTGGCCGTTTAGGATGACAAGGTCGAAGGGCGTCTGCGACAGCGCGGGAAGCGCGAGGAGGAACAGCAGCAGAGAATAAATGGTCAAGCTTGGATTATATGAGAGACTCATGGCATGGCGCAGAGAGCGGGCAGCATTGGCAGTGCGGTTATCTGGATTTTTGTCTTATCTATTTTGCTGTTCTGGCTGCCTATCCTCGGGCCTTTGATTGCGGGATTTGTGGGTGGACGAAAGGCCGGCGGATTAGGCAATGCTTTGATTGCGTGCATTTTGCCTGGCATTTTGCTTGCCGTTTTTCTGTTCTTGTTTGCCTCGACTCTGACGCTTATACCGCTGGTTGGATTTCTTGCCGCGGCAGGCGGACTGGCGCTGGCGTTTGCGCATATTGGTCCGCTGCTGCTGGGCGCCATACTGGGCGCAGTCCTTTAGGAGAAGAGAAAATGTTCCGAGTTGAACGGGCTGCTTTGGCGGCGGCTTTATCGTTAGTGAGCACTGCGGTTGCGTGGGCGGCGGATAAGCCGCAAGTGAAGATTCAAGACGGGAAGCTTAAAGGAAGCTACAGCGAAACGGCGAAGATTTATGCGTTCAAAGGCATTCCTTACGCTGCGCCTCCGGTAGGCAACCTGCGCTGGGAGCCGCCACAACCTGAAGCGAAGTGGAAGGGCACGCTAGAGGCAACGGAGTTCGGCGCGCGCTGCATGCAGGCGCGGTTATTCGAGGACATGGTGTTTCGCGACAAAGGTCCGAGCGAGAACTGCTTGTATCTGAATGTGTGGACGCCATCCCTTTCGAATAAACAGAAGCTGCCGGTGATGTTTTGGATACATGGCGGCGGTTTTGTGGCCGGCGCAGCATCGGAGCCACGGCAGGATGGCGAGAACCTGGCCAAGCTGGGCGTAGTGGTGGTGAGCCTTAACTATCGGTTGACCGTGTTCGGGTTTTTTGCGCATCCGGAGTTGACGCAAGCCTCCAGCCATCATGCCTCGGGCGATTACGGTTTGATGGACATGGCGGCGGCGCTGGGATGGGTGAAGAAGAATATCAAGGCCTTTGGCGGCAATCCGGAGAAGGTGACGATCTTTGGAGAATCGGCGGGGTCGTGGGCGGTGAGTGACCTGATGGCGTCGCCGGTGTCGAAGGATTTGTTCGCGGGGGCGATTGGTGAGAGCGGCGCTGGTTTTTCCAATACGAGCCTGGCCATGCCGACGCTTGAGGAAAGTGAGAAGGCGGATGCGGCGTTTGCCAGTTCAATTAATGCGGCGTCGGTAACGGCATTGCGGGCGATTCCCGCCGATGAATTGCTGAAGGACAGTTTGAAGCCGGCTGGCGGCGCGCGCTTTACTCCTAATATTGATGGTTACTTTCTGCCGGAAGCATTGCCGGCCATTTACGCCGCTGGGAAGCAGGCGCATGTGCCATTGCTTGCGGGGTGGAATCAGGATGAAGGTGGAACTCCGGCCACTTCGAAAGCCACGATGGAGAGCTTTGCGGCGGACGCGCAGAAGCATTACGGAGATAAGGCGGATGAGTTCCTGAAGCTTTATCCGGCGGCAACAGCCGAGGAAACTAAGACTTCGGCAGCGGCGCTGGCTCGGGATAATTTCATTGCCTTTGCCACGTGGAAGTGGATTGAAGCGCAAACGGCGACCGGCCAGGCGCCGGTGTATCGATACTTATTCACGCATGTGCAGCCGCCGCCGAACGATGTGCGCGGCGCTTACCATTCGGCTGAAATCGAGTTTGTTTTTGAAGATCTGGACTGGAAGAAGCTGGATTGGCGCGAGTCGGATAGGCAGATGTCGGCATTGATGGCGGGGTATTGGACGAACTTTGCCAAGAGGGGCGATCCGAATGGCAAGGGTCTTCCGAATTGGCCGCAATATAAGGCGTCAGATGGATATGAAGTGATGCATCTGGATATTCCGCCGCGCGTCATTCCGGAGGAGCATCGGGATCGCTATCTATTTATGGAAGCGAATCCGGCGCATTAGGAAGGGCGCGCCCGAAGGCTTCGGACGATGGAAAACCGGTACAGACTCGGTTTTTGTCGCTGAACTTTGTCGCTTTAAAGCGGGTTGTGGCGGCAAAAACCAGTCAGTCCCGGTTTTTCGCTATTTCGCGGCGGCTTTTTTGAAGTCGCCGGCTTTGACGATGGAGATTTGAGAAGGATCGATGGCGGACCGCAGGGCGTCCGTGATTTCGGGCGCGGTCAAGCTGCGGACTTTGCTTTCAAGTGTTTCGTCCCAGGCCAGCGTGCGGCCATCCAGGTCATGCGATGCGAGTATCTGTGACAAAGCGCCGTCGTCGGAGCGGCGGACTTGTTGCGCTTGGAGCCAGCCGGTGCGGTCTTCGTCGATTTCCTTAGCGGTGAAACCGTCTTTCAGCGCTTTGTCGAGCTCTTCTTTAAAATCGGCTTCCACTTTGGCGACGTTTTGCGGGGCGGCGATGGCGTAGACCTCAAACTCCCCATCCTTATCGTAGGAGCGTGCCGAAAGCACGGAACCGATGCCATAACTAAGGCCGTCTTTTACGCGGATGCGCGTGGCGAGACGCGAGTTGAGAAAACCGCCGCCCAGCATATAGTTGCCGAACAGCATGCCGGGATAGTTGGCGTCCGAATCACTGACGTGCAGGCGCAAACCAGCTATGAACATGGCGTTGGCTTTGTCGGGCGTCTCGATAGTTTCGTTGATAGGGGCGATCTTCTGGTAGCCGCGCTTGATGCGTTCGTAGGCGGCTGCGCTCTTGAACGAGCCAAAGACGTCGTTCAAGGTTTTCTTCACTTCCGCTGTGTCGAAATCTCCGACGACTGCGATGTCGGCATGATTGGCGCCATAGAAGGTCTTGTAGAACTCGCGTGCGTCTTCCACTTTGGCCTTGTTTATGTCTTCCATCGATTCCGCAATGGACATGGTGCTGCGCACGTCGCCGCGGGGGAATGGATAAAGGGCGCGGCTTAAACGTTCGGGCGCGAGAGCTTGGGGCTCCGTCTTGCTGAATTCGAGCTGGGTCAGCTCTTCTTTGCGAATCTGTTCGAACTCGGAATCGGGGATGGTGGCTTGTTCCAGAATTTCACCGGCGAGTTCTAGAACGGCGGGCAGATTAGCGCGTGACGTTTCAATGCGGACGTTGACGCCGGTGGCCGAGCCACTGATTTCGAGCTGAGTTTTCAGACTGTCGATTTTGTCCTGAATCTGCTGGCGATTCATGCTCCTGGTGCCGCGAATGAGTGCACTGGCGGTGAGTGAGCCGATGACATCCTTATTCATCAAGTTCTCGACCGTTCCGAAATGAAGGGCGATAACGGCGTGGACGCTGGCGCCGCGAGTTTTCTTGTTCAGCAGCGATACTTTGGCGCCGGAAGGGAGGGTGAATCGTTCCAGGCGAGCCTCGATATTTTTCGGAGATGGGTCGAAAGCTTCACCCTGCGCCATGGCGGCTTCTCCCTTATAGTCTTTGACAGCGGCGGCTACATCGGTCTTGGCGGGAATCTCAGCGCGATCGGGTTTGGCTTCGGGAATGAATTCGCCGATGGTTCGGTTGGAGGGCTTCAGATAGGCAGTGGCAACGCGCTTGATGTCTTCCGGAGTAACGGCTTTGACGCGATCACGATCGAGGAAAAGAAGACGCCAATCGCCCCAGGCGAGCCACTCACTGAGGTAGAGACCGACTTGCTCTGAGTTGCGGAGTGAGATATCGATGTTCTTGAGGATGCGAGTTTTTGAACGCTCGACCTCTTCTTTGCTGGGTGGTTCCTTACTGACTGCGGCAATGACATCGAGCATGGTGTCTTTGGCGCTGTCTATGGAGTCAGTGGTGCGAAGAATGGCGCCGGCAATCAGCAGGCCCGGCTCATTCATCTGCATGGCGTCGGTGAAGACCTGGCTGGCTTTCTTGTTGTCCACCAGCGCCTTGTATAAGCGGCCCGAGGAGGGTTCACCGAGGATGCCGGCGAGCACTTCAAGCGCGGCTGTGTCGGGGTTTCCGGCGTCAGGCACATGATAGGCGGCGAACACACCCTGGATATCTCCGACGCGGCGCACTGTGGTGATGCGCTCGCCATCCTGCGCGGGTTCGACCGTGTGAGTGGGAACTAGAACGCGGGTGGGGCGCGGGATTTTGCCGAAGTAATCGTTCACCAGCGAGACAATCTGCTTCTCGTCTACTTTGCCGGCGACGGTGACGACGGCGTTATCGGGCTGATAGTACTTGTGATAAAAAGCGCGAAGATTTTCCATGGGGACGTGTTCGACATCGCTCTTGTTGCCGATGACAGGGCGGCCGTAGGGGTGCGCGGTGTAGGCGGCGGCCATGGTTCGTTCGAACAAGACACCGAAGGGATTGTTTTCGCCCGATTCAAATTCGTTCCGGACAACGGAGAATTCCTTGTCGAAGTCCTCCTGCTTGATGAAGGAGTTGACCATGCGGTCGGATTCCAGATCGAGCGCCCATTTGAGGTTGGTGTCGGAGGCCTGAAAGGTCTCAAAGTAGTTGGTGCGATCCCAGGAGGTGGTGCCGTTGGGGCGAGCGCCGTGCTCAGTCAGCTCCTGAGGAATGTTGGTGTGCTTGGTGCTGCCTTTGAACAGCATGTGTTCGAGCAGGTGGGCCATGCCGCCCTCGCCCGCGCTTTCGTGACGCGACCCGACCAGGTAAGTGACGTTCACCGTAATGGTGGATTTTGAAGGGTCGGGAAAAACGAGAAGCCGCAGGCCGTTGGCCAGCTGGTACTGGGTTATGCCTTCGACGGAGGCAATCTTGGTGACGCCTTTGGGCAGGTCCTGCGACGGCGAAAGCTGCGGCAGTAAACATAGCAGGGCGCAGATAGATAAAGTGGATCGATACACGGCGGGTTCCTTCGAGAATATGTCTTTTCAGTTTACTCGTAATAGGACGAGAAGGAGCGCCGATTGGTTCGGAAATGGTCAGAGGGCAGCACAGCATTCGCATTAACCCTCAGTTCCGAATTTGTTTCCGGTGGGAGCCGGACGGCGTGTACGACGTCGAGATTGTGGACTACCACTAAATTGAAGGGAGAACAGACAGTGAGTCTTGAAAGGCCTTCTAACGGATGGAACATTCGGCGGAAGCCAGTGCATCCCGGCGAGATGTTGCGCGAGGAGTTTATGATCCCTTTGGATCTCTCCGCCAATAAGCTGGCGTCTGACCTGCGGGTGCCAGTCACGCGCATTACCGAGATACTGAAGGAGCGCCGCTCCGTCACCGCCGATACTGCTTTGCGCCTGGAACGATTCCTTGGTATGAGTGCGGAATTCTGGATGGCGCTACAGCAGGAGTATGCTTTGCAAACGGCGCGCCAGGCAGCGGGTAAGCAGATTATTGAGGATGTGAGGGCGCTCAGGAGAGCGCCACAGCCGGAAGTTGAACGAGATCTAGGGCCTGATCGCAATCTCGGCAGAAAGGCCAAAGTGCGGAAGCCGAAGCGAGATCTGGTAAAGGGGTAGAAAAAAGGCTTTCGTTTCTGTACCGCTTACCTTGCGGTTGCCTCGAAACCACGACTTTACAAGTCCGTCTGGGGGCAGACGGCTTTAACGTCAACAAGAAATCAGTCGCCGCCAGACTTTTTGAATTCTAGGTTTTGCCCCTCGTGGCGGGGAAGCTACATCAGTTGTCAGGGTGCTTCTGACGGCGATCACTCTTGATCGAGCGTCAACTTGAAGCCATTTTCTACGCCGGTTCGGACTCCGCGAGACAACGTGGCGGTGCCTAGCCGAAGCAGAAATCTGTGTGGAAGCGAAGGGTCCGGAACCCCAATAAACCTTCCCGTTAGAGCCTTTGGCCAGGGCGCTTCATTTTGATGGTCAGCTTCCCACGGATCAATCTCTATCTTGACCGGGATCAAGTGCAGCGCGGACGATTGCTGTTCGGGGTCCTTGAGTTGTATCATCGCCATCCAAGGGCCACTGCGTCTTTTGTTATGTAATGAGTTCATGGGTAAAGGTTCCTTCGATCACTAACAATCGGATGACTTTCAAAAGCCTGAGGATGCTGGCTCTCGGCACTGTTAGTGTTTTACCAGAATTCCAGCGCCAGGAAATGTTCCCCGACTATTCTAAAGGTCCGAAGAGCGCCCAGCCACCCGCATTGCCGGTCCTCGACTCGCTTTGGTTAATAGCATAATTATTTAGCCACGTGCTCCAGGAGCGCTTTGCCTAGAATTTGGATGCCGTCCGCGATTAAGTGCGCCAACACCAGCAGCAGGTGTTGGAGAAAGTCTAACAATTCATGTTTCACACCTCTGTTAATCGGAACGAAGATTTTCTGGTCCGCACTGAAATCTCGGGGGAGGGTTGTTGCCTTACCGCGACCGACGCGATTATACCGATCAGATTGCTGTATTCACGGCGCGCCTGCCGATTGCCAAAACCGCATCGAACCGCAGGCTAACTGGCTAAAGCCCCCGGTAAGCCTCGAACCAGACGAGGCTCCCGGGCGGGTAATTCTTTCCGGCGGAATGGCGCTCCGCATTCAAGAAAAGAGCGTCCACCACGTACCCGTCCTTCCTCCAGATGCAGTGCAGTTCTCTTGTCGCTCTTCCGCCTTCCTCGATCTCTTGCTTAGGTGTTCCGAGCGCTCGTCTAAAGTCTGCTTCCCCGCTGTGTCCGGTGAGGCCAAAGAGGAGCGGGCGGTCAGATGCGAGCGGAACCTGCAACGAGGAATTGCCATAGATGGCGCCGGCATCGCCCCCAAAACCGACTTTCGTGACCTTATCGTTATTGTCGAACCAGACCGTCACGCCGGATGGCGGGTATTCCTCCAGTTCCCGGGTGGAGCGACTCTCGGACCCAAGCAACTCGTGAACTTGTGCGCGTGGTATGCCGGGCCTAATCGGGTACTCCCAAGTATCGGGAAACGTGCCAATCTCCGGGCGAGTCTGTTTGCCGTGACCGCATCCTGATAGAAGGGCGAGCGGGGCCAGGAAGGCGTATAGGAACCGGTTAAGGCGGTCTTTCATATGCTTCAAAAAATCATGGGTGATCAGTGTTTCTGATGCTTGAGTGCACTAATGACTTTGACGACATCATAGGCGGAAAATTGCGATCCGTTAGTCCTAGAATCGCCGGCTTCGACTTCACTTAGGTACTTTCTCAGGGCCGCTAGCATTCTTTCGCGATCAGTGTCGCCGCGAATTACGGCCATGCTCCCTAGTACAACCCATCCAACCGTCAAACGAAGGTTTTCGGCCTCGCCGTAAGTCAATGTCAACATTTTGGCTAGGTCGATTGGCAAATTGTTTCTGCGAGGGGCCATTGCCTCTATAAGGTCCGTGTTAGTGTCGCCGGGCACACGGTCTCTCAATTCCCAGCCGTCCAGTAGTCCAAGTACATAGAAAGCTTTGACAGGGTCGTCTGGCGCCAGTTGGCTCCAGAAGCGACCGTTTCTCATATGCAGTGTCTAAAGATCGTCTGCGGCGAACGCAATGAAACTGCTCAACACCAAGGCGAGACAGACTTTTGGGAACATGAAAGACATAATAACGGGGTGCTCCTGGCGCGGAGGTGCGGTTCAAGAAGGGAAGTGTGTGTCTAGACACGCATCTTAGGCATTACGGCCTGCTCGAAAATGGCAATTCGACGGTATTAGAATCGCCGAGTTTATGAGTCCAGCGTGGCCTGTTTGGTGAGCCATTTATCCAACGACGTCAGCATGTCCACCGGCACGGGGAAGACGACGGTGGTGTTTTTCTCGACGCCTATTTCGACCAGTGTTTGCAGGTAGCGGAGTTGGATAGCGGCGGGTTGACGTTGGAGCTGCTCGGCGGCCATGCTGAGCTTCTCGGCGGCCATGTATTCTCCTTCGGCGTGGATGACTTTGGCGCGGCGCTCGCGCTCGGCTTCGGCTTGGCGGCCGATGGCGCGGATCATTTGTTCGGGGAGATCGACTTGCTTCAGTTCCACCATCTTGATTTGCATGCCCCAGTCGTTAGCGTGCTGATCTAAGGCGCCTTGCAGGCGGGCGTTGATGCGTTCGCGGCCGGCGAGAAGTTCGTCGAGGTCGACTTCGCCTAAGACGCTGCGCAGGGTGGTTTGGGCGAGCTGGCTGGTGGCGTACATATAGTTGGCTACTTCGACTACGGCTTTGATGGGATCGAGCACGCGGAAGTACAGGACGGCGTTTACTTTCACGGTGACGTTGTCGCGGGTGATGACGTCCTGCGGGGTGACTTCCATGGCCTCGGTGCGGAGGGATGTTCGGACCATGCGGTCGAAGGGGGCGAAGATGAGGATGACGCCGGGACCTTTAGGCTCCCTCAGGACGCGGCCGAGGCGGAAGACGACGCCGCGTTCGTACTCGGCCAGGATCTTTATGGAGGAGAGTACGTAGAAGAAGAGGGCTGTGCCGATGAAGAGTAAGAGGGTTGAGAGCAGTGCTAGCATGATTTCCTTGCTTCCATAACACTACTACTTGGCGGGAGGATGGGATCTGGAAACAGAGGTTTCGGACGGTGGAAAGCCGGTACAGACTGTCAGTCCGGGTTTTCCGCGGTAGTGCGCTTTTGAAGTTGAAGGAAGTTTAACGGCGCGGCGATAAACCTGGGCGTGGGCGGTACGTCTTTAGATGTGGAGAAGGAACATGAAACTTAGATTAGCCTCCCTTACCTTGAGCGCTGTTCTGGCGGCTGGAAGCCTTGTAGCGCTGCCGGTACAGGATCAACCCGCTCAAGCACCGGCGCATCATCCGGTGGACCCGAACAAGCAGTTGAAGACGCTGACCAATAAGCTGGCGTTGACTGCCGATCAGCAGAGTAAGATTCTGCCGATTCTGACGGACCGGCAGCAGCAGATTGCCAGTATTCAGAGTGACAGCACGCTGTCGAAGAAAGTTGCGCACGCCAAGATGAAGGCGGTTCGGTCGGACAGCGAAGCGAAACTGCGAGCGGTGTTGACCGATACGCAGCGCGCGGCGTATGACCAGATGCAAGCGGACAATCGCGAGCGGGAACGTAATCGGCGCCAGACTAGCGTTAATCCCATCTGACCTGATCGAACAGTTTTTGCAGGCGCTGCGCCTTGGCCGGGTTGACCATTGTGATGAAGGCGACCCGGCCTTGCAGGTGGGCACGGAAGTCGAGATGACCGTAGTGGTTCTGGCTTCTGGCTCCATAGCGGATGCAGTTGGTGAGCGTTGCTTTGAGTGCATCGAAATCGGCGCGGGGAATGTTCGGGTGCTGGTTGATGGTGAGGCCGGCCAAGTGCTGCGCCACGCCCTGGCGCATGATGCGGGTCTTGTGAGGCTGCACGGCGAAGCCTTCCTCTTTAGCGACGGCAGCGACGTGGGCGGCGAAGTTGTGAATGTGCGCGGCGAAGGAAGCGTCACCGGATAAGGCAAGGTCGTCGGCGTAACGGGTATAAGTGGCGTTAGCCGCCGCGGCCAGACCGGCAAGGCGCGAGTCCAAGCGGTAGGCGCAGAGATTGGCGAGCGCGGGTGACGTGGGCGCGCCCTGCGGAAGATGCGGACGGGCATATTGCGTGGCGGCTTCGCTGAGAGTGGGTGCGTCGATGAGGCTGGCAAAGCGCGGCCAGATGTCGCGCGGTGTGGCATTGGTGCAGAGGCCGCCGAGCAGGTCGGCGACGGCCTCGGGATAACCGGCGGTGCGGAAGAAGGTCTGAACGCGGACGCCGGCGATGGATGGAAAGAAGTCGCGCAGATCAAGGCGGAGCACGATGTGTTTGCCGGCGTGCGGAGCGGCGAAGGTTTTGATGCTGCGCCCGGTGCGGAAGCCATGGACGGCGTCGTGGATGGGAATGCGGTTCAGAATGCCGGATAGCAAGTGGCGTTGAATTTGTTTCAAGCGGGGTTTGGGCGATTCGACCAGGCGCAGGCCGCCGGTTTTCTTTTGCAAGGCGCGATAGCGGTAGTTGCGGAGGCGCGGCTTGTTTTTGATTTTGTAACCGAGCGCTTTCAGGTCGGCGAACCATTCGAGATGGGTGATGTCGAGCGCGAGCCAGGCGGCTAAATCGCCGGGCGTTTTGATCGGAGGCACATCCCAGTCCTTTGCGGCGGGGGCAGGCTGCATGCGCTGCGCTTCGGTGAACCAGTCGGCGAGTTTGAGCTTGAGTATGTGTTCGTTGAGAGTGGCGTCGTCGAGCAGGAAGTTCAAGACGGCGGCGTGTCTGGGTCGCGTGCGGCCGCTCCACTGGGCTAGATAGCGGGCGGCGATTTCAGGAAGCCAGGGCCATGCTTTGCCGAGGGTCTGGCTGGCGCGGGCGACTACCTCTTCCAGCGTCTGTTCACCGGCGAGAAAGCTGCGGGCCAGGGCGCTGAAGAGTTCGGGGTTTGGCATGAGCGGCGGAATGCTCCAACGAGTCTTATCTTGCGTGAGCTGTTCTGCGCGACAACGCAGTGAGGCTCATGCGACGAAATGCCAGTTATCGAAATTCCCTGGGGTAACCCCGGAGAGGCGCAACCTTGCCCGGAGGGTTTGGTGAACGCCGGCTTGGAGCATTCCACCGACTTAGGGGATGATAGCAGGGGCGGGTTGTACCAGGGGTGGCTTGTGGCGGGTGAGGTGATAATTCGGCTGGCGGTAAGTTCTGAGCGAGCTGAACTTGAAGCACTGCAACGGCGGGTGTCTCTCGAAAATCCGCTCTATCGCGAAGCGCTGATTGCGCATCTCGATGCAATCGCATTGCCATTGGAACAGATCGTCTCGGGCGATGTGTTTGTGGCGGAACTGGATGGGGCGGCGGTTGGTTTCGCGGCGTTGCTGCCACGGGCGGACGATGATGCCGATCTGGATGGTCTATTCGTCGAACAGAGAATGCAGCGGCGTGGAATTGGCCGGTTGCTGGTTGAACACTGCGTTGATGTGGGACGTCAGCGAGGATGTCGGGCATTGATGGTTATTGCGAATCCTCATGCGAAGGATTTTTATCTGGCTTGTGGTTTTGAGATGGTTGGGGAAACTCAGACGCGGTTTGGTGCAGCGTTACTGATGCGCCTAAGGCTTAATTCGTCTGCGGCACGCTCCTGAGAGACAATCAAAATAATGCAGGAAGCAAACATAACGCGCCACCCCGAGGTAATGCATGGAGTACCCGTATTCCGAGGGACGCGGGTACCTGTTCAAACGTTGTTTGACTACCTGGAACACGGTGAGTCGCTGGGCGACTTCCTGGAGGGCTTCCCGACGGTGAGTCGTGAGCTTGCGATCCAAGTTTTGGAGGAGTGCAAGGAGCTTCGGTTGGCGCGTGTCTGATGCGGATTTTGATCGAGTTATGAGATGGTGGCCGGGACGAGCTTGTGAGTTTCCGCTGTCATCTGACTGGGATAAAAATCGCTCGCGAGGGCGCAAAGACGCCAAGAGAACAGGTTGCTATTGTCCGCGTGCTCAAGTGTCAGCTTGTCTCTCGGCCACGTTCTTAATTAGACTGTTGCGCTTGACCAGAAATGCCCGCATATAGGCGCACAGGAAGAGTCGATCAGCAACAAGTCCAAGCAATCCGAGGGGTGCCGTGTAGTCGAATACGTCTCGCATTAGGGTTTTTCCTTCGACCGTTGTGGAGAAATAATGATCGTGATCGAATCTTTGGAAGGCGCCTTTCACCTATGAGTCTCGGAAGTGAGAGGGCCGGCTGAATGCGGTGATCCTGGTTGTCAGTCGTTGACGAACGCCAAAGTGGGTCGCCTCCCAGGTGACTTCCTCTCCGAAATTGATGAGGCCTTTGGTTACGCCTGCAATCGCGATCTCTCGAGTTTGCTCCGTCGATTGCATGTGCAGTTCGATGTCGCGGGAGAGATCGAAGCAGCGCTCAATGGGAGCATTGATTAGCGTCTCCAGTTGAATAATGGGCACTTCGTGACGAATGATAGCAGGCGCGCTAAGATAGGCGGCTATGAAAACATTGCAGGTATTGGTGATGGCGATGGTGCTGCCGTTTGCGGCGCATGCGGCGGCTTCGGCAGAGGCGGCGATTAGAGCGGCGTTGGATGCGCAGGTGCAGGCCTGGAACCGTGGCGACATTGAGACTTTTGTAGCGACCTATGCGGAAGACTGCACGTTTGTCGGTAAGACAGTCTCGCAGGGCAGGGAAAAGGTGCTGGCGCGCTACAAGACCAGCTATGGGACGCGCGAGGCCATGGGGCAGTTGACCTTCGATCATTTAATTGTGCGGCCGCTCGACAAGGAAGTGGCGGTGGTGACGGGCGAGTTTCATCTGGCGAGGAGTGCGGCTGGCGGCGGGCCGGCGCATGGACTTTTCAGCCTGGTTTTCGAATTGCACAAAGGGCAGTGGATGATCGCGCTGGATCATACGAGCTGACGGTTACTGCCGCGTTACGTCGATGATGTTGTCGTCGGCTACGCGATCGACGAGTTTGTTGTAAGGATCGATGCCGGCGCGGGTGGGCATCTTATCTACAACAACGGTGAAGGTTTGTTTCTCCTGCGTCAGTTTTTCTCTGGCGAGATAAAGCGGCTTCTCCTCATCTTTCTTGCCGGTGAAAACTCCGATGTCCACATAGTCGTTCATGGGCATGCCGGTTTCTACTCCATTGCCGTCGGCTTTGGCCTTGCGGGCCTGCACGGTTAGAGTGACTTTAAACTTCTTATCAGTGGTCGGGGAGACGGTGGCCGTGAGGGCTTTATTGTCGTAGAGGACGATGTTTTCAAACATGTCGGTGATGAGGTATTGCATCTCGGGCGGCGTTTGTTCACGCAAGGCGGCGACGAACTGGCGCGTGTCGGGGTACGCATACGAGTGTGAGTCATTGGCGTTGGCGTGCGCATATTCCTGCAGGAATTTCTTCAGGGCGGCGTTGACACGATCCTCGCCGATGTAGTTGGCTAGCGTGTACATGACCAAGCCGCCTTTTTGATACCAGACATAGGGCTCGCGCTGCACCATGGCTAGCGGCGGCTCTTTGCGGATCTCACCCGAACGTCCGCGCAGATAGGTGTCTAGTTCGTGGCGCAGGAATTTGTGCATGTTGTCGGCGCCGTATTTTTTCTCCATCACTTCCAGGGCGGAGTATTCGGCGAGGGTTTCCGACATCATATTCGAGCCGATCACCTGGCCCCCAATCAATTGATGGCCCCACCACTGATGTCCGAGTTCATGCGCGGTCACGAAGTAAGTGAAGTCGATGTCGTCGGGCTTTTCCATGCGGCCGATGAAGCCTAGGCCTTCTGAGTAAGGGACGGTGTTGGGGAACGATTGGGCGAACCCGCGATAACGCGGGAACTCCATGATGCGGTACTGCTGAAACTGATAAGGGCCGAAGTTCTTTTCGTAATATTCGAGGCCGGCTTTGGAAGATGCCAGCATGTCGTCGAGGTCGAACTCGTGGCCGGGCGTGTAGTAGATTTCCAGATTCACGTTGTGCCACTTGTCATGCTTGACGGCGTACCGGCCAGAGAGGTAGGCGAAGAAATCGGCCATCTTGACACTGCCCATGCTGTATTCGAAGTAGCGCCTGCCGTTTTGTTCCCAGCTCTTTTGCAGGTAGCCGGGGGCAATGGCAATCTGGTCGGCGGAGGTGCTGACGACGGTGTGATAGGTGATCCAATCGGAAGACGCAGTGAAGAGATTGACGTATTGATAGTAAGAATCGCCGCGCGGCGCCATATCCTCCAACACCGGAAGGTGGAGTTCTTTGCGGCGCAGAGGGTCGCCTATCTCCACGCTGTTGTCATAGCCGATGGTTGGGAAATAGCCAGAGTCGAAAAATGTTCCGTTATAGGCAAGTTCGGGGCGTTCGTTTCCATCCTTGAAACCATGGGTCTCATAGCCGACCTTGAAATCCATCTTCATGCTTTCGCCGGGGGTGAGCGGTTTGTCGAGCGCATAAATGGTGTACAAGGCGCGTGGACTTTCCAGCACTTTATGAAAGGGACGGTCGAAGGAGATCTGCTCCACGCTCTGCATCGGGTTAGTGATGTGAATCTGCGAGATGTCCGCGCCGGTCTTGTTTTGGAGCATGTAGTAGCCGGTTGATTCGAAGGAACGGCGCTCCGGATAGATGTTGACCTGGGTTTCGACGGCAGTGACTTTGGGCTGCGGGAACTTTTTGTATTTCTTAAAGTCGCGTTCGTAATCGGCTTGAGCCTGGCGGCGCATGTTGGCCGTCATATATTCATTCAGCACATGGGCGTTGTAGTAGTACCAGGTGCCGCTGCCGACAGCTACGAGCAGGAATAGGATGGCGACGGGAGCTAACGCCGGCATGCGGCGCGCAGCCTGATGCAAGCGGGCGGGCCAGCTATCGTCGCTGCCGCGCCTGGCGAGCGCGATGGAGACGACGCCGAGGAAGGCCATGATGGCGAGCCAGTAAGTGATGGACCAGAAGAGCGCCGGTACAAAGTGGCCGTAACCATTCATGTCGCTGTACGTGTAGGGCGGTGTTGCGCCGGGCAGATAGAGCGTGTTTTCGAAGCCATAACGGAATACGATCGGCTGCAGGACAAAGACGCCGATGACAATGCCGTGACCTACGAACTTGTTGCCAACCACGGTTTGGATGAACATAGCCATCAGAGCAAAGGAGAGCACCTGGGGGAAGGTAATAACGAAGAGTTCCTTGAAGTATTGGCCGAGTTCGTAGTGATAGTAGCCGGCGATAGTCTGCATGAGGACGCCGCAGAAGACCGTGACAAGCAGCAGCGAAATTTCAACAAAGCATAGGGCGAGGAGTTTGCTGATCCAATCGGTGGTTTCGCCGACGGGGAGGGAATCGTGAATGCCGTCGAAACGGCTGTCGCGTTCGCGCCAGATGAGTTCAGCGGCGTAGAGCGTGGCCACAATGTAGAAGAAGAGAGTGGCGGAACCTTCCACCGCCTGGACCATCAAGTAGGTGACAGGCCAGACGTTGATGCCGCCCACGTGGCCGGCGAAGTGGCCGTTGTTGATGGCGAAAGCGATAAGCAAACCCACGATGGCCCAGAAAGGAACTTCGTGCAGGATGTATTGGATGCGTATTTTTGTAAGAGACGATAGCTGCGCGGCGGTGGTGGAGAAGTTGAAGATCTGTTTCACCTTGGGCAATTTGGCGGCGACCAGGCTGCGAATGGGGCGAATGTCGTCGTCTTCGGTGAGTTTCGCTTTGGCGGCGCGCTTGCCGCTGACTTTGGCGGTGAGCGCCTCAACCGACATGGGGAACAGCGCCCAGACGAGGCCGAGTGAGACGAAACCGACGCCGCCCCAGAGCAGGCGATTGATGAGAAATACGCCATCCCAGGGGAGCAGCAGCGTGTTCTTCTCGATGACGGTCCAATAGCGGGTGACGCTGTCGAGCAGCATGAAGCCGACGGGATCGAGGATGGCGTTCCAGAAGTGCTCGAGGCTGCGGGTGGCACTGAAGACCGTGAGGCCGATGATGTAGATCATGAACAGCGCGACGCCCTGCAGATAGACGATGAAGATTTTGCGCGTGAGAGCGGCGACACAGAAGAAGAGCGAGCCTAGGAAGAAGATCTGGATGACGGTGATGGAGAGGAAGGGCTGCACATACCACCAGAGGTGGCCGCTGGCGATGCGCGAATGATCGGCCCACGGGGCAAGTGAGCCGGCGACTTCACCAATGGGAATGCCGGTGAAGGCGGCTACTGTGGCGACGAAGGAACCTGCCCAGCGGCCACCGAGGTAGGCGAACTTCGAGATGGGTTTGGTGAAGAGGAGTTGATAGGTGTCACGCTGGAAGTCGCGCAGGATGGAGGTGCCGAAGATGGCGGCGATAACGATGATGCCGAAGATGCCAGCCTGCATGCAGTAGTTGGCATTGGCGTAGGGGCCATTCAACAGAACTTTTCCATTGCCCATGGGGCCGAAGTCCTGCGCCGAGACGAAGAGAAAGTTCAGCGTGAACCAGAGCAGGAAGTAGACATAAGTTGATATGCTTTTCAGCCTGAACTTCACTTCGAAGGAAAAGAATTCCCAAAACATTGCCATATTGACTGATTTCCCTTAGTTGCGAGCCGCGGCGGCTTGCTGTTTGAACAGGCTGAGGAAATAGACATCTTCCAGACCGGCACTTATGGGTTTGAAGCCATCTCCCGGGTTGTCTTCGGAGAAAATGCGAACCTCGTGTAGGCCGCCGACGAGATGAGTGGAGATAACGTTGAACTGAGAAGCGAGGGCTTGGAGGTCGGCGTCGGAAGCAACCACTTTGGTCCAGATTTTGGCCTGCAAGGCTTCCAAAGCGTCAGAGGGCGCGCCTTCCATCAGCAGTTCGCCATTGCTGATGATGGCCATTCGGGGACAGAGTTCGCGGACGTCTTCCACGATGTGGGTGGAAAGGATGACGGTGACATTTCGGCCGATGGCACTTAGCAGGTTTAAGAAGCGGTTGCGTTCGGCGGGATCGAGACCGGCGGTAGGCTCGTCCACGATGATCAGCTTTGGATTCGCCAGCAGGGCCTGGGCGATACCGAAACGCTGTTTCATGCCGCCGGAGTAAGTGCTGAGAGCTTTTTTGCGAACGTCCCAGAGGTTGGTTTGCTGTAGCAGGGCTTCCACCATCTCTTTGCGTTCGCCGCGGCTGGCTACGCCCTTCATCACGGCAAGGTGTTCCAGCATGTCGATGGCGCTCATTTTTGGATAGACGCCGAACTCCTGGGGCAGATAGCCCAGGACCTTTCGAACCCCGTTCTTGTCTTTGAGTACATTGAGATCGTCGAGCCAGACTTCGCCAGTGTCGGGGTCCTGCAGGGTGGCAACGGTCCGCATAAGAGTGCTTTTGCCAGCGCCGTTCGGACCCAGCAAGCCGAACATGTTATTGCCGATGGTTAGGGAGAGATTCTTGAGGGCTTTGACGCCGTTCGGGTAGGTTTTTGAGAGTCCGGTAATTTTGAGTGCCACGCGGTTGCGCCTTCTCCTAATTGGGGTTGACCGATTAGACGAAAGTGTAGCGCGTCAGGTTCAACGTTTTCGACGAGGGGAGATGGCCGCCGAATCGACTCTGGAAATACCTCGCAAAGTTTTTGGGTTTGAAGAGGCGATCAGGCCGCTGGCAAAGCCCGATGCGGCTATCTGCATGAACCATCTATAGTCAGCTTCGCGACGCCAGGTCCATTAGCCGCTGATGTGCGCCGATGGCGTTGGGATCGCCTTCGACGCGCCTATAGATGGCGTCCGAACCAAGCTGCCAGGCTTGGCGTGTGTCGATTAGACAGATTTCCAGAATTTCGGTAAGGCGCTGTTTGGGTCCGGCGGCGGTGACAGGCGTTACAATTTCGATGCGCTTCGATAAGTTGCGGAACATCCAGTCGGCGGATCCGATGAAGAACTCGCCGTCGCCTGGTTTGGCGGCGCCGTTGGCGAAATAATAGACGCGCGAGTGTTCCAGGAAACGGCCGATGAGGGAGCGCACCTTGATGTTTTCGGTCTCGCCCGCGAGTCCGGGCTTAAGGCAGCAGAAGCCGCGGATGATGAGATCGACGGGAACGCCGGCGCACGAAGCTTCCTTCAAGGCTTCAATCATGTCGGGATCTTCCAACTGATTCATCTTGGCAACTATGTGAGCGGGGCGGCCGGCGCGCTTGTTTTCTATCTCGCGATGGACCATGGCGAGGAAGCGCGGACGCATGGTGAGCGGGGCGACCAGCAGGGTTTTGGATTCGGTGGGATGCGAGTGTCCGGTTAGGTGATGGAAGAGGGCAACGACATCGGACGTGATGGTGGAATCGCAGGTGAAGAGGCCGTTGTCAGCATACAAATGTGCCGTGCGCGCGTGGTAGTTGCCGGTGCCGATGTGGGCGTAAGCACGCAGGCCGGTTGCCTCTTTACGAACAACCAGCGCGGTTTTGCCGTGAATCTTGAGACCTTTTACTCCGAAGGTGACGTGGGCTCCAGCTTTCTCGAGTTCGGCGGCCCAGTGGAGGTTGCGTTCTTCGTCGAAGCGCGCTTTCAACTCGATGACGCAGGCCACTTGTTTGCCGGTTTCGGCGGCGCGAATGAGCGACTTTACAAACGGCGTATCGTCTCCGACGCGATAAACGGTCATCTTGAGCGAGACGACCTGAGGATCGTTGGCGGCGGCTTCTACAAAGTGCTCGACACTGGCATCGAAGCTTTCGTAGGGATGATGAACCAGCAGATCGCCGGCGCGGATAACGCCGAAGATGTCGCTGTGATTGCCGCGCAAAGCGGGCGGAGTAACGGGCGTCCAGGGCGGGTCTTTCAAGCCGGGGATGCCGATGCCCATGAGTTCAAAGAGTGTTGTGTAGTCGAGTTCAGCGGGCATTTCGTAGATGGCGGAGGGCTGCAATTGGAAATGATGGCGCAGCAGTTCGCGGATGGCGGGGTCAACTCCCTTGGTGAATTCCAGGCGCACAACGGGTTGAAAGCGGCGCTTCTTCACCTGCTGGCGGACTTGTTCGAAGACGCTGGAATCCTCGGATTCTGATTCGCTGACTTCGGCATCGCGGGTGAGGCGGACCAGCGAGACGGGACCAATTTTCATGCCGGGATAGAGCTTGGCCAGATTCTCCGCAACGACTTCGTGTAGACGCACGTAAACACATTCGGCGCTTTCACCGGGCAATTGCAGCCACTGCTTTAGACCGGTCGGAACCTTTACACGGGCGTGAAGGCGCTCGCCGGTGTCCTCATCATCAATGGGGAAGACGAGCGAGGTGGAGAGATGGGACAGGAAGGGGAACGTCTCAGCCGAGTTGATGACCAACGGCGTCAGGGCGGGGGAGATCTGCTGGTCGAAAAGGTCGCTGGCGGCTTGCTTCTGCGCGTCGCTTAAATCGGCCCAATGGCGGAGATGAACGTGATGCTGGGCCAGACCAGGAACGATCTGGTCGCGGAAGCAACGCGCCTGTGTTTCCAGCGCGGGCAGCAGCTTTTCATTCAGTTCATGCAGGAGGCGAGCGCGGTCGGGACTGAGGCTTTCGCGCAGGACGGCGATGCGCTTCATGAAGAACTCGTCGAGGTTCGAGGTGAAGATGGCGAGGAATTTCGCTCGCTCTAACATTGGCGTGCGTTCATCCTGGGCTTCGGCGAGCACGCGCTCGTTAAAATCGAGCCAGCTTATGTCGCGGTCAATCCAGACACTCGCCAGTGTGCCTTTCAGCTCGGCATTCAGAGCGCCGTCATCACCAATGGAGACTACCGTTTGGGGAGTCATTTGCGTCGCAGCCATGATGCGAGTATGGCGCAAATTTGGTTGAAATCAGATGAATTTCGGTGTGCGTCGGCTGTGTTGGAGGCTAAGAGTTTGACAAGTTATTTCTTCAATCAGCGAACGGCCCAGGCCATGCCGTCGGGCTCCTGTCCAGGCTTGATTTTGTTTACGACGGAGAGTGTTTTCAAGTCGATGACGGCAACGTAGTTGTCGGGTGAGCAGGCGACATAGGCGATTTGGTTATCGGGCCGCATCAGGATGCCGGCGGCTCCTCGCCCCAGCTTCAGACGTTTGATTTCTTTTCGATCGGCCGCGTCGAAGATGGCCAAGTCGCCGTTGCGGAGAGACGAGACCAAAGCGTACTTTCCATCCAAGGTGAACTTAAGCCGGTTTGAGCTTTCTACCTTCGCATTGATGGTCTGAATGACCTTTTTGCTGGCGACATCGATGATGCTGATGCTGCCATCGTGTGAGTTCGCAGCCCAGAGTTCTTTGCCGCTGGGCGAGACGTCGAAGCCTTCGGGGCCCTGGCCGACTTTGACGGGGGTCTCCTGCCAGTCGGGAATGCGCGGACCTGGGGGCGGGCCACCGGGAGGCGGACCACCAGGTGGAGGACCGCCGGGACCACCACCAGGGGGCGGTCCAAAGTTGTTGGGGCTGGTGTTGGGTTCGATGATGCTGATGGTGTCGGAGTTTACGTTCGAGGTGAAGATCTGTTTGCCGGCAGCGCGGACTGTCACCATGTGAGTCCGGTTTTGTCCGGTGCCAAGCACCCAGTCGATTTTCTTAGTGGCGGGATCGTAGGTGCCGATGACTTTGTTCGTTTCGGCGGTGAAATAGAGCTTGCCGGCGGCGAAATCGAGTCCGTGGGCGCTGTGCATGGGGCCTAGATCGATGGGCGGCAGCGCTTTCTGTTTGATTAGGTCGACTACGGAAATGGTGTGATAAGGGCTGCCGGTGCCGCCGTAGTTGGAAATGTAGGCGGTTGTGCCATCGGAGGAGACGGCGACTTCGTGGGGATCAGGGCCAGAGGGCATTTTAGCCACTATCTGCAGCGAGGTGGGATCGACGATAACAAGTGCGGTGTCGCGTTTATCCAGCACCAGCAGTGAAGTGGCAGGAGTGGCGGCCGCAAAAAGAGGTGACACGGCGGCAAGGATCATCAGCAGTTTCGCGAAGCACATGCCTGCCATTGTGGCATTGAAGGGCGTAAGCTGTGAATGGGTGGCAAGCGAAGAGAACACGGCGCGCGAGGCTGACAAGAAGCAGCAGGAAGAACCTGCTGAAGAGCCGATGTTGTACTGCCCGGTCTGTGACCAGCGCTTGCAGCAGTTGAAGTGCAAGCTGATTTGCGAACGCTGCGGATACTTCATGAGCTGCGCCGATTATTACTGAGCCAGCCGGAACGGGCCATGTCCACGCGGCGGCCGAGGAAATGGACGCCCTCCATTTGCAGGCGGAGACGCTGGTCGGCAGCGGTTTCAAGCTGAGTTTTGATGAAGCCGCCGGCACCAATGACTCGATACCAGGGCAGCACATGGCCGTATTTGCTAAGCACTTGCGCCACCTGGCGATGATACCCGGGGTAGCCTGCGGCTTCGGCAATTTCGCCATAGGTGGCTACTTTGCCTTTCGGGATGCGCAGGATGGTTGAGCGAATGGCGGCGATGTGCTGGCTGACGGGCTGCATGTTTTTATTCTGCTGGTTGAGAGTATAGGAAGCGATGCAAAAGGTAGCAGTTGTAACTGGGGCGGGCAGTGGCATTGGACGGGCTGTGGCGCTGGCCTTGCTTGAGAATGAGTTCAGGGTTGTGCTGGTGGGACGGCGCGAGGCGGAGTTGTCGGCGACGGCGGAGCAAGCGAAGGGCGGAACGTGCCTGATAGTGCCCACCGACGTCGGCAAACCGGAGGCAGTAGCGGCTCTTTACGCGCGAATGGAACAGGAGTTCGGCCGGCTGGACGTGCTGTTCAATAATGCCGGTATCGGCGCGCCCGCCGTGCCGGTGGACGAATTGACGTTCGAACAATGGCAAAACGTGGTGAACGTGAATCTTACCGGGGCGTTTTTATGCGCGCAAGCTGCTTTCCGAATGATGAAGAAGCAGCAGCCGCAAGGCGGGCGCATAATCAACAACGGTTCGATATCGGCAACGGCTCCGCGTCCAAATTCAGCGCCTTACACGGCGACGAAACATGCCATTACGGGCCTGACGAAGTCGCTATCACTGGATGGGCGCCCGTTCAACATCGCGTGCGGACAGATTGATATCGGCAATGCGGCAACTGAGATGACAGAAAGAATGGCGGCGGGAGTACCGCAGGCCAACGGTCAGTTGATGGTAGAACCACGCATGGATGTTCGGCATGTCGCGGAGGCCGTGGTTCACATGGCTAAGCTTCCGCTGGAGGCGAACGTACAATTCATGACCATCATGGCCACGAAGATGCCGCTTGTGGGCCGCGGATAAAGTCAGATTCGCAGGAAGATGCCGCGTCGATACATCCAGTACAAGATTAGCCAAAACGTGAGTAAGACGGCCATGCCGTGTAGTAGTGGCTCCAAGCCGCCGCCCAGAATTTGAAAGGTCGCGTGGCCGAGGTGGATGTAAAACGACTGGCTGATGAACTCGCCGCAAAGATCGGCCAGCAGATAGGCCGTGATGGAGTTTCTGCCGATGACGATAAGGGGAAAGGCAGGTTTGTTCCAACCTTTCACGTCGATGAACCAGGAGAAGGCGGTTAGAAAAAGGAAACAGATGCCGCCGCTAAATAGTGTCCAGCTTGGCGTCCAGATTCGTTTGACGATGGGGCAGAGGCCACTGTAGTGAAGAACGGCTCCCGCCAGTATGCAGAGCGCGCCTGCGACCATGAATTTCCTGAACGGGATCTCCGGATCAGCCGATTGCAACCAACGACCGGCGATGAGTCCGAGGATCATGGTGCCAAGGGTAGGAACGAAGCTGGAGGTAAGGTAACCGCCGCCGTTATAAACGAACGGCTTCGTCCGCGGGAATAGATTCAGAAACCACTGATCAATATGGGTGCCGAGGTTATTGTTCTTGTTCCAATGGGCGGCAAAACCGCTGAAGTTGTGCGGCCAGTTGGCGGGTACGCCGACCGCTTGCCAATTGAAATCCGGAGCGGGTAGCGGATACAGGGCCCAGGCGAGCCAGTAGCCAAACAGAATCAAGCCGAGCGCGGTCCACTGCCAGCGTTCGGGCTTGAGTCCCAGCAGAAACAGAAATGTATAGCCGAGGCCGATCTGCGTCAGTGTATCTTCGAAGGTGAAGTAAGTCTGCGCGCTGTGGGTGGAACGGAGAAAGATGCCGAGGGCAATCAAGACCAATGATCGCCAGACGCTATGGCCCAGCATCTGCGCGAACGATTGGCCAACTCGGATACGGCTGGCAATGGAGTAAGGAAGTGCGACGCCTACGAGAAAGGAGAATGACGGCTGAATCATGTCGTGGAGGGAAAGGCCGGCCCATTCGACATGCGTTTGATTGAAAGCGGCGATGCGCCAGAACAGATTTCCGGGATAAGCAGCAGACACGTGCGCGAGGTGCAGAACCTCCGCCATCATAAGCAGCATGACGAAGCCGCGATAGGCATCAACGGCCAGTACTCTAGCGCCGTGCGGACGCGTTCCTGCGATGAAGATGGGGCGGTTACGCTGCCGCTCGCTAATGGTTGTGGCAGGAGCCATTGCAGGTACTATACACGAAAAAGCGTTTACAGTGCGCGTTTGAGTTTAGCGCAGGTCGGCAAGATAGCAACCGATAGCTTTGGTTCGCGACTGGGCCACTGGTTTACCGGCCAAGACAGCGCGAATGGCGAGTTCGAGATCGTGCGTGGAAGGTTCTGGACGGCTCTTTCCAAAATCGAGGTAGCGATCGTCAATGCGGCCTGAGTAAAGCAAGCGGCCGCCATGATCGAAGACGGCGGCCTGGGGCGAGACGGTGGCTTGCGCTCTTTTTGCCAGCGTTTGTTCAGGATCGCGAACGGGAGTTCCAGGCAACTGGTATTCGCTCCTGTGCTTTTCGATGGCTTGCGGAGTTTCGTTCTTGTCGGGGTAGACGAGCCAGAACTCAACTGACTGGTTCTGAAATTCGGCTGCTATCCGTTTTAGTTCAGGAGCATATCGATTGGTGATGGGACAATCGGTTCTGACGAACAGAAGCACGCGCACTTTGGCGACGGATTGAAAGGGATCTTCAAGCTTACCGAGCGGGCCAGAGTGGCCAAGCGTTGGGAGGCCAATAAGCAGCATAACAGCCGCGCTTAACAATACTTGCATTATGCCGTTATTTTACTGTGACTGTGAAGTATGTAACGGCGATTTGAAAAGAAGGTTTTGGGAAAGCTTCAAATAGCTGATATAAGTAGAAACAAGAAACCTCGGAGTGGCATGGGAGTGTGCCGCGCGAGAGGCAGATGTGATTTCATCTGAGTGTCTTCAACCGGGAGGAACATCGGATGGGACAGACACCCGAGTCGGTTCTTGAGAACGGTAATCCGCCACTTAATCCGAGAATCTTAATAGTAGAGGACAATCCAATCGATGTCTTATTGCTGAAGCAGGCTTTGAAGTTAGCGGGCTTTACGGGGCAGCCGACGGTGATTGACGACGGAGCGCCTGCGTTGCGGCTGCTGCGCGGTGAGGCGCCGTTTCAAGACGAGTTGCTCCCGGACATGGTTATCCTCGACTTGAACCTGAAGACTGTCGATGGCCCCGAGGTCCTCGCCTACATCCGGAACTCAGAGGATCTCTGCAAAATGTTAGTGGTTGTCCTGAGCTCGTCCCCTGAAGATGTGATGCGAATGAAGGCGGCCGAAGCCGATTCGTATTTAACCAAGCCGCCGGGGCTGGCTGAATTCATAGCGCTTGGCGACACGCTTCGAGATCTCTACAGAAAAAGAGGGAGTTAGAGAGCTTTGTAAGATGAGCCATGGATTTGCTAACCAAGGCCAAGGCCGGGGTGAACTCGCCGCGTCAAGTGCTGTTCGCCAGCCTCATTGGCACTACCATAGAGTTTTTCGATTTCTACATTTACGCCACGGCAGCGGTACTGGTTTTTCCCCGTCTTTTCTTTCCGAAAACTGACCCTGCCTCGGCAACACTTGCCTCGCTGGCGACGTTCGGGATTGCGTTTCTGGCTCGGCCGATCGGTTCGGCGCTGTTTGGTCACTTTGGAGATCGGGTTGGGCGGAAGACAACGCTGGTGCTCGCTCTACTGACCATGGGATTATCCACGGTGACTATTGGCGCTTTACCCACATACACCTCCATTGGTTTGGCAGCGCCACTACTGCTTGCGCTTTGCCGGTTTGGCCAGGGTCTTGGGCTTGGAGGCGAGTGGGGCGGAGCGGTGTTACTGGCGATTGAGAATGCTCCTGCGGGCAAACGTGCCTGGTACGGCATGTTCCCGCAACTGGGCGCGCCTATCGGATTCTTTCTTTCCGGCGGCGTGTTTCTCGTCCTGTCGCGCTGGCTTACTGACGCTCAGTTCTTTCGCTTTGGATGGCGCCTGCCGTTTTTGGCTAGTGCGGTGCTGGTGTTTCTGGGCCTCTATGTGCGGCTGACGATTACGGAGACGCCCATTTTTCGAGAAGCGCTGGAGCGCGGCGAGCAAGTTAAAGTACCTATACTTGAGGTGTTCCGAAGTCACGCCACAACTTTGCTGGCGGGCATCCTGGTCTGCCTGGCAACCTTTGTTCTGTTCTATCTGATGACGGTGTTTGCGTTGTCATGGGGAACTAGTGCGCTCGGTTTCAGCCGCAGCAAGTTTTTGCTGATGCAGTTGTTCGACATATCGTTCTTCGCCTTGATGATTCCTATCTCGGCTGTGATGGCTGAACGCGGGCGGCGGCGGGTGATGATAGGCGTCACTGTTTTCATCTTCATTTTTGGTTTGATACTGGCGCCGCTTTTCGTTGCGGGTACAACCGGCGCCTTGTTGATGATGGGAATCGGGCTGGCGCTGATGGGCCTGACTTATGGACCGGTGGGAACGGTGATTTCCGAGTTGTTTCCAACCTCGATACGCTATACGGGCAGTTCGCTTGCTTTCAATTTTGCCGGGATATTTGGCGCGTCTCTCGCTCCTTATATTGCTACTTGGCTGGCTAAGAACTACGGGCTAGCGTATGTGGGTTATTATCTTTCCGGCTCGGCGCTGCTGACGCTGTTGGGTTTACTGATGGTACGCGAGACAAAGGGCGAAGATTTGGCGGCTATGCGGTAGCGGTGAAAACGGCTTGGCACCTAAGGGATTTGAATTCCATCAATAGCTTATGACTACAACAACATTGAATGCGAAGCTTGGCGGTTCTTTCGCGCTGGGCGGCGACTTGACCGTAAACCGATTGGGATTTGGCGCGATGCGAATTACGGGCGAGGGTATTTGGGGCGAGCCAAAGGACGCGAACACAGCCAAGAAGGTTTTGATACGCGCAGTAGAACTGGGTGTGAACTTCATCGACACGGCTGACTCGTATGGGCCTGAGGTGAGTGAGCGCCTGATAGGTGAAGCGCTGGCGCCCTACGCGCCGGGCGTGGTGATTGCGACGAAAGCCGGATTAACCAGACAAGGTCCTAATAAATGGCTGCCCGTCGGGCGGCCGGAGTATCTGGTTCAGCAAGTGGAGATGAGTCTGCGCCGGCTGAAACTGGACCATATCGATCTATGGCAGCTGCATCGGATTGACGCCAAGGTTCCGGTAGAGGAGTCGCTGGGTGCAATCAAGAAACTGCAGGCAGAAGGCAAAATTCGTCACGTAGGATTGAGCGAGGTGACGCCGGCCGAGATTGACAAAGCTCGCAAGACAGTTGAGATTGTCAGCGTGCAGAACCGTTATAACATCGGCGACCGGGCGCACGAGGATGTGGTTGATTACTGCACCAGGCACAACATCGCCTTTATTCCATGGTTTCCGGTTGCGGCGGGGAAACTGGCACAGCCGGGCGGCAAACTGGATGCGGTGGCAAAGGAGCATGGAGCAACCGTGTCGCAATTGTCGCTTGCATGGCTGCTGCGGCGTTCGCCGGTTATGCTGCCGATTCCGGGAACATCATCGGTGGCGCACCTTGAGGAGAATGTGGCCGCGGTGGAAGTGGACCTCAGTGACAGCGAATGGCAGGAAATTGAGGATGCAGCGAAGTAATTGACCAACCTTCAGGGGCAATTCGGCAACATAGACATCTATCTGTTCGACCAGCTTCTGAAGGGCCGTATTCTGCCAGGCATGCGGATTCTGGATGCCGGATGCGGCGGCGGACGCAACCTGGTCTACTTACTGCGGGAACGGTTCGACGTTTTTGGTGTCGATCAAGACCCGCAATGCATTGCCGAGGTGAGGCAACTGGCTTCTCAGCTGGGGAACGGGCTTCCACCAACCAGATTTCAGGTCGGGAGGGTGGAAGCCATTCCGCATCCCGATGGTTTCTTCGACTGGGTTCTTAGCAACGCCGTGCTGCATTTTGCTGAAGACGAGCGGCAGTTCCTGGCTATGGTAGCCGGCATGTGGCGGGTGCTGAAAAGCGGCGGCGTGCTTTTTGCGCGTCTGGCTTCGTCCATCGGGATGGAGAAGCGAGTGGAGCGGGTGAAAGGGCGCAGGTATCTTCTTCCGGACGGAACGGAACGGTTTCTGGTGGATGCAGCCATGCTGGAAAAGCTGACCAGCGAGTTGAACGGCGAACTGGTTGATCCGCTAAAAACCACCATCGTGCAAAACCAGCGCTGCATGACCACGTGGGTAATCCGGAAATTCTAACTAGTTGAGCAAAACTCCTGTTCGTTTGCGCCTTTCCTAGTGTGGCAGGCAGAACGGCCTGCAAGAACAAGGAGAAAAAAATGTTCAACAACCTGAAAAATCGCTTAATCACCTCGGCCGTGCTTCTGATGGCCTCCTTTGCAACCTCTGTCACAGCGTCGGCGCAGGATTATCTGCGGACTTTCACTGTTTATAATCATTCGACCTTCACCATCCGCCGGCTTTTCGTCGCACCGTCGAGCAGCACGCGTTGGGGCTACGACCGGTTAGGGACGAAAGTTCTGAGCCCGGACTGGAAAGTGACAGTGGATCTGGAACCCGGCTATTACGACATCAAGCTGGTGGATGAAGACGGCGACGCTTGCGTGGTGAACAATGTGGATTTCAGCCACAGCGATTACCTGGATTTGAATAACCGCAATCTGTTGTCTTGCGAAGGCTTCCGCTAAAACGAACCGGTGCGTGGATGGATTCCGCGCACCGGTTCTTGCTGTTCTAAAGCGTTTTTAGGTACTCGATGATCTGCATTCTTTCTTCTTCGGAAAGCTTGCGCCCGATGATGCCGTTGCCTTTGGGACCGTCATTGAACTCGTGCCCGGCGTTGGAGTTGCCGGGAAGGCTGGTGCGAAACTCGGAGGCGCCTTTCAGCGATTCGGTGTTGAGACCGAGTCTTACAGGATCGTACTCCTTATTTCCGAGATAGAAGACTTTGGGCCGCTCCGAAACGGGCGAAAGCAGTGCGTAAAGGTTTGGAACGGAGCCGTTGTGCAGATAGGGCGGGGTGGCCCAAATGCCGTTATGTGGGCGCGCCTTATACTTGAGCGGCGCCAAGACGGAATTCCCCCGGTAACCGTCCCATGCCTGGCGTTGTTCCGGAGAAAGATTGAGATCGGAGTAGGCCTGATCAATGATCTTCTGTGTGATGTACTTGAGCCCGTCGGCGGCTGAGATGGTTCCTTGTCCAACCGGACCACTGTCGGCTTGGCGCTCTGCAAAATTCCGGGCTTCTTTGGGGTCAGTACCAATGACAGGTAAGTCAATCAAGGTTACTTTGAAGAACTGTGGGGCGGCGCTGTCTGTTTTGGTGGTCCAAAACTCGGGTTTCTGACCTTCCTCGGAAAGCATGGGTGGCTTGTGGCAACCGATACACATACTGTTGTAGAGCGCTTTGCCCTGAAGCGCTTTTTGTTCGTCGATCTTGCCTAATATTTCGGCTGGCCACTTGGGCGACCAGACGCCTTTGCCGGGAGCTTCACCTCCCAGCAGTTTCTCAAGTGAATTGATATTTTCGACGCGAATGGTGTTCTGGAATTGAGTGCCGGGGTAACCGATCATGTTAAGCCGGGCACGCACACCTAGTGCTTCGCCTACGTTCCTTCCCATGGGCTGTTGAATCGATCCGTTGTATTGCACCCAGTCGAACCATGACGTGTCCCAGACAGGTGGATAGTTTACGGGACCATCGGCGACCTTTAGATTCTTTCGATTGTTCAACTCAGTGCCAAAAACAAAATTGCCGATGCGAGCCAGTGCATCGGTGCGGCCGTAACCTTCGGGAGTGGGAAACAGATGGAGCGTCGATTTGAACTCGGTGAAGCTGGTGTCGAGATAGTATTTCAGCGCCTTGCGCAGGATAGCTTCGTCGGCAGTGGAAGGGTCGGGTCCGAGGATGGCATGAGCGAACCGGCGGAAGCGCAGGGGATCGTAGTAAGTCCAGGTTACGGCGAGACCTAACGCCTCAGTGAATTTTTGCAATTCGATCATGGAGGGGCCGGCATCAATGCGAATGGCCTTGTCCTGATAGAACAGCTCGCCCGTATGGCAAGCCGCGCAGGTGATGCCGAGAACGGCGTTTCGTTGTCCGGTGTATGGATCTACAAATCGATCGTCACGCGCGAAGCCTACGGGCAAAGCATCCGGGTTCTGGGCGTATGGTTTGTCAGGAATGAAGCCAAAGCCCTGCATGTAGGAGTCTTCTTTGAACAGCGGGGCGCCTGTAATGCTTAAGCGCGGTTGCTCAAGCGCGAGAAACCACGAGTAAGGCAACAGCTCGCTGCCTTGGGCGGTGTGATAGTAAGTCTGACGTTGTTCTTCGGTCCAATTCTGGGTTAGAAATACGACGTTGGCGGGGCGCTTAATGTCCGGCACTTCCAGACTGTTATGGATAGTGAAGATGGCAATGACTGCGGTGCAAATACCCAGCAAAGCCAGCGCTGCCAGGACCGTGATGACACTGGGACGCTTTAGCAGCGGCGGTTTAGTTACCACCGGCGGCGGCTGCGGTGCGACAGGGCGGGGAACCAGCTCACCATCGCTTGGGGGCTCTGTAATGTAGCCGGCGGGCAGCTTGGGTTTGTAGCCGGGGTCGTCGCGCATGCGGTCGAGAACACTTTGATGGACGTGAGCGGCCGCCGGGAGCGTGCGCTTACGACCTAGGTTGATCCGAATGCCGCGCTTCCATTCAGGGTCGGTCTGGCCTGGAACTTCCACTCTGCGGTAATGAAGCTTTGGCCAGACTTCTGCCAAAAGCCAAAATCCCTTGAGTGACTTATGCAGCTTACCCAAGTGGTTAGGCGGAATGTAGGGAAACTTGCCGCCTAACACCCCGTCATATTTCTCAGGATCAAGAGCCACTCCGGCTGAGGCTGCCTCGCAGAGCATCCAACGCAAGGAAGTCTGAGACAAACCGCTTTCGGCGTCGGGATAACTGCCTCCGACATCTGAGTGAACGCCGGCGAACCAGACCTGCTTCAAATCTTGCGGGTTGGTAGCGGATTGACTGACAAGGTTTGGGCGGAAGAAGGCGCGCCGCTCATCTATCGAGACGGCATGGCGGATGATACTGACGTCCGGCAATTGTGCGGTAAAGGGCAGACGGCCCTGCCCGTTAAAGATGGGATCCAGAATCCATCCGATGGAACTGACCGTGTCCCACAATCCCAGAAAGTAGGGTTTGCACTCAATGCTAAAGGTCTCTCGAAAGCCTTTCGCGATCTTAAACTTTTGCGGGTCGCTGCCTTTGTACAGCCGAAGAGCATAGGGGATTAACGCCTCATTACCGCGCGTCAGCAGCCCGCACATGTGCAGCAGACCACAGAGAGCACGCGCCGTGTAAGAACCGCGGCTGAAACCGAAGATATAAATCTTGTCGCCGGGTGAGTACTCGCGCATGAGAAACGCATACACGTCGGCGATGTTGTCGGAGAAGCCGTAACCGAAGGCCAGGCCACGGACTTTGGTCCACCACTTGCCGGCGGCGGTTAACGCGTTTCGGGCTCCGGCGGTCCCGACGCCCGGGTGATAGTAACCAGTTTGCTGCTCATGAGCCGATAACGCCCAGTACAGCTTTACTACATTGGAGTTTTCAGTCCCGTACTCATTGCCAGTTCCGTCACAGCAAACGACCAGGTTTCTCGCCATCTCCGATCAGCCTCCAGGGAGATACTGATCTTACACCTAAATACGTTACTTTAGTTGAGCGATAATGCTGCCATACGGCGACAAGGAGATGGCTTTCAAACTGACAGATGTCGCTTGGGTTCCATTCACCGCAAGAATGGCGGCCGTTTTGCCAGCGCCGAGGGCACTTTCAAGCGAGACTACCTGGGGGGTGGGGCTGAAGCTGCAAGCGACAACGACAACTTCTCCGGTAGGCGCGGTTCTGGTCCAAGCCAGCACCTGTTCATTGCCGATATCCAGCATCTTCATGGTGCCATCGTGAAGCGCCGGATTGTTGCGGCGCAGGGCAATTAAGTTTTTGTACCAATTGAATACGGAATCCGGCTGTTTCGATTCCACTTCTACGTTTACGCGCTTATAGTCGGGCGCGACCGGGAGCCAAGTATGGGGATTGGTGCTGAAACCGGCCGAGACGGAAGTGTTCCATTGCATAGGGGTGCGTTCGCCATCCCGGCCTTTTTCCTTGGGCCAGCCTGTAATTCCTATGGGGTCCTTTACTTGATCCTTACTGGTTGGCTCGGTGGTCGGCATCTCGATCTCGTCGCCGTAGTACATCAGGGCTGTCGATCGAGTGGTAAAAAGTATGGTGGCCAGCATCTTGTTGATAGCTTTGTCGTGTACGCCGTCGCCGTAGCGAGCGTCAATGCGGGGATTGTCGTGATTATCAAAAACAAACAACGGCTGGTTGCCGTTGATTTTTGTTTCGGCGTCATTGATGCGCTGGCGAAACTCCTTGGGATCGAGCTTAGGTTCAAAGCCGACCTGCATATCCATGGGCAGTTGGAGTTCATCGTGCTTGGCGCCGCCGTACCATTTGTCCAATTCTTCGACATTGGGCAGGTATGTTTCTCCGATGAGTACGCGGTTGCCGGGAAAGGTGTTTACCATTGATCGCATGCGCTTGATGACGCCATGCACCTCGGGCAGGTTCTCCTGCAGCGTCGTCATTTCGTTCGGGTCGCCAAACTTGTTGGTGCCGCCGAGAACCTCTTCGTTCTGAAGCGACGGATCTTCAAACAAAGTGGGCACGGCATCCAGGCGAAAGCCGGCCACACCACGATCAAGCCAGAAGCGCAGCATATCGAACATGCCCTTTTCCACTGCCGGGTTGCGCCAGTTGAGATCGGGCTGCTGAATATAGAAGTAGTGATAGTAATATTGATCGCGTGCCGGCGTGAATTGCCAAGCCGAATGACCAAACGTGCTGAGCCAGTTGTTGGGCGGCTTACCGGGACCTTTTCCGTCGTGCCAGATGTACCAGTCGCTCTTCGGATTCGTTCGCGAGCTTGCCGACTCAATGAACCATGGGTGTTTATCGGAGGTGTGGTTCATGACGGCATCCATAACGATGCGGATGTTGCGCTTGTTCGCTTCGGCTAACAGATGGTCAAAGTCGGCTAGCGTACCGTATTGCTTATCGATGTCCTGATAATCGGAGATGTCATAGCCGAAGTCTATTTGCGGCGAAGGATAGATAGGAGCAATCCAAATGGCGTCCACGCCCAGATCTTTCAGATAGTCGAGACGCTGTGTGATGCCATTTAAGTCGCCCATGCCGTCGCCGTTGGAATCCTGGAAACTGCGTGGATAGATTTCGTAGATTACTGCATGTTTCCACCAGGGGTCGGTCTGGCCGAAGAGAGCCGTCTGCGCCAGCAAGGCGAAAAGCACGAATATTGTGCGGGACATGAGAACTCGATGATATCGAGACCGTTGTCAGCGCGTCAAAGACTCTCCAGTTTGAGCGGCTGCGGCCTTGGATAAAACAGGCACCTTACTATCCGCGGTTAGAGTGGGCCGGCGCAGATGCCAGTCCGTTGCCTGCTCAAAGGCATGGGCCAGTGCGAGAACGTTACGTTCCGCCAGGTTGGGTCCGCTGATCTGCATCCCGATAGGCAAGCCGTTCTTGGAAAATCCACAGGGCACAGTGATGGTTGGAAGACCGTAGTCGTCCAGCGAGCGCGTGTTACCGGGCTCCGGATGCCGGGGTCTCTCGTTGGCCAGGCGGCCAAGTTCTTCTTCTATCGTCCACGGCAAGTGGCGAATGGTCGGCGTTACCAGCAGATCGATGTTTTGCTTCTGGAAGACGTCCGCGTCCACAGTGCGGCGCATCAAGCGTAATTGGCGCCACTCCTTGATGTAATCCACGGCGCGCTGACCGCCGCCACCGTTGCCCCCACCAAGGCCAGTCGGGGCGCCTTCAGGACTGACGAAACTATTTCCCAGTTCTTCGCGGAAAACGGCGCCTTCGCTGCCTGCGCCGGTACCTAGAACGTTTGGCATCTGAATCTCGCAGGATCCCTTGGTCAGGCGGGCGAGTACACTGATCGCTGCCTCCATCGCCTGCCCAATCTCCGTGTCGAGCCCGTCGTAGAACATGGGCGGGATACCAATCCGGAATTGCGAGACGGGGCCTCCAATGGCGGTGGAATAATCCGGAACAGGATAATCGATGCTCTGCAGATCGAGGTGATCGTATCCGGCTATCTGCTGCAGTACGAGTGCCGCATCTTCGACGGTTCTGGCGATGGGCCCGCAGTGATCGAGAGACCAGGTGAGCGGAATGATTCCTCGAATGCTGACTCGTCCGTAAGTGGCCTTGAAACCTACCACGCCGCACATGGCGGATGGGGTTCGAATGGAGCCGCCGGTATCGGTCCCGAGCGCTGCATAGCAGTTGTCCATGGCTACGGCAGCGGCAGACCCACCGGATGATCCGCCGGCGATGGCGGCCAAGTCCCAGGGGTTGCGCACAGGGCCAAAATAACTGACGGCAGAAGTGGCTCCCTGAGCGAAGATGTGCATGTTGCACTTGCCGATAAGGACTGCGCCGGCGGCTCGGAGGCGGCGAGTGACCTCGGCATCGTTCAAAGGGACGTTGCCCTCAAGCGTCTTGCTGCCTGCGGTGGTGCGAACTCCAGCGGCATCGATATTGTCTTTCAAGCCAATGGGAATTCCGTGCAAGGGGCTACGGAAGTGTCCGGCCGCTTGCTCCTTTTCAAGCGCATGTGCCTGCGCCAATGCTTGCTCACGCATGACCGTGATCCAGGCGTTGGTTTTCGGATTGAAGGTCTTGATGCTGGCAAGGCAAGCCTCAGTCAACTCGACGGGCGAAACTTTTTTCGCGCGAATCATGGCGGAAGCCTGCTTCAGAGTGAGTGCGGACAGATCGGTCATGGCGTTTATCCTCCGGTCTGTTCCGACGCGGCTTTCGAGAGCGTGGGCACTTTCGTGTCGGGTTGAAGGGTTGGTTTGCGTTTGTTCCACTCGGTGGCTTGCTGATAAGCGTAAGCCAGCGCAAGGACACTGACCTCGCTGAACCTTGGTCCGCAGATTTGAAGGCCTATGGGCATGCCGTCTTTAGAAAAGCCGCACGGCAGGCTGATGACTGGCAATCCATAGCCGTTAAAGGGGCGGGTGTTTTCATCGAGATCGGGTTGGGTGCGCGATGTTGCATTACCGCCACCTGGTGTAGCCGGAGTTGCCGTTCCGCCGCCAGTACTGGCGCCCGCTCCGCCACGGCCGCCGCCAGTGGCAGGCGCAACCAGTGACTCCTCGATTGTCGGAGGCATTCGCCTCACCGTGGGAGCGATCAGCAGGTCGATACCCTGCTTTTGAAAAACATCTTCGTCCACGGTGCGCCGGACCAGCTGTAATTCGCGCCAGCCGCGGATGTAATCCACTGCCTTGGCGGAGTCGGCTGTCGCCGGAAACACGCGCGCTGTCGCAGGTTCGTAACCGCCGCCGTTTACTCCTTTCACATCTTCGTGATACGCGGCAATTTCGGCATTAACACCGGCGCGCAGGAGCGAGGGCAGCCTGACTTCATGTATTCCACTAGTCATTTTGCTCAGGAGAGTGATGGCTTCGTCCATTGCGCGGGCCACTTCTTCGTCCAGATGATCGAAGAACTGCGCCGCCATGCCCAGGCGGAATGGTTTGACAGGAGCCCCGATAGCGGCAGAATAATCGGGCACAGGACGGTCGACGCTGTCGATGTCGTTCTGATCGTAGCCGGCAATCTGCTGCAGCACCAGGGCGGCATCCTCTACCGTGCGAGTCATGGGGCCACAGTGATCGAGCGACCATGCGAAAGGCACGATGCCACGAATGCTGACTCGTCCGTAGGTTGGCGTGAACCCAACCACTCCGCAATAAGCCGCAGGCACGCGAATACCGCCGCTGGCGTCGGTTCCCAAGGCAGCAAAACAGTTGTTCATAGCCAAGGCCGCTGCGGATCCACCGGAAGGGCCTCCGGGAACGCGCTCGAGGTTCCAGGGATTCCGAACCGGTCCCCAGTAGCTGACGGCGGAGGTCGGTCCGGCATCGAATTCGTGCATGTTGCACTTGCCCAGCAGGATGGCTCCGGCAGCTTTCAGCTTGCGCACCACCTCGGCGTCTTCAGGTGCGAAGCGATATTCGTAAATGGCGCTGGCGGCTGTGGTGCGAACACCCTGGGTATCTATGGTGTCTTTTAAACCGATAGGAATGCCATGCAGAGGGCTGCGAAAATGCCCCGCAGCCTGCTCTTTTTCAAGTTCCTTCGCCTGCGCCAGCGCCTGTTCGCGCATGACGGTAATCCACGCATTTACTTTAGGATTGTAAGTTTTGATGCGGGCGAGACAGGCCTCAGTCAGTTCTACCGGAGAGAGTTTCTTCGAGTGTATTTGATCGGAGGCTTGTTTTAGCGAAAGACCGGCCAGATCATCTGCGTTCGGAGTATCGGCGGTGGCGATTTGCGCGGCGATTGCTCCACCGAAAACGCCTGAAATCCATTGGCGACGGGAAAACTGTGACATAAGCGGCTAGTTGGTCCCCTTTGTTGCGGGCAGCGGCGCGCCATCCGGACGGTCGTTCCACCACCAAAGTGCGGGCAAGTTGGAGGGCGTCGGCAAGACCTTATTGAGCGTATTGCCGTCATATAGTTCGCCATTTTTCATCACGTAGCGGATGGTATTGGTATTGCGAATGTCATCGAGAGGATTCTTATCGAGAACGAGTAAGTCGGCGAGTTTGCCAACTTCGAGGCTGCCAAGATCCTGATCGAGACCTAGTGCGCGCGCTCCATTGATGGTTGCGATTCTAAGAACATCGTGAGGAGCGATGCCGCCTGACGCCAGCGCCCACATTTCCCAGTGACACTGCAATCCCTGAAACTGCCCATGTCCACCAAGACCGACGTTGCCACCCGCAGCCAGAATTTTTCCCGCCCCCGCAGCCAATTTCGGATAGATCTGTTCGCGCTCCTGGAACCAGGGCCGGCGAGACGTTCGTAACCACAATTCATTCGGAGGGAAGAAACGCCGCAGTTTTGGATCGTTATACCAGTCTTTCTCTTCGAAGAAGGTGTTTTCAGCCCATGGGCCACCATAGGCGACAAGGAGAGTGGGCGTATAAGTGACCCCACTGCGCGCAAAAAGTTCCACCACATCGCGATAGAGCGGCACAATCGGGAGCGCGTGCTCGCTGCCGCTGAAGCCATCAATAACGTGCGTCATGTCGAGTTTCAGATCGAGCGCCCCTTCGGTAGTGGGCATCAAGTGGAGGGCCTTTGAGGCTTCAATCACCCACTGACGCTGCTGCCGATTTCCGACCGTGTAGGACTTGATGGTATTGGTTCGGTAATAAGTGGCATACCAATCGACATAATGTTTCGCTTCTTCCGCAGTCTTAAAGTCGGTGTACGAGAAGATGCCCGGCCCAGTGCTGTAGGCGCGAGGTCCAGGAATCACTCCGGCGTCTATAAGGTCCTGATAAGCGAACATGTCGTTGGTGGAAGTCTGGGGATCTCGGCCGGAGGTGACTCCGTAGGCGAGATTCACCAGCATGGGCCACGCATTCATATCCAAAACATTGTGCCGGACTTCCATCCAGTGCGCATGGATGTCGGTTAAGCCGGGCATCACTGTTGTTCCGCGAATATCTTTAACGGCCGCGCCGGAAGGTAGAGTCACCTGGCCGTGCTTGCCGATAGCAGTGATTCGATTGTCAGTTATGACGATATCGGCGTTGGGAATCACTTCATCACCGTGCATGGTGATGGCGGTGCCTCCCCTGAGAACGATGGTGCCGGAGGGTTTGGCCCTGGGAACTTCAATGATGAAATCGGTTTTTTGAGGCTGGATGTCACTGGCGTTCTTAGCGGCTTCTCCAACCTTCAATGCCACAGAGTCGGTTGCGGTACTAAATGCTGTTGCGCCTACGGACCAATGAATTTCCCGGCCATTACTTCCCCAATCAAGAGAATCGGCGCCAATCAAAGTCAGGCGCTTAATCGCGATGCCAGGTTTGCCCAGGTCAACGGTAGCCGTACCTCCGATGTGTGGCACGGGAACCAGCCACAATTCACGATTGAGCATGACCAGCGCCATGTCGCCTTTGGGGTTCAGGCGAACATCGGTTGCAGGAGGAGGCTCAGGAGCGCCGTCCGCATTCGAACCAACAACCTTTAGCAGAGTGCGTTGATCGCTGCCATCGCTGCGTACGGATAACAGGCCGGCTGGTCCATAGAGGTAAATGCGATCCTTCTCCGGGCCGAAGTGAGGCCTGCCAGTGCCTCGGGAAGGCAGGATGATATGCCAATCGCCGCCGCCCGCGGGCAAGCTGATGAGGTCGAGTCCGCCCTGTGGCCGTCCAAACTCCGATTCCATTTCGAACCTTTGGTTGGTGGACAGATGAAGCGCATAGACGTCCTTGCCGTCGGGTGAAAAAACCGGATTGCGATAGAAGGCGGGAGTGGTGCTGAGGGTTGCAGGCGTACCGCCCGCAATTGGCACAGTCTTGATAGCGCCGCCAGCCGATGACCAGGTAACGTAAACAATCTTCTGGCCATCCGCCGACCACGAAGGTTCGTATTCGCCTTCTTCAAGAGTGGTCAGCCGCGCCACGTTGGCGCCATCGCGATCCGCTTTATACAGGTGACCGAAAGAAGAGAAGACGACCTGTTTGCCGTCAGGCGACCAGGCCGGCTCCATGATCAGTCGGGAACGAACGCTTTTGCTGTCGTCCACGCGGCCAGGAAACTTCAGTAAAGGGCCAATGTCTAAATGAACGTGCGCTTTGAAGGCGATTTGTCTGGCGTCCTTTTGCGTGCCGCTTACAGGCAAGTTCCAGAGGTGCCCGCCATAATTTAGCACCAGCGAACTGCTATCCGGAGTGAAGGCATAGCCTGGCAGTAAGTCGCGTGTGGCGCGCGACTCCTGATCGTCGTGCTGGACTGACGATGCCAGCCAACGGTCGTCCCCGGTGGTGAGATTTCGAACTCGCAGCGCGGTTTGCTGCTCATATCGGGTGCCATACACCAGATACTGGCCATTCGGAGAAACAAGCGGGCGAAAGGCGCTGCCAGCCAGGTTGGTGATGGTGTCTTCGTCGCCACTCACCAGGTTGCGCCGGACGAGTTGCCAAAGCGGGAAAGTAACGTTGTAGCTGAAGTTGCGCTTTCGGCGAGCAAAGTAAACGAATTTGCCGTCAGGCGAGAAGCATGCGCCCAGGTCGTTATTCCAGTCATCGCGCGGCGCATCGGGCTTGGTCTTCGACTTTGTCATCTGCGTACCAGGGCCGGCGCCGTCTCGGTGATACATCCAGAGCTCGTTCGCTCCCAGGTTTGAGCCTGACTTGGAGACGACTACAAACTGACCGTCGGGTGTCCAGGCGGGGGAAACAAATTCAGTTCGGCGCTCGTCGCTTAACTTGCGCGGGTGAGTGCCGTCGGCATCAATTACCCACAGATTTTCGCCGCCATCGCGGTCGCTGAGGAAGGCGATCTCTTTGCCGTTGGGAGAAAAACGAGGCTGGGTTTCCATCGCCATTCCGGTTAACAAAGGCTTGGCATCGCCGCCGGTGATGGGAACAGTGTAGAGATCTCCCAACATTTCGAAGACGATTGTCTTTCCATCCGGAGAAACATCGAGCGAGAGCCATGTGCCTTCGTCGGTATCGAAGTCGATGACGCGTTCGGGCTTTAGGGAAAGAGTTTTGGGGGCTGCGGGCTTTTCGGGCTCGTTGGCGAGCACGCAGCAAAGGTTACAGAAGAGGAGAAAGCAGACGAGTTTTCGCATAATAAAGATCACCAAGGTCTTCAAACGCGGAAGGAACAATTATTATCTGCTATTGGCTTCAGGGATTGTGCGGGATGGAAAAAGAAATCGCCCGCAAAGGCCCCAAGACGCCAAGAAAAGAAAACACGTGATGCTGATGCCAGTGGGGAAGGCCGCTGGAGTTGAATTTTGGAGGCGCGGGGCGGAATCGAACCGCCGAATAAAGGTTTTGCAGACCTCTGCCTTACCGCTTGGCTACCGCGCCACTCTTCTGCAACATACCATAGCAACCGAGCTGCGAAGCTGCGCACCGCCTACGATTGAATGAGATGAATGTCCCTCCGGTCTTCAACAATCTTTGGCGTAAAATACGCCAGCCTCCTGCGCATCAATTAACCGAATCGCTTTTCTTGCGCTTGCTGGGGCTGGTCTATCTCGCAGCTTTTGCTTCGCTTTGGCCGCAAGTTGCTGGATTGCTCGGGTCGCATGGTGTAGCTCCAGCGGCAGAGTCGCTGGCGGCTATCCGGGCCGCTTTCGGCGTTAAAGCTTTTTACTATGTGCCGTCGGTGTTCTGGTTCAATGCCGGCGACATGGCCCTTAGTGGCGCTTGCGTTGTCGGCTGCTTAACTTCGCTGCTGATGGTGGCGGGCCTCTTTTCGCGCGCTTCCGCTGCCGCTTGCTACATCCTATATTTGAGTTTGGTGGCGGCAGGGCAGCCTTTCACCGGCTTTCAATGGGACGCCTTGCTCTTGGAGTGCGGCTTCCTGGCGCTGTTCGCGGGCGTCCCTTGGCTCATCTGGGCTTATCGGTTCCTCCTGTTTCGACTGATGTTCGAATCGGGCGTAGTGAAACTGATCTCGCACGATCCCAACTGGAGAAACCTGCACGCACTGCGGTTTCACTTCATGACGCAACCGCTGCCCACACCGCTCGCCTACTACTTTTATCGCGCACCGACATGGCTGCTGGACTCAATGACAGCGGCGACCTTAGTCATCGAACTCGCGGCGCCTTTCCTGTTGTTCTGCCCACGCCGCTTTCGCTATCTGGCCGGGATCCTTTTCATTTTGTTGCAAGTTCTAATCTTACTTACCGGTAACTATGCATTTTTCAACTTACTAACACTGTCACTTTGTATCTGGATTTTCGATGACTCCACTTACTTACCCATTCAAGGGATGCTGCTTCGGGGCTTCCCACCAAGAAGTGGCGCCCCGCACCCCAGCGCCGTGCGGCTGGGAAACGCGAGCTTGGGGGCGCTCATGGCTCTGGGCGCGATAGAAGTTATAACAATGCTTTGGCCTTCTCGCCTAACTCCGTTGCGCAGCATTACTTCGTGGACCGAGCCGTTTGAAATTGTAAACTCATACGGATTATTCGCGGTGATGACGACTACAAGACCGGAGATCGTACTGGAGGGCTCAGACGATCAGACTACCTGGACGGAATATTCCTTTCGCTTTAAACCGGGTGATCTGCATCGGGGCTTGCCGTTGGTGGCTCCCTATCAACCTCGCTTAGATTGGCAGATGTGGTTTGCCGCGCTCGGCAATTACCGCAGTAATCCCTGGGTAGCTGGACTCGTTTACCGCCTGCTGCTCAACGATCGTACCGTGTTGGCTTTGCTTGACCGATCGCCGTCTAGCGGTGCGCCACATTACATTCGAGCGATGCTCTACGACTACACGTTTTCAACCCTCGAGGAACGGGCGCGAAGCGGAGTGGTATGGAACCGCAAGCTGCTGGGTGTCTGGCTCAGGCCGGTTGCGCTACCGAGTAGTGATGGTAGTCCAAAGCGATAACATCGGCCTAACAAAAGTACTGGAGTCATAGAACCAAAGGGCGAGATCGACCCGCCTCTCAAAACTAAGAGGTGTTTACCGGGGCCAATGCCTCAACTTTAGGATGATTTTTCGTCAACCAAGGCTTGTAGTTCAGGCGCATGCCAAGTTATAGTTAACCTAATCAAAGGCACAGCGGCACATCCGTGTCGTTGTCCTTACCTCCGAGGTTGAGGGTCCGAACCCGTCGGGCCCTCAACATAAACCAACTCACATACTAAGAAGTTCAGGTCGTATGATAGTCGGCATGTTCGATTCGCCTCGTCGACGAAACTTCATCACCTCGTTACCCGGAGCTGCTGCTCTGCTTGCTTCCGGCCAGGCAGTAGCGCAAACCGCGTCTACTAACATCACGCCGCCTGCTCTTCCCAGTTACGCGCTGTTGCAGAATTACAAAACTCTGAAGCAATCGAGCTTCGATACAACGGGAGGTAACCGCGATTTCTGGCATATCTCGCCGGGCGAGACACTACAGGTTTTTCAAGCTACGGGCCCGGGCATCGTCACGCACATCTGGTTTACCATCAATGCGCGCAGCCGGCATCACTTGAAAGAATTAGTGCTATCCATCTTTTGGGACGGTGCGGCGAAGCCTAGTGTCGAAGTTCCTATTGGAGACTTTTTCGGTCTCAACCTCGGTGAGTACTTCACCTATCAATCGGCATTCTTGAACTGCTCGTCGGTGAAGGCGCTGAACTGTTATTTTGCGATGCCATTCAAACGCTCGGCGCGCATAACGGTTACTAACCAGGGCAGTCAGCCGGTAGATTCGTTTTATTCCAACATCGATTATCAACTTGTTCCCTCGCTGCCGGACAACGCGCTTTACTTTCATGCGCAATACCGGCAGGCGGCGCCGAACCAGGCCATTAAGCCGCCTGACGGGCAAGCCGAGATCAACAAAGACGGAGCCAACAACTACGTGTTCTTTGAGACACGCGGACGCGGTCACATGATGGGTGTAACGCTGGGCGTCGTGCAGAATCACGATGGCTGGTTCGGAGAAGGCGACGAGATGATCTTTATTGACGATCCGGCATCCCCAGCCATCACGGGCACAGGCACCGAGGACTACATCTGCGGCGCCTGGGACTTCGCGAGTATTCCGTTTGCCCATCTATACAATGGCGCGCCGTTCATATCGACTACCGGTGAACTGGCGGGCGGGCGCTATTGCGTCTATCGATGGCACGCCGACAATCCGGTCGCTTTTACTTCTTACTTGAAGCACACCATTGAGCACGGTCATGCTAATGACAGGGCCGATTGTTTCTACTCGGTCGGCTATTGGTATCAGACGGAACCCGCGACCGATTTTCCCCCGCTAGCCACGGTTGACCGGCGCTGGCCGGGAATCAAGCTGTAGGCCGCTATGTCATTTCGACAAACGCTCGCCGACTACATCGAAGCACAGGCAAAACCGCGCGAAAAATTCGGGCACCAGCCACGTCTCTATGCGCTAACGCAACAGATTGGCCGAGCTATGGAATACGACGAGGACGTTGTTTATGCCGCCGTGTGGCTTCACGACCTTGGTGTTTTCACGGGTCACAGGCCGGAAGATCTTGAGCAATTGAAGCGATGGAACAACACCAGTTACGCGATGGAGAAAACGCCCGATCTGCTGGCGGCCATGGGATTCCCGGCGCATAAAATTCCCGCCGTGGTGGAAGCTATCCGCACGCATCAGCCGGCTTATGAACCGCAAACCCTGGAAGGAACCATTCTTCGCGATGCCGATATCCTGGAGCAACTCGGAGCGGTTGGGATTTTGCGGACTGTCTGTAAGGTAGGGCGCGATACGCGCTTTGCAGACTTTACCTCCGCGGCACAGTCGCTGCGGCAGGCGTTGGCAGATCTGCCTCCGAAAATTAAACTACCAGAGACTCAAGAACTTGCCCGGCCCCGCATGCAAGCACTGGCGGCATTTCTTGCCAGTGTGGATGCGGAGGCCGGGCCGTTGCTCTACTGAACTGCTATTTACCGTTCAATCCGCGAGGACTGCCGACACCGGTGCAGAAATCCCAGCCGGGCATGGTGAACTCAGAAATGTTGAGACCGCAGTTCCCGTACGTGACGTCTTTAAAGCCAACCCCGGCAGCGGCGCTTTTGTAGATGAGGGTGTTTTCATCCTTACTGGTTGCGCTGAACTGACCTGAAAGGTTGATGATGCCGGCCAGCGACGGAGCGGCGACGCTGGTTCCACCCACAACATACCAGCCCGCGTCTGCTGCGGTTGGAATGGGGTTGCTATCCCAGACCCACACCCCAGTATTCGGGTTTGAATCGAAAGACATATCGGGAACTCCGCGGGAAGGTCCTACAATGCTCTCGATGGACTTTTGGAACTTAGGGCGCGATTCAAAATCACTGAAGCCGCTACCCGCATCCTGCCAGGTGTTCTCACTTATGAGCATGCCCGTCAGCAGGTCACGGGAGAGACTGGTGCCGCCTGCTGCCACAACGTTAGGCGAAGCACCGGGCCAGATGACACCAGGAGAATCGCCAGCCGACGCGGTATACACCACGCCCGGAGTAGTGAAGTACGAATCGTATTCGGTCTCCTGTGCAAACTCGCTGCCGCCCCAACTCATTGAAACTTCACCGCCGCCGGCAAAGGCGACAATCTCGCTGGCCACCTGAACGGCCGCCAACAAGTTGGCAAAGCTATTGGTTTTGGCTTCGACCAGAAAGATCTTTGCGCTCGGCGCCATCGCATGCGCCCACTCGATGTCGAGAGACTCTTCTACTTCCCATCCGCCGGTTGGATCGATAGCTGGTTTGGTAGAGGCGTAAACTACGCTAAAGTTCGGTTTGGGCAAGCCGAATTGGGCCGAAAAAAAGGCGAGGTCCGCAGCGGCATTCGGATCGTCATAGGCATCGACAATTGCGATGGCTTTGCTGCCTCCCGTCACATCGACCGTGGTCAGATTCGGGTTACATCCGGGAACGCGCGGCGACGCAAGGTGGTAGACACAGGCGGCAGACGCTGGAGTCTCAAACAAATAGCCGGCAAATGGGGGCAATTCAGCAGGTTGGGCTGTTGCGCCATTCAGTTGGTGCGGGGTCAACGCCATCTGGATGCTGGTGTGCGCGTTTAGCCCGATATCACTCGTGATTTCCGTGCTCGAGGCCGGAATCGTGATATGAATTCTGTTCTTTATTTGGGAAGATGCGGGCAAGGTGAATAGCAGTAATACTGCCGATGCTGCCGCTATCTTTAAGTGCTTAGATCGCTTCATAGTCCTCTTTTTCCTATTAGCTACGTAGGTAAATGGACTATAACAAATTAAGCGTTAGGTAGTAGGTCCGGTAGTACTGTTCAGCCTCAATCTCAGCGCCATAACAGTACTTATTTGCGGCTGGCGGAAGGTTGTTAAAATGAAGTCCTAATGCCAGTTCTAGCTCGTCGTAAGTCAGTCGGTGTCAACGTCGGAGGAGTCATGGTCGGCGGTGGTCATCCTATCGTGGTGCAGTCCATGACGAACACCGACACGGCGGACTCAGCATCCACAGTTAACCAGATTATGGCGCTGGCGCGCGCCGGTTCCGAACTGGTCCGAGTCACGGTCAATACCGACGAAGCCGCGCAGGCAGTCCCGACCATCGTGCAAACCCTGCGGTCGTTCGGCGTCACGGTGCCCATTATTGGCGACTTCCATTACAACGGGCATCTCCTGCTGAAGAAGTATCCCGAATGCGCGCGAGCTTTGGCGAAGTACCGCATCAATCCTGGTAATGTGAACATCGGCCGGAAAGTCGACGACAACTTTCGCGTCATGATCGAAGCGGCTGTCGAGTACGACAAGCCCGTGCGCATCGGCGTCAACTGGGGATCGCTGGATTCTGTCCTGCTGACCCAGATGATGGATGACAACAACAAGCTGGCCGAACCGCTGGACGCGATGGAAGTAACGCGCCGGGCGATTGTCGAAAGTGCGCTGCGCAGCGCGGCGGCAGCGGAGCGGCATGGATTGGGCCGCGACAAAATCATTCTCAGCGCCAAGGTAAGCAATGTTCAAGACGTGGTGGACGTGTATGAGAAACTCGCTGCCCGCTGCGACTATGCGCTGCATGTGGGACTGACCGAAGCGGGACTGGGATCAAAGGGAGTTGTGGCGACGACGGCTGCGCTTTCCGTACTGCTGCAGCAGGGAATTGGCGATACAATCCGTGCTTCGCTGACACCCCTGCCTAACGGCGACCGCACCGAGGAAGTGATTGTTTCGCAGCAGGTGCTGCAAGCGTTGAACCTGCGCAGTTTCACGCCGCAAGTAGCAGCGTGCCCCGGTTGCGGCCGCACCACCAGCACCTTTTTCCAGGACATGGCCGACCAGATTCAGAACTATCTGCGCGAGCAGATGGTGGTGTGGCGTGAGAAGTACACCGGCGTGGAAGAGATGAAGGTGGCGGTGATGGGCTGCATCGTGAATGGGCCCGGCGAATCGAAGCACGCCGATATCGGGATTTCGCTGCCAGGGACGTTTGAAAGCCCGGTGGCGCCGGTTTATATCGATGGCAAGCTGGCGACAACGCTGCGCGGCGATCATATTGTCGCCGAATTTCGCGATTTGCTCGATAGCTACGTAGCGGGCCGCTACGCGCAGGTGAAACTGGAGACGGTTGAGGTCTGAGTTTGAACATTGAGGAAGAGGATGAGGCGGGTGGAAAGCTGGATGACTATGATGCCGAAGGCGTCGACCTGACGCTGATTCGCTGGATGCTGTCATTAACCCCCGAAGAGCGTCTGCGGTTTTTGGATAAGAGGATCAACGAAATTCGGGCGATTCAAGACCTGAATGGAATCTAGTCTATTAGCCATTTTGCGTTCACTGATGGAAGAACGCGTGGACTTTATTCTCGTTGGTGGACTTGCCGCCGTTTTGCAGGGGGCTCCGGTTCATACCTTCGATGTTGATATCGTTTTCTCGCAAGCCCCGGCGAATATCGACAGAGTATCGTCGGCCTTGGATTCGTTGGACGCTATATTCCGTATGCAGCCCGACCGTAAATTGCGTCCAAACGTCAGCAATCTCACGGGCAGCGGCCATTTGAACTTGGTAACCAAATACGGCCCGCTAGACCTGCTTACAAACATCGGCGATCGTCTAGGCTATGAGTCATTGTTGCCTCTATCGAGGCAGTTGAGGATTGGGGATGAACAAGCGATCCGCGTACTTCGGCTCGAGACTTTGATCGATTTGAAAGAGAAGCTGGCCGGCGACAAGGACTTAGCGACGCTCCCCATTCTCCGCCGAACGTTGAGCGAGTCGAAACAGAAGGATTAAAAGCCTGTCCCTAGGAGAGCTTCACTAGCGGGTCCGAGGCGAGCACGGCGTTGGCGTCGGCTTCGGTAAACTCCTGCGTTTTGGCGGAGTGGTTCATGCTGCAAAACTTAGGCCCGCACATGGAGCAGAAGGCGGCGTCTTTAAAGCCATCTTCCGGCAGCGTTTCATCGTGCATCGCTTCGGCGGTTTCGGGGTCGAGCGATAAAGCAAACTGCTTGCGCCAGTCGAAGGTAAAACGGGCCCGGGAAAGTTCATCATCGCGGTCGCGTGCACCCTTGCGGTGGCGTGCTACATCAGCCGCGTGAGCAGCGATTTTGTAAGCAATGATGCCTTGCTTTACATCTTCGCGGTTCGGAAGGCCCAGATGCTCCTTAGGCGTGACATAACAAAGCATTGAGGCTCCGTGCCAGCCGATCATGGCGGCTCCGATGGCGGAGGTAATGTGATCGTAGCCGGGAGCGATATCAGTAACCAGCGGGCCCAGCGTATAGAACGGCGCGTCATAGCAAAGTTCGCGCTCTTTTTCAACTTGTAAAGCTATTTGATCCAATGGGATATGGCCAGGACCTTCAATCATTACTTGAACATCGTCCTGCCAGGCCTTCTTGGTCAGTTCGCCCAAAGTTCTGAGTTCGGCAAACTGGGCGGCATCGCTGGCATCAGCCAGACAACCGGGGCGCAGGCCGTCGCCGAGCGAGTAACTGACATCGTGCTTGCGTAAAATCTTCGAGATGGCGTCGAAGTTCTCATAAAGGAAGTTTTGCTTATGATTTTTCACCATCCACTCGGCGAGAATGGCGCCTCCACGGCTTACAATGCCGGTAACGCGCTTACTGGTAAGGGGAATGTATTGGACCAGCACGCCAGCGTGGATGGTCATGTAATCGACGCCCTGCTCAGCCTGCTCTTCAATTACTTCAAGCATCACTTCAAGATTTAGATCTTCCACGCGTCGCACACGACTAAGGGCTTCGTAGATGGGAACTGTGCCGATAGGTACCGGCGAGGCTTTGATGATCGCCTTGCGAATGGCCGGAATATCGCCGCCGGTAGACAGATCCATCACGGTGTCGGCGCCGAACTTAACCGCGTACTGCAGTTTGGCTAACTCTTCGTCGATATTGGACGTTATGGAAGAATTGCCAATGTTGGCGTTGATCTTGCATTTGGATTCGACGCCGATGCACATGGGCTCCAGCGTGTCGTGATGCACGTTCGCCGGAATGATCATGCGGCCGCGGGCAACTTCGGAGCGAATCAATTCGGACTCCAAACCCTCACGCTGCGCGACGAACTCCATCTCAGGAGTGATTAAACTTTGGCGTGCGTAATGGATCTGGGTTCGAACCGGGTCGTTGCCGTGAATTCGACTCCACTCGTTGCGATTCATGATCCAATTATAGGGTGGTTGGGTTTCGAGGCTGCAAATAGCGCGACTCGACGAATCTGAGGGAGGTCCGCTTCGACCGTTCGCGCGCCCATCCTGAATCCGCCGAACCGCGAAATGGAACCGTTGGAAATCGTGGCTCAAGCCTTAACAAACATAGGCTGTTCTGTCAGAGTGCAGATAGGCCCACACAGCTTTGCTTCGTAATCGGCGTGCCTGTGATGCTGAATTTGCTGGCTCTACTCTGGCAGTCGCGGGCGGTCGAGAAAACGCCGAGTGCTCGTGATGGACGCCCGGCTGCATGCACTCGAAAGCCGGGGTCGATAAGAAAGTCTCAGATCATGCTCCATTCTAAGTTTTCGTTATAGATTGGCTTGGTTTCTCGGCCCCAAATACTGCCGCGCGCAGCCGCTCGGTAAGTTCCTCTGGACTCGCGGCGGTATCAGCCGCCAGCAGGTCGCCCACCGTCACGGAGATTTTGCCGCTGCGGAACCAGCGTCGGCCGGAGGTCTTGAGTTCGCCTAAACCATCGATCCGCACGGGCAGGGAAGCCGTACCCAGCTGTTTCCAAAGGAGCCCCGAGCCGGCTCGAAACGGCTGTGGCTTGCCGTCTTCAGAACGATGGCCTTCGGGGAAGACCAGAACACAGTAGCCGCGGTCAATGGCCTCGCCAGCGTGCCGGAAGCTGTCGCGGAATCCGGCGGAACGCGGCAAAGGAAAAACATTAAACAGGCCTGTAATAAGCAAATAAGCGATGGGCGCCAGCAGATTCAAAAACCAGTTGCCTTGATTGCGGCCACGGCGGTAATCGAGCATCATTTCGCCCGACATGGCGATGGCGACGCGGTGACGCAAATGCCAAGGCAGGGCGAAGAGCACGAAAGGCGCATCGTACGAGGTGATGTGGTTGCAGACGATCAGCACCGGGCCGTGCGGCCATTCGGCTGGCACGCGTCGCAGCTTTGGCTTAGCGAGGAAACGCAGAATGGGCATGGCTACGATCTCAATGAAGAGCGCGCGGACTGCCTGCATGAACGGATTCCAGGGCCAATGGGGATACCTATGCGGCTGCTGCGGCGGCGCCACGTCGCCTCGCCGGACCAGTGCATCCACATCCGCGCGGGTTCTAACGGTCTGCAGAGCTTCGTCGCTAAGGCTTACGCCGAACTGCTGTTCCACCTGCGCCTGCAGTTCAACGCGGCCCAGACTGTCGAGATTCAGTTCTTCGCCGCTGCTGACTTTGTGGCTTTGCAGCGCTAATTCGCGCTTCAGAATTTTGCCGGTTGAGGTGCGCGGGAAGTCCGCTTGCGGCCACACTTGCCAGCGGCGCAGTTGCTGAAATTCGGCTAGCTCGGCATTGGCGGCCGCGACGATGGAGGGCGCGTCCGCATCAGGCGCGAGTAGTAACATCGCCAGCGGCTCGGCACCGGTGTCCTGTTGGGCTTCGATGACGGCGCTGGCTTTAACTCCAGGCTGCCGGTTTAGAGCGGCTTCGAGATCTTCCGGATAGATGTTGAGACCGGCGGCCGTGACGATAACGTCTTTCTTGCGCCCGCGAAATTTGAGATTGCCAGCGGCATCGAATTCGGCCAGATCGCCCGTAGCGAGCCATTCCGAGTCCTGTTGCTCGATTTGGCCGCGCTGCCAGGTTGCGTTGGCGATGGTGCTGCCGCGGACCAGGACCTCGCCGTCGTCACTTAGCTTCACTTCGCGGCCCGGAAGAACGCGGCCAATGGTTCCGCTGGCGGCATGGAACGGGTGATTGAGGCTCACCAGCGCGGTAGTTTCGGTCATGCCGTAGCCTTGAACGACGACGAAGCCCAGCCGCGTCCAGAACTGTTCACCGTTGGGCGACAGCGATGCGCCGCCGCAGACGAAAGCCCAGAACTTCAAGCCGAGCGCGCGGTGAGCGTCGCGGAAATGCCACCAGCGTTGCCAGGCGTTCATGTTGGATGCAGCTTCGACGCGCGCGCGCAGATTGGGAAAGTGTTCCAGCGCGTGGGCCTGCATCAGATCCAACACCCGGGGAACGGCCGCCAGCACCGAGATGCGCTGACGATGGATGCGGGCGACGAGTTCATGCGCAACCAGGCGGTTCTCATAGTGCAGCTCGGCGGCCAGCAACGGCGGCGTCCACAGGCCCATGAACTGACCGAAGACGTGGCTTAGCGGCAATGTATGCAGGATGCGGATGGGATGGAAGGGCCGTTCGAACTTCATATACTTTTGCATTTCGCGCTCGATAGGTTCGAGGCTGGCAAGAACGTTGCCGTGGGTATGAACGATGCCTTTGGGTTCGCCGGTGGTTCCGGAGGTGAAGACGATTTGTAAGGGGTCGGAGGGTTGCAGGCCTGACAAAGCTTGCGCGGTTTGCCAGGTTAGCTCGGTTTCGAAATGGGAGAAGGGAAGACGTTCACCGGAAATTTGCTGGAGTTTGTGGTCGTCGCCAACCAGGAGGCGCGGCGAAACATCGGTCATGACGCGTTTGGCGAAAGCGAGGCTGCCGGCGGCGTCTAAAGGCACCGGCAACACGCCGCGTAAGATGCAGCCGAAGAAAGCGGCAACCCATTCGGCGGAGTTTTCGCCCCACAGGATGACGCGGTCGCCTTTGTTGATATTGCGGTTTACGAGTTCGGCCGCGAAACGGCGCGACAGGTGCGCGAGTTGGCGATACGAGGTGCGATGTTCACGCACGCCACGAGTAGAAACGATGGCGGTATCGTTTCCGTGGCGTTCGAAATCATCGACTAGAGTGGCAAGACTTTGCCGGACAGGCTGCACCCATTTAGCTTAAGCGGCGTGGCAGCCATGACTGGCGCGTTCGTTTTAAATGAGTGTATAGAAACAGAAGGAGATGTTATCGGAAAAGTTATTGGCCAAGTTCTGTAAATAAATATTACGAGTAATACCCATCCCGGCTCTGCACAATAAGCCCCTTCTTCTTCACCGTAAGCTCAATCTTCCGGAAGCTTCCATCCCCTTCCTTTTTGTCCGATGTGTAACCGATGCTGTACTGGTTGCGCAACTCTTCATCAATCTGGGCGTAGATGTCGTCGAGCGATTTCTTGAACTCGAAATACCCGCCACCGGTGGCTTTGGAGATCTGCTTGAGTATCTTCTTACCGTCAGGACGGTCCCCGCCGCCGCGGGGATACCGCCCGCCGCCTCCCATGCTGAAGCCACCGCCGCCCTGTTCATCGGCAATATGAATCGAGTAGCCCAATACGTCGGAGCGCTGCGCAGAATCGATGGCGGAAAAGATGGTTTCCTTGCTGCCGTTATCCTCTCCATCGGTCAGCATGATAATTGCTTTACGGCCTTTCTGGGTTTTCAGCACGTCATCCGAGGCGAGATAGACCGCATCGTAGAAGGCTGTCCCGCCATGGCCGCCCTGCCGTTGACCGCCGCCTCTGCGGCCGCCGCCACCCCCGCCGGGATATCCCATACCACCGCCGCGTGGGAAGCCAATGCCACCGCCGCCCCAACCGCCTCCACCACCGCCGCCTGGATAGCCACCGCCATTTTGCCCACCGCCTCCATTGGGATCGTTACCGTTGCCGGCCTGCTGCTGCGGTTGCGCAACCTGCAGTAGATCCAGCGCCTTTTCCAACCGCGGACGGGAAGACGTCAGATCCTGCAATAGCTCCACTTCCCGGTCAAAGTGAATGAGGAAAGCCTTGTCCTTTTCAGGCCTCATCACTTTCTCCAGAAATTTGTAACTGGCATCCCGCTCAGTGGGGATATTACGCCGTTCGCTGCCGCTGGTGTCCACCAGCAACCCTAGAATCAGCGGAAGATCAGTTTGTTGCGTGAAATACTTGATTTCCTGGGGCCGGCCATCTTCAGATAAAGTAAAGTCGTCTTTTGTTAGATTCGGAATGATCTTGCCATCTTTGTCGCGCACCGTCGCAAAGATGTTGATGACTTTGACGCTGGTTGAAAACGTGGGGGAGTTGTCCTGGGCCCACAGCGCCGCCCCGCTGGACGCCGCCGCAAGAGTACTTAGAAAACCGCGGCGGGTCGGGTGATAAACAAAATTCGGGCTCATGACACCATAGGATGTCATGAACCCGCTCCAGGTTCCTTCATCTATCGATTAGACGTTGGTGCTTATTGCCCCGCGGCGATAGGCCGCAGCTGTGTGGAAATTTCCGGTTTGGCCTTCCTGGTTACTAAAGATGGTCCTTGCACACGCTGCGGAGCCGATATCTGATCCAAAAACACCAGCGAGCGAGGCGTTGCCGCAACCATATGCGTGCCATGCCTTTGCATTTCGCGCAAAAGCGCACAGCCTGCCGGATCGTAACCAGTCATTTCAGTTATATCAACGCTGATGCGCCTCGGAGTGTTGACGTTAAGTGCCTGTTTCCAGGCAGTTGCTGCGTCTGCCACTGCAGAGGCAGAGAACCTTCCCGAGATTTCGATCCGAAATTCCTCAGCTCTATCGAAAATTCGTAGTGTCAAAATGTCCTCGTCATTGCAGTCGGAGATAAGTGGTTCAAGGTTATGGATGACGTTCCTCGGGCGTATGCTACACGCCATATTTAAGAATTTTCATAATTTGTTCAGTAGAGCCGAACAGTGAAGTTTCTCACTCAGAGAATTACTTGCAGAGAGCAATTACCGGAAAGAACCCGCGGATAGAGCCTGTTCGCCGGCAACTTCAAGTCGTTGAAAGATACCTGCTGGCGGCGCAGAATGTCGAATTCCTTGCTTTAGGGCTAAGACTATTTCAAGTTTTAGCCGACTAGAAAGTGACAAGTAAAAAGGGCACTGCGCGCCGTCAGGGGAAAGGAACTCGCTAGCTCTCTAGGCGGGGCGCTTACTGGCGGTCCTTTCGAAGCAGAGTAGAAACGCTCAAGAGTCACGAAGAAATGAGAAAGAAAAGTCGTACCTTATGAACAACTGGAAGATTGGGACACGCGTTGCGGCCGGATTTGCCGTAATCACGATGTTGACTGCAGCCCTGGGAATACTGTCTTACGCTCAAATCTCAAACATTAACAAAGCCTCCATCGAAGTGTCTGAGAACTCTTTACCGAGCGTCAGCGTCATTTCGGAAATCAAGGCCTCTGTCAAAGCGGGCTACTCGCTGGTGCTCCTGCACGCGGTGAGCACGGATGCCAGCCGTATGGCCGAGCTCGACAAGCAAATCACCGAGATGCGCGCACATACTGACGCCTTTTTCACCAAATACGAAGGCTTATTCAGCAATGATGAGGACCGCCGCCTTTTCGCCGTTATGCAGACAGAACGGTCTGCGTTTTGGAAACTGGGCGATGAGGTCCTAAGGCTTAGCAGACTGAACACGGCGGCCACAAACAGGCAAGCACTTGAGCTTGCTTCCACCCGGCTAAAGGATGTGGAAGACGAATACGTAAAGGCGACTGAGGCCGAGGTGACATTTAACCAGAACATTGCTGCGGAGGACTCGAAAGCCATCATCCAAGTGGTTAGCGGCGCACGTACCGGCATTATTACTAGCGTCTCGGTCGGTATTCTTCTCGCAATTGGAATCTCAATATTCGTTATCAGGAGCTTGACCAGACCGCTTGCCGAGGCCGTACAGTTCGTCCGCTATGTGTCGGCCGGCGATTTGTCCCACCATATGAACGTTGTCTCCAAAGATGAATTGGGAGAGATGCTGGCAGCGCTGAACCAGATGGTTGGAAACCTCAGGGCGCTGTCGGAGGTAGCCGCCAGCATAGCCGAAGGGGATCTTACCGTGGAGGCAAAAGCGCTATCGGACAAAGATTCGCTGGGTATTGCATTGATCCAAATGCTGGAGAGCCTGCGCAAGACCGTGCACGAGGTAACTGGCGCCTCGACAAACGTAGCTTCCGGCAGTCAAGAAATGAGCGCCACCGCGCAGCAACTGTCTCAGGGAGCCGCCGAGCAGGCCGCGGCCGCTGAGGAGAGCACTGCGGCGATTGAACAAATGTCAGCCAGTGTTAAGCAGAACGCGGACAATGCACGCCAGACCGAAAAGATTGCTTCTATGGCATCGGAAGACGCCAAGGCTAGCGGTGATGCTGTGAACCGCACTGTAGATGCGATGAAGAAAGTCGCCGAAAAGATCACCATCATCGAAGAGATTGCTCGCAAAACGGATCTGCTGGCTTTAAACGCAGCAGTAGAAGCCGCGCGCGCAGGGGAACATGGCAGAGGCTTTGCCGTCGTCGCTTCGGAAGTGCGGAAACTGGCTGAGCGCAGCCAAACAGCCGCTGCTGAAATCAGTCGCTTGACCATTGAGGGTGTCAAAACGGCAGAAAGTGGGGGTGTTTTAATAGCCAAACTGGTTCCCGATATTCGCAAAACCGCCGAACTGGTGCGGGAAATTTCGGCAGCCAGCAGCGAACAAAGTACCGGCACAGACCAGATAAACAAAGCTATGCAGCAACTGGACCAGGTTATCCAGCAGAATGCCAGCGCCTCGCAACAGATGGCTTCCACATCCGACGAACTTGCTACGCAAGCCGAGTCGCTGCTGTCATCCATCAGATTCTTTAAGACGGATCGCAGGCCGCATGGCGGTAGTCACGATAGCAGCTCTGTCGCTCTAAAGCCTGCCTTCAAGAAACAGCCTCTGCAACGCGCCACCAAAGCTCACGCGCTGACAACCAGCCTCACCAGGATGGATCGGGCTGTAACCTATGCCGGTCCGACTATCGGACTGGATACGAACACGGGAGAGTCCGACTCTCGCGACCGCGACTTCGTTCCGTTTCAGGATTGAAGGGAGGAACTAGTCCGCAGACCCGCTAGGTAGCTGTGCTGTGTTCAGCCGCTAGTCTGACCAAGCGGCACGACCGCTCGCCATGGCGAATCGGGATGGGCTTATCAAAAGTCAACTTCACGCGGGTATTTGTACGAGCAGATTCGCAACTCTGCCGATGAGACAGTTTATGCGATCAATACGCGTCTTAGTGCCTTTCCTATTGCTAACGGGGAGTTATCTTCCTGCCGACGATCTGCCGGACCTATCTACGGAACGGCCTGGTTTCTCTATTCCTAGCGCTCCCGTCGGCCTTGGTGTACTGCAGCTGGAACAGGGCTATACCTACGAGTGGGCCCGGATAAGCGGAACAAGTTTCAAGACCTTTGCGGCACCGCAAGCAATGGTTCGCTTCGGCATCACGAAGGCGTTCGAACTCCGCTTTTCCACGGTCGGATACGAATGGCAGCAATCGCTTCGGTTCGACGGCCAAAGGAAGAAATTCACAGGCGGCAATGACTATGTATTGGGAGCAAAGCTCCGCATGGTTCGGCAATCTGAACATGGCCCTGTGCCGGAAGTTTCGCTGATCGGCGGTTTGTCCCTCCCATCAAGGAATTCGCCTTTCACAAGTGGCGGCTACGATCCCTATTTCACAGTCGCAGCCGACAAAGATCTACCCAGGAAGTTCAGCTTGGTGGCGAACTTCAATTACGCTTCGGTAACCGACGCGCAAGGACGCTTATTTAGTTCTGGCGAGGGACTATGGCTGACTCGAAGCTTCAAGCCCGTCGGCGTTTTCGCCGAGACTTTTCGAACCACCATTGCGCGAGGATTGGGCAGCGAGGTCGTAGCCGACATGGGCTGTTACAAGAGTCTTGGCAAGCACGTGCAAATTGATGCCGAAGCCGGGCATACTATCGCAGGGCTGCGGCCATCCGTCTACGCCTCAGTAGGCTTGGTAATCCGTGGGCCCCGCGCGCTGATAGGCCCGGACCGGATTCGATTTCATCAGTCGGCCAACTGATCCATCTGGCGCTCAGCGCCGCTTGGCTTCACCCCGGTAAAGACAAGAGGCCGATAACCAGTATTATGTCAACTTTCTAACCGCTCTCATCAGTGGCATATCAATTCGCCAGCAAAGGATACGATTTCAGTAGACAATGAAACAACGCTCCTGATGCAAACTCGCCTGTTCGATGACGGTAATCCTGATTCCCCAAACCAACTCGAAGCGCCCGTACTTTCTTCTTTTATCTCGCTTAACCTGATTCGTAATCACCTGGGCCTTAACGCCTTTAGTCGCGGCAAGAGCTATCAGCAGGAGGGCCGCGTCACCGATCTTTATGTCAGCCCCAATCGGACGTCCATTACAGGTGCGGTAGAGGGATCAAGAGAGGAGCCTTACCAGCAAAGCATCACACTGGTTCGCGAGATCGGTGGCGGCGTACAGATTAAGGGTCTTTGCTCTTGCCCAATGGGCAGTAATTGTAAGCACGTGGCCGCCGTTTTACTGGAGGCTTTGAGCAAGACCCAGTCTGCTGCCGCTGAGCCGGCAAAGCCAGCTCCCATCCAAGCTGCGCCTTTGGTGCCAGCGCCGGTGTTGCCGGCGTCTCCGCTTCCATATGAGGTAAAGACCTGGCTGGATCAGTTCACCCAAAGTGCCCGCGGAGATGGATATCCGCCCGAAATCAACCAGCGGCTGCTCTACTTGATCACCTCGCGCGAAACGCCGAACTCGGCGCCGCACCTGGCGGTCGAACTCATCTGTGCACGTGTTCTGAAAAGTGGCTTGTTCTCAAATTCCATTTCGCGGCCGGCGCTTTACAACTCCTATTCAGGAGATTTTCCCCGTTATTTTCGACAATCCGATAGTGAGATCTGCCAGAGCCTGCTTGCATCGCGAGGCGGCTACAATCACAGCTTTTACTCCATCAATTCGCTAAACCTGCTCAAGAGCATCATTGAAACAGGCCGCGCCTACTGGCTGAAACCAGCCGGCGAGCCGCTGCAGATGGGCGAGATACGGCAAGGACAGATCGAGTGGATCATGCCTGACAGCAAAGGCATGCGGCCAGTTCTTAAAGTGGAAGGTGCAATTGCGCTGAATGCCGAACCGCCTGTTTATGTTGATGCCGAACGTTCGCTCGTAGGCGAAGTCAGCCTGCCCTTGCCGCGCCAACTTTCACACCGTCTTTTGAACGCTCCGGCCATTGCGCCTGCGCACGTCGAACAAGTGAGCCGCACGCTAGGCCGCCATATCCCGGCAGCCTCCAACCTGATTCCGAAACCATTGGCTCCGCCGATTGCGTTGAACGAAGCTCCCACGCCAGTACTGCGGCTGATGCTCATGAAGAACGCTCTAGGGCCATTCAGCCGCTCTGCTTCAGCCGATTTGCCGGTGGCGAGGCTGGCTTTTCGCTACGGCCCCATTGATGTTCCCTTCTCTGAGACCAGGCCGGTCATGGAAGCGCTGATTGAAAACCAGCTTTACCAGGCGCGCCGCCATCCCAGCCGTGAAAAGTTGGCGGTGGACAAGCTCCGCTCGCTCGATCTGCGTTTCGCTCGCGAGTTCTTCGGCCTCATTAGTCCGGCTAATTTCCACGATTTTGCCTTTGCCGATCCTAGCTATTGGCTCGACTTTCTTGCCAAAGATGTTCCCGTTCTCCAGGAAGACGGCTTCGGCATCCGGATTGACGACGACTTCCCTTACCGGCTGGCGAAACCGGCCGGCGATTTAGACACCGAGCTCTTCGAAACCAGTCAGCTTGACTGGTTTGAACTGGGCTTGGGCGTTCAAGTGGACGGTGAACAGTTGGATTTGGCTCCGTACTTGGCCAATCTCGTACTCACGAATGGCTTGGAACCGGACGCGATCGCCGAACTGGCGGAAAGTGATGAGGACTTCTATGTCCCGATGCAAGACGGACGTCATCTGGCACTGGCCGCCAAACGTTTCCTGCCGGTGATTCTCGCCCTGCACGAACTCACGGTGGGAGGCGCAGTCATCGGCAAGAACGGCCGCCTGCGCATGTCGAAGGCGGAAACAGCCTTGCTGTCTTCCCTGCAGAACCACGAGGGGGTTGCCTTCAAAGGTTCGCAGAACCTGCGAAACCTTGTGCGCACGCTCAATTCAAGGGGCGCCGATGCGGCTTCGCTACTGCCGCTGCCTGCTACTTTCAAGGCCTCTTTGCGGCCGTACCAATCGCAGGGCGTGGCTTGGCTGAACCTGCTGCGCGAGGCTGGATTGGGCGGCATTCTTGCGGATGACATGGGCCTTGGCAAAACCGTGCAGATCCTGGCTATTCTGGCGCTCGAAAAGGCGGAAGGACGCCTGGACAAACCGGCACTGATTGTCGCTCCCACCAGCCTCATTACCAACTGGCAGAACGAAGCGCGCAGATTCGCGCCGGAATTGAACGTTCTGGTCCTGCATGGCGCCGCGCGCAAGCAACGCTTCGCTGAGATTGAACAGAACGATATTGTTCTTACCACCTATCCCCTGATTGCGCGCGACCATGCCGTGTTGATGGAGCAGCAATGGCACATGGCCATCCTGGACGAGGCCCAGACGATCAAAAATCCAAACGCCGCCACTACGCAACTCATCCGCGATCTCAAGACCAAGCACCGCTTCTGTCTGACCGGCACCCCCATGGAGAATCACTTGGGCGAGTTATGGTCGCTGATGAGCTTCGTAAACCCCGGCTATCTGGGTGACAAAAGCGGCTTCTCACGCAATTGGCGTTCGCCCATTGAGAAGCACTCGGATGCGGAACGCTCCGATATTCTGGCCCGTCGGGTAAAGCCGTTCCTGCTTCGCAGGACCAAGCGCGAGGTCGCCTCCGAACTGCCTCCGAAGTCCGAGATTACCGAAACCATCATCCTCGACGATAGGCAGCGCGATCTCTACGACTCAATTCGGCTGTCGATGCATAAAAAGGTTCGCGACGCCATCGCGGCCAAGGGTTTCTCCAAGAGCCACATCATTATCCTGGAAGCCTTGCTGAAATTACGGCAGGTTTGTTGCGATCCGAGGCTGTTGAAAATCGCCGGAGCAGTAGACGCCAAATCGGCCGTGCCTTCGGCTAAACTCGGCCGGCTGATGGAAATGCTCGATTCCCTGCTGGCCGAGGGCCGCAAGATCATCGTGTTCTCGCAGTTCACCTCCATGCTCCACCTGATCAGGGAGAAGATTGAACATCTGAAGATCCCGTTCAGTGTCCTGACCGGCGAGACCAGGGACCGCAAGAAGGAGATTGAGCAGTTTCAGGCTGGCGCGACGGATGTCTTTCTCATCAGTCTGAAGGCGGGTGGGGTGGGGCTTAATCTTACCGCCGCCGACACCGTTATTCTTTACGATCCGTGGTGGAATCCGGCCGTGGAAGAACAGGCGATCGATCGCGCTTATCGAATTGGCCAGGACAAGCCTGTTTTTGTTTATCGCCTGGTTGCCAGCCAGACCATTGAAGAAAAGATGGATCAGTTGAAGGCCAGAAAACGCGCGCTGGCGGAGAGTATTCTCCAGCAGGCGGGCAAACCAGCCGTAGCGCTTACCGAAGCGGATCTCGAAGCGCTCTTCGAGCCGTTTTAGGGTGTGATTTCGCACGCCGCTGCTGCGAATAACAGTTTGGGCGTGGGAATTACTTCAAAACAACAAGAGCGCTTCGAAACCCTGCTGAACAAGCACAAGAAGATCCTGTATAAGGTCGCCAACTTGTATTCGAAGAGCCGGCAAGACCGCGAAGATGTGGCACAGGAAATTGTGGCTCAACTGTGGCGGTCGTTTGCGTCGTTCGACGGCCGCGTGCAGTTCTCCACCTGGATGTACCGCATTGCGCTGAACGTGGCCATCTCCACCTATCGTCGCGAGAGTACAAGAAAAAGATATGTCCTTTCGGATGAAGAGCAACTTCTCAAGGCAGTCGATTCAACCACCGGGCCATCGGACGAGTTGCAGGTTCTTTATCAATTTATCGATCGTTTGGATCCTTTGAACAAGGCATTGGTAATGCTCTATCTGGATGGCAACAGCTATGCGGAGACGGCTCAGGTGCTGGGCATCAGTGAGACTAACGTGGCTACAAAGATCAGCCGTTTGAAACAGCAGTTGAAGCAAGTAAAGCAGTAAGGAGAAGACATGTTCGATTTGGATGAATACAAGGCCAAGTGGGCCGAACACGATAAGAAGCTGGATGAGATTTTACTTTTGAACCGGCGGATGTTGGAGACGGCGAAGCTGAACAAGTCGCGCTCGGCCCTGCGCCGGATGAAATTGTTCGCAGGGTTGGAAACAGCGGGATGGCTCGCGATAGTGATGTGGCTCGGGAGCTTCATTTACTCCCATTGGGGGGCTTGGCGAATGGTCGCGATGGGCGTCGCCTGCGATCTATATGCCATCAGTATGATGGCTGGGACGATTCGGGTAGTCGCTGAGGCACAGCAGGTTGATTACGACGGGCCTGTGGCAGCCATCCAAAAGCAGCTTGAGAAGCTGCGGATGGTGCGAATAAGGTTGACGCAATGGGGAGTGCTGGCGGGCGTGGTGATGTGGGCGCCGTTCGCGGTGGTTGTCGTGAACACACTTTTTAGCGCAGCATGGCTGGCAGCGAATGTCTTGTTTGGGATGGCGCTGGCGCTGCTGTTGTATCAGCTGTCGAAAAGATGTAACGGCCGGTTGCAACGCGCACCTTTTATCCAACGGATGATGCGGGATATTGGTGGCCACAGTTTGGCGGCGGCGGAAGGCTATATCGGTGACTTGGCGAAATGGCAGGCGAGTTAAGCTTATTTGCTGCCAGCTGCTTTGTGCGCTAAGCGGCTGCAGGCATCGCCCGCGCCGAGAATCTTCATCGCGTCTCCACCGAACTCAATGAAGTCGATTTTTCCCGACTGATCAATGACAAAGGTGACCCGGTTCGCTACCCCGGCTTTGGCAACGTAGACGCCATAATCCTGNNGCTGCGAATGCTTTCTGCGAAGGGGTGTTATCGGTGCTGATGCCGAAAACCTTCGCTCCGGACTCCTGAAACTTTTGCATACCAGCCTGGTACGCTTTCATTTCAGCCGTTCAGCCACCGGTAAAAGCGGCAGGAAAGAACGCCAGCACCACGGTGCTCTTGCCGATGTAATCGGCCAGGTGCACCTTGCCGCCATCAGTAGAAGGAAGCGTGAAATCGGGCGGCGTGTCGCCAACCTTTAGAGTTGTCGAGCCGGGAGGGGTCTGCGCCAGCAAGGCTGACGAAAACAGAACAGCAACGAAAGTCAAACTCAGTGTACGCATAACGTTTTCTCGATTGTTCTTAACGGTATCACAGAAAAAAAATGCCGCTTCGGCCCTGTCAGGTGGCCAAAGCGGCTGAGGGAAAAACTTGTTTTAGCGGCCGTGGTGGCCTCCGCCACCGCTCGCGTGTCCGCCACTGGAATGCCCGCCCCCGGAGGGGTGCGATGCACCACCGCCTCCGCTTGACTTGGGAGCGCTGTAATGTGGGGCCGGCGAGCTGCGCTGTTGTGCCGGAGCGCTGTAGCGCGGTTGTGCGGCCGGGGCGCTGTAGCGCGGCTGTTGTGCCGGAGTGCTGTAGCGCGGCTGTGCGGCCGGAGCGCTGTAGCGCGGCTGATAGGACGGTGCGCTGTAGCTTTGGCGCGGTGCGCTGTAAGCCGGGCGGCTGCTTGCTTGCGGCTGGCCAAAGCTGTGCCAACCACTCTCAGGATGTGCAGAATAGCTCTGGCGCATACTACTGGTCGGGCTGGGAGAGCCGAAGCGCTGCCAGCCGGCGCTGGAGCTTTGCGTTCTGATAGCGGATGTGCTCGAGCGGTAGAACGAGCGGTTCTGCGCCGCGGCAAGGCGTGGATTCGCGACTGCTGCCCGCGAACTGAAGCGATAGCTGGCGGCAGTCGGCGTCACCGGCAGTCTTCCGCCAAAGGTGCTCGCGCCCATCAACTGACTGCGCGTTGCCGCGGCGAAACGCTGGCGGCCCGCGCCGAATCCGTTGTACGCCGCAGTCATGGCGCCGCCGCGAATGGCCGAATTACGGAAGGAAGCCAGCGTGTACCCGCCACGGAAGCCTAGGCCGCCGCGTCCCCACCAGGGATGGAAAACTTCAAACGGGGCGAGTGCGACCCAACCCAAGCCGCCAAAGCCGATGCCAACCCCAAGGCCCGGGCGTCCAAAACCGAAGAAACCCACCAGCGCCGGACTCCAATAACTGAACCCAACGCGAGCGCCGGGCCACCAGCACCAGCCATAGCCGGTATTCCAGAACCAGCGTCCATAGTGATAGGGAGCCCAGCCCCAGGGCGCGGCGTCTACCCAGGTCCAGCCATAATAGTCGGAGTAAGACCACTGTCCGTCACTGTACGGCGACCAATCGGGGCCAACGTCCTGGGGATGCCAAACCTGTCCATAACCGGAAGGAACCCAGTTGCCGTTGCGATCCAAGTCACCGGTGCCCTGAATGTCCGGACTTGCATATTGAGCACTCTGTTGCGGCATAATCTCGCGATCGCGCTGCCCGCTCCAGTCATCAAACTGATCGCGAGGAATCTCACCGGATGTCTGCATCTCCGGATCGGCGGCGTCACCGCGCACCATAACCGACTGGCCGGCGTTCACCTGTTCCGTTCCACGCGGCGCCAACAACTCCAATTGACCGTTGCGAACCGTCACCTGCGAAGTGCCGTTGTCAAAGACCGAAATACGATATTCACCGGGACCAAGCGCGCGAATGCCTACGCTTGGCGTGTCGATCTCCACCTGCGTTTCCGGGTTGCCTAACACCCGGTAGATCACCGTTCCCAGGCCGATTTGAAGCTGTGCCTTGCGATATTGCAGCGTCGCGAAACCCACGTCCGTATTCGGCCCCAGGCGCACGATGGTGGCGGCGTCGAGTTGAACTTCCGCACGCGAACCGGGCGCTGTTTCCAAATGGTCGCGCGCCATCAAGGGCGCGTTAGCGACGGCGATGGTCAGTTGTCCGTTATCGCCGCGGCGCACGTTTACGTCGCCTTGCACCATGCTGAGACGCGCCACACCATGCTGCATGTCCTCAGCCGGATTCCCGGCTTGCTCGCCCTGCGCCGGCGGAAGCTGCTGCTGATCGGGATACTGCGGCTGCGGATACTGCGACTGCGGGTAGGGATCCGCTGCCGGCGGATAGGATTGCTGGAACTGCCCGCCGAACCCGGCCAGAGACGTAACAAGCAGCGCACAGATGATTCTTCGAAACATTGCTGCCCTTCTGATTACACGTTTTGGTCCAAACATAAGTTGTTCATTCTATTAGCTAATGAGACAAGGCCGACTGGTTGAAAAGCACCACTAGCGGTCATTCTCCAGCAACCATAAATACCCTTCCGGCGGGATATGAATTCCGCCGAATTGTCAATATTCTTAATCATGGGTCCTATTCGCATTCTGCTGGCGAGCCACCAGCCGGTCGTTCGCAGCAGCCTGCGCGCCTTACTGGAACAGGAACCTGACTTCCACGTACTAGCGGAGGCAGCTTCCGGACGGGAAGCGATTGCTGTTGCCGAATGCAAGCGTCCCGACATAGTGGTGCTCGATACGAAACTTCCGCTGGTCAGTGCCATTGCTGCGGCCGAACAGACCTCATCCAGCGCTCAGTCACCTTCGGCGGTCTTCCTCTCGGCCAACACGGACCGATGCAACGTTCACGAGGCTTTTAGGGCTGGGGTACGGGCTTACGTCGACCACGACTCCGCAGCGACTGATCTAGCAAGGGCAATCCGTGTGGCGGCGCGCGGCGGCCTGTTCCTGAGCCCGTCGATTTGTTCGCGCTTGTTCGAGCCGCACCTGAGGAAAGGCAACATCTCGGAATATGAAAAGACCCTGTGGTGTCTCATCGCCGCAGGCTATGAAGAGCATGAGATCGCCAACATGATGAACATAGACAGCAAGCGAGTCAGGCTTGACTCCCGGTCGCTGAAAAGCCTGTTCTGCCTGAACAGCTTGCCGGAAGTTATGGCACATACTAACAGGGCAGTTTCAAGCTCAAATTTTGGTTTATGATTATGTGCTATGAGAGCTTTCGTCCTTTCTCTATGCCTCATTAGCTTGTCGGCGCAAGCTACCGAACCGACGGCGGCCAGCGAAGCGCGCCAGATGGCGGCCAATACTAATAAGGCAGTGTGAAGTTCACCGTTACCCCCTTCGTGCCGTCGCTTTCCAGCCACAGGCGGCCATGGTGAGCTTTAATTACTTTGTCGCAGATCGCCAGACCCAGGCCATTGCCGGGAATGTCTTTGCCGCATAGCCTTTTGAAGGGCAGCAAAACCTGATTCAAGTAACGCGGTTCTATTCCTATTCCGTTGTCGCGGACGGCGATTTGATAGCCGTCGTCTGTTTCCTGGCATGAGACCTGAACGTGCGGCGGCTCGGCGCTTTTGAACAGGAGCGAGTTGCGGAAAATGTTTTCGAACACCAGGCCCATCTGCACTTCATGGGCGCTCACGGTTGGTAGATCAGCGCAGTCGATTCTTGCGGCGCTTTCTTTCACTTCGGCACTGAGCTTAAACAAGGCGACCTGCGTGGCGGCCGCCAGACTTGTCTGCGAGCGCGTGGTGGAGGCGCTGATACGCGAATAAAGAACCAGATTCTGCAACAAGCCGTTCATGCGCGCTACGCCATCGGTGATGAATGATGTCAACTCACGGGCCTGCTCATCGCTTGCGTAGATGCGCTCCAGCAGTTGCGCATACGATGTGACGGCGCGCAGCGGTTCCTGCAGATCGTGACTGGCGGCATAGACAAAATGCTGCAGTTCCTGCTTCAAACTTTCTATTTCCTGCAGGGCGTCCTGCAGCCGCTCCTCAACCGTTTTGGAGCTGGTTTCCATTAAGGAGTCCTAAGCGCTCCAGCAGAGCATTGGCGTCTGGATCTCTCCCCATGAAATGACGGTAGAGTGCGGAAGGGTCTTCGCTGTCGCCCTTCTCTAGAATGTTGGCGCGGTAAGCGGCGCCGGTTTTCTCGTTGAAGATGCCTTCGTGGCGGAAGCGTGAAAAGGCATCGGCGTCGAGGACTTCGGCCCATTTATAGGAATAGTAACCAGATCCGTAGGCCACGGGGCTGGAGAACAGATGGGTGAAACTGGCGATCATGCCATAGTGCGGCGGAAGCGTAGCCGGAGTGAATTCGGCCAGTATTTCACGTGCGAAGGCCATGACGTCGCCGCTTGAGGATGGGTCGAACTCGCGATGCAACTTCAGATCGACGGTGCCGAAACCAAGCTGGCGCATCTGGCCATTGGCGCTGCGGAAATTGCGCGCGCGCATCATCTTCTGGAACAGATCCTCGGGGATGGGCTCGCCGGACTGATAGTGACGCGCGAACAGGTTCAATGCCTCGCGCTCCATGCACCAGTTCTCCATAATCTGCGAGGGAAGTTCGACGAAATCCCAGGGAACGTTGGTGCCGCATAGTCCGCGCACGGGCACCCGGCTGAGCACGTGGTGAAGCAGGTGGCCGAATTCGTGAAAGATCGTTTCCACTTCACGATGGGTGAGCAGGGCCGGGGTTTCGCCTATTGGCGGTGTCAGATTGCCGCACATCAAGCCGATATGCGGGCTTCCTTCGTCGGGATTTCCGGTTACGAGCGAATCCATCCAGGCGCCCCCGCGTTTGTTTTCGCGCGGGAACCAATCGGTATAAAATCCGCCCAGCAGCAAGCCGGATCCGGCGTCGTTGACGCGGTAGTATTTCACCTGCGCGTCCCAGCCGGGCACATCTGGCTCCGCTGTTACCTTGATGCCGAGCACGCGGCTGAAGATGTCGAACATGCCTTCGACGACGCGATCCAACTGGAAGTAGGGGCGCAGCTCTTCGTCGTCGAAATCGTACAACGCCTGGCGCTGTTTTTCGGCGAGATAGGCTACATCCCAGGCTTCAACCGTCGGATAACCGAGCTCTTGCGCCAGGGCTGCGAGGCTTTGGTTCTCACGATGAAAGAAGGGCGCGGTTTTCTGCTTAAGATCTTCGACGAATGCCTGGGCCTGCGCGCCGCCGTGCGCCATGCGCTCCTCCAGCACCAGATCGGCAAAGTCTTTGTAGCCGAGGAGATTGGCCTTGGCACGCCGCAAACGCAAGATTTCGAGGATGAGTTTTCGGTTGTCCAGATCCCCGGCGGTGGCGCGCGTGTTGCTGGCTTCCCAGAGACTGCGGCGGGTTTCACGGTCGTCCAGGTAGGTCATGGCCGCGGTGTAACTGGGGCCTTGCAGGGTAAAACGCCAGCCTTCTTTGCCTCTACTCTTGGCGCTTTCACGCGCTGCGCCGATGGCTGATTCTGGAAGTCCGGCCAGTTGGGCTTCGTCGGTCAGAATCAGTTCGAAGGCATTGGTGGCGTCTAAAACATTTTGGGAGAATTTCGTGGTGACGGTGGTTAGTTCGACGTCCAGCTGCTCTAACTGTTGTTTGCCGGCGGCGTCGAGATCGGCGCCGGCGCGGCGGAAGCCTTTTACGGTCTTTTCCAGATGACGTTCGTGGACGCCGGAAAGAGATTTGGCAGCGGGGCTGACGGCGACGGCTTTTACGGCGTTCCACAGGTCCTGGTTTAGAGGAATGGAACTGTAGAACATGCTGACTGGGCCCTGCACGGCGTTGTAGGCGGCGCGCAGTTCGGGGGTTGTGGCTACCGATTCGAGATGGCGGACGATGGCCATGGCGTAATCGAGAGGATTGGTGACGTTATCGAGAGTCATCAGCACGCCGTCGTAGGTTTGGTCGGTGGTGTGGCCTAGCTCGGTGATGCGTTGCTTCATTTGTTCCAGCAACTGGTGGATGGCGGGCTCTACTTCTTCGGGTTTTACCTGATCGAAGTGGATGGGGAAGTGTTCTTCCAGGAGGGGACTTGCGGTGACTACCATACGCGGCAACCTTTCACGGCGTACATTTTGTCTCCTGGTTTGCAGGCGAAGGCGGTGCTGAATTCGGGCATGTTGGAGACTACGCCATCTACGCGGAATCGGCTGGGGGAATGGGGGTCTACCTGGGCTAGCATGCGGGCTTGCTCGGGTCTTTGATTTTGACACCAGATCTGGCCGAAACCTAAGAAGAATTGCTGCTCGGGGGTGAAGCCGTCGGTCTTTTCGGTGAGCGAGACGCCTTTTTTCTTAAGGTCGACTATAAGTGCCGCTAACGCCAGATGAATGCCTCCGTTGTCGGCTGTGTTCTCGCCCAGCGTTAATTTGCCGTTCAGTTCGACACCTGGAATGGGGCTGAAGCCGCCGTATTCATTAACCAGGCAGTCGGCGAGGGTGTTGAATTGCTGCTCGTCGGTTTTTGTCCACCAGTCCTTTAAATTGCCGTCACCATCGAACTGGCGGCCTTCGTCATCGAAGCCATGCGTGAGTTCGTGTCCGATGACAGCACCGACGGCGCCGTAGTTGACGGCGTCGCTCGACTGGTTGGAGTAGAACGGCGGCTGCAGAATGCCTGCCGGGAAATTAATGTTGTTTTCAGAAGGGTCGTAATAGGCGTTGACGGTGGGCGGTGTCATGCCCCACTCGCCGCGGTCTACCGGTTTGCCTATTTTGTCCCACTGGCGCTTGGCTTCGAACTCGGTGGCGCGGTACCAGTTGCCGAAATAATCGCCGGCGACGATGTTGACTGAGGAATAATCGCGCCATTTGTCCGGATAACCAATCTTGTTGGTGACTTTCTTCAGTTTGATGAGCGCCTTCTGTTTGGTTTCAGGGCTCATCCACTTAATCGACTCGATGTCCTTTTCCATGGCATCTTCAATTTCGTGCACCATGGCGAGGGTTCGTTCTTTACCCTGCTCACCGAACGTCTTTTCAACGAATTTCTGCCCCAGCGCTTCTCCGAGTTCGGAATCGGTGGCACTGACACAGCGTTTCCAGCGCGGGCGCATCTGCGGCGTGCCGGAAAGAGTGCGCGAGTAGAAATCGAAGTTCTCTTCGACAAAGGGTTTGGAGAGGAGATGGGCGCTGTCGCTTACCCAGTGCCAGGTGAGGTAGTCGCGCCACTCATTCATGCTGCGCGCGGCGATGGCGCTATTCATGCCGGTGACGAAAGACGGGACCGCCACATTCAACTTGCTGAAAGCGGGTGCATGAACGGCGGCAAAGTATTGCGCAAAGTTGAAGTCGGGACTCATCTTCAGCAGTTCGGCTTTGGGCATTTCGTGCAGCAGGCTTTTCGGGTCGCGCCGGGCTGTGATGTCGAGCGACACTTTCGCCAAGGCTGTTTCGATACTCATTACGATGGCGGCTTTTTTCGCGGCTTCGTCATGGCTGACGCCGATTAGCTCGAACATTTTGGCTACGTGGTCGACGTATTTCTTGCGAATCTCTTCCGATTTGGCATCGCTGCGGAAGTAGTAGTCTTTTTCGGGAAGGCCGATGCCGCCCTGATCGATGTTGGCGATCTCTACGCTGGCGTCATTCAGGTCGGCGGAGGAGGAGAAGTTGAAGAGGACATCGACGCCGCGCTCGTGCAGGCGGGCGACTTCTTCCATCAGTTCCTGTTTGTTTTTTATGGCCGAGATGTGGTCGAGCTCGGGCTGCAGGGGTTGGGCGCCGAGTTTATCGATTTCGGTTTCGTCCATGCAACTGCTGTAGAAGAGGCCGATTTTCGAATCACCGGCATCCTCTAGAATTTTTCGCAGAATGGCCTGGTTGTTGTCGTTCAAGACGTTGAAGCGGCCCCAGGAACTCTGGTCGGGCGGGATGGGGTTGTTCTTCAGCCAGCCGCCGCAGGCGTACTGGTAGAAATCCGCGCAAGGGCTGACGGAGGAATCGATGGCGGAGAGGTCGACGCCGCTTTGGGATTGCGCGAAGGCGGCGCCGCACGTTAGAAGAACGAGAAAAGCTACGTTACCAACGGTGGAAAGCCCGGCGGAAAACCGGGACCCCAACGCGTGAAACTCGAACGGCAAAAACCGAGTCTGTACCGGCTTTCCGCCCGGCTTTCCTCGATAACGCCTTTTCAGGGCCCTGCTAGAAAACATCATGCAATTCCAGTGTAGTGGCTACCACACGCGGCACGCATTCGCAGAAACCATAGGCTGCCCAACGGAACAGCCAAACGCAGTGGCAAACTCTGGGATGTTCTGCATCACTCCGAGGACACGGAACTGGTCGGGCGAATGAGGATCCGTTCGCACGGAGTTGCGCAAACCTTCAGGACGGTCGTTTTCGCACCAGATCTGCGCAAATCCCAGGAAGAATCGCTGCTGCGGCGTGTAGCCGTCGAGTTTTGCACTGCTGATGGAGCCGTTATCGAGACCGCCCAGCAAAGCCATGTACGCCAGCCGAATGCCGGCGTTGTCGGCGCCATTTTCGCCAAGCGTCAAGCGGCCGTCGACGTTGGCCCCTTCCACGGGGCTGAACTTGGAATACTCATTGACAATGCAATCGGCGCGTTTGCGGAACTCTTCGTCATCCTGCTTGCTCCACCAGTCGCGCAAGTTGCCGTCGGCGTCGTATTGCCTGCCCTGATCGTCGAAGCCATGCGTCAGTTCATGTCCTATGACCGCTCCGATGCCGCCGAAGTTCACCGCCATGTCGGCGGTGCTGTGATAGAAGGGCGGCTGGAGAATGCCGGCCGGGAAATTGATGTTGTTTTCCAGTGGACTGTAATAGGCGTTAACTGTGGGAGGCGTCATATTGAACTCCTGACGATCCACCGGCTGGCCTATTTTTGCGAGATTGCGATGAATTTCGTAGCTGCGCGTGTTCTTGACGTCGGCGACAAAATGGGTGCTTGAAATATCAACCGAGGCGTAGCTCTTCCACTTCTCCGGATAGCCGATTTTGTTGGTGACGCCCTTCAACTTCAATAAGGCCTGCTGCTTGGTGGCTTCGCCCATCCACGGGAGGGCGTCGATGTCGGCGGCCATCTTCTTCTCAATGATGTTAACCAGTTCCTGTGTCTTTTCCTTCGACTGACCGGCAAAAGCGATGGCTACATATTTCTGGCCGAGCGCGTCGCCCAGGTTGCGGTCGGCGGCCTGCGTGCAGCGCTTCCAGCGCGGCTGCAGTTCCTTGGCGCCGGTGAGGTAGCGCGAGTAGAAGTCGAAATCTTCATCCACGAAGGGCTTGCTCAAGTCGGTGGAATAGGTGGAGACGTAGTGCCAGGTGAGATAGCTCTTCAGGTCGTCGAGGCTGGTCTTCTGGATGATGCCGTCGAGGGCTTTGAAGAAGTCGGGGACAGCGACGTTGAGCTTTTCGAAGGTTGGTGCGTGGCGGTCTTTCAGATAGGCGGCGAAATCGAAGTCGGGCGTCAGGGCTTCCCACTCGGTGAGCGTCAGTTTGTGATTGGTGAGCTTGGGATTGCGCCGAGCTACGCGGCTGATGGACGCCTGCGCCAAGGCGGTTTCTATGGCCATGATGGCGGCGGCTTGTTTGCGCGCTTCAGGTTCAGCCACGCCGATGAGCTGGAACATGTGAGTGACGTGGTCGAGGTAATGCTGGCGGGTGGCTTCGTCTTTCGTGCCTTCGTAGTAGCTCTTGTCGGGCAACCCGAGGCCGCCTTGATCGGCGCGGGCGATGGTGACGCGGGAGTTTTCGAAGTCGGGGCTTTGGGAGAAGGTGAAGAAGGCCGAAACACCCTGATCGTGGAGGCGCGCTACTTCGGATGCGAGGGCTTTTTTATCGGCGATGTCCTTGATTTTTTCCAGGCCGGGTTGAATGGGTGTGTCGCCGGCTTTGTCGATGGCGGCTTCGTTCATGCAGGCGGAGTAGAAGGCTCCGAGTTTCTGATCTAGCGGTGAGCGTTGTTGATTCTTGGCGGCATCTTCAAGGATCTGGTGGAGGACCTCCTGATTGCGATTAGCGAGTTCGCTGAAGCGGCCCCAGCGGGAGTATTGCGGCGGGATGGGATTGTTTTTCAACCAGGTACCGCAGGCGTATAGGTAGAAGTTTTGACAAGGGTCGACGGATTTGTCGATGGCGGAGAGGTCGACTCCGCTTTCGGGTTGAGCGGTTTGGGCGGTCAGTGCGGTGGAGAGGAGGAGGAGAGCGAGAAGGCTGCGGGTGAGCATTGTTAAGGAATAGCAAATTATCGGTAGGGCAGACATTCAGCCTGCCGAAGTGCCTCCGTCGCCCCGCCTTCCGGTTGCAGCGAGGGGGGCATCAAAGCTTGCGTGCGTTACTTCCGAGTCACCGTAATCATTAATTCCGCTGGTTCATTCTTTGTCGCTGGATCGAAATAGCGGATGGTCCCATTGGCCAGAATTTTCAAAAAACGAACCCACTGCCCAAGTTCGTTTCGCAAATAACTCATTCAATTGCTATTTACTGCGCAAAACCGCGCAAAACCGTGCACCGTACGATAAAGCCCTAACGCCGCCGCTCGTCACCCCCTGCTCTTTTAACCGTCCACAGCAGTGGCGAAAAAATTTTCTACCTATCTTTCCAATCACTTAGCTCAAAATCACCACCCGCCCGGAACCGCCCCCCTGGAAGATCAAGTCAGAAATTATGCTCTCCGAAGATCCCGAGACCCAAAAACGCAACTGCGGCCGAACCGGCCCCACTTCCGAAGAAGGCCGAGCCATCTCCGCCCGCAACGCCACCCGTCACGGCATGTGCGCCACCACTCTCATCCTCGAACACGAAAACGAAGCCGACTGGCTCCAACTCCTCCATACCTGGCTAGACGGCTACCAAAACCCCGCCGAAAACTCCCTCCTCTACACTTTCGTCCTAAGAGTCGCTCAAGCCGAATGGCAACGCCTCCGCATCCAGCGCGAATACGACTTCTTCTTCCGTAATCACGGCAATCCGCCCATCACCGCCTGGACACCGTGGGAACTCAAATCCCACGACCTTGTCACTCGCTATCTAACCGCCGCCGAACGCAAATTTCAGCGCGAATACCGCCTCCTGGAACACCACTGGAAAACGCATCATAAACCGGTTCCAGAACCGGCTCCAGACCCCCAAAAACCCGAATTCTCAAAGGAAATGCCCGAAATCCGCTACATCAACAACAAGACCGGCGAATCTTGCGATGCTTTCGGCAACCACTATCCTCCCCCGCCCGACTGGAAACCCCGAACCATCATCCCCGGCGTCTACGATCCCGACCACCCCGCCTACGAAGGACCATAGCTTGATGGGATAACGCGCAAAACCGGGCGTTTTTCAACATCCGAAAAGCCCCTGGCGGGGAAAACCGGGACTGACTGGTTTTTGCCGCCACAGACTTCCTCAAGCCGTCAAACTCCAACGGCAAAAACCGAGTCTGTACCGGCTTTCCCCCACCGTAAAGCCCACGTTTTCCCTTGCTTTCTGAGATAAATCTCCAATGACTTCGCACCTTCCAACAACACCGGAACATCGCAAACTCAAACTCTGCCTAAACGAACGTCAATACCAAGTCCTCAACTCCCCCAAACGCTTCCGCGTCCTCGTAGCCGGCCGCCGCTTCGGTAAAACCGAACTCGCCCTCGCCGAACTCCTCCGCGCCGCTCAACAACCCAATCAGCTCATCTGGTACGTCGGCCCTACCGCCGGCCTCGCCAAAGACATCGTCTGGCGCCGTCTCAAATCCATTACCCGCCCGCTCTGGGCACAAAAACCGCAAGAATCCGAACGCCGCATCACTCTCAAAAACGGCTCCGCCATCATCGTCAAAGGCGGCTTCAAACCCGACTCCCTCCGCGGCGCCGGTCTCGATTTCGTCGTTCTCGACGAAGCCGCCGACCTCAAAGCCGACGCCTGGGTCTACAGTCTCCGCCCCTCCCTAGCCGATCGCCAAGGTCGCGCCCTCTTCATCGGCACGCCCAAAGGCCGCAACCACCTCTTCAACTACTTCGAATTCGCCCAATCCGACCCCGAATGGGAGTCTTTCCAATTCAGCACCCAGGAAGGCGGCATCGTCCAACCCACCGAACTCGATTCCGCCGCCCGCCAGATGGACGCCAACATCTTCCGCCAGGAATTCGAAGCCCAGTTCACCGTCATCGGCAACTACCGCGCCTATCTCGCCTTCGATCGCGAAGCCAACCTCCGTGAACTCCGCTTCGAACCCTCCCAGCCGCTCATCTGGTCCATCGATTTCAACGTCGATCCAATGTCCATGCTCCTCATGCAACGCATCGGCGACAACGTCCACGTACTCGACGAAATCGTTGTCCGCTCAAACGCCTGCACCACCGAAGACGCCTGCCGCATCTTTGCCGACCGCACCGCCATCTACTCCGCCCTCGTCGGAAGCATTTACGGATCTCTCGAAGTCCACATTTACGGCGATGCCTCAGGCCGCCAGCGCCGCACCTCCGCCACCGCCACCGACTGGACCCTCATCCGCGACTTCTTCCGCCAATTCCACAACGGCGTCATCCAGATCTCCTGCCGCTTCGCCACCGCCAACCCCCACGTCCGCGACCGCATCAACTGCGTCAACGCCCGCCTCCGCAACAAATTCGGCGAACCCCAGCTATTCATTTCACCCGGCTGCAAAGAACTCATCCGCGACCTCGAAGAAGTCTGCTTCACCACCGACTCCACCGGAGCCGCCACCAACGAACTCAACAAAAGCGACCGCCACCGTACCCACATGTCCGACGCCCTCGGCTACTACATCTCCCAAATCTTCCCCCTCCGCGGCTTCTTCCACAAAGGACCCCTTCTGTAAGAGAGGATTTAATGATGATCGCGAATCTGTTCATTCTTTCGGTTTTGCTTTTGCTTCCGCAAGCAGATGGACCAAAGCGTGCTGAATTCGAGGTCGCTTCGGTCAAGCCTTCGGAACCATTACGCGGAGGGTTTATTGGCTGCCGAGTCTATCCGGGCGGCAGAGTGGATGCGTGACAGGCAATACCTGTATGAGATAGAGGCCGTGCCACCGTCAACCTCGAAGTCGAGCAAGGCAAATCCGTCAACGTTCAAAGCCGCTCAATGAGGAACAACGCGAGATGTTGCAATCGCTGCTGATGGATCGGTTCCAGTTGCAGTTTCATCGGGAAACGCGGCAAGGTCCGGTTTACCTTCTGACGTTGGCTAAGGGTCCATTGAAGCTCAATGAAGTGAAAAACAAAGGCGAGTTCGAGTGGGTGGGGGGCCTGAAGGGCGGAGGGATCAACGGTGACGGTCTGGCCGGCGAGAATATTTCCATGCCGGTGCTGGCAAAGCGGCTCAGTCCGTATCTGCAGAGATCCGTGTTTGATGAGACAGGGCTGAAAGGGTTTTTCGATTTTAGAATTGAATATGGCGGGCCCGAAGCGCAGCGGGCTCAACCCTCCCAGCGAAGTGAGATACAAGATTGGACATCCGAGGCAGCTGTCCCGGTTTTGCGCTGTACAGGCCGCAGCTAAGCGCCGATAAACTCTGATAACAGAAAATCGATCGTTCTGGTAGTTCTAGCAACTTTGAATCCTTTACCGAAAGGCAAACACGCCCTAGGATTGTGTTAACGGACTGTTACGGAGCAGTCCTCTCAGGAGAGTAAGGGCAATGAAGACAATCGTTGCGTTCTGCAAGGGTGTATCGTTTTTCTTCTCTGAAATGTTCGCGCTCTTCGTGTTGATGAGATCAGCACCTTCCGATCAAGACGAAGAACAGACAAGAATGCAAGGTAATGCAGATGTGGGAACTGCCTTAAAGGACGGTGGAGCAGACAATGCGCCGTTGAAACCGCATACTAAAAAAAGCACGCGAGGTTTGGGCTTATTGACGAGGACCTTGGAGCTGACGATCTATCAGACGCACAGCTAGACAGGGCATGGTGAACACAAACGAGGCGCCGCCTACAGCAGAGAACCACTACGGAATGGAGATTGTCAGCGGCGTGAGGGAAAATACTCCGCCTGTTTGCGTATGCAGATATACGGTGTAGGTGCCGATGTTGGCCGATCCGGCTGCGTAAATGGTTAGCGTGCTTGTGGCTGAACCAGTGACATTGGGACTGCTGAACGAATAGGTAATGCCGGCGGGCAAACTTGTCAGATAGAAGTAGATGTTCCCGGTATAGGATGTCGCCACTGTTGTCACGGTGGATGTTGCGGAACCATTTAACAGAAGACTGACGCTAGTGGGGTTCAGCGCGGCTGTGACGGTTCCCACCAGCAGCGAGATGGTTGTGCTCTGGGTAATGCTGTGGACCGAATCTGTGGCGGTAACGGTGATGGAGTAGGTTCCTACGGCGAGACTGGAAGCGGTTTGTACCGTCATGGTGCTGGTGCCATAAGCGCCACTCATGGTGGTGGAGGAGAACACGACGGATAAGCCGGCGGGCAGCGCGCTGGTGCTTAGCGCGACTGTCCCGGTGTACTGGTAGAGGGCATTCGCCGAGATCAATTCCTTGACCGAATCGCCCGCCACCAGATTGTAGGAAGGCAGAGACGCGGTTAGGGTGAAGGTAGGCGCAGGCGCGACGGTGAGCTGCAGCAGAACCGTTCGCACGAGCGTTCCACCGGTTGCGGTTAGCTGAACCATAACTACTCCGGTGGTGGCGGTCGAGGCGGCAGAGAGGCTGAGCACGGTGGATCCCGATCCTGGAGCGGCCAACGAACTTGGCGTAAAGGTAGCGGTGACACCGGCGGGCAGACCGGCGGTGGCGAAGGTTACGGCCGAACTGAAGCCATTGGCCAGAGTACCTACCGTAAGCCCGATTGTGGCGGGCGTGGCATTGGTGCTGATGGCGAGCGTCTTCTGGCTGCTGGTAAGAACAAAAGTGGGCGCCGCCGTTACCACCACCTTGATGGGCAATGTGTCGACGTATCCGCCGTTGAAAGTGACACCGCTGTACGCCGTTATCAGCGCTGTATAGGTGCCGGTTGCGGTTGTTATCAGCGAAGACAGTGAGACGGTAATAGTGCCGTTCCCGGGCGCCGCTACGCTTGGTGCAGAAAGCGTTCCTGTCATGCCTGGCGGCAGGCCCGACAAGCTGAAATTGATAAGCCCGTTAAAGGAACCACTGGGCGCCGACGTGACAGTAAAGCTGGTTGAGGCGCCTTGCGCGAAGGTCACGGTGGTGGCCGAAGGGGCGAGCGTAAAAGTAGTGGGCGCGTTCACTACCACCGGAACCACCAGCGACACGCTGAAGACAGGCGATGCGTTGCGCAGAGTGGCGGTTACAGTGAGCGAATAGGTTCCGGCAGCCACCGCATTGCTGGCGTTGACGGTAAGCTTCGTCACGCCCGCACCGACCAGCAGGGTGGCAGGCGAAAAGCTGGCCGTCATGCCGCTGACCAAACCCGTCAGTGAGAGCGTCATGCTGGAATCGAAAACGCCCTGCGCGTTGCCGCAAGTGAGGCCGGTAGTGGAACCATACCCTTGCACCATGGAAATGCTGGCAGGCGCGGCCGCCAGGGTGCAGGTGGTTGCAACCGTTACATCGAGGTCGAAGGTAACGGTTTTGGTGAGGCCGCCGCCCGAGGCGGTAACGGTTATGGGATAAACGCCAGTGATGGCTGTTTTCCCTATGGTGAAGGAAAGCGTGCTAGTGCCGGTGGCGCCGCTAATGACTGTGCTGGTAAAGCTTGCCGTTACGGCGGCGGGCAGAGTGGAATAAGAAAGGGTCAGGTTGGAATTGAAGGCGCCGGTGGCAGCCGCGGTAATGGTGATGGTTCCAGGTGAGGCCGGCGTGGCGGGAATGGCCGCGCTGGATAACGCGAGAGTGAAGGAGTTGGCTGCGCTGGACCAGTTGTTCACCAGCACCTGCCCGTCCACCGATCCCAGGCCTGAAGCCTCATCGTAGCCGACAGTCGCGGCGAAGCCCGGCAGCCCGGGCACGCTGTTGTTGCCGGCGGTAATGTCGTGGAATGCCGCGGGTCCGCCGTTCGCCTGGAGTTCGGCCATGGCATAGAAATTTGGATTTGCCAGGCCTTGCACGCCGTTCTGCTGAACGACCAAGGCCATGATGCCGGCCATGGAGGGAGAACTGGCCGACGTTCCGGAGACGGTGGCTTCAAGGCCTTCATAAGTCACCAGATAGCCATCGTGCGAGGCAGCCGTCAAGGACACATCAGGAACAAAGCGCTGGCCGGTGGTGGGAACTCCGAGACCCGCCTGCCAGGCCGGCCTGGGGAACACCATGCTGGTGCCGCCTCCGCCGGCGTAAAGATTCGAGCCACCAGGGACCAGCCCGCTCTCATTCCAAACTTCCTCCGGGATGTAGCTTATGGCGGAACCCAGCACGGAGTTGTTGCCCGGCAGCCAGTATTGGCCGGGGTTGGACCCCTCATTAAATTCTGTTCCACCCACGCAGGTGCTGTAAGGCGAACTGCAGATGCCGTTGACGGCACGAGCGGTTCCGTTGGTGGCGGTGGCATTCTGGCAGCCCGCCGCGCCGCTATCGCCAGCCGAAACAAAAACCGTGATGCCTTGCGCCGCCGCCTGCTGCCAGAGATTGTTGTAAAAGGCGTTGTTAGTCTGCGCCTCGCACGATCCGAAACTAACGCTAAGCACGTCAGCCACGCTGTTGTTGACCGCGTACTGAGCCGCCAGGTCGACACCATCGGTGGCAGCCGTGCTGGCTGCAATAACCAGGCTGATAGATGCTTCCGGGGCGATGGCGCCGGACCACTCTACATCGAGCGTGGCCTCCAGCGCGTCGCCATCGCCGGTGAAACCAGGATCGGCTCCGGTGGCCAGGACTACTGTTGGAACATTCGCGGGCAAGCCGTACTGCGCCTGGAAATTGGCGATGTCGCTGAGCATGATGTTCGACCGGCCTACCAGCGCGATGCTGCCACCGAGGCCGTTGACGCCCGCGCTGTAGAGTGGGCTTAAGTCGTAAATGGTTGCGAAATCGGCCGGCGCCAGATAGTGGGTACTGCCGTAAGTTGCCTGCGGCTTTACCTGGCTGGGCGTGCTGTGAAAATCGTTCAGCTTTACCAGGCCGCTGACCACGGGGGCGAGCGCTGCGGGAATCTGGATGGCGTTTGCGTTCGCATAGTGCGACGCGCCGTTGACGACATACTGGCGCATGGCTGCGCCGAAGGCCGCATTCACCTGCGCGGCGGTACCGCTAAACACAATGGCGAGATTGCTGGGCATGGTGCGTTCTACGCGAAAGCCCTTTGAAGCCAGCCAGGCGACAATTTTGGCGACATCGCTGGCGGAGGCGCCAAATTCCGAGCCGTACTCGGCGGGCGTCAGAAACTTGTGATATTGAGGCGATTTCGGGTCGGCTTGCTGCGCTATTAACTGGGCGAGCGCTTGCTGCTGTAAGGTGGTTGGTTGCAGCGTCAGGATTATGTGATTGAGGTTAAGGGCGGGGTCGGCTGGCAGCGACGAGGTGGCCTGGGCCAGAGCCGGGTATAGGCTTGCCGGCAGGGAAACTTTCACGGCTTCGTCGATGGTGCCGGAGATGCGGTCCTGGGGTGTTACCGAAGCTGCGTGCAGTGTGCTTATTGCCAGCAGCGTTGCTGTTAGACCTAATCTCCACATCTGTCTATAGGTCTTATCGACTGGCTTGGACGGCGTTTCGAGGGAAAGGTGGCTTGGCTGCGCTAACCTGAAGAGGACACTACAGCAATGGCCAATATTAAGGAAGTCTTCGGATCAGCGGCTGCTATCGCCAAAGGCATGAGCATCACCTTCAAGGAAATGCTGGTGCCTGCCATCACGGAAGAGTATCCGGACGGTCCGGCACAATTGCAGGAGCGTTTTCGCGGCGCGCACGTACTGCAGCGGGATGAGAACGGCCTTGAGAAATGCGTTGCGTGTTTCCTTTGCGCGGCCGCTTGCCCGGCGAATTGTATCTATATTGAAGCGGCCGAGAACACCGATCAGCAGCGCATCAGCGGGGGGGAACGCTATGCTTCGGTTTACAACATCGATTACAACCGGTGTATCTTCTGCGGCTTCTGCGTGGAAGCATGCCCTACCGACGCGATTACGCATGGCCACGGTTTCGAACTGGCGAGTTACAACACGTCGACGCTGATCTACCGCAAGGAAAACATGCTGGTGCCGCTGCCGGAGGGCGGTTTGAAGCCCACGCAGCACAATCCGCAGCCTGCGGGCGACGCGCACTAGCACCGTTGCGATTCCTTACTTCAAGACTTTGAGCTGATAGTTTGGCGGCTGGTCCAGAACGAACTTCTGATCGGTTATGTCGCCCGGATTCATCTTCATGTCGGTTACCTTCAGCAGCAGTTCGTAGCCGTCCTGTGGGCGTTGAATATCCACCGTCGAGGGAAACGGGATTCCCGAATACTCTTTCCAGTCTGAATATTTCGTGTCGCCCTTGATATAGCCGTCGGCATCGAACGTTTTCTGGCGAGAGAGTTCCAGCGTGTGGCGATCGAAGTACAGATTCCGAACAATTTTGTACTCGTCGCCCTCGTGCTTTATACAGTGGAGAATGTAGACCGCCTTAGTCTCATTAGTGTCGTCGGCCAGAATAACGATTTCGGTTTTCGTATCCGGTGGTTCTACGATTAAGGCGGTACGAAAGGCGTCGGGGCGCAGATTTTCCAGCTTGTTGGGGGAGTTGGCGGGCGTGTCGTTGTGGCCCTCTACGAACTCGCTTTTGGGTGGAATGGAGACGCGGAAATCGTTGCCCGTGGAGACCATGTCGAAGGCGGTGCCATGCACTACGGGGTCGAGGCCAATGACACGGATGTCATCGGGGCGTTTGAAAATGACCACGCCCGTGATGGTTGGATAGTCAGTGACCTGGCCGCCGTAGAGCGCACCCACGGACGGCGACATGTCGACGCGCATCTGGAAGGAATTGATGCGCTGGGAGATCAAGTCGACTCTATGGAGGAGATCCTGCTTGCTGGCTTTCAGCAACGGCTGATTGACGGTTTTACTACCCGCCGGAGCAACGGTGCGAGTTCGCACGAGGCATGACGAAGAAGCAAAGATGACGAAACACACAACAATGACGGGCAGACCCGTGCCCTTAAAAGCAAGCATCCTATTGCAGTGTATGCGACGAGGGATTGGAAGCGCTTAAAACGCGCGCAAGATACACTACCCAAATATGTCACGCAAGCTAGTTTTCGCCGCCGGGTTTGCGGCGCTGAGCATCACGGCCTTGTTTGCCCAACTGAACAAGGAGCGCGGCGATGGGCCAGGCAAATTTCCCGAGCTGAACTTCACCGTCCATCGCCTTGGCACCGACCACGCAGAAGGTATAACCGTCATCGACATGAACGGCGATGGGCGGCCGGACCTGGTGAGCGGCGCGTACTGGTATGAAAATCCGGCGGAAGCGGGCGGCGAGTGGAAGCGGCACCAGTTCCGCACGGTGGAAATTACCCGGGAATTTGTATCCGATTGCGGCGAATGGGCGATTGACGTGAACCATGACGGCGCGCCCGATTTGGTGACAGTGGGCTGGCAGAGCGACGGGCTGTGGTGGTGGGAGAATCCCAAGAAGCAAGGCGTGATGTGGCAGAAACATCTGATTGCGCACACGATGGACACCGAAGGCGGGTGGATGGGCGACCTGACCGGGGACGGTAAGCCGGAACTGGCGCTGGCGCACTATGGCCGCACGGGCGTTCTGTGGGTGGATTTTGCAGGTGCTGAACCCAAGGTTCATCAAGCGGGCGGGCATGATGAAGACGGACACGGCATAGGGATCATCGACATTGACGGCGACGGCAAGAACGATATTGTGACGCCGTTCGGCTGGTTCAAGAACATAGATGCGGCGAGCGACAAGTGGGAGTGGCATGGCGACTGGAAGCTTGGCGAGACGGGGTTCCCGATTGTTGGCTATGACGTTAATAATGACGGCAAGATGGACCTGATTTACGGGCGCGGGCATAGCTATGGGCTCTACTGGCTGGAACAAGGCGGGGATAGCGCACATCGCACCTGGACCAAGCATACGGTGGATGAATCGTTCTCGCAGATACACGTGTTGAAGCTGGTGGATCTTGATGGTGACGGGCAGATGGAGTTGCTGGCGGGCAAGCGCTATCGCGGGCATGAGGGCAACGACCCCGGATCGTACGATCCGCTGGTGATTTACTACTACAAGATTGACCGTCAAACGGGCAAGTTTACGCGCGTGCCGATATCGATTGCCGGAACGGCTGGTGCGGGGACGCAGTTCATAACCGAGGACCTGGATGGCGATGGCGACTTGGACATTGCGGTTGCGGGGAAGACGGGCGTCCACTTTATTGAGAATTTGAAAGTGGATAATGTTCCGAGGCCGATGCGGGAACAACAGATTTTGCTGAACAAGCAGTGGCCGTTTGAAGGCGAGGGGACGGAGTTAGCGCCGAAGGCGAAGAAGTAAGCGGCGTTAACGAGGATTGGGCGAGTCGCTAAATCGCGCTTCAAGTACGAGGCGCTTCAAATCCAGGCACGTTCGGATGAGCCGGTCACGCCGGATAAGCCGGTCGTCGGGGTCAGTGGGCGCGGCTTCGGGTCCGGCCTCGGAAGATGAAAAGATGATAAGATCGACCGACTTTTTCAAAAAACTGGAGGTGAGAATGTTTTGTACGAATTGCGGTTCCAATGTGGAGGGCGAATTCTGCACGAACTGTGGTGCCAGGCCTGGTCTAACTGACGCGGCCGCCTCCGCCATTCCGGTAACTGACGTAGGACTGCGTGTGGCCGGATACTTGCTGGACGCCATCCCGGCAATTGTCGTGGGGCTCCTGGTGGGTTGGATACCGGTTGTGGGCGCCATCATCCTGGGCTTCATCCTGCTCATCTACTGGCTTTTGCGTGACATTGCGGGTTCCAGTCTGGGGAAGCTCATCCTCGGCCTGAAGGTGGTTAAGAAGGACGGTTCCCCGTCCGGCGCGTCACAGCGCATCTTAAGGAATTTGCCCATCGCGTTCGGACCGGCGCTGCTGATCATTCCGCTGGCGGGTTACGTTATTGCACCGGTGGTTGCGGTCATTCTCATTTTGACCGAGGCCATACTGCTGTTAACGAAGAAGGAGAGGATGGGAGACATGCTTGCCGGCACGACAGTGGTGAAGAAGAGCGCCGCGGTTGTTGTGGCTCCGCCTAGTTCGTTGAGCGCTAACGGGTGATGACCGGTACACGAATGCGGAGCTATCGTTGGATTTTCCCGAGAGCGAAGCGGCACGCGCGGCGGAACTGAACGAGAAAGCTAACGGGGGGTTCGCTGAGTGACGCAGAGCGGGACGAACTGCAAGCCTACGCAACATCGCCGACCTGCTTGCCTACTGGCAGATCCCGAGGCTAATCAGGATCGCATCTTGAACTTTTCTCATCGTCGCATCGTCAATGACGCCAAGCCGCTTGACCAGACGTTGACGATCAACAGATCGAATTTGTCCCAGATGTATGGCCGATTGAGTCACAAGACCATTTGTCTTAGTGGGTTGAATTATCACCTCGACAGGGTATGGCATTGGTGGAAGTTTTGATGTGATGGCAGCCACGATGGTGATTGCACTGTGCCGGTTCCCAACGTCATTTTGAATGACTAAGGCCGGACGCGTTTTTTTGATCTTGTTGCCGCGCGCGAGATAAAGGCCGAACGAGTTCCAACGGAGGTGACCCGATCAAGAACGCTCATGGTTTCATCAGGAAGAACGACATTTATCCGCTTGCTCATGCCACGAAGCATACACATGATTCATGTGTATGCCAAGGCCGCGCCAGAGGAAGGGACCACACTTCTAGAAACTCAGCTTCGCCGAAAACTGCATCGAGCGCGCGGGCAATTGATTTGTAATGCCTGCCAGCGGCTGCCCAAAACCAGCTCCCGCCGTTGCGCCATTGCCGTAGGTGCCGCTATAACCGACGAAATTCGCGTGGTTGAGAACATTGAAGGCTTCGGCCCTAAGAAGCAGTTGGGCGCGCTCTTTGAATCCGAACGCTCGTTCGATGAAGGGCGACAAATCGTAAATCGGCTTGCCGCGGCCCGCGTTGCGCCCAACCACTACGCCGTTGATTACCGGCCGGTCGGTTGTGGCTCCGGTGTCGCCGCTATTTGTTGTGCCCGTTGTGTAGTTGTAGGGCAGTCCCGATCCCATAGTGTTCACGCCGCCGATGGTGAATTTGAATGGCAGGTTATAAACGCCGCTCAATACAAAACGCTGGCGTTGATCGAAGATGGCGCTGGCATTTTCCACCTTGCCGGTGAAGTTTGGATCGTTGGGATTCTGGCTTGGAATGTCGGGATCGACGTTATCGATGGCGTGCGACCAGACATAGCTCGCCAGCATGACGAACTTGCTGGTGAAGCGGTGGTTCAAGTTCACATTTAGCGAATCGTAGTAGGCGTAACCGTCGTTCACATCGCTTTGCACCACGCTATACGGCGGCTGGGGCGTTGTGGCTTTTGCTGTGTTGCAGGTGAGGCCGGCCTGCGCGTACCAATAGACCCAGTAAGGGCGTGTGCAATTGGCGGCCTGCGCGGTTCGTGTCTGGCCGGGCGCGGTGCGGATGAAAGGGGTGGGTGCGTCGAGATCGAGGGGCCGGTTGATTTTTAGAGTATGTGAACCAATGTAGTCCACGCTAAGCACCCAACCTTTGGCGACTTTCTGCTGCACGCCAAAACTCCATTGCTCGGAGTACGGACTGTACAAACCGCTCTGATAGCCATTCAACGTGGACACGGGCAGGAATTGGTTTACATACGCTGCGTCACCGGGCCTGACATAGATGCTGCGAACCGGAGCCACGGCGCCGGTTGGAAAGGCCGGCAGCGGAGCCGCACTGACCGATGAAGGAAAACCCACCTGACCGGCGCTGGCGACGTAATTGAACACGCCCGTGGGACCGNNGTAAATGCCAAAGCCGCCGCGGAGGACGGTGCTGCCGTTGCCGCCTACGTTCCAGGCGAACCCGACGCGCGGCGCAAAATTCTTCTTGGAATCGGTGAAGGTTTGGCGCTCGTAACGGAGTCCGAGGTTTACTACGAGATCGGGGCGGACACGAATATCGTCCTGCGCGAA
>PLRJ01000230.1 GCA_003163855.1 Bryobacterales bacterium | reverse complement strand
ACGCGCGTGCTGGGAACGTTTCTGCGCGACGTGATGAAGTGCAATATGTCTTCGGCGAATTTCCGCGTGTTTGGGCCCGATGAGACTGCTTCGAATCGTCTGGATGCCATTTACGAGACCAGCGGCAAGGAGTGGATGGCCCGCATCGACCCGGTGGATACAAATCTATCCACTGATGGGCGTGTCATGGAAGTTTTGAGCGAGCACATGTGCCAGGGCTGGCTGGAAGGCTATCTACTGACCGGGCGGCATGGCTTCTTTTCCTGCTACGAGGCGTTCATTCACATCATCGGATCGATGTTCAATCAGCATGCCAAGTGGTTGAAGGTGACCCAGCATCTTCCCTGGCGCAAACCGATTGCCTCGCTGAATTATCTGCTGTCGTCGCACGTCTGGCGGCAGGATCATAATGGCTTTTCGCATCAGGACCCGGGATTCATCGATCATGTGGCCAATAAGAAAGCCGATGTGGTGCGCATCTATCTGCCGCCCGATGCCAACACGCTGCTTTCAGTAGCCGACCACTGCCTGAAAAGCGTGAACTACGTCAACCTGATCATCGCGGGGAAGCAGCCGGCGCCCGTTTGGATCAGCATCGAAGACGCGGTGCGCCTTTGCACCAAGGGGCTGGGCATCTGGCACTGGGCCAGTAATGATGATGGAAATCCCGACGTAGTAATGGCTTGTGCGGGCGACGTGCCAACGCTTGAAACGATGGCCGCCGTCAGTCTGCTGCGCGAGTATGTTCCCGATATCAGAATACGGGTGGTGAACGTTGTGGACGTGATGACGCTGCAGCCCACAAGCGAGCATCCCCATGGCCTTTCGGACCTGGAATTTGACGAGATTTTTACCACCGATAAGCCGGTTATCTTTGCGTTTCACGGCTATCCGTGGCTCATCCACCGGCTTACTTATCGCCGCCATGGACATGACAATCTGCACGTGCGCGGATACAAGGAAGAAGGCACCACCACCACGCCGTTCGATATGACCGTGCTGAATAACATGGACCGGTTCCAACTGGCTTTCGACGCCATTCGCCGGATTCCAAGGCTTGCTTCGATCGTCCACAAGGAGAGCGAACGGTTGGAAGCGAACCATCAGCGGCACAAGCAGTACGTGATGGAGAACGGTGAGGATATGCCAGAAATTCTGAATTGGAAATGGAATCTGTGAAGCGAATCCTTTCGCTGAATTGCGGCTCGTCTTCACTCAAGTTCGGCATTTTTGAAGTGCACGGAACCGCAGTGGAGCTTATGTCTGAAGGCGAGGCGGAGGAGATAGGCGCCGAGTCCTCCACCTTTTGGACCAAGGTTGCGGGCAAGGAAAAGAAGGAAGCAAAGACCCCGCTGAAGAATCAGGAACAGGCGCTTAATGCCGCTCTGAAAGCGATTGACGAAGCGGGGTTTGACGCAGTGGATGCTATAGGCCATCGCGTTGTGCATGGCGGCCCGAAAGTGCGCGCTCATGTAAAGCTTGACGATGCTGTGTTACAGCAGTTGAGAGACGCCGTTCCCTTTGCTCCGTTGCATCTGCCGGCTTCGCTCGCCGTCATTGACGCCATTTCGAAGCTGAAGCCCGGCACGCCGCAAGTGGTATGCCTGGACACCGCCTTCCATCGCGATATACCGGCTGTCGCGGCAACGTTTGCACTGCCGCATCAGGTACGCAGCATGGGTGTGCAGCGCTTCGGCTTCCACGGGCTTTCGCTGGAATCTATCCTGCATCAGTTTGAGCAGATTCCCGATCGGCTGGTAGTGGCCCATCTGGGCAACGGCTCCAGCATTACTGCCATCCACGCCGGCAAATCCATCGACACCAGCATGGGCTTCACGCCAACTGGAGGAGTGATGATGGGCAGCCGCACGGGCGACCTTGACCCTGGAGTTTTGATCTATCTGATGCGGCATGGCTATGCCGATGCGGACCGCATGGAACAACTGGTGGACCGGCAATCCGGCTTAAAAGGCGTATCCGAAATCAGCAGCGATGTTCGGGAACTCATCGAGCAGAGTTCCAATGAGAACGCAGATCTTGCGCTGCGCATGTTTGAATATCAGGTTCGCAAAACGATTGCGGGCATGATAGCGGCGCTGAAAGGGTTAGACATTCTGGTGTTTACCGGCGGCATCGGAGAACATGATGACGGCTTGCGTCAAAAGGTAACCAGCAGCCTTCAGTTCTGCGGCCCCTTCGCAATGAAAGTTCTGCCGGCGGAAGAAGATCTGCAAATTGCGCGCATCACGGCTGGAATTATAGACGGCGCAGGATAGAGGAAAGGAAAATTTCCGCTTCATCCACGCGCAACAAATAAGTGCCTGCGAAATACAGACCGCCATAAACGGGCAGCGTCAGGCAAGCGGTTATTTGTGGATGCTGCGGTCCTCCCAAAGGTTTAACCAGCCACGCAAAAACAGCTGCGAAAAAGGCCGCCAGCCACAGCTTGGACGTGAACCCGGCGCTGATGCTGGCGTCGCCTATCCGCCGGGTAAGTGCGTGCCTCAATAGCGCAAACTCCAGCCATCCGGCCAAGCCCGCCGACACGGTTAAACCAGCCACGCCCCAACGCTGTTCAATGCCAAGCACGCGCGGCAGCCATAAAGCGAACAGGAATCCCAAAGCGGTTGTGAGTAATACCCGATAGACGGCGAAGCGCAAGGGCGTGCGCGTGTCAAGCAATGCGTAGAACGCCGATGAATAAAGGCGTCCAAGCGAGGTAGCTAGAAGTCCCACGGAAGATCCGGCCAGGACACTCCAGACGTAAACCGAATCGGAGTGTTGAAATCTGCCGGTCTGGTAAAGCGCGCCGGCGATGACATCGCCAAGCGCCAGAAAGGCTACGGCCGAGGGAACGATGAAGAACGCAATGCGGCGCAGACCTTTTTCCAGACGCCCCCGCAGGTGAGCCGCTATCTCTTGCTCAGTGCCCACGGCACTGGATAGCGCAGGCAGTTCGGCCGCCGAAACAGACATGCTGAACAGGCTGACCGGCAGTATCGCAATCACCTGCGCATAGCCGAAGGCCGCCAGTGCTCCAACGGGCAGAAAGCTGGCGATCATGGAATCGACATAGGAGCTTAACTGCACCACGCCGCGGCTCAAGAACACGGGACCGAAGTTGCGCACGACTGATTTGACGCTAGCCGACTTCCATTCGAAATGAAGTTGAAAGTTCGGAAGCAGTTTCATCACGCTTGGCACCTGAACCAGAAACTGCAGCACGCTTCCCAGCACAAAGGCCCACGCAACAACTACAACCAGGCCCATCTCGTTGGTACGCCGGCCGGCGATAATGGCCACCGCCACAACGGTTAAGTTGAGCGAAATAGGCGCGAGATAAGAGAGTAGAAACTGGCGATGACTGTTCAGCACCCCCAGGCACCACGCGCTAAGCGCCAGCAGACCGGTGAACGGGAACATGATGCGCACCAGGCGGATGGTTAGTATGCGCGCTTCTCCTTTGAAGCCCGGCGCGATGAGATCGATCAACACGGGGGCCAGGAGGATTCCGGCTGCTACCGCCAGCGAACACACCACGGCAAGCAGCGAGAAAATAGCCGCCGCAAGGTCGTCCGCTTCGTCGTCTTCCTTCAGCGCCCGCAGTTTTGCGTAAACCGTAACGAACGAGGCCGACAGCACGCCTTCTCCGAAAAGGTTGTTAAGCAAATACGGGATGCGGATGGAGGCTCGAAAGGCGTCCGCAATGATGGAATCAAGACCAAAATAGTGACTGATGACGCGTTCGCGAATGAGTCCGGTAATGCGGCTGCCGAGGATGCCGATAGCCACGCGGGAAGATCCGCCTAAGCCGGGCTTCGCTGCGCGGCCAACTACTGTACGCGCCGGAGCTGGCCTGACAAGCACAGGTGAGCCATTGCTGGAGAGGCTGGCCTGAGACTCGGCTTGACTGATTGACTCGCTTTCAGGACTCTTTCGGTCAGAGTTTGGCCGGCGCGATATGCGAATGCGGACTAGCAATTTAGGAGCTTCTGTTTGAGATTAACAATAATTGTTAGTTTATTCGCGCGGGGGCGCATCTAAGCGCTTGGGAGATGTTGGTGAAGTCCTTACAACCGTACTTTTTAATGACGCTGATGGCCCTTGCGCCGCTATATGGCCGCCAAGCTGTGCAAGGCAAGGAACCAGCCACGCCCAGCCCCCAAAAAATGGATGTTTTAAAGCAATTGAGTGCATCCTTTGAGGAAGTAAGCGAGCGCTCCGGCCGCGCCGTCGTCCAGATCTTCGTTCGCGGCTATGTTGCCGCCGAAGATAGCGGCGATAACAGCGAGTTGCTCACCGCACAAAATAGCAGCGGTTCCGGCATCATCATGACGCCGGACGGCTACATACTCACCAATGCCCACGTGGTGAAGGGTGCGCACTCGGTGAAAGTTCAACTGAATATTCGCACGGAGGAAGAGGCACGCAATCAGGGCGATACCACTATGAACCGGCCGCTGGCTGGCGCCATCGTCGGCATCGACCGGGAGACGGATCTTGCGGTCATTAAGATTGAGAAGAAGAATCTGCCGTTCCTGACCTTCGGCAACTCCGACGAGTTGAAGCAGGGGCAAATTGTTTTGGCGCTAGGCAATCCGCTGGGTCTGGATAATTCCGTCAGCATGGGAGTTGTAAGCGCTGTGTCGCGCCAGCTTAAGAGCGACAGCCCGATGGTGTACATCCAAACCGATGCGCCCATCAATCCGGGCAACAGCGGTGGTCCGCTACTGGACACGAATGGGAATGTGGTTGGATTGAACACGCTGATTCTCACTCAATCGGGTGGCAGCGAAGGCATTGGTTTCGCAATACCCAGCAACATCGCCAGCCAGGTGTATACGCAATTGAAGACCAAAGGGCACGTTCACCGGGCGCAGCTTGGCCTGGTGGCGCAAACAATTACCCCCGAAATGGCCGAAGGCTTAACGCTGGAGCGCGACCACGGCGTGATTGTTTCCGATGTGGAACCAGATGGTCCGGCGGCAACCGGCGGCATACAGGATGACGACATCATTACCGGAATGAACGGGCGGAATATCGTCAGCTTGCAGCAACTGGAGGCGCGAGTTTACAGGCTAACCCCGGGCACCAAAGTAACGCTGCAAGTGCATCGCGGGGACTCTACCGTGGACGTGCCGGTGGTTACCGAGGAGCAGGCAGGCGAAGAACTGGATGCTTTGGCCGATCTGGTTGACCCTTTAAAGAACCTTGTCCCGGAGCTCGGGATCGTCGGCCTGGACATCACGAAAGAAGTATTGAAGTTGATGCCGGAACTTCGACGCCCCGCGGGCGTGGTCATCGCGGCACGCAAAGCCAACGCACCATTCTCTGGAGCGCCGCTTGAAGTAGGCGACGTCATTTACTCGATTAATCGCCAGAGCGTTACAGGCGTAGCGCAACTCAGGCAGTTACTCCAGGGCAAGAAGTCCGGCGACGTAGCAGTGCTGCTGGTTGAGCGCAGCGGCCATCTTATCTACATTCCGTTGCAGATGGATTAGTTGCGCGATACCGTTAAGAGGACATGAGTATAGGACCCGTTTCGAGTTTTCTGAAGCACCACTATCGCCATTTCAACGCGGCCACGTTGATAGATGCTTCCGAAGCTTACATTGCCCATCTGAACAAGGGTGGCAAGATGTTTATGACGCTGGCTGGAGCGATGAGCACAGCCGAGCTTGGAGTTTCCCTCGCGGAGATGATCCGCCAGGACAAAGTGCACGGAATTTGTTGTACCGGCGCAAACCTCGAAGAAGATGTGTTCAATCTGGTAGCGCATAACTTCTACGAGCGCGTGCCCAACTGGCGCGACTTAAAGCCCGAAGACGAGCAGGCTTTGCTGGAACGCCACATGAATCGCGTTACCGATACGTGCATACCGGAAGAAGAGGCGATGCGGCGCATCGAAGGCGTCATTCTGAAGGAGTGGATGGACGCCGATGCCAAGGGCGAGCATCTGTTCCCGCATCAGTTTTTCTATCGGATATTGCAATCGGAAGATCTGAAGAAGAGTTTCCAGATTGATGTGAAGGATAGCTGGCTCTATGCGGCCATGGAACGCAATCTGCCCATGTTCGTGCCGGGATGGGAAGACTCGACGCTGGGCAACATGTATGCAGGCCACTGCATCTCAGGCGATGTAAAAAATGTTCACACCGTGCGCACGGGCATTGAGTACATGATGTCTCTGGCGAGTTGGTATTCCGATCTGTCGAAAACATCGTCCATCGGTTTTTATCAGATTGGCGGAGGCATTGCGGGCGACTTTCCAATTTGCGTCGTGCCAATGCTGCGCCAGGATCTGGAGCGCGACGACATGCCGCTATGGGGCTACTTCTGCCAGGTCAGCGATTCGACGACGAGTTACGGTTCCTATTCGGGCGCGATTCCCAACGAGAAGATTACCTGGGAGAAGTTGAGTATCGACACGCCGAAGTTCGTGGTGGAGTCGGACGCCTCGATTGTGGCGCCACTGATGTTTGCGATTGTTTTGGGCTGGTAGCCGGAGCGGCCCAGCGCCTGCTATTCTGAGAAAAGTCGGGAACCGGTGAGGTGGCAGAGTGGTCGAATGCGGCGGTCTCGAAAACCGTTGAACCTGCAAGGGTTCCGTGAGTTCGAATCTCACCCTCACCGCCAAGTCTGGCCTTGGGTGGAATCAGGGCCTGGCAATCAATTTGCTCGAAATCGAGCGTTTCTTGAATAGCTGCCTCATCTCATTTTCGGGAATACCGTCTTGGAAGTCTTTGCCGACCACTCAAACAGATGCCGATAAGTATCTTCGAGGGGAGCTCCGGTTAGCCTTGGCTTCATAATGCGGCCGTTGGATGAGCGCGGGCATTCTAGATCGGACGTGGATTGGCGGTCTTGGCGTAAACTGGTTGGTGGGCTCAATCATGGCGGAAACAAACGGCGGCCGACGGCTGGATGATCATGAACAAAGGCTTGGCAGGCTAGAAGCGGCCCGTCGCGAAATGGAAGATACCCTGGTGGTGATGGCGCATCTGGAGTCGAAGTCTGCGGCACGAATGAAGGAACACGCGGAGTTTCTGGTCGCGATGGACAAGCGGCACGAATTAAAAATGGCCGAGTTTGATGACAAGCTGAATGCGCTGATCGATATGATTGGCCGGCAGCAGGGCGGCATTGAATCGCGTTCGTGAAGCTCATCTGCTGACCGTGCAAAACTAGAAGTCGATTGAAACTTGTACATGTTGTTGTCAGCGTGGCGCTGGCTGCCTCCGGTNNCGCTGACGCCTAAGCTGCTGGCGGCTGAACCGGGGGAGTGGGAAGCGATTTTTGCCGGCGAACAACACTCTCCGGCCCAAAAGTATGGCGATGACACAACGTGGCCGCTGTTGAATGCTCTGGTTTCTCGTCTTCGGAAAGTGGAGCCGAAACCACATTTGATCATTCTGACAGGCGACATTCTGCCGCACAAATTTGCGGAAAAATTCGCGAATCCGGCGGCCTTTCGCAGCCTGGTTAAGAAGACAGTCACGTTTATCAGGTTGGAGTTGGAGAAGGCAGCAGGCGGCGTTCCGGTGGTTTATACGCTGGGTAATAACGACGAAGAGTGCGGCGACTATGCTCTTCAGCCGGATGGTCCCTTTCTCCACGACATGGAAGAGGCGGTTAAAACCCTGGCCCAGCTTGACGCTTCCGCTTTAACCAGGTGGCTTCACCTAGGCAGCTATGTGAGGGCGAATCCGCTGGTTCCGCATAACCGCGTCATCGCGTTGAATACGAATTTCTGGTCGCGCCGTTATGTCAATTCGTGCGCGGATAAAACGGCTTCGGCGCTTGATCCTGGTGAGGCCGAGTTAGCGTGGCTTGCCGCCGAATTGAAGAACGCTCACGATCATGGCGACAAGGTCTGGCTGGTTTATCACATTCCGCCTGGCATTGATGGCCATGCTTCATCGGTAGGAAATGCGGTTCTCCCTATGTGGAAACCCGTTTATGCCGACGGTTTCAACAAGCTGCTAGACGAATACCGTAAGACAATCGAGATGAATCTGGCCGGCCACACTCATCTCGACGATATAAGGCTGATCAAGACGGAGCACGCAGACACTCTGGTCATGATTAACCCCGCGGTTAGTCCGAACGTCGGCCAGAACCCCGCCTTCCGAGTTATCACTGTGGACTCGCGCGGCGAACCTCAGGACATGATGACCTACTACATGCCGAATCTAGAGACGCTGCAATGGGAGCTTGAATACAGCACGCGAACGGCTTATGGCATGGAGAAAATCAACGCCAAAAGCTATGAAGGGCTGTATCGGCAGATTAACGATTCGCCGTCTGTGAGCGACAAGTGGAAGATGTACTACTCGGTTTCACGATTAGCGGGGCTGCGTGACAACAAAACGTATGTGCGGTCGTTGTACTGCGCTACGGGGAACTCGGCGCCGGAAGCTTATCAAGCCTGTCTCAGTGAGCACTAGATACGGTGGAAGCTTTTCAATATGTCCCGCGTGCTGTAGCGCAGAGCAATGGGACGGCCGTGCGGACAGGTCATGGGGTAATCGCACGCGGAGAGCGCTCGTAGCAGCCATTCGATTTTGACAGGTTCCAGCCGCATGTTGACTTTGATGGCGGCGCGGCAGGCGATGGTGGCGCAGACGTTGCGGCGGATCTCGTCGAGTGAGGCGGTGCGGAGTTCATTTTCCGCGATCTCGAGAATTTCGTAAACGATTTTTTCGATATCGCCAGGACCAACGCCGGCAGGCGCAGCTTTGATGGCTATGGTGCGCTGGCCAAACGGTTCAGTATCGAAGCCGTAAGCGTTGAGTTCATCGGCTATGCGAGCGTATTCGAACTGCTGTGCCGGCGAGAGTTGCAGCACAATCGGCATCAGCAACTGCTGTATTTCGACAGTTCCAGCTGCTCGCTGGCGCAACACCTGTTCGAAGAGAATGCGTTCGTGGGCGACATGCTGGTCGATGATCCAGAGACCGTCGCGGCCGGCGGCGACGATGAAACTATCATGGATCTGGCCTAGCGGCCGCAGGTCGGGAAGCGCGGACAATGTATCGGCGCGGTCCCATTCCGGGCCTAGTGAAGCGAGCGCGCCGTGGGTGTCGGGAACGCGGCGCAACGTTGGCGTTGCCGCAGCGGGGGCGGCGGGTGGTGGCGGGGGAATTGGCCGAGGGGGAACGATGGTGATTTCTGGCAGATGGTGCGAAACTTCGCTTTCCGTAGCTGTCTCGGGGGGCGCAGGCTCTTCCGTGACGAATGCAGTAAATTCTGAAAACGGCAAAGCGGCGGCATGCTGACGCGGGGGTTCCCGCTCAATCTGCGGTGAGACCGGCATTACGGGCATGCTTGAAACGGGGCGGCTTTCCATCAGCACTTCGCGCAAAGCATCGCGAACAAAATCGTGCACAGCCGGACCCTGGCGAAAGCGCACTTCGGTCTTGGCGGGGTGAACGTT
>PLRJ01000088.1 GCA_003163855.1 Bryobacterales bacterium | reverse complement strand
ATGAAGAAATGGGAGATAAAAAACTGGCTTGATCGGAACTGGCGATTTTGGAGTGGGTTTGGCGGACCGTTTTGGGCATTTTGCGAAACGAATTCGGTGGGTTCGATTTTGGGGATTTTGGATTTGCCCCGCGAGTTGGGGGGTGGGAGAAGCTTGAGGCGGACGAAGTCTTTCGGTGGGGCGGGGCGTCTCAATACGATAGACGAAATTGCGAAACAAAGGCAGTTCGGTGGGTTGGTCTTTGCGCAGCAGGCCTGTCCCAATTTTCGTTGGAAATGGAGATGCCGGTGCCGAGCCCAGGACTCTGCAAAGTGTGTTTGTGTAAGTTTCGCTTTAGGGTTTAAAGTCGACGAATGAATAGGAGTTGGCGCCCCTTAAGACGATTTGCTCCCCACTGCTTCCTAGCAAGTGAGGCTCCTGTTCTCCAGCGATTGCGGGAGCCTGAACGGGTACCCAACTTGACGTCGGGCGATCAAACATGTAAACCCTTCGGTGATGATAGGTGGCGGAGGGCGCAGCGGGAGCGGCGTGATCTTCAAACGATACGAATGCTTTTCCGGATTCTGTCAAGGCAAATCCAACAACCAATCCATTCGCGGATAGCTTGGGCAGTCCAGGATATTCCTCAGGTTTCATGGTCTGTGTCGAAAACTCTACATAGTTGCCGGCCCCATGGATGCTCGAGTACCAACCGACCCGGTCCTTCGTTGCAACGAGAAAACCGGCGAACAGTCTATTCATCTGATCGTGGCCCTTGAATTGGGATTGCGCGCCAGTGGAGCCTAGAAGTTGTCCGCGCCCGTCGAAATGCCTCAGGACGCCGGCGGCGGGTTTAGCCCCGCTGCCCAAGCATCTTGATTGATCATTTCCAATCCCAGGGTCCAAATTGTGCCGTCCGAGTCGACGCTTACCTGGTGTGCCTGGTAAGGAGATGTGCTAATAGTTCGAGATGTCCCGTTCGGGGAGATAATTGCCACGAACGGATCGATCTGCCCCGAGGGCGATGTGGATCCGCCAACATAGACGATCTCGCCTGCCGCAGATCTATCGAAGTCAGCAATCCAGAACTTGCCTGCGATCTTGGGCATCACGGAGGAGGCCATTTTCCCGTCTTTTCCTAGCGTGTAGAAAGGCCCGGGAGAAGAAGCGCCCGAGCCGGATTGCAGATAGAGAAACGCCCCGTGGCGCCATTTACCTGGAATAGCAGGGTTAACGAGTGGATCGAGACTTACGGTTGCCGCTGGCTGAGTAAAGTTTGGACCGGCGGTGTTTACTGGGCTTGCGCCTAACATTGCCGCGGTTAGAACGAGGGAGTAAGAAACGATGAAGAAATTCTGGCTAATCACTTTGATCACTCCTTTTTTCCTGTGAAAATCGCTGGAAATGGCGTCTCAATCACTTAATGGTAAGTGACGCATCGAGTGCCGTAAACGTGGATGGAGTTTTTGAGGTTTCTGTGACAGCATCCTGGTGCAGGCGATGTCGGATGCCTCCAAGTGGTCTTAGATGGCGCGCGGTTTTGTGGAATCGCCGCTGCAGCCGATGACCCTGATGATGACGATTGGGACGATTCGCGATACCTTTTCAGAGCGGGAGCGAATACTTGATTTTCATTATGCTCTTGACATGTGCTTCACATGCTCACATGCTTAAAACATGTCTAAAATGCTGCAAATCAGGAACGTTCCAGATGAGGTCCACACCATACTCAAAGCCCGAGCCGCGCGCGAGGGAATGAGTTTGTCAGATTTCATCAAGCGTGAACTCGAGCGGACGGCGGAACGCCCAAGTATGCTGGAGTGGCTGGAAAAGACGCGGGAAGCGAAGCCAATGCCGGCCAAGATAACTTCGGCGAGGGCCGTTCGCGAACTCCGGGATTCGCGTTGATTGTTCTTGATGCGTCCGCGGTCGTGGAATTGCTGACCAACGGGAGCTTGGCTGACCCCATTAGAGACGCCCTTGCGGAGCGGAGTGACTCATTTGTCGTTCCGCATTTGCTGGACATAGAGGTGACGAGTGCCTTGCGCAGGCTGGCTTTGGAATCGCGAGTCGATTCTCATCGCATTGGACAGGCTCTGGCTGGACTGGCAATGCTTCCCGCACAGCGCTACGCGCACACGCCGTTCTTAGACAGGATTTGGGAATTACGCCGAAATTTTACATGCTACGATGCCGCGTATATTGCCTTAGCTGAAGCTACCGACGCAACCATTTATACCTGTGACAGAAAACTGAGCAAGGGACACCGCGCCCGCGTGAGGGTTTTTTGCGAGGAATCGGCATAGTGGTTGCGCCTTCCTGCCGGACAATCAGATTTAGAAAATCAGCTTCATCACCAATTGCAACTGCCTGGAAGTACCGCCGTCTCCCGCCGGGAAGCGTGTTCCACCCGTAATCAAGCCAAGCGTCGACGAACCAATGGTCGACACCGGCTGGGTGAAGTTGGTCTGGTTGAAAATATCGAACGCATCGGCCCGAACCTGGAAGTTCAAACGTTCCTTAATCCGCGTATTCTTGACGATGGCGAAGTCCAAATTGGAGAAACCGGGTCCGATGATAGTGTTGCGGCCCAGATTTCCAAAAGCGTTGCCCTGGTTCACCAGCACTCCTGGATCTTGTATGTAGGTCACAGAAGTGGCGCTGCCATTGGTGGCAGGCTCGAAGCCGGTAATCACCGTTCCGGTGACGTTGGGACGCAGCAGTGCCGATCCTGTGAAGGCCGAATTGGAAGTGTGGAAGTTGATGGGGTTGCCGCTCTGCGACTGCTCAATGAGGGAGAATTCCCAACCCTCTTTCAGGCGGTTACCGTGAAAGGGCAACTGATAAACCGCGCTGAGAACGATGCGATTGCGCGTGTCGAAATCGGACAGGCCGCGATCGCCGTTGATGTTGTAACTGTTCTGCAGCACCAGGCCCTGCACGTTGCGCGAGTTGTCGTCGATGGACTTCGACCAGGCATAGGACGTGCTGAACTGCAAGCCTTTTGAAATTTGCTTGTTCAGTGTCATCCAAAGGCCGTTGTAGGACGAATTGCCGTCGCTCTCATAAACGCCGATGTTTGAAAGAGCCATGCCCGGATCAATGGGGCTTGATGCGGACAAGGCAGCATAGGGGCGCTTGCCGTTTATGTACTGGTTGTAATTCCGTTCCACATTCAAATCAGTTCCCTTGGAACCGTAGTAGCCGACCATCAAACCGTAGTTGTTGGCAAACTGCTGTTGAATGTTGAAATTCCACTCCGAGACATAGGCATCGCGATAGTTATGCGCGATGGAGACGGGCGAGACGCTGCCGCCGGCTAAGTTGTAAGCATTGGCGAAGCTTACAAAAGGCGTTGAAGCGGTTGGGGAAAACGACACGGGAAAGGCATAAGGAGGATTGCCAGCCAGACCCGTCACCAAGCCAAGCGTTGGCTGATCGGTCATGATGGCGTAGGCGGCGCGAACCACCGTCTTTTCATTCTTGAACGGGTTCCAGGCCAGGCCAACGCGAGGTTCAAAGTTCAGCGCACTTTCGTTATAGGCGTGCGATAAACCGCCCTGTTGCCCTACGTGCTGCAAGGTGTCGGTCGTTGGATCGAACACCACAAAGCGGTTCTCAGCCTCAGTCGGAGTGCCGTAGAAGTCGTACCGCAGGCCCAGGCTAAGCAGCAGGGTGGGCGCTACCTTCCATGCATCCACTACAAAGGCGCCCATGGAATTGCCATAAGTGCGATTGGAACGGCTGGACGGGTTGGCGGTGAAGCCGGTTGCCTGGTCGGCCAGGAAAGCACTTACGGAGGCAAAGGTGAAAGTTCCCGGTGTCGCCGAGAAGTTGTCGGTATTGGCGCGCCGGTATTCGCCGCCTACTTTTACGGTGTGTTTGCCGTGCACCCAGGTCAGCGTATCGGAAGCTACATCTGTGTCGTCGCCGCGTCCTTGCGGGAACCCGCTGATGCCGCCGAATGTGAAGGCGCCTGAGATGGTGATCTGCGGTAAGCCGATGGCCGAACCGACACCGCTGTCAATTCCATAAGCGGCGGCGTTCAATGTGTTGGCCGCATTGAACGTGATGTGGATGCGGTTGAAACCAAGGCGGGCTTCATTTACCAGCGTCGGGCTGATGGCCCAAGATTCGTTCAGCGTCAGCAACTGGCGTCTTCCGTTGCGCATGTCGCCGCCTCCGGGGAAGCTATTGCCGTCGGTTGATGGCGGTTCGTTGCGCTGATCCTGCTGGATGGCGTAGTAGCCGGTGAGGCGGTTGGATTCGTTGAAGATGTGGCTGATGCTGGCCGTGCCCTGATTGATGTTCACCGGCGCAATGGCCGACGACACATACTGGTTGGTTCCTGAATTTGCCGCTGGAATCAACGGCAGCAGGCTCTTAACAATCGGGTCACTGGTGGCTTGTGCCTGCGCCACTTGGGCGGCGGTTAGCGTCGCCGTTGAAATGGGAACGGCCTGACGCTGGCGCAGACCTTCATAGCTTAAATAAACAAAATCCTTGTCCTTGCGAATGGCGCCGCCGCCATCGCCGCCAAACTGATTGCGCTTGAAAGGCGATTGCGGATTAGCCACATTCGTGCCGCCGACTGTTACAAAAGTTGGATTGCTGAAGTTGCGGGCGTCCAGATCGTTGTTGCGCAGAAACTCATAACCTTCGCCGTGCCATGTGTCGCTGCCGCTCTTAGTGGCAATGTTCACGATGGATCCGGAGTTTCTGCCGTACTCCGCGCTAAAGGTGGAGTTGTCGATTTTGAACTCGTCTACGGTGTTGATGGTGGGTTGAAAGGTGATCTGGTTCTGGTTCGGATCGCTCAGGTTGATTCCGTTCACCATGAAATTCACGCTGTCTTCGCGCGCGCCGGCCGAGTTGAACGAAAAAGAACCCTGTCCGCGCAAGGGAGCGGTCAGCGAACCGTTGGCAGGCGGGGTTACTGTGCCCGCTGTCAAATAGGCCAGATCGACAAAGTGGCGCCCATTGAGTGGGATTTCCTGCACGGTGGTTTCGTTCACCACCGAACCTACTGAAACGGTTGCCGCATCCACCACGGGCGCGGCGGCTGTGATCTCAATGGCCTGCGAGGAACTGGCCACCTTCAGCTTGAAATCCTGCGTTATGGTGGAACCGACCGATACAACCAGGTTGGTTGCAGTTACCGGCTCTAAACCAGCGGCGCTGACCGTAATGCGGTAGTCGCCGACTGCCAGCGAGGGAACGTAGTAAAGGCCGGTGGCTTCGCTTTTCGTGACGCGGTCGGCTCCTGTCCGCTCACTATGGATGGTGATGGTTGCGCCGGGAACCGATCCGCCGGAAACATCGGTTACGGTTCCCTGGATGGAGCCGGTTGACTGGGCGCCCAGATTTTGCGTCAGCAGAAAGCAGATCGCAATAAAAGTACAAGCTAGCCACCGTGGCCGATCGATTTTCATAGTTTTCCCACCTGAAGAAAAAGTTTTCTTAGTATCGCAAAAACGTAATGGAACTGTTGCTTGGATGCTCTAAAGGATTGATGGCGTTAAATAGAAGGCCCGTGACCGTTCTCTGGAATTCCGCAGCGGGCTGGAGCGATTCCGATGAACAGGTTCGCCAGGTCGAGAGCATTCTTTCGGGTGATGGTGCCCCCGTCACGGTATTTCGAATACAGAAGGGCGAGGACATCACTTCCACAAGCCGCCGATTGATGAGTAAGGGCGCCGAGGTGCTGGTGGCAGCGGGGGGCGACGGCACCATCAATGGCGTCGCGTCTGCGCTGGTTCATTCGCCGGCCTCTTTAGCGGTGATTCCGGCCGGCACGTTGAATCATTTTGCGCGCGATCTGCGGATTCCATTGGATGTGGAAGAAGCCGCGCAGTGTGCGCGCAATGGTCATCCGATTGAAACGGACGTCGGCTGTGTGAATAACCGGATTTTTATAAACAATTCGGTGCTGGGGCTCTACCCGCTGTATCGCGCTGCGCGCGAAGCCTACGAGCGGAAGGGGCTAGGGGCAAACCGGATCACTCAATTTTTTGCCGTTGTGCGCGCTATCCTGCGCGTGCTTTGGCATCTTCCGCATTTAAATCTGGAGTTGCAGTTGGAAGATGGAGGCATTATTCATGCGCAAACGCCGTTCGTTCTGATTGCCAACAACGAGCATGAAGTGGAGAACTGGAACATTGGGCACAGAACGTCGCTGAACAAAGGTCATCTGTGGGTTTACGTCATGCGGCGTTGCAGCCGCTGGGCGGTGATGCGGTTTTTTGCGTCATTCCTTTTTAAGCGCTTTTCGCGCAGCGAAGCTTTCGAGATCTATAGAACGCGTGCCGTAACCGTAGACACAAAGGCAGCGCATCTTCGAGTGGGCGTGGACGGAGAAATTGTGCGCATGGAAACACCGCTGCGGTATTCGAGTCTGCCGAAGGCACTTCGAGTCATAGCTCCGCTGAACTACCTGCCGGATGCGGATCTCTAAATGCGGCGCGTGGTTCAAATTTCCGACCTGCATTTCGGAAACAATGATGTTTCGCTGCTTGCGCCGTTGCGACAGGCCATCCTCACGTTAGAACCGCATGTTCTGGTCATATCGGGTGACCTGGTGGAGCATGCCACTGACGTCGAATTCATTCAGGCGCGCGACTTTCTGGCAACGCTTCCGGGCCCGCAGATGGTTGTGCCTGGCAACCACGATCTTCCGTTCTACAACTTCTTTGAACGGGCGGTTATGGGCCTGAGTCGATATAAGAAGTTCATTCACTCCGACACATCGCCGGAATATCGTGACGATGAGATATTCATTGTTGGCGCGAATACGTCACGAGTCTGGCCCATACGCGGCGGCAGCCTGAGTTCCACCCAATTGAAAAGGCTGGAAGCGCAATTTTCCGCGGTCCCTGAGGAGTTGGTCCGTATGCTTGTTACGCATCACCCTTTCGATTTGCCTGAGGGCCAGCAGAGCCGATTAATTGTTGGGCATGCGCGGAAGTCGATCGCCGCGCTAGCGCCGTTTGTCGATGTTCTGATGGCCGGTCACATTCATTTGAGTTCGAGCGGCAGTACAGCGGCGCGTTATAAAACGCAAGGACACGCGCTGGCCTTTGTGCAGGCGGGTACGTGTGTTTCGAATCGTAACAAGGGTGAAAATAATTCTTTCAACTTCATGCGTGTGGGCGATGGTTTGAACGGTGAGAAGGCGGTTGTTGTGGAACGATATTCGTGGGACAAGCAGCAGAGGGTATTCAGGAAGCAGGATTCGGAGGAGTATCAGTTGGGGAAGGCCGGTTGGGCTCGCTGCGAAGCGAATAAAGAAGCTGAGGTCGTTACGGCTACTCCGACTGAGGCTCCGTAGTGGATAATCCAAGAAAATGATGGCTGCTGATGAACGCCGATGAATGCGGATGGTATGTTTTTTGAAACACATCTCGCCGGGTCGCCGCGTTGCTTTTGAGGTATTAGGAGAAGTTGCGGGCGGAGCGTTTGCTTCCGATGCTTTGCGCGAAGCCGGTGTCAAACTTCCTGCACGTGATGCGGGACTTGCCGGACAGATCGTGTTTGGTTCGCTGCGCGTCCAAAATCAGCTTGATTATTTGATTGAACTATATTCCGGCCGTGCTGCTGAGTCGCTTGATGTTCCAGTCCGCATTGCCTTACGCGCGGCGATTTATCAGATCCGATACCTGGAGCGTGTCCCTGCGCACGCCGCCGTGAATGATTCGGTTGAATTCGTAAAATCTGTGAAACATGCGGCAAGCGGTCTGGCGAATGCGGTCTTACGCAAAGCTGGTCGCGAAGAAACAGCGTGGCCAACGGAGAGCCTTCGCTACGGCTGCCCTCAATGGCTGCTCGACCGATGGACGGCGAACTTCGGACATGAGCAAGCGTTACAAATCGCCTCTGCGGCGCTGGTTGAACCCGAGCGTTATGTGCGCATCAAGCCTGGAACCGACGTTCCTGATGGCATGGAAGTGGAACCGACCGAGGTGGCTGGTTGTTACCGGTTGCTATCTCCATTGTTTGACAGCTGGCGCCTGCATGACATAAGTTCGCAAGCCATTGTGCCTTTGCTGGAGCTTCAGCCGGGTCAAAGCTATCTGGATGTCTGCGCGGCGCCGGGCAACAAAACTTTGCAGGCGCTGGAAACGCCGCTGGAGTTGGCGGTTGCCTGCGACATAAGTGAAAAACGTATCAGCACTGTTCCGCGAGTGTGCCAGCGAGTGGCGCTAGATGCCACACAAACGCTGCCGTTCGCGCTGAAATTCCAACGCATCTTGATTGATGCACCCTGCTCGGGCACCGGCACGCTGGCGCGTAATCCCGAAATCAAGTGGCGGTTGCAGGCGACCGACATTCCTCGCTTCAAATACCGGCAACTCAGCATTCTGCATCAAGCCGTTAGACAGCTTTGTGACGACAGCCTGCTGGTTTACGCCACTTGTTCGCTGGAAGAGGAAGAGACGCGTCAGGTGCTGGCCCAGACGCTGACCGCCAACCCGGGATTCGTTTGCCTGCGAGAACAATGGAGGCTTCCAGGCCGCGAGGCAGGCGATGGTTTTTACGCCGCCGTTCTTACCCGGAGATCAGTGTGATGCGCCCTGGTCCGCGGCTCCAGCTTTAGCGGGGGCTTTCATCCCGGCCTGTCTGGTCGTTATTTTTTCCTGTTGATAATGGCTGGCGGATTCAATACAAACTGTCGGCTGCGTGCGGGGTATGCCGCTAGCCAATGGGCAAACGATCATGTTTGCGTAGACCCTGGTCCCAGGAGTTACCAGCGAACTCAGTTCATCCGGCAGCATGCCTTCGCCCAGGTTCATCATCTTTTCCGTACCCACCTGCCACAGGCGCATGGTTAAACCATTGGGCCCGAGTCCGACGCGGCCGCGGATGCTGTAGCACGCGCCCGCCAAATCGGGATCGGTCTGGCAAGAAAGCAGCGGACCGCCTAACCTGCGTCCATTCTTTATCATGCTGATAGCTGCCGGCGGTTCAAATACCTTTCTGGTGGCCAAGTCGAGGGCCAGCATCTTCGGCCGGTCTGCACAACTTGGAACTCCTTTTGCCGCGACCAATGAAGGACTGGTCAGGAAAACGAGCTGACGCGGTCCTAGAAAACCCTCCGGTTCGACCAGGGTCGAGCAGTTGCCGAGTCCAATCAATTGCTTGGTAGAGACCCAGCGAAGCGCCGAACTTTCAGGCGAGAGAAGAGAAATTTCGTCACCTGCATCCTCGCCGGGCAAAGCGAATGTCTTGGTTTTGTGGAGCAGAATGAGGGAGGCGTCGGGGGCAAAATCGATGATGGAGAAGGTATTGTTGGCGGCATCCGGCAGATTGACCTGCATGGAAACTCCGCCTTTGGTTACCCAGACGGACGCGGTTTGCTCACAAGCGTTGCTTTCATCGCGCGTGCTTTGGGCCGAAATGGAGGCGGAAATACCGCCAAACTGGACCAAGTCGCTGCGGCTGGAACGAACTCCAGGCTTAATGGAGCAGGGCGGGGCACTTCGTGAGGCGAGCCAGTTGAACGGGTTAACGTCGGCTGCGGCAAGAGCCGTGGCGTTAACGCCCGCAAGTAAAGCCAGACTGAAAAACAGCTTAAACATTCTTTCTAGCGATTGTAGGCTAAATGCGAAGGCCGCGTCAGTCCGGTTGGGGTAGTACTAAGGCGGGTTGAGAGGATTTTTCATGCTACTATGCGAAGGAGTTCCGGGGAGACATAGCACGGTCGGGGTTTGCTGTGGCCTCTGTTAGAACTCGCCCCAGACCGGGTAGTCGAGAGACGCAGTGATCCAGATCGTTCCATCCATATTAGCCGCCGATTTTATGCGCCTGGGCGAAGATGTGCGCCAGGTTGAAGCGGCCGGTATTCAAATGCTGCATGTCGACATCATGGACGGGCATTTTGTGCCGAATTTTACGATGGGGCCGCCGATTACTGAATCCCTTCGGCGCCTGACGAACGTCAAACTCGATCATCACTTAATGATTGAGGATCCGGATACGTATGCTCCCATCTTTATTGCCGCCGGCGCCGATTGCGTCAGCGTGCACTACGAAGTGTGCCGCAACCTGGACCGGACAATTCACATGATTCAGGACCATGGAGCAAAAGCTGGCGTCGTTATTAACCCGGCCACTGTAACAGGCCTGCTGGAAGATGTTTTGGATATAGTCGATTATGTTCTGGTTATGAGCGTAAACCCGGGATACGGCGGCCAGAAGTTTTTGCCGAACTCACTAAAGAAAGTCCGGCAGTTAGCGCGCATTCGATCGGAACGCGGCTTAGATTTTGCTATCGAAATCGATGGCGGGGTGGGAATGGAGAATATCGCGGAAGTAGCGAAGGCAGGCGTAGACTGGGTTGTCGCCGGCTCGTCGGTTTTTCGCGCGAAAGATCCGGCGCAAGCGGTGCGCGATATGCATCGCACGGCCCAAGAGGCCTTTTCAGTTAAGGTGTAGTTTCCTATGTCTCTATCAATGTATTGGCCGAAGCGGTTTGGCCTCGCCGTCATGCTTTCGGCCGCGCTTTTTACCTCTTGCGTCCGCAAGAAGTATGAAACGCCCATAACAAAGAATACGCAACAGCCGGACAAGGTGCTGTTTGATTCCGCCATGCGCGATATCGAACACGGCCGCTACGAGATTGCCCGCATCTCGCTGCAAACTTTGATGAACACGTATGAATCGAGCGAATACCTGGCAAAGGCAAAGCTGGCGATTGCGGACAGCTGGTTCCGGGAAGGCGGCGGCAACGGAATGGCGCAGGCCGAAGCCGAGTATAAGGACTTCATCCTGTTTTATCCGGGCATGGAAGAGTCCGCCCAGGCACAGGACCGCGTTTGCGATATCCACTATAAGCAGATGGATAAGAGCGACCGGGATGTTTTGCAGACGCTGCGCGCCGAGGATGAGTGCAAGGCGCTGATTGTACAGTTCCCGAACAGCAAGTTCGTGCCGGATGCCATGCAGAAGTTGCGGAACATTCAGGAAAGTTTGGCTGCGCATGAGATGGCGGCAGGCAGCTTCTATTGGTCGAGGCAAATGAATCCAGCGGCAGCCAACCGGTTGAATGCGCTGGTGGACCAGTATCCGCTGTTCAGCAAAGCTGGCGAGGCGCTTTATGAAGCGGGCGATGCGTACTCAAAGATGGGTCCGCGTTTTCGCAAACAGGCTGGGGAAATGTTTGCCCGCATCGTTTCCGACTATCCGTTGAGTCCCAGGGTGAAGGATGCAACCAAACGGCTGGAAGAGATGGAACTGCCGGTGCCGCCGGTGAATCAGCAGGCGTTGGCGCGCGCCAAGTGGGAGCAGGAGAACTATAAGAAGCCGAGCATTCTTGCGAAATCGATGGGTATTGTAAAGGGTGGGCCGGATGTGCAGCATGCCGCGCGCAGCGGTCAGCCGACCATGACCGATCCTAAGCGGACCATGCCGGCCAGCATTCCGATTGTGAACAACGAACCCGCCGTTGCCTCAGCCACTCCGGCTACCGGTACCACCGACGTATCGGTCTCAAACACAACCAGCAATGCGCTGGACACGAAGCCCGATGCCCGCGGGACCGCAGCAGGCGGAGCGACTGCGGGAACGACCACGCCCGCGGCTACAACCACAACCGCAGCGGCGCCGGTTGCACCGCTGCCTACTAATCGCGATGCTGAGATGAAGAAATATCAGGCCATGCAAGCGAAGAAACAGGCCAAGCTGGATAAGAAGAAGAAAAAGTCGAACGAGCAGAAGGAAACCAGTGCACCGGCTACGCCAGCAGCAAGCGCGACGCCAGCAGCGACGGACACGCCGGCGAAGCCGCCGCAGTAATGAGCCGTATCCTGCTGGCTGACGATAGTCCGCAGGCCCTGAGGCTGGCGGAGCAGATTCTGTCCAGCCAAGGTCTGGAAGTGGTGAGCGTCACGGACGGCGAAGTCGCGCTGCGGCGTCTTGCCGATGTCTTTCCAGACATTCTTATCATCGACGTTTATCTGCAAAGCAAGAACGCATTTGAAGTGGCGCGTTTTATGCGGGCGGAGCCGGATTTTCACCAGACGCCGATTATTTTTGCGGCCGCTCCGGCCGACCAGTTTAATGAACAGGACGCCAAGAGCGCAGGCGCTGACCTGATTTTGCGCAAGCCGTTTGAGGCGTCTGCGCTGCTGGGTGGGGTGCAACTTCTGCTTGAACGAAACTCGACTGCCCGCAGCACGGCGAAGGTGGCGGCCAGCGGCCTCGACCGTAATAGCATTCGCGCAGCCGTGACGCTGGCGCTGGATTCCGCCATGCCGGCGATGATTGAGGAACTGACGCAACGCGTTCTGCTGGCGCTGTCTTCGCGCCGCTAAATCCCGGTATTAAAGAACACGCGCAAAACGGACGCGGCGTTAACCTCGAGCCGCTTCCTTTGCGTTTGTGGCGGAGTCTACTATGTAAGCAAGGACTCGTGGATCCATGCCTGATAACACTTTTGACATCGTATCGAAAATAGACCTGACCGAAGTAGCCAACGCCGTTCAACAAACGGCCAAGGAAGTGCAGACGCGCTTTGATTTGAAAGACAGCAAATCGTCGGTTGAATTGAACGAAAAAGACCACAAGATCATGCTGGCCAGTTCCGATGAATACAAGCTGAAGGCAGTCATCGAAATTCTGGGCCAGAAGCTAGTTAAGCGCAATGTTCCCACCAAGGGGCTGACCTATGGCCCACTGATTACCGCCTCCGGTGGAAGCGTCAAACAGGAAGTCTCGCTGCAGCAGGGCATTGCTGTGGAAAAGTCCAAAGAGATTGTTAAGGTCATTAAGGACAGCAAGCTGAAAGTACAAGCGACCATCCAGGGCGATCTGGTGCGGGTAAGCGGGAAAGACCGCGACACACTGCAGCAGGCGATCGCGCTGCTGCGTAATAAAGATTTCGGCATCGACATGCAGTTCAGCAATTTCCGTACAAACTGATGCCGCGGCGCATCGAGACGTTGATGCTGAACGGGCCCACAGGCCGCCTGGAAGCGCTGTTAGAAGAGCCGGAAGACGGGGAGGCGGTTGAGGCGGCGGTGGTGTGCCATCCGCATCCCCAAGGCGGGGGCACCATGCACAACAAGGTGGTGTACCGACTGGCCCGTGGCCTGCGCCGCAGCGGTTGCGTCGTTCTGCGCTTCAATTACCGAGGCGTAAACCTCAGTGAGGGCGTTTACGACCATGGTGTCGGCGAAGTGGACGACGCGCGGACTGCCCTGCTGGAACTTGGTTCGCGGTATCCGCATTTGCCGCTAATGGCTGCGGGATTTTCTTTCGGGTCGAGGGTCGCGTTGAAGTTGACTGCACAGGAGCAATCGATAAAACGCGTAGTCGCGGTCGGTTTTCCCACAACAATTACGCAGAGGGAGTACGTTTATCACGTTCCAGTACCGAAATACTTTGTGCATAGCACTAAGGATGAGTACGGCCCTAGGCCCGAGATGGAAGAATTCTACGAAACGTTGCCTCAACCCAAGGAAATCTACTGGGTAGAGGGCTCCGATCACTTCTTCAAGGACGCTCTGGAGTCGTACGAAACCATTATAGAGTTGGTTGGTAAACGGCGGTAATCATCCATTCTGCTTATAGCTTCTGTTGACTTTCTGTTACTTGAACCCTACAATTCCTAATATTCCTCGCAGAATAGTCTATTGGCATCCCCGTCTGTCGCCAAGCGATTGTAGACGTTCGCAAAAGTTGCTTCAAGTAATTAAGTAAGGGGTCCGCTAAATGTTGCTTTCCAATCCGCGCGTCGGGATACGTGCGCTCATCTCTTCTGCTCTTTTATGCACACTTGCAGTCATTCTGACGTTGTGCACCTCCGTTCCGCTGCAGGCACAAAACACTGCATCGGGAACGATTTCCGGTCAGGTAACTGATGCTTCCGGGGCAGCCGTTCCAGGCGCGTCCATTCAGTTATATGACCATGACACGAAGAGTGTCAGAACCATAACCTCAAACGACTCCGGCCGTTACGACATTTTCAACTTGAATCCAGGCCTGTATGACCTGACCGTCAGCAAAGCGGGCTTCTCTGAATCGAAATTGGTGAACCAGCACGTCGAGGTCGGTCTTGTACTGACATTGAACGTTCCGCTGCAAGTAGGCGCGGCCTCGGCCGTGGTGGAAGTTTCCGCTTCTGCTGGTGCCGAGCTGCAAACATCGAATGCCACGGTCGGCTCGACCATCACCGGCGTGCAAATGGAAAACCTGCCCAACGTCGGGCGCGACGCGAACGCTCTGTTCCTGTTGCAGCCTGGTGTTGGCCCAACCGGTAGTGTGGCAGGCACGGTGGCCGATCAAAACGGTTTCCAACTCGATGGCGGTAACAACTCGAGCGATATGGACGGCAACAATGCCAACTACACTCTGTCAAGCGGCACCATCACCGGTTCATCCGGTGGAACACCGTCCGGCGTGATCCCGACTCCTATCGAGACAATCGAGGAGTTCAAGGTCTCGACGGCCGGCCAGACCGCCGACTTTAACGGGTCGGGCGGCGGCCAGGTGCAGATGGTGACCAAGCGCGGCACCACCGTTTTTCACGGTTCAGCCTACGAATACCTGCTTAGCAGTTTCTTCTCGGCCAATACCTGGAAGAATGAGCACACGGCCTCTGGATCGCTTCCCTACACCCCGCTGCCAAAGACACACCAGAATCGCTACGGCGCTTCCATTGGCGGCCCTGTTTCGAACAAGGAAGTTCTCGGCGGCAAGACATACTTCTTCTTCAACTATGAAGCGCGGCGCTTCCCCCAAGCCACCAGCTTCGAGCGTTTAGTGCCCACCGACCTGCTAAAGGCCGGTGTTATCCAGCTTCCGAATAATGCCGGCGTAGAAACCGCCTACAATCTGAATCCATATCCGGTAACCGTTCATGGTGTCACTTACGCGCCGGCGGTTTGCCCAGCGGGCGCCTGCGACCCGCGCGGCATCGGTCTTAATCCCGTCGTGCAAAAGCTGTGGGCCGAACTGCCTGAGCCGAACGATCCGCAAGCAGGCGACACCTACAACACGCAAGGCTACAACAGCAGCGTCGGAATTCCTCAGAAATCAGACAACTACACGGGCCGCGTTGACCATGATTTTGGCCAGAACTGGCACCTGATGGGCAGCTACCGCTATTTTGACTTCAGCCAGAACACGACAAACCAGACCACCATCAGCAACTCAGCCGCGACGGTGGCCACTGCGCCGCGTGTGCAAAAGCCGAGCTACTACGTGATGGGACTTACGACCATCGTGAACCCGACCACAACAAACGACGTGCACTATAGCTTCCTGCGCAATTTCTGGCAATGGGGCACGAACGGTGCTCCAGCCCAATTCCCGGGCCTGGGCGGTGCGGTTGAAATTGGTGGAGAAACGGCGGCTACGAATGCGCTGATTCCCTATAACGTCAATTCGCAAAGCGTTCGCCAGCGATTCTGGGATGGCCACGATCAGCAGGTTCGCGACGACGTCAGTTCCGTCCACGGCAATCACCTGTTGCAATTCGGCGGATCGTACGAACACAACTACGATTACCACCAGCGCGACGACAACGGCGCCGGCATCTTCAACAACACGGTTTATCAGGTAGGCGGAGCCACCGGAGGTATCAACTTCCTCTCCAACTACATCCCGGCCAACCTTCCAGCCAACCAGCAGGGTAATTGGAATAACTACTACACCGAAGTACTCGGTATTGTCAGCCAACCGCAAACTCTGTATACCCGCGCGGGCAGCAACCTGACGCTGCAGCCGCTGGGAACCAATCTCTTCGATCAGGTGAACATTCCGTACTACAACATGTACGGAAGCGACACCTGGCACGTTAAAAAGAACTTGACGCTGACTTACGGCCTTGGCTACCAGATCGAAATGCCGCCTACCGAAGAGAACGGCAAACAGGTGATGCTGGTCGATTCAAACGGTAACCAGGTGGGCGCCGAGCAGTATCTGCAGGCGAAAGAAGCGGCCGCGTTACAGGGCCAGACCTACAATCCCAATTTGGGTTTTGCGACCATTCGCAACGTTACCGGTCACCCGAAATATCCGTACAATCCTTTCTACGGTGGCCTTAGCCCGCGCATTGCTGTTGCCTGGACTCCGTTCGGCAGCACAACGGTTATCCGTGGCGGCTATAGCCGCATTTACGGCCGCTTGAATGGCGTGGCGCAGGTGCTGAACCCGCTGCTCGGCGCCAGCATCGCTCAGCCTGTCTCCTGTATCGGAGCCAGCATCAGCGGTCAGTGCCTTGGTTCCAGCGGCGTTACTGCCGCTACGGCCTTCCGCATCGGCACCGACGGCAACGTCGCTCCTCTACCCGCGGTCTCACAAACGCTTGCTCAACCCTACTATCCCGGCGAATTCGGAAACGCCGCCGCCGGCGACGCCACGGTGCTTGACAAGAACTTGAAGCCGGACCAATCGGACGTTTTCAATATCTCGATTCAGCACCAGATCAACAGCAAGGTCAACTTCGAAGTTGGTTATATAGGACGCATCATTCACAACGAATTCCAGTTGGTTAACCTGGACGCCGTTCCGACCATGTACACGCTTGGAGGAGAGTCGTTCGCTACCGCTTTTGCCAATACCTACAATGCGGTTTCGGCAGGCGGAACACCTGCTGTTCAGCCGTTCTTTGAAGCCGCGCTGGGTGGAGCATCTTCCGGCTACTGCACCGGCTACTCAAGCTGCACGGCGGCGGTGGCTTCCAAACAAAAGTCGCAGATTACGGCAACGCAGGTTTATACCCTCTGGTCTACGCTTTCCAATGCAAATGGTTGGACGCTGGGCCGCACGCTTCCTGATTCCGCACCTGCCCAGACTGCTTCGATTTACGAAACGACCAGCCTGGGACACAGCAACTATAACGGCGCGTACCTCAGTTTGACGATGAAAGACTGGCACGGCATCACGGCGCGTTCCAACTTCACCTGGAGCCGTTCCCTTGGTGACGTGGGTCTGTCGCAGTCCACCAGTTCCACCACGGTGCTGAATCCGTGGGACATCGGCAACTCGATGTACGGTCCGCAACCCTTCGACATTCGCTTTGTGTACAACCTGAGTATTGTGTATACAACGAACTTCTTTAAGGGAAACAAAGTGGCTCATTATGGGCTTGACGGCTGGACCTTTGCTCCGCTGTTCACGGCGCAGAGCGGCGCTCCGCTGGAAGTCAACATAGGTTCGGGAACAACTGACTGCCAATCGTTCGGTGAATCGAATTGCAGTTCCGACAGCACCTACGAAAACGCAGTTACGCTTTATCCGTACACCGGCGGCAACTCCGAACACGAAAACGTGACCAGCACAACCAGTGTGGGCTCCGGCGGCAATCCGGCCAAGGGTGGTTCGGGTATCAACATCTTCGCCAACCCCGGTCTCGTTTATAGCGAGTTCGGACGCCTGGTACTGGGCGAATACACCAACGGCGGAGGCGCCGGTGTGCTTCGCAACTTCCCGACCTGGAACCTGGATATGCAGTTGTCCAAGGAGATCCCCATTCCGCTTCGTGAGGGTATGGGCCTGACATTCAACGCTCAGTTCCTGAACATGTTGAATCACTTCCAGGCTGGCACGCCCTCACTGAACATCGACTCCCCGACCACCTTCGGCGTCGTCAGCTCACAGGCCAACACCCCTCGTCAGATGGAGTTCGGTCTGCGCCTCCACTTCTAAACAGCTTGTAAGGCTGTCCTAGTTATTAAGCCGCGCTCCGGTATCTCCGGGGCGCGGTTTTTTTGCATCAGGACGATTAGCAGTGCGACTTGACGGGCCGCCATGTTATTTTTACAGGGATGTCGCTCCAAATGACCGTCGAACAGTTGGATGCCAGCCGGGCTGTGCTTGTATTCGACGGAGCACTTACTCTGGGCATGAGTCTGCGCTTAGCCGACAGCCAGATTCAGAGTCTGATTAACAAGGGCGTTAACCGCCTGGTTTTCGACCTGACCGGTGTACCTTATTGCGACAGCTCCGGTTTAGGCGCGCTGGTTCACACGCACGGTTTGGCCAAGGAAGCGGGCGGCATGATAAGACTATGCGGATTGTCCGACCGCGTGGCCAACATGTTGAGGATGACTACGACCGACACGCTCTTGGGTATCGACGTAGATCGCGCTGCAAGCATAGCGGCGTTGGCATAATCACGCCTAAGTAGTCACTCTTAGTCTTGCCTTGCTCTCCGCCGGGACGCTGGCGCAAGAGCCGACGTTTCAAGCCGGTAGCGCACCGGTTCAAATCAACGTGATCGTGCAGAATAAGAGCCTAGTGTGGCCAACCGCCGATCTGCCATTTTCAGGGCGCAAGTTGGGGCGCGCTGGGCCGGTCGAATATTGCCATTTATCCGGTGAATTGCCGCGGGCTGATGACGCGTCCAGGGGCTCTAACGCGCGGCGACGCCAGCGAGCCTTCGGGTCTGGCAACCATACGCGAGATGGCGGAAAAGCGGTGGCATGGCATTCTTCAATACCAATGAGGTAGCGGGCGGCGCACAGCAAGCGCTGAACGATTCTGCCGCCAGCTACACGCTCGGGTTATATCCGGAAACTGATGCCTTCGACGACAAACCGCATGCAATCAAGTTGCATGTGAAGCGGACCGGGTTCCAGGTGCGTTATCCCAAAGTCTATTTCGCCGCCAAGGAGTTGAACGCTGCAGGACAGACCGGGGTTTGAGTATGCGTTAAAAAGCCCGCTCGCGTCGGCTGTTATTCCGCTGTTNNCGGAACTTCGCGCGAGCGGTGTGGTTGATATTCACAAGCTTGCCCTGAAGCAGGCTGGGTCCGTGCGTAACGCCTCGCTGGGGATGTATCTGTTTGAGCAGGATGCGGCCTAGCACTCGCTAAACAGAGAACGGCAGGCGCTGACGCTCGATCTTACCGGCGAACTCTATCAGCGTTATGCCAAAACGGGCGTGCGCTTCCGGCGGACCATTGAGTATAAGCAAGAGCTGACCAAGCTGCGGGTGATAGTTGATTGTCCGGAAGACGGCTCGGTTGGATCGGTGATCATTCCAGCGGCTGAAATCCGTTAAATTACTTACTGCGGTGTCCGGTGAAAGACGTGGCCCACTTCGCGTAACAAGCCCCGGAACAGCGGTACGCCGCATAATCCAACCGCGAGAAAGCTGCCAAACAGCGCCAGAGCTTCGTAACTCTCGCGGCCTTC
>PLRJ01000125.1 GCA_003163855.1 Bryobacterales bacterium | reverse complement strand
ATCATGGCCAGCGCCGTCATCATCACGGGCCGGAACCTGGTAGCGCCCGATTCCAGCGCGGCTATGACGCCATCGCCATGTTCTTCAAAGCGCTCCTTCGCGAACGAAACAACCAGGATGCTGTTGGCNNGCCACGCCCATGCACATGATGGCTCCCATCAGCGCCGGAACCGACAGCGTTGTGCGGGTGACAAAAAGCAGCATGACAATGCCGGCCAGAGCGCCGGGCAGAGCGGTGATGATGATGAACGGATCCAGCCAGGACTGAAAATTGACCACGATCAACAAGTAAACCAGCACAATGGCAAAACCCAAGCCCGAGATAAGTCCGATGTACGACGAGCGCATGGTCTCAATCTGCCCGCGCACGTGAATGAAACTTCCGCGCGGCAAGGCGGGTGTGTTCTCCTTCACAATTTTATCGATCTGGCTAGCCACCGCGCCCAGATCGCGATCCTGCACGTTGCCGTAAATATCCAGTGTGCGCCGGATATTGTAATGAGTTACCACCTGCATCTCCGTGGAACGCTTGATGTCGGCGACGTCAGCTACAATCTCCGGCCGCTTCGCCGACACAGACGCAATGGGGATATTACGCAAATCGGATAGCGAAGTGATCTGGTACTGCGGCGTCTCCGCCACGATGTTGTAGGTGACTCCATTCTTCGGATTCAGATAGAACTGCGGCGAGAGCTGGGTGCTGCCGCTGAGGATGTTCAGCACACTACTGCCGACGTCGCGCTCTGTGTAACCGCCCTGCGCAGCCTTGGTACGGTCGACCACCAGGTCGAGCACGGGATAATTGTCCGGCTGCTGCACGCGTAAGTCGACCAGTCCGGGTACCAAGCGCATCGCATTTAAGATTTTGTTCAGCACAATGCGGTTGCCCGCCAGATCCGGGCCATCGATCTGCACGTCAATGGGCGAAGGCAGCCCAAAATTTAGAATCTGGGTGACGATGTCGGAGGGTAAGAAGTAAAACGTCGTACCTGGAAAGTCACGCGGCAGTTCGCTGCGCAGCGTTCTTACATAGTCAGCCGTCGGGCTGTGGTTTTCCTTCAGCGAGACGAGAATGTCGGCGTCGCCCGCGCCAATGAGTCCGGAGGTGGCGTGTTGAAAATTAAGCGTGCTGTAAGGCAGGCCGATGTTGTCCAGAATGTTGTCCATCTGAGCGGCCGGCACAACCTTGCGAATCTGTTGTTCCACCTCGTCGCAAAGCTTGGCGGTTTCTTCGATACGCGTGCCGCTTTTGACGCGCATGTGCAGAGTGAAGCTTCCGTTATCGGTGCTGGGGAAAAAGTTCTGGCCCAGGAAAGGGATAAGCAGGAAAGCCGAGAAGCACAGTAGAAGAAAGAAGGGAACAAACAGGACGCGCGCTTCAATAAGGCGACCCAGCAGGTCCTGATAGGCTGCTCGTATCTTTTCAAATCCGCGCTCGAAGCTGCGTTGAAAGCGCGCCAGGATGTTTCTGGATTTCGACGCGTGATGGTCGTGCTTCTGCAGCAGGTACATGGCGAGTGTTGGCACCAGTGTGCGCGACAAAATGTAGGAGGCCAGCATGGCGAAGACCACCGATTCAGCCAGCGGCACAAACAGATACCGCGCCACACCGGACAGGAAAAACATTGGCAGGAAGACAATACAAATGCAAAGCGTGGAGACAAGCGCCGGCGTGGCGATCTGGGCCGCGCCCTGCAGAATGCCCTCGTGCAGTTCGGCGCCTTCTTCCAGATAGCGCTCGATATTCTCGATGGTGACGGTGGCGTCGTCAACAAGGATTCCCACCGCCAGCGCCAATCCGCTGAGGGTCATGATGTTGATGGTCTGGCCCAGCAAGCCGAGCACAATCACCGAACTCAGAATGGAGAGCGGAATGGAAACGGCGATGATGATGGTGCTGCGCCAACTGCCCAGGAACAGCAGAATCATCAGACCGGTGAGCACGGCGGCGATGACCGCTTCGCGAATGACTCCCACGACGGAGCCGCGCACGAACGTCGCCTGATTCGCAATGGGCGTAATCTGCAGCGCTGGGGGCAAAGTCAGCTTCACCTGCGGCAGAATATTCAGAATGTCGCCGACTACGGAAAGCGTTGAGGCCGTGCCCGACTTCAAAACTGTAATCAGCACACCGCGCCTGCCATCCTGACGGACTATATTCGTTTGTGGAATGCTTCCGTCACTGACGCTTGCTACGTCGTGCATATAGACAATCACTCCGTTGGGCGATTGCTTCACGGGCAGATCGCGCAAGCCCTCAATGGTTACCGGAGACGAATTCAGATGGATGTCATATTCATCGTTGCCGATTTTGGCAGTGCCGCCCGGCTGGACCACGTTCTGAAGCCCCAGTGCATTCAGAATCTCGGTGGGAGCGATACCCTGCGCCTGCAACCGCTTGGGATCGAGATTCACCATGATGGAACGCTGGCGTCCGCCATACACGTTGGGAATAACAGCGCCCGGGACGGTGACCAGCGCAGGCCGGACAAAGTTCAATCCGAGATCGTTCAGTTGCTGTTCGGAGAGTCCCTCACCGGAGAGGCCAAGCTGCAGGATGGGCACGCTTGAAGCAGAGAAATTGATAATCTGCGGGGGCAGAATGCCGGGTGGCAGACTTCGGAGTTGAAACTCCGACGCAGCCGAAACCTGCGAGTTGGCTGTATCGAGACTGGCTGTTGGCTGCAGGTAGATCTTTACTACTACCTGTCCAAAGACGGTTGTCGATTCAATGTGCTGGATGTTGTCCACCAAAACCGTGAGTGACTTCTCAAACGGTGTAGTGACGCGGCCTTCAAGCTCCTCCGGGTTCAGTCCGGTATATTGCCAAGCGACGGAAACCACAGGGATATTGATACTGGGAAAAATATCAGTGGGAGTGTTAACGATGACAACGGGCGCGGCAATGAGGATCAGTATGGCGAGGACGATGAAGGTGTATGGTCGCGTGAGAGCGATTCTTACGATCCACATTGCAGTGAGAACTCATTGTCGCAAGTTACCGTTAAAATAGGGTTCGAATCGAAACCCCCTCTTGAGATTAAAGTTCATCATCGGCTGTTTGTTACTGACAAGCACCCTAAAAGCGCAGTCTTCTTTGACTATTCCGCAACTAGAGTCGGCCGCCAAAGCGCATCTGGCATCGGGGAACGCGAATGCCGCGCTTGCCGATTATCAAAAGCTAGTGGCGCTGAACCCTAAGTCTGCTGCTTATGAGGATCAAATAGGCTTCCTGCTGGCTGCCACCAACCGCACTGCTGAAGGCATTCCTTATTTTCAGAAGGCGACCGAGTTAGATCCTAAAATGGCGCTGGCGTGGTATCACCTGGGTGTTGCGCATTGCCTGCAACAAGCCACCGGTTCGTGCATTGCCGACTTACAAAAGGCGGTTTCGCTGGCGCCCGGAGTTGGCGACTATCACTTTCGGCTTGGTTCCGCTTACAATGTCGCCGGCCGCTATTCGGAGGCTGTCCCGGAATTGGCGAAAGCGGCAAAGGCCCAGCCTAAGAATGCGCAGGTGTGGGCGGAGTTGGGGAATGCGAACAACAAGCTGCGGCGATTTGCCGCGGGGCGCGATGCTTATCGGCAAGCTGTCGCTTTGAATCCTAAAGACACCTCGCTACGCAACAGTTACGGATACGCGCTGGTGAACTCAGGCGACCCCGCAGCCGGATTACGTGAGTATCAACAGATTCTTGCGCAAGACCCGGAAAATCTGCATGTTCGCACCAACATTGGCTACGCCTACATCGCTGCGGGCAACTATAAAGCAGCGATTGAAAGCCTTTCGCGGGTAACACAGGCCCATCCGGATGATGCGGGCGCGCATTATGATCTTGGCGTCGCTTACAAGCAGAGTGACGACCTCCCCCATGCCAAAACCGAGTTGGAAGAAACCATTCGTCTGCTGCCGTCGCTGACAGAGGCGCGCTACGTACTGGGAGTAACTTACGAAGGATTAGGAGAAATGGACAAGGGGATTGAACAACTGCGCGCAGCCGTTGCCGAACGTCCCAGTTACGCGGATGCGTGGTTTGAACTGGCCACAGTGCTGAAGCAGCGAGGCGACAATGACGGAGCAATAGATGCCTTGCGCCATGCTGTAGCGTTAGACGACAAAGATGCAGGCGCCTTCAACACGCTGGGATTGCTGCTGAAACGCAAGGGCGACGAGAATGGGGCGAAAGTGGCATTCGCACGGGCTGCTGCTTTGCGTGAACAGGAACTGCAGGAGAAGCAGAAGAAACTGGATCGTGGTGCGGCAAGCCTAAAATAAGTTTCCGGCAACCTGTTCCGACAGGGCTGTGATCTTTGTTCGGACGGACTTTGCGTCCTGCGCTTTGCCGGTGGTGTTCAAGAAAAGCACAAAAGCTCGATTTCTTACGCGGCCTACCACTTTGTCTGCCAGGTTGGCGAAGCGGCAAGCTAGTGCCTCATTGCCGATGGCGCTCAGGGATGTAGTCTCCAGGGCACCGTGGCAGTTGCTGACCGCAAAATCGGCAAACTTGTCTGGCGCGGACAGTTGACTTACTTCTACGGTCAGCTTGTAATCTGTTCGGTTGAAGACACAGTCCGGCCCAGTGACAGTCACCTGCACTTCGCCGAGCACGCCGGCCACGGACGCGGTAGTCAGCACAGGACAACTGAGCGATGCGGCGAACAGCAGAAGAAAATGCACTTACGCGGGCTTTCTGGCTGGTTTCAATTCTTCGGAGCTTAGAATCTTGCCGCCTTCCTGAATCACATACAGGCGGTTGACGTCCAGATCTTTCAACCGATCTACCTGCCCGCTCAACCAGCGCACTTCAACCATGTCCACTTTGGTGGCATCCTGCAAACCAAAGTGCATGCGCAGGTCATTTTGCGAAAAGTAGCTGCCGCCGCTGCGTAGTTCGTCCATCTGGACCAGAGGCGTGGTGGAAGCAGTTTTAGTCTTGGCCGTAACAGTCACGCGCGAGCCAATGCCCGTTCGGTTCGACTTCACCCCCACCAGCTTGATCTTGATCCACTTGCGGTTCATGGTGGAATCGCAACGGAGCAACTGGGGAATGGCATTCATGCAATTGACGGCGATATCCAAATAGCCGTCGTTGTTGTAGTCGCCGAAGGCACAGCCGCGCGCCGGCGCATTCTCCATAATGCCGGGGCCGCCCTTGTCAGTCACTTCTTCAAAACGGCCGTTCTGCAGGTTCCGATACAGATATTTGTGCTCGGCATACTTCAGATCGGCCTTCGATTTATCTACCTCCGGATAGACGTGCCCATTCGACATCAGGACATCCAGCCATCCATCGTTATCCATATCGAAGAAGCCCACGCCCCAGCCCAATAAACGCGTGTTGACGCCGATGCCGCTTGGGTAAGTGCGGTCTTCGAAAGTGGCATCGCCCAGATTGGTGTAAAGCGAATCGGTATCGCCGGCGAAGTTGGTTTTCACCACGTCCAGGTTGCCGTCGCGATTGTAATCGCCTATGGAAACGCCCATGCCTGCTTGCGGTTTTGCCTCAGCCGAGAGCGCCGCGCCGGCCTCGACGGCGATATCCTGAAAAGTCCCGTCTTTCTGATTCTGGTAAAGCGTGGCAGGCGCGGAGTCATTCGCCACGTAGATGTCCGGCCAGCCATCGTTATCGTAGTCGCCGACGGCCACACCGAATCCCCAGCGGTCATTCTGCACACCAGCCTGCGCTGAGACATCGGTAAAGGTGCCGTCATGATTGTTGTGATAGAGACGATTTTTGCCGTAGTTGGCGACGAAGATGTCGGG
>PLRJ01000035.1 GCA_003163855.1 Bryobacterales bacterium | reverse complement strand
CAACACCTTTTTCGGCCTGATCCTCGCGATCGGGATTCCGCTCCTTTCGAAAAGAGCGGTCTCTCTCGATCCGCGGATCTATCGCCTGGCGGCGTTGTCACTCAAACAGAAGGCTTACTACGACCCGGGAAAGCGACGGTGAACCTCATGACACTCTTGCTCGCTCTTTTATTGCTGGCTGCGCTGGTGGCGTGCGCGTACAGGCTTAGTGCTTGGGTGCGCACCGCCGCCTCGCAGCGGATTAAGAAATGGGTAACAGTGGCCCTGCTTTTCATCGTCGTAACCGGCCTGTTTCTCCGTTTGCAGTTTTGGGCCGCAAGCGCGCTTTCGGCTTTCGTCGCCGTTTGTGTCGGCGCCGATTTTTTGCTTCACCACAGAAGGGAGTCTGACATTGCCGGATAAGCACAGCCCATCCTGGTTCGCGGACGCCGGCGCGGCCAGTACGTTGTTCCCGATCTCCCGCTTTGTGGCCGACGCGATCTTCGCCAGCGAAGAGGGCGGCTATAGCCTGGTCCTGCAACTTAAGGGGATCGACCCTGAGTGTGTCAGCGACGAAAAGCTGGCAGCCTGTAGCGCGTCTATGCTGCAGGCCCAGCGTCTCATTGGAGAGCGCCTCACGCTCTTCCAGACCTTTATCAAGAAGGCGAAGCCGTTCGCGCACGCAAGCCTCTATGCGACGGAGTCACCGGATCCAGCCGTGCGCGAAACACAGCAGGCGCGCAATTCTTTCGTAAGTGGCAGCCCTTTCTTCTCGATTTCGCTGTACTGGACTCTCTATATTCATCCGCCATCCCATCGTTCCAAGGCTTCCTTCGAAGAAGAATCGCAAAAGATGCTGCGCGAGTTGCTGGTCTGCACGGCCAACCTGATCGCCGAGCTGGCCGAGTTCGGCGCGCGCCGCTTGTCACAAGCGGAGACGTTTCAGTACCTGGCGTATCTGGCCCGGCTTGAAGACTCGGCACTGCCTTTGCGATCGGCCAACCAAATAAGCCAGCAGCTCGCCGAGAGCTCGGTGAGCTGGCGCAATCCCGGCCTGGTCTTCGGCGAAGGCACAACCAAGGCTCGCTTTGCTCAGCCATTTTCTCTGCTGAGGCGCCCAGGCGCGACGACACCTGCGATGCTCTCCGAGCTGCTAAGTGTGCCGGCGGAGTTCATTCTTGTGTTGGAGACCCGGCGCAAGTCTCTTGACGCGGTTCGCTCGGAAGTGAGGGCGCACGAAAACGTGATGGAGTTCTTCAAGCACAACCCGCTTGTGCTGCTCTTCCATCGGAACAAGGCGCTGCCGAAGAGCGCTTCCTCCGTTGCGGCTGACGCGGCGCTGGAAATCGGAGGCCTGGGCGGCATCCTGCACGATGTGACCCAGCGCGGCCTAACCCTGTGTACGGCTTCCCTGCTCGGCCTGGTTCATGCACCTACTGAAACTGGCCTGCGCGAAGGCATGAGTGCCTTGCATCGCGTGTTCGGATCGAGCGAGGCAACGCTCCTGGAGGAAGGCTACGGGGCGCTCTCGATTTATCAGTCGATCTTTCCAGGTGCGTCCTCGCAAAATGTGCGCCGGTTCTGGATACGGGAAGACCATCTCGCCAATCTGTCCCTCTGGTTCTCCTGCGAAGAAGGAGCCGTGCGCTCGGAAACGCTGGAAGACGAAAGCTTGTGTGTGCTCCAGACGCGTAACGGGACGCCCCATCACTTCGACCAGTTCGCCAGCGGACCGCGCGGCGTGCTGGTGATGGGCGAACCGCGGCGCGGCAAAACCTTCTTCGTCAACTTCACCGTCGATCACGAAATGAAGTACGGCGGCTATGTGTTCATCTACGATGTCGGCGGCTCCTATGAGCACGTCGTCGAGAAGTACGGCGGCGCAGTCGTCAAGGTGGGACTGCATGGACCGCGACTGAATCCGTTCGCTTTACCCGACACGGAAGAGAGCCGCAATCGCACGGCGCGGCTCGTCATAATGCTGCTGGAACGCGGTGGCGCCCATCTTCGGCCCCAGGATGAAAGCGGGATCCGCCAGTCTGTTGCCGCGATCTACGCGCTTGAAAATCCCGCGCTGCGCAGACTGCGCTATCTGATGCTTGCGCCCGAGCTGCAGCCCTACCTGGCGAAGTGGATCCAGGGCGGAGTGTACGCCGACATCTTCGATAACGCCGAAGACGAACTGCGCCTGGCACACATCGTGTCTTTCGATTTTGAGGGCCTGGCGGGTGAAGACCAAAAGATCCTGATGGAGCCACTGCTGTTCTGGATCCGGCTGCGCGTGAACGCGCTCATCCGCGCTGAAGGCAACCTGGCTCTACCCAAGCTGGAAGTTTATGACGAAGTCTGGCGGCTGATCAAAGACGAGACGGTGCTCGCCGCCATCTTCGAAACCATGAAGACGGCCGGCAAGAAACTGGGCGGCCTGATCCTCGCCACACAGGACACGCACGATTTAGGCCCGCACGCGGACGTGATCCGGAACGCCTGCCCGGATGCAGTGTTTTTGGGCGGCGCCTTCGACCGGGAACGGTATCGCTCCTTGTTCTCGATGAACGAGAGACAACTGGACCTGATTCCCACGCTGCGCCGCGGCGAGATGCTGCTGCTGCGCCGTCACTACGCCAAAGTCGTCCAGCTCGTCGTGGACGAGGCCAGCAAGTGGCTGTACTCGACACACCCGCAGGACGTGCGCCGCCGCGCCAAAGCCATCCATGAGCATGGCCGCGAAAAAGCTTTCGAAATGCTGGCGATGTCCGCCGGTGCCAAGTAGTTAGTTCTATTTCAGATTGGGGTTAACAACGATGAACCAGTACAAAGCTCTCTCTCTTTTGTTTCTGTCTCTGGCGGCGGCCACGGTCACGTCCGCCGAACAGCAGAAGCCGGGCCCAGCCAAACAGCAGAGCAAGTTCGACGATCCGCGCGTGATCCGCGCGACGGAGCGAACAGCTATGCCGATCTACCTATGCCGCAATCAGGGCCTGGAAGTGACGCTGCCGAAACACGAGTTGCTCCGGATCTTTTCGGTCGGCGATCCAGTCAACTGGCAGGGCAGCACTGTGGCGGAAGACCGGCGCGACATCGGGCTGCGCGCGACGGAACCGCTCACCAGCGAGACCATCGCCAACATTACCAGCGACCACGATAACCACTATGTGTTTCATCTGCTGCTGGACCAGGGCCACTGTGATTCTCACGTCACGCTGGAAGCTGATGCCGAGCTGGAGCAGAAAATCGAAACCGTGCAGCCGTGGGTTTCCCCCGAGAAATACAACGCTGCGCTGCAGGCTGCCGAGGACGCTAAGAAGCAACTGGAAGAGGCGAACAAGCGTGCCAACCTGGCTGTCCAGGCTGCCGACAAAGCCAAGGATCAGTTCCGCAGCGAGTATCCCGAGCGCCTCGTTTTCGATTACACCTACGACAAGAAGAAGGCGCTTAAGTTCGGGGTGTCATCGGTCTTTCATGATGAACGCTTCACCTATGTGATGGCGAAGTCAGAGGAGCCTCCGGTGCTGTTTGAACTGAAAGACGGGCAGCCCAGCCTCATCGANNCGCACAGCGCGCATCATTGACCAGGGCTACCTGGTGCGGGGTGGCAACGGCAACGGCAAGCATCAGGAAAAACTGGAACTCAAGCGCGAACCCAAGGCGCCAGCGGCACAAACAGTCGCCGAGAATCACGGGGGCAAGTAATATGACGACTCCCCATCTCACCCCATCCGGCGTTTTTCTTACCTGCCTGGTGGTCTGGTGGCTTGCTGCCAACGCCGCCTTGCGCACGATCGAGGTTGTGCAGTTCTTCCGCAAAATGCTGCGAGGCGGAGAGTAATTCATGGCCACCAACCCCGGTCCCACTCCGTCCAACCCGTCTCCGAAGCCACCCAGAAAGCCCATTGATGGCCGAATGATCAGCTTCGCCCTCGCTGGTGTTCTGGCCATCGGCGTTTTGCTCTCTTCCGTTGTTTCTCTGTTGACCACCTCCGAGCCCAAAGCGCAGCCAGGCGAAGTGCAGCAACCGACCGGGAAGCCGGTGGTTAAACAGTTTGGGGCGGACGTGGACAGCGCAGCCGCCGCGATCGCGAAGAACGTGCAGGCAGCCTCCCAGGTGACGGAGATGGCGAGAGAACTTCACGCCGAGCTGCCTCCCTGCGACGAACAGATGCGCAAACAGCTCAAGGGTGGCTACTACCTGCTGCGCTCCCGGAACCCCGAACTGCCCGACGCCAACCTGACGTGCGGCACGGATAACCAATGGGTGCTGCTACCGCCAGCGGTCGGTCAACTCCGCAACGACACAGCGGCCCAGGCCGAAGCCGAAGCCCACGCTTCTCCCTCAGGTGGCTTGAGCGCAGCGGAAAAACATCGACAGCGCATGGCCGCCATTTACCAATCGAGCCCGATTCCTCTTCATTTCGCGGATGCTTCGGCGCAAACGGATCCGGCTAATCAGCCCGGCCAAGCGATAGCGACCAATATCCCGGTTGCCGCCGCGCCTGTGCAGGCCGTGGCCGTCTCGCAGCCGGTTACTCAAACAGTTACGCAGACCGCACACCAACCGTTGGGAGTGGAACTCAGTTCGTATACTGGCCCGCGCTACCCGCTATTTCAGGGCCGCATTATCGAAGGCCTGCTGGTGAACCGCCTTAAAGGGGACCAGGGCGGCCCGGTTAAGGTGCAAGTCACAACACCCGTCTATTCGCAGGACAGCCAGCACGTGCTGATCAAACCCGGTGACACCATCCTGGGCGAGGCGGTGCGCGTCAATGCTGCCGGCGAGCAGCGGATCGCCGTCGTTTTCCACCGCATCATCATGCAGGACGGCTGGAGTTTTCTGCTCGACCCCACCAACGCTCTCGATCAGCAAGGCGCCGCCGGGTTGACCGGCAAGGTTGACCGCCATCTTGTTGCCCTGGTCGCAACGGCTGTCATGGTTGGAGCGATTGAAGGACTGTCCGACTTCACAAACATCGGTGGCAACGCATCCGCCACGGTCGAGATCCAGTCCGGCATGAGCCGCGAGAGCGGCAATGAGGCGATGCAGATCCTGCGCAACGCCATGAACCGCCCGAACGGCATTACTGTGTACGAAGGATCGCGGGTGAAGATCTGGGTGGCGCAAGACCAGCGTCTGCCGGCTTATGAAGGTCACGTAGTCTCGGAGACAGTGAAGTAAAGGAGGAATGCATTGACAAGGTCGGAACGAACCCAGCTGGGTTGGCTCATTTACTGGGCCTACCTCATTGGACCCACCCGCAGGATGGGCTTCCGCGGGGTACTCATCTGGTTCCTGATTTTTGCGCTGGCTTGCCTGGCCGCAGGCGCAGTGCTGGAAATAATTCAACGGGCGCTTGCTTAGGCGGGTCGCCCTCAACCCAATAGACAGAAAGGAAAAACGAATGAAGATTCTCAGTTTTTATCGACTCCGGCACACCGCCGCTCGCCTGCTGATGTGCGCGCTGTCGGTGGCCGGAGTTCTCACGCTGACGCCACAGAAGGCAGAGGCGCAATGGACTGTATTTGACCCGACCAGCTATGTCGTATTCGGCAAGATCTGGGACGAAGATGTTTCCACCGGCGTCAAGATGGCGCAGACCGTGCAACAGGGAACCCAACTCATCAGCCAGGGGCTCAAGAATTACAACCTGGCGATGCAAGAGACGCAATTCCTGGAGAAAGGTCAGATTCTGCAGGCGGTAGGTTTTGCCGCCCAGCACGCCATCATCCCCGGTCATCCAGGCTGGGACACCACCATGATGACCGCCGGGGGGCTTGCCGCCGCCGGCGTCACCTGGCAGAACATGACCAATCCGAACATGTCGCTGCAAAGCCGGATGGCGATGCTGAATAGCTTCGCGACGAGCTCGCTCAACTCCCTGGGCAGCTGCAATTCGGCGGCGATTAACAACAGTACCGCGCTAGGCAGTCTGCAGTCGCTGGCCATCTCCATGGCCCCAGCCAATAACACGGCGGCGAGCCTGGGCGCGCTTAACAACATGAACCAGACGCAGGCTATCCACTATCTGCAATGTCAAGAAAACCTGGCAGAGCAGCGCTTAAAACTCCAACTGATCCAGGCGCACGAATCGATGGATCGCGACCAATACACCACCGCCACCAACACAACTATCGATACCTACAACGGGTCCGGCGGCGGGATGTGGAACGTCAGTCCCGAACAGGATTACCGGCTGACCGGTATGCACTAATCGACATCCGAGAGGAAGAAAAGAGGAACCGACTCATGCTTATTAAAATCATCCTGGTCGCTATAGCCGCGTGCGGCGCGGCTACGATCATCATCCTTCACGATGCGCCGACACAAAACCCGGCACCGCCCGCACCAACCGCACCCGCGGTGTTGCGACCAGCCACGGCACAGGAGCGCCAAGTGCTCCGCAGCCTGGTAACCGTTGCCCCTAAAAACATGGGAGGGATGCACTAAGCTATGACCTCGCGGCTCCGCTGGTTTCTGCGGGCGGCGGCCCTGTTCACGATCGGCGGTCTGGCTTCGGCCTCCGCCGCCGATACGGACTGGGGCAAAGCCGTCTTCGATTCAGTGAACAACCTGGTTGATCAGGACGGCTCCGTTTTTGTGCACGTCGGCATAGGCGCGGTCGCAGCGGCCGGGTTTCTCAAACTAATGTGGGGTCTGGTCTCGGACCAGTTGCAGCGCCTCGGTCTTGTGGCCGGAGGGCATGTCCACTTCGACCTGGACAGCATCGTCAAGACGCTGTTTCAGGTATGGGTACTGACGCAAGTCCTGACCTACTGGACAACGCCCATGCCCGGCATGGCGCACAGTATCCACCAGATTCCGATGTACCTCTCGGACCAGTTGGTCTCAGGCCTTGCGGCGAGCCAGGCAGACAAGTTCATGACGTATGTGAAGCAGGTCTCCACCCAGATGGACCACCCAAATCCGCTGGCCATTCTGGACGTGGTTATTTACGTTTTAATCCTGGTCATCATGGGCATTCTGGCCCTGGCTACGTTCATACTTACGGCGTTGAGCTATGTCGGCGAGGTTATTTTTGTCGTCATCACGCCACTCTTCGCCTGGTGCACGTTCTTCCACACAGTCTTCAGCTGGTTCTGGAATTGTGTGCAGAACATGTTCTCTTTTGCTGCCTACAAAGTGGTGGGAGCCATCGTTATCTACGTCTTGAGCGACGTCATGGTCAACTTTTTTGTCAACGGCGTCGGCTCGGATTACAGCATCGCTCACTGGATCGTCATGCTGCCAGTGCTGGTGATGCTGGTCGGCTTGTTCGTCTTTGCCCTCTTAATGGTGCCGCTTCTCTGCGCCAGCATATTCAATGGCGCTGGCGCCATTGGACAAGCGGTGACAATGGCTGCCGGCAAAGTCCTGTAAGGAAAACACACCTATGGAACCAATGACAATAACCGAAGAAATTCTGGAGCAATTGCCGGTGGACCTCGAAGGCTCGAGCGCCTTTCAGTCCAACAGCGCGCACCTGCAAACACTCAAGATCTGCCTGACCGGCGCCGTGGCGCTGGCGCTGCTGATGGGATTCGCGGCGTTGTGGGCACTCTCCAGACCGCCTCAAGTGGCCGTGATCCGCGTGGACGACGTACGCGGCGCGGAGCTGGTC
>PLRJ01000076.1 GCA_003163855.1 Bryobacterales bacterium | reverse complement strand
TTTGAGACAGCGAGAAAGCGAGCCGCGCGGCTATATTTCCAGCGCGAGGCGAAAGAAGTGGAGATGGGAAACGCCACGCGGCGCGAGACGACCAGCGGCACTCTGCCCGCGAGGGCCGCAAGCGTGTGGGCACGTGCATCATGCGCGTGCATCAGATCGAAGCGCGACGAGTGCCTCCACACTGCGAGTTAAGACGCCGGCAGAGTTGTAAAGCCGGCGGCGCGGGCCTGTTGCCATAACTCGCCATCAGAACGCGCCAGCAGGCAACATTCATGCCCGGCCTCGCGCAGCGTGTTCATTAACAACAGAGCCTGGCGCTGACCTCCCCTAAAATCGCCCCCTGAATCGATGTGAAGAATCCGCACGCTAAAGCTTTCGGCCCGGACTCATGTGGCGCGCTTTCATGTATTTGACGAAGTTGTAGAGTCCCGCCATGTAAGCGATAGCCAGGCCTTCCACGCCATCCAGAAAACCGCACTTCAAAAAGTAAGTCTGGAAAAAAGTCCAGGCGGGATCGAACAACAGACGCGCGTAGCCAAAGCTTTTTCCACGCGTCACCAGTTCTTGCGCCGCCAGCGTGGTGTAGCCATCCATGGTCCGCAAATGTTCGGAAAGAGAGTTGCAAGTGAAGTGCAGCAGATTCGATTCCAGCTTGCCCACCGAGCCATCCACATGCACCGATTCGTGAACAAATTCCCCAACCCACTTGGCCTTGCGGCGATCGAACAGCCGGACTTTGCGGTCCGGATGCCAGCCGGAATGAAGAATCCAGCGGCCTAAATACTGCGCCAGCCTCGGCACGGTATAACCGTCGAAGGCCGGCCCGGTCTTCTTGATCTGCCAGATTTCCGCTTCCAGCGCTTCACTTAAACTTTCATCGGCGTCGAGCGAGAGAATCCAGTCATGAGCAGCCAGACCGGCAGCGATGTTTTTCTGCGCGGCGTAGCCATGCCAGGAAGCCTCAATCACCCGCGCGCCCAGCTTGGATGCTATCTCTACCGTGCGGTCGTTCGAGCCACTATCCACCACCAGAATCTCGTCGCAACAGCGCAGGCTCTCGATAACGCGGGCTATGTTGCGCTCCTCGTTGAACGCGACGATGGTGGCGGAAATCTTCATGCAATACAGGTCAGCTGGTGCGAACCGGGATGACGGAGAACGATAGCAGAAAAACAACGCACACCAGGGCTAGCGAGATCCACCGCGCGCGGGAAAGCGGAGCAGTATCGTACACCAGCGGATGGCGCCGGCCAAGGAAGAAGAAGAGAATCGACCAGACCCACCAAGTCCAATACCAAAAGCCCAGGATGGCCAGAATAGCCACCAGGGCGGTTGAGACGATGCGGTGCGGGCGCTGACCGAAAACAGCATAGACAATGTGGCCGCCATCTAGCTGACCCACCGGCAAAAGATTGATAGCGGTGGCTAACAGCCCAGCCCATGCCGCCATCGCCGTCGGATGTAGCAGGATGTGTGAAGGATTGGTGGCGGGAAAACGGAAGAATTCAACTAGTCGGACAGCCAGCGGCGTACCGAAGAGAAACGGACTGAGCGGTGCAGGCCCTTTCACGGAATGCGACATCCAGATACCCGCGACCAGGAACGGAACCAGCATCACGAACCCCGCCAGCGGTCCGGCAATACCAATATCAAACAATCCGCGCCGGCTGTAGATAGGGGATTTTATGCGGATGAACGCCCCTAAAGTGCCGAACAACGTTGGCGAAGGAAGAAAATACGGCAGCGTCGCATCCACATCCCAGCGCCGGCATTCAATGTAGTGCCCGAATTCGTGCGCGGTGAGAATAAGCAATAGCGGCGCGGAAAATTGAAGGCCCGTCCAGGTGGAGCTGTCGCCGTGTGCGAAATGCACGTAGGACAGCCAGATGGAGTCCAGTTCTAGCGGACGGCCGGTGCGGAAACATGCCACCAGGGCAGCACCAAAAACTGTGGTGGTGACGGCGGTTGCCAGCGCACACAACAGGTTTGCCCACCAGAAGCGCGGCCAGTGGGAGAACATGGAAAAGGTTTCGGAGCGCTCGGGTGAATAACTGCTCTGCTGCACAGATTTACTGCAGCGTCTGCAGCTCTTTACCGGGTTTGAAGCGAACTGCTTTTCCGGGGGGAATGGCTACTTCAGCGCCGGTGCGAGGATTACGGCCTATCCCGGTTTTTCTGGGGCGAACATTGAAGATTCCGAAGCCTCGCAACTCGATCCTATCCCCCTCGGTCAAAGCTTTTTTCATCGTCTCAAAAACCGTTTCAACAGCCATCTCCGCCTTGGTCTTGGTAATTCCGGTGCGGTTAACTACTTCATTAATAATGTCGAGCTTGATCAAAATGCCTCCTAACTGCCCGGAAGTACGCCGCCGTCATTCTTGAAAACTCCCCACCGACAGGCACCCGTCACCCGAATCTTCATGATAATAAACGCCTTAGTTCTGTGTCAATGGAATGGAAATGCAGAATTAACCAGTTGTTTCCTGCAATTGTGCCGCAAGCATTTCCAAAATGAGACGAATCTGGAAATTTTGCTCTGTGTTTCTTAAGATCGTGTTCAAACTACGTAGGCGAAATGTATTATGACATGCAAAGAGTCTTACTTTACAGCTACTTAGCGAACGTAGTGAAAATGGCTAATCAATTGCAGCCATTAAGTCTAGAAGAAGCAGGGCGGGTGCGATGAAAGCTCTAAAGTTATTGCTTGTTGAAGACAGTCCAAGCGATGTCAGATTAATCCGGGAAGTGCTTAAAGAAGCCAAGATACAGGTGCAGATCAGCGTCGCGCGGGATGGCGTGGAAGCCCTGGAGTACATGCGCCAAACCGAGTCGGGTTCGTGCGTGCGGCCCGACATTATCCTGCTGGACTTGAATCTGCCAAGGAAGAACGGTCGTGAAGTATTGGCTGAGCTGAAAGCATCGTTGAGTTTCCGCCAGATACCGGTTCTGGTTATGACCAGTTCCCAGGCTGACGAAGACATCCGCGAATGCTATGCGCTCAACGCCAACTGTTACATCACCAAGCCGTTGAACTTATCTCAATACTTTCAGGTTGTCCGGGCAATAGAGAACTTTTGGTTCTTCACCGCTACTCTTCCCGGCAACTACGCGTCCTTTGGACCGCTGCCTCCCGCGCTTTCGCTTGCCAGCTGACGGTTACTGCCCCGCGGCCGTACGGGCAGCAGCTAACGCCGCTTCATAGTCCGGATGGCTTCCAACTTCCTTCACGTACTCGACGTGAACGAGCTTGTCATCTTTATCCACCACGAAAATTGCCCGGCTCTCAATGCGCATGTCGTCGATCATAGTCCCGTAGTGGCTGCCGAACGATCCCGATTTGTGGTCGGAAATCATAGTAACCTTGCTGATGCCGAACGTGCCGCACCAGCGTTTTTGTGCGAACGGCAGGTCCATACTGACCGTATAGATGTTCACAGCACCCAGACCAGCGGCCTCGTCTTCAAAACGCTTGGTTTGGGCGTCGCAAACTGGAGTATCCAAGGACGGAACAACGCTGAAAATCCGCACCGTCTTGCCGGTTTTCGCGAGGTCGATCGGCTGCAGAGACGAGTCCATCGCCTCGAAATCAGGGGCCTTATCCCCCACCTTCAATTCCGGCCCCGACAGCGAGAACGGTTTTCCCATCAAGATTGTGGAGCGTTCGGTGTTGTTATTCATCCGCCACAGTTTAACAAGACATGTTCATCACTTGTGGCAGTTGGCACGCGAAGTCATGACAGTGATACACAGTTATTTGCCCACGCCGCTCCAGTGCTGCCAGGAACGGCGAGATGGGCTGAAGCGACGCAGCTGCGCGGTCTGTTAAAACCATGCTGACCAAGTTGGGCTGAAAACTGTATCGGTACGGGCGCAACAATTCCTCAACTTCGTTTGAAGATGCATCCGCCTCCGTGGCTACTCGAACAATGAAATGTTCCGGCGCCGCCAACCAGGACTCCAACGCACACAACATCTGTGGCGCCATGGTCGGCTGAGCCTTCATTTTCGGAGCAAACGCCCTGAGCGACTTTTCCGCACTCTGCTGAAATACGGGCTCCGCCGTCAAGTGTGCGAGGCGGACCAGTACTTGCGTCGCAACGGAATTACCCGACGGCTCAGCGCCATCATAATCGTCTTTCATGCGCAGCAGCAGGTCTGCCGCGCCGGCTTCTGTGCTGAAAAAGCCACCCGCCTCCCGGTCCTCAAAGCGCGTCCTCATTTGCGCCGCTAGTTCAAGCGCAACTTGAAGGTACGTCGCTTCCGCAGTGGCTTCAAATAGGTCAAGCAGTGCCTGGCAGAAGAAGGCATAATCATCAAGAAACCCGGCCACGGCCGCCTCCCCTTCACAGAAGCGCCGTTTCAACTGCCCTGATTCCGGCGAATACATGCGAGTAAGAACAAATTCCGCGGCGCGCTTGGCGGAGTCTAGATATTCCCCGCCTAAGACCACGTGCGCCTTTACATACGCCGAAATCATTAAACCGTTCCATGAAGTCAGAATCTTGGTGTCCAGATGGGGCCGGGGTCTACTTGCGCGCACCTCGAATAGGGTCTTCACTGAAGTCGAAATGCTTGGGTCGTTGTCCGCAAAATCAGCGACAAACAGGATATTGCGGCCGCCGAATTCTCCATGCGGATCGTCATCGACATTTCCATTAGGTTCAACCCCGAAGTGCTCGCAAAAGAAAGGAGAACTGCCGCCAAGAAGTGCGTCTATTTCGCTCTTCTTCCAGATATAAAAGGATCCCTCTCCTGAGTGCGAAGGGTCATGCGGATCTGGGCTATCGGCATCTTCGGCGGAATAAAAGGCGCCCGCTGGATCCATCAAATCGCGTTGCACATAGCCAAGAATTCCTCGAGCTGCCAAAGCAAACGATTTTTGCTTGGTGATCTGGAATGCTTCCAGGTATGAAATAGCTAGTTGCGCCTGGTCGTACAGCATCTTCTCAAAGTGCGGAACAAACCATCGCTCATCCACCGAATAGCGATGAAAACCGCCGCCCAACTGATCGTGCATACCGCCGGATTGCATGGCTGAAAGGGTTGCGGCGACCATATCCAAAGCTTCTTCTTCGTCTTCTAACTTGTAGTAACGGAGAAGGTAATTCAATACGACAGGACGTGGAAACTTAGGCGCTTTGCCGAAACCACCGTGCTGCGGATCGTACGTGCGCCGGAATTGCTGGTACGCAGTTCCAAACAGCGCGCGGTCAGCCGGAATCGCGCCTTGTGCGGAGGCTGACAGCTGCTGCAGTTGGTCCGTCACGCTCGCGCCAGACTCTTCAATTTTTGACCGTTCGTTCTTCCACGTGTCCGCCAGATAGCTGAGCAACTGACTGAATCCCGGCCGGCCGTAGCGCGTGCCCGGCGGAAAGTAAGTGCCGCCAAAAAACGGCTTCAATTGTGGTGTGAGGAAAACTGACATGGGCCAGCCTCCGCCGCCGGTTGTCGCCTGGACAAACAGCATGTAGATTCTGTCCACATCGGGGCGTTCTTCGCGGTCTACTTTAATGCAGACGAAGTCGCGGTTGAGCTGGGCGGCGATGCGTTCGTCCTCAAACGATTCATGCGCCATCACATGGCACCAGTGGCAAGTCGAGTAGCCGATGGAAAGGAAGATAGGCTTATCTTCGCTGCGCGCCTTTGTGAATGCCGCCTCGCCCCATGGCAGCCAGTCCACCGGATTGCTCGCGTGTTGCCTTAAATACGGACTCTTCTCGTGTATCAGCGCGTTGGTTGCCATGCGCTTTCAGTCTAGCGGCAGTGGCAACCAACCTGTTCTTAAGGTTCAGTGAACGTCATGTCAGCCGAAACCGTCTGGGTTCCGAAAGCATCCGTGCTGACCAACTGGTAATGAACCACCCCGCTGGGAACGTACGGCAAGGTGCATTGAGGAGTGGTGGTCAACGCGGTCTGCGCCGTGTACCTGTTGTAGGAACCTGCTGCCGGCCCGTACTGGACATAGCTGTAAGTCGGCGTCGATGTTGTCCACTTGATAGTCGCCGTGTTGCCGCTGGCAGGAGTCACCGTCACGCCTGAGATGACCGGCGCACTTGATCCTGTCGTTGTAAAGCTGAATTGCGTCGAGGAACCGGTTGTACCGCCGGCGTTCGTCGATTGCGCCACGAAGTAGTACGTTGTGCCGGGATTCAAGCCGGTCAGCGTAACGCCGTGGCTATTGACTAACGTAGTTTGCAACGGGCTTAGCTGGCCTAAAGCGGTGGTGGTCCCATAAGCCAACTGCGTGGTGGATAACTGGTCGGTTGACCACGAGACCGTCGCGCCCGTGTTCGTGATGTCCCACGACGCTACATAGGAGACGTTGGGGGGCGTACCGCTAGCGGCTGAGGTCGCGAACGTCGAGTTGGCAGAGGTGGTGGAAACGCTGCTGGCATTGGCCGAGACCACGTCGAAGTCATACGTGGTGCCCGCCGTCAAGCCCGTCAATGTAACCGAGTGGCTCGTTACCAGGCTGGTGTTCGGCGTCGAGGATGAGCCGTAGCCAGTTGTGGTTCCGTAGTTCACCAGTGAAGAACTAGCTTGATCCGTTGTCCAGGAGATGGTCACCGAGGTGCTGCTGATGGCGCTGGTGGCCAGGTTCGAGATAACCGGACCTGCGCCTGCGCTTGTGGTGAATACATTGTTCGTCGAAGTGCTGGAGACATTGCTCGAATTCGCTGAAACCACGTCGAAATCATAAGTGGTCCCCGGCGTCAGCCCCGTTAACGTAACCGAATGGCTTGTGACCAGGCTGTTGTTCGGCGTCGAGGATGAACCATAGCCCGTCGTGGTTCCATAGTTCACCAGTGAGGAACTAGCCTGATCTGTTGTCCAGGCGATGGTCACCGAAGTGCTGCTTAAAGCGCTAGTGGCCACGTTCGAAATAACCGGCCCCGCTACTGCGCTATTCGTCGTGAAGCTGTAGTTCGACGAATTGCTTGCTACGCTGCTGCTGTTCGCTGAAACCACGTCGAAGTCGTAAGTGGTTCCCGCAGTCAGGCCCGTCAGAGTGACCGAGTGACTCATCACCAGGCTGGTGTTCGGCGTTGTAGACGAGCCATACGATGATGTGGTGCCGTAGTTGACCTGGGAGGAACTAGCCTGATCGGTCGTCCAGGTGATGGTCGCCGAGCTAGTCGTGATACTGGTCGCTGTCACAGCGGTAATCACCGGCGGCGGCGTTGTGGCGGTCCCGCTGGTTGTAAAGGTATACACAGTCGAGTAACCGGTGACGCCGCTTGCATTGGTAGACTGTGCGACAAAGTAATACGTCGTGCCGGGATTTAAGGTGGTCAACACCACGCCGTGGCTGACGGTAAGTGTTGTCTGCAACGGGCTCAGTTGACCTAGAGCCGTCGTGGTTCCATAAGCCAACTGGGTGTTAGCAGCCTGGTCGGTTGACCACGAGATGGTAATACCAGTGTTATTTATGCCCCAGAACGCTACGTAGCCGACATAAGGCGCCGGTCCGGTGGCAGCCGTGGTTGCAAACGTCGAGTTGGTCGAGGTGCTGGAAACGTTGCTGCTGTTCGCCGAGACCACGTCAAAGTCGTAAGTCGTGCCGGCCACCAGACCCGTCAAGGTAACAGAGTGGCTTGTCACCAGGCTGGTGTTCACCGGCGAGGAAGACCCGTAGCCTGTCGAGGTTCCGTAATTGACCAGTGAGGAACTGGCCTGATCCGTCGTCCACGTGATAGTCACCGAACTGCTGGTGATGGCGCTGGTTGCCACGTTCGTGATAACCGGCCCCGCTACTACAGCCGTTGTCGTAAAGCTGCTGTTCGTCGAATTGCTGGAAACGCTGCTCGAGTTCGCCGAAACCACATCGAAGTCATAAGTGGTGCCCGGCGTCAGACCCGTTAACGTAACGGAGTGGCTCGTCACAAGGCTGCTGTTCAGCGTCGAAGACGAGCCGTACGATGTCGTAGTTCCGTAGTTCACCTGCGAGGAACTCGCCTGGTCCGTCGTCCAGGTAATTGTCGCCGAAGTAGACGTGATACTCGTTGCTGTCACGGCGGAGATTACTGGCGCGGGCGATGTGGCCGTGCCGGTGGTCGTAAAGGTATAGACTGTCGAATACCCGGTGACCCCACTTGCGTTCGTTGACTGAGCAACAAAGTAGTACGTCGTACCCGGATTCAAAGTCGTAAGCACTACGCCGTGGCTCGCGGCAAGCGTCGTTTGCAGCGGGCTGAGTTGCCCCAAAGCTGTCGTGGTGCCGTAAGCCAACTGCGTTGTTGCCAATTGGTCTGTTGACCATGAAATGGTGATTCCGGTGTTATTGATGCCCCAGAAAGCTACGTAGCCAACAAAAGGTGCAGGGCCCGTCGCTGTTGACGTCGTGAAGGTCGAACCGGCAGATGTGCTGGAGACGTTGCTACTATTCGCCGAAACCACGTCGAAGTAATAAGTTGTGCCTGCCGTCAGACCGGTCAAGGTAACCGAGTGACTCGTTACCAGGCTGGAGTTCAGCGCCGACGATGACCCATAACTCGCTGTGGTTCCATAGTTCACCTGGGAGGAACTAGCCTGATCCGTCGTCCATGTGATGGTCACCGAACTGCTGGTAAGGGCGCTGGTAGCCACGCTCGAGATCACCGGCGCCGCGGCGGCGGTGGTCGTAAAGCTGTAGCTGGTCGAGGTGCTGGAGACATTGCTCGAATTCGCCGAAACCACATCGAAGTAGTATGTGGTGCCTGGTGTCAGCCCCGTTAAGGTGACCGAATGGCTGGTTACCAGGTTCGTGTTCGGCGTCGAAGAGGAGCCGTACGACGCCGTCGTTCCGTAGTTCACCAGCGAGGAACTCGCTTGATCCGTCGTCCACGCGATAATCGCCGAGTTGGACGTAATGCTTGACGACGTCACCGCGGATATCACCGGCGCGGCTGCTAATGTCGCAAAGGTGTAGTTCGTCGATGTGGCAGTCACGCTCGACCCATTCGTCGAAATCACCTCGAAGTCATAGGTAGTACCGGGAGTTAAACCCGTCAACGTCACCGAATGACTCATCACCAGCGTGCTGCTGAGCGTCGACGTTGAGCCATAGGATTGTGTCGTCCCATACTTTACCTGCGAGGAACTCGCTTGATCCGTAGTCCAGGCGATGACGGCCGACGTAGATGTGATTGAGCTGCTCGACACAGCTGAGATGACCGGCGCGGCGGGCGCTGTCGTCGCAAAGCTGTAGCTTGTTGATGTGGCAGTTAAGTTCGAACTGTTGGTGGACACTACGTCGAAGTAATAAGTCGTACCAGGCGTTAAGCCGGTCAGCGTTACCGAGTGACTCGTTACCAGAGTGCTGCTCGGCGTCGAGGAGGAGCCGTACGACGCCGTCGTTCCGTAGTTCACCAGCGAGGAACTCGCTTGGTCCGTCGTCCAGGTAATGATTGCCGACGTAGACGTGATTGAACTGCTCGACACAGCCGAGATGACAGGCGCCACCGCTGTCGTCGGGAAGCTATAGTTCGTCGATGTGGCGGTCAAGTTCGATGCATTCGTGGATACCACGTCGAAGTCATAGGTTGTGCCGGGCGTTAATCCGGTGAGCGTCACCGAGTGGCTCGTTACCAAAGTGCTGCTCAGCGTCGAAGAGGAACCATAACCTGTGCTGGTTCCGTAATTGACCAGCGAGGAACTAGCCTGATCCGTGGTCCAGGTAATGATTGCCGACGTAGATGTGATTGAACTGCTCGACACAGCCGAGATGACAGGCGCCACCGCTGTTGTCGAGAAGCTATAGTTCGTCGATGTGGAAGTCGCGTTTGATCCATTAGTCGAGACGACCGCAAAGTCATAGGTCGTGCCGGGCGTTAATCCGGTCAGCGTTACCGAATGGCTGGTCACCAGCGCGCTGTTCAGCGTCGAAGTGGAACCATACGACTGCGTCGTTCCGTACTTCACTTGCGACGAACTGGCCTGGTCGGTTGTCCAGGTAATAATCGCTGAGGTCGACGTAATTGAACCGCTCGCGACCGCCGAAATGACGGGCGCAGCCGCTGCGCTTGTTGCAAAGCTGTAATTTACCGACGTGCTGGATAAGTTCGATCCATTGGCGGAGACCACGTCAAAGTCATAGGTCGTGCCGGGCGTTAGTCCGGTCAGCGTTACCGAATGACTTGTTACTAAAGCGCTGTTCAGCGTCGAAGAGGATCCATAGCCGGTGCTGGTTCCATAATTGACCAGAGAAGAACTGGCTTGGTCAGTGGTCCACGTGATGACAGCCGAGGTAGACGTGATGGAACCGCTCGCCACAGCCGAAATGACCGGCGCAGCCGCGGTCGTCGTGAAGGTTAAGTTGGCTGATGTGGTCGAAGCATTTGAGCTGTTCGCTGAGATAACAGCATAGTTGTAAAGCGTACCTGGTGTCAGTCCGGTGAGAGTGACTGAGTGGGAGGTAGTAAGAGTGCTGCTTACGGTTGTCTGTGAACCATAAGGCAGCGACGTTCCGTAGGAGACCTGCGAAGTGGAGGCTTCATCTGTAGTCCAGGTGATGGTGGCGGAGGTGCTCGTTGGAGCCGCGCTTACACCAGAAATTTGCGGTGCTGCTTGCGTTGAGCCTCCCCATGTTAGAACCGTCATCGAATAAGGCGGCAGGGTAAGGGTGTTGCTCGAACTGAAGTTGGAGATGGTGGTGGAAGTCGGAACCACAACTGTAGATGTCTCGTTCGTATCGGTGGGGTTTGCCGACCACAGCTGAGTCATATTCACCGTGCCCGTTGGTGCATTGGTCCCGGCGAAATTAACCGGTTCGGCGTAATCCGGACTTGTATTGAATACAACCACCGAATTCGTTCCGCTGCCGGTAAACGCGAACGACTGTATGAAATGCATGGTGGGCAGGCTAACCGAATTCAAACCGAAGTCATATTGATTGTCGACGGGGTTGGCACCGGTCTGCGTCGTCTGCAGCATTTGCGTATTGCTGCCGATGGCTTGGTTGGCCATTTGTAACGCAAGATATTGCGGCCGCTTTCGATTAGTTACACCCATATCAACCACGGCTCCCCACAGGTAGGCGGTGGTGCCGGTCTGCGTAGTCGTGATGTAGCCCGGCAACGAGAAGAGGTTTTGCGTCATCACGCCGGCGCGCAGTTGCTGCAGCATGGAGTCCAGCACGGCAACGCCGCCAGCCACCGAGGAGGCGTATCCATTGATGGTCGCCTGCGGCATGGGGCCGTCGCCGCCTGACGGAGGATCTCCCACCGGACCTAGATTCATTTCAGAAGTCACAATCGGCTTGCCCGACCCGGTAGCGGGATTCTGCTCCACGGTGATAAACCCACCGGTAACCCCTTCGGCGGAAGAGCCCGGAGTCACAAATGCCTCTGCTTCGGCAAAGGTAGTCCCGAACAGGTGGTCATATGTAGCCCACTCGTTGATGTTGTACATCATGTAGGGTGCTATCGAGAAGGAATCGTTGTTGCTAATGAAGCTTTGCAGGTAATAGTTGCTGTAGGGCGAGGCAGACTGCCCGTTGATGATCAGATCGAACTTGGATTGGACATAGGATGGATTGCCCTTAATAGCAGTAAAAATGGAGGAAGCGGCCTGACCATAAGCGTTACCGGTCTCAATAGCGCCGCCCTTGAAAGTTCCGCCATTCCACTCTTCGTTTCCGTACTCGAGGTGAATAACGTTAAAAACCGAGGTCCACGGAGCTGTCTGGCCGGCCGCGGCTCGAATCGCACCGTACGGAGTTGAACTGGAACCCGCCAGATAGTCGATCAGACTATAAGCCTCGCCCGTGCTCAGCGTGGAAGGCATCACAATCCAGGGGTCCGCGCCCACTTTTTGGCAGAGCTGCAGGAAATCAGTCAACCCGACTTTCACCGATTGCGTCTGATAGGTGCCAACCGTTCCCCCGTCAATAATATTTTCGCCGTCAAATCCTGCATAGGGCGTGTAACCCGACCGCTGTCTTCCGGTTGGCGCGGTTACCAGGTTTGCCAACGACTCGCCGAGTTGATCGAGCCAGTACCGGATCACGCCGGGCTGCGCGCCCTGGAAGGCTTGAACCACTTCGTCACGGAAAATCGTGGTGTTGGTGGGATCACCGCCCAGCTTCACCAGGCTGAGGTCATCGAGTTCGATGGTATCGGGGCCGACGGCATTGAACGACAGCTCGACGTTGCCGACCGCCGATCCGTTCTCTGAGCCAGTAAAGGTGAGCGTATACGGCGCCCACGAACCGGTCAGAGCCACTGTCTGATTGATGAAGGTATTGGTTCCTCGGGTAAGGCTCACGGTAACGGTCTTGTTTCCGGAGACTCCTTTGGCTAAGAAAGTTATTTGATACTGGCCGTTAAGCTGTACAAAGCTCTTGCCTGGTGTGGTGTCGAAGTACGTGTTGACAGCAATCGCGTCATTCGCCGTCGGCGCGGTCAAAAGGGCCGACTGCTTACCCAAGGTCCCGGGCGGCAAATCATTTGTCTCGGCCGTCAATGTGCCGGCGCCCACCACTGTCTGCCAGTCGCCGTCGGGCCAGCCCAGATTCGCCGGCATCGTGGTCTTAACCACAATGTAATCGTCAGTTGCCGGTGCCGTCCCTGAATCACAGAAGGTGAATGTCCCGCCGGTGGGATTGACACCGTTATTATAGTTCGCACCCGAGAACGAGCAAACTGTGCCGCTTCGTCCTGCCGCAGCGCCCGAAATAACGGAGTAACTGGCGTTATTCCAAAAGCCTACAGGGAAACCGGAATATATGTTCTGATCAGTGCACGAATTCGCAGTTGGCGAAGCGCATCGGATGGTCGACTGGTAGATCTCACCCTCGAAACTGGGGTTGGTGAAAACCAGGTTCTTCGTTATCTGGCCGGAATCATAGTAGTTCGGGGTTCCAATGTTGATTCCAAAGCGTTTAACCGGGCTCTGAATAACCGTGCTGCCCACGTTAACGGTGGTAGTTTGAGCCGTCAATAACGTGGGCGCCACGAGCGCTAGAAACAAAAGAGCATGCTTGCGCTCACGAATGCGCGGAAAAGCCATAGGAAATCCTCCGAACGCGGCTCACAATCTAGGTGAATTCGCTAAGCGAGTGTAGGAAGAAACGCTTACAACTGTCAACCAAAGCAGTACTGCGACTCTTAGCTCGTACAGGTTTTAGGACCTAGGACGATTCGCGATGTGAACTATTTCGCCAGATGCTCGTCCGCAACCGCGCTGACGATGTCTTCAGTCGGAAATCCAAGGCTGCGCCAGGCTGCCAGGCCGCCGTGTAAGGGCCGTACCCGCCGAAATCCTGCCCTTTTCATTTGCAGCGCCGCACGGGCGCTTGTGGCTTCGTTCGGTCAAGTGCAGTACAGAATTATTTCCTGATCGGCCGGGATCTCACGAGCCAGCGCACGCAACTCCTCTGGACTCGTCACCAGCGCACCCGGAATCTTGTAGTTATCGCGCTCCAACTCACTCGGATGGCGCAGATCGACCACCGTTACTTTACAACCCGGAGTGGAAAGCAGTTCGTGCACGGCCGGCGGGGTGATGCGGTTAATGCGCATTTCGCGGAGTATACGCCAGCGCTGCAGGTACTTGAAGGCAATAAAAAGCACCAGAATGGTGGCCAGTACCAAACCCGCGCGCCGGCCGAAAAACCCCATTTGAAAGATCAGCGTGTCCACCTGGCGATGAAAAAGGACACCGGCCAGCAAATAGGAGCCGATCCAAAGAACGCAGCCAATGGTATCGGCCAGAAGAAAACGGAGGCGCGACATGCCGATGAGTCCCGCCATGGGCATCGAGATAAGGCTCATACCGGGAATGAATTTTGCGAAGTAAAGCGTTGACATGCCACGCTTTGTAAATGTCGTCTCAGCTGTGCGGACGCAGGTGTCGGGCTCAATGGTAAGCCGGCACAGCAACTTCAATACGCTTCGTCCGCGCACGCGTCCTAATTCGTACCAGAGATAATCGGCCAGAACCGCGGGCACCAGCCCCGCAAAAAAAGCCTGGAAAAGGTTGTAGTGGCCATCGCCTACCTGCGCTCCCATGATGAGCAGCAGCGGGTCTGCCGGGATGGGCATACCCACACCGACAGCAAAAACATAGAAGAAGACAAAGGCGTAGCCGTGGAGAAGCAGTAACTGGGTAAACGACGGCACCTGGATGCTGGCCGTCAGGAATGCTTTTTGGCGCTGGCCATGGGCGTGCCCTTGGCCGGCAACGCAAGCAGTTCTTCAATGTGGGCGCGAACCGCCGGTTCGTTCATCAGTGCCTCCCACTCAGGCCCGCTACCCGCCGGTGTCTGGTAGTGGATATAACCCTTTCGGTCAATCAGCACCAACTGCGGAACAACCATGCGATCCATAATGCTGAAGCCCATAAACGACATCATCGAGTCCCGTTTCACCCAGCCTACCGGGAAACCCGCACCATGTTCGGCGGCGAAGGACTGAACCAACCCGGGCGCAGTCGCGTCCGTTCCGCCGTTGTCGTAGGCGTTGATGGCAAGATCAATCACCTGCAACCCGCGCGCCGCATATTCATTTTGGAACTTCGTCATTTCCTTGGCGGCGGCCTGGCAGTGCGGGCACGTGGTCATAATGAATTCAATCGCCACCACCTTGCCGCGGTATTGGCTCAATAGCTTTTGGCCCTGTCCAGGCAGGTTGAAAGCAAGTTCCGGAGCCTTGCGCGGCTCGTTTGCATCACCTGCGGACAAAGAAATGGCTGAAATAACCAGAAGCGTCAGGAAGTTTACAAGTTTCATCTCGGCTAGACTCTTATCACCTCAGTTTACCTTTAATCGAAATTCTACAATCGTAAGAACCGACCTTACGATAGTAGAAATAACCGAACTAAATGATACAGGCGACAACGCAAGTCCGCGAGACGAGCGTGCCCAAAAGGCGCTCGGTGGGTTCTGTGCTGATCAGCACAACAAGTTACAGCGAAATGGTTGCACTGTGCCAGCGATGGGCACAGGAGCGCCGAGACGGGCGCAACGTCCAAACGCATTATGTGTGCGTGACGTCGGCCCATGGCGTGATTCTGGCGGACGATGATGCTGTGTTCGCCAGCTACATCAATACCGCGGATGCCGCTACGCCCGATGGTATGCCGGTCGTTTGGGCACTGCGCTCGTTCGGCGAGAAACAGCAGCAGCGGGTTTACGGACCAACCTTGATGCATCACCTGTGCGAAGCGTCCGCCCAGCACGGCATGCGTATCTTCTTATACGGCAGCCGGGAGGAAACGCTGCAAACGCTGCGGGCTAATCTTACCGGGCGCTTCCCGGGTCTTCAGATTGCCGGCAGCTACTCCCCGCCCTTCCGTCCGCTTACTGCGGAAGAAGACGCCCATATTTGCCAGACCATACGCGCAAGCGACACCGACATTCTCTTTGTCGGCTTGAGTACTCCCAAACAGGAGAAGTGGATGTACGAACACCGCCATAGTTTCCCTGGCACAACCATGATTGGTGTTGGCGCGGCATTCGATTTTCACGCCGGCACCACACGCCAAGCCCCTTTGTGGATTCAGAACAACGGCTTGGAGTGGTTATTCCGTTTACTGATGGAACCAGCACGGCTGTGGCGGCGCTACCTGCTGATTACCCCGCGCTTTTTACCGCTTTGGTTCGGTCAACTGCTGAGAAATCGTGCGAAGCCAAGTTAACCGGATCCTGCTGCTTTGCCTGGCCTGCGAAGCGATTGCCTTCAGTCAGGACACTCATTACGCGCCGAGGGGTCAACTGATTCCCGCGCCCGATTGCTTCGCGCTTAAAGGCGCATGGACAGGCGCCGCCAATCGCGCCTGCCGGCCCGAAGATCATCAGGAATGGCTGCGCGATATAACGCACTGGCGCATGGAACGGCTTATTCGAGTCGGCTACAACGGTTGGCGTTATGCCGGCGCGCCGCTCAAATGGGCGCAGTCGAGCTTCATCCAGCCGCAGATGATGGTGCAGGATCGCTATTTCTACGATCCTGAAAAAGGCGCTTACACGGTAGACCGCTACCTCGACGATCTGGAAACGCGCTATGGAGGCATCGACTCTGTCCTCATCTGGCCCACTTATCCCAACCTGGGCATCGATAACCGCAATCAACTGGACATGATCCGCTCCATGCCTGGCGGCGTTGTGGGCGTAAGCAAAATGATCGCCGACTTCCACCGGCGCAACGTCCGCGTGCTCTTTCCCATGATGATGTGGGACCAGGGCACGCGCGATCCAGGCAAACCGTGGCCGCAGGCGATTGCCGAACTGATGAAGGAGATTGGCGCTGACGGCATCAACGGCGATACGCAGGATGGCGTGCCTTTGGCGTTCTCCGAAGCGGCTGAGAAACTCGGCGCCCCGCTCGCGTTCGAACCCGAAGGCAGCCCGTCGGACGAAGCGCTTGCCTGGAACGTGCTGACCTGGGGCCAATATACCGGCGACTTCGGCTTTGTGCCAGGCGTCGACCGTTTTCGCTGGCTCGAACCGCGCCACATGGTGAACATCTCCGACCGCTGGAACCGCAACAAGAACAACGATCTGCAGTATGCGTTCTTCAACGGCGAAGGCTGGGAGAGCTGGGAAAATATTTGGGGCATCTGGAACGGCGTTACACAGCGCGACGCCGAAGCCACTCGAAGGATGGCCACGATTGAGCGATCTATCGCTTCGTTCCTGACCAGCAGCGGCTGGGAGCCCTTTTATCCCATGCACCGCTATGGCGTTTATGCCAGCCGCTGGCCGCTGGGAGTGCAAACCGTCTGGACCATTGTCAACAGAAACGAATATGACGTGGAAGGCCGGCAGATGTCGGTTCCTTCCAATCCGCGGGCGCGCTATTTCGATCTTTATCACGGCGTCGAGTTGACACCGGAGAAGGAGGGTGATGAGTCAGTCTTGTCATTCCCGCTGGAGCGGCATGGCTTCGGCGCAGTGATTGCGACCGACGGCCTGCCAGACAGCGATATGCAGCAATTGCTGCAGAAAATGAAAGCCATGACGGCGGCTCCCTTGTCGAGCTACTCCAGCGAGTGGAAGCCCATGAATCAGAAACTGGTTGAGACGGCCGCCGCGACTCATCCCAGCAATTCCGAGAACATGATTCCTATTCCTGGAGGGTCGTTCCTGTTCAAGGTGGAAGGTATCGAGATTGAGGGTTCCGACGATATTGGCGTGGATGTTCAATATCCATGGGAAGACTCGCCCAGGCGCTTTCATGAGCACACGCTTCAGGTGAAGCCGTTTCTGATGGACAAATACCCGGTGACCAATGCCGAGTTCAAGCAGTTCTTAGACGCAACACATTACCATCCGAAAGACGATCTGAATTTTCTGCGCGACTGGACTGCGGGCAGCTATCCGCAAGGCTGGGATAAGAAGCCGGTGACGTGGGTTTCGCTGGAGGATGCTCGCGCCTATGCGGCTTGGGCGGGTAAACGATTGCCGCATGAATGGGAATGGCAGTTCGCGGCGGAGGGAACGGACGGCCGCACGTATCCGTGGGGCGATAATTGGCAGCCGGACGCGGCCCCGCTTCCCTACAAGGCGCGCACCATGCGCGGCCCTGCTGAAGTAGGAGCGCATCCGAGCGGCGCCAGCCCGTTCGGCGTCATGGACATGGTGGGCAATGTGTGGCAATGGACCGATGAGTTCACCGACGAGCACACGCGCGCGGCCATCTTGCGCGGCGGAAGCTATTATCAGCCGCAAGGTTCCATCTGGTATTTTCCGCAAGCGTATCGCAATCAGCAGCACGGCAAACTGCTTTTGATGGCTCCTGGGTATGACAGGTCGGGTGGAGTAGGATTTCGCTGTGTGGCCGATCTGCAGTAACATTTAACCAGGGAGCTGGGCTGTCCCCAAGAGCGAGACAAGCCACCGACCATGCCGGGATGCTTCGTTGCATTGCCGACCTTCAAACGAACAGGCCAATTCAGAGATATACTGATGTCGTGACGACGTCATCTCGTTGTCTGATCTTTCTATTGCTGGCCTCTGCGTTATTCGCGCAAACCCATCAAAACGAAGTTGCGCAGCGCCTCGCTGCAGATCTGATCGCCTTAACTTCTATGCCCGGTTTGCCAGAGGGCAGCGTGGTTCTGAATCCCCGATCTCTCGATCGGCTGGATCTCCTGAATCTTAAAGCTGTTGTAAAAAATAGAACCCCCGATCTCGATAGCGCCATGCAGAAGTTCGCGGCCGATGCTGCTCCGCGCTACGACACTTACGTGATCCCTTGGAGCTTGGCATACGTCCTAACCAGCGTTCTGGCGGGTAAGAACCTGCCCCGAAACTCTGCCAACCTGATAGCTACCTCCACTTTGACTGCGCTGGACAGCGCATTTGTCTGTCGCAGAACATCAACACCCCTCAGAAACTCCGCTCAATTCCTGTCCAGCCTCAAAACCCTCCAGGAAACACTTCTCTCCGTAGGCGTGAACGCTCCAAATGTCAAGATCGTAATCGACAACGTGATCGGCGCCGCAAGGCTCGTTGTTGATCCGGCGATACCCGAACCCATTTCTTAGGTTCCGCAGAATGTTGCGACAAATCGCGTTCGCAAGCCGAGCAAAAGAATTATCTCCAACCACCCCAATCACTTATCCCCTTCCTGCAACCCACCTCCGAACAACCTATGGTCCGCTGACAATCGGAAAGCCACGCTCAAAAAGCCATCGCTTTACCCCTCTTGCGGAGCCATCAAGTTGTCAACAGAAAAACAAATTCACGCGAATCGCGAGAATTCTCAAAACAGTACGGGGCCGGTTACAGCCCTTGGGAAAGCCGCCGTCTCTCAGAATCGCACCACGCACGGCCTCAACTACAACCCCGACACCTTCCGCGTCCTGACCTGCGAGAATCAGGCTGAATACGACGCCCTGCTCAAAGCCCTCATGGAAGAGCAAAAACCGCAAGACACCACCGAAACTCTGCTGGTCACATCGATGGCCCAGCACCGCTGGCTGCTTGACCGTGCGAATCGCTTGCAAGAGAGCTGCTTCGATCAGGGAACCGGTCAAATTAAAGACCAGAAACTCTTTTCCCTCTACCTCCGCTACGCCACCACCCACGAGCGGGCCTTTCACAAATGCCTGAACGACCTGCTAAAGCTAAGAAATCACAAGATCAACCAGCAATTTGGCTTTGAATCGGAAAAGCGCAAATCCGAGCGCCACCAACACTTCCTGGAACTCCAAAAATGGGACTATGAGATGAAACGCGTGCAGGCTGTCCTGGCCGAACACCGCGCTGCCACCCAGATCGAGGCCGATTACAAGGCAAAACAGGCTCAACAAGCCGCCTGAATCGCCTCCAACTCTGCCGCAAGACCTAAGTCCGCGCCCCAAGTGCGTCCGGCGCATCTATATATACTTCTGTTGTTATGTTCACCGTGCACAACCCCGGAACCGCCGTGGTGCTTTGCGTCCTCACTATGATCGGCTGGGGCTCCTGGGCCAATACGCAGAAGCTTGCGGGTAGAGAGAAGTGGCCGTTTGAACTTTTCTACTGGGATTACGCACTCGGCGTCGCGTTGATGGGAGCGGCGTTCTGTGCCCTTCTTGGCAGCAGCGGCATGGTGGGCATGTCGTCTTTGACGAATTTGCGTGCGGCGGCGCCCGCGAGTGTCTGGAAGGCGGTCGGCAGCGGCGCGGTCTTCAATCTCGCGAATATTTTGCTGGTCGCGGCCATTGATGCGGCCGGTATGGCCGTTGCTTTTCCGCTTGGCATCGGGCTTGCGCTGGTGCTGGGTACAGCCGTCAGTTACTGGCAGGAGCCAAAGGGCAACGTGCTGCTTTTGTGCTTGGGAGTCGCGGGTATTATTGCGGCCATGGCATTATCGGCGGCAGCTTACCGGCGTCTGGGCCGCGCGACCGATTCACCCAAAGGCAATGGCGTGCTGTTTGCCATTGCGGCGGGCTTGCTGATGGGATTTTTCTACCCGCTGATGATGAAATCCATATCGCCGGATTTCAACAACCAGCCGATTGCGGCCGGAACGTTGACTCCTTACACGGCACTCTTATTCTTCGGCGCGGGTGTTTTAATCAGCAGCATCCCCATCAACGGCTGGTTCATGCGGTCGCGCCATTCGCGCTTTCGGGATTACCTGTCCGCTTCGGGCCGGCTGCATTGGCCTGGCGTGCTGGGCGGAGCCATCTGGATGACGGCGCTAGGTTTGAACGTGGTGGCATCGGGAGTGGCCGGCCCGGCTATCTCGTACGCGTTAGGGCAAGGCGCTACACTCATCGCGGCTTTGTGGGGCGTCTTCGTGTGGAAGGAGTTTCGCAGTGCGCCCAAAGGAACAAACGTCTTACTGGCAACTATGCTGGCAGCGTATTCCATAGGAATCATTTTGATTGGCATGGCTATCTTATGAGTCTGCGCCTGAGTTCACGCCGGCGTAACTGCCGCGACGTTAACATCGAATAGGAAGAAGGAGAGGCAACATGGCAACAGAAGTTACACCCTTGACAGTGAAACCTTTGACGGAGCGCCCGTCGTGGCAGGCCTTAGAAGCCCACTATAAAGAGATTGCCGGCGTGCATTTGCGCGAGTTGTTCGCGAATGACGCAGGTCGAGCCGAACGCTATGCCCTCGAGGATTGCGGCCTCTTTCTCGACTATTCGAAGAACCGGATAACCGACAAGACCATCAAACTGCTGTTGCAACTGGCCGCGGAGTCAGGCCTGCGCGACCGCATTGACGCCATGTTCAGCGGCGAAAAGATCAACATCACGGAGAAGCGGGCCGTGCTGCATACGGCTTTGCGGGCGCCGAAGGCAACGTCGATTCTCGTCGACGGCGAAGACGTCGTTCCGCCCGTGCATGAGGTGCTGGACAAGATGGCGGCGTTCTGTAACCGCGTGCGCTCGGGCGAGTGGAAAGGCCATACCGGCAAACGTATCCGCAACGTGGTGAACATCGGCATCGGCGGTTCCGACCTTGGCCCGGTCATGGCGTATGAAGCGCTGCGCTATTACAGCGACCGCGCCATGACATTCCGCTTTGTTTCGAACATCGACGGAACGGATTTCGCCGAAGCCGTCATCGATCTGAATCCGGATGAGACGTTGTTCATCGTCGCCTCCAAAACCTTCACCACACTCGAGACCATGACCAACGCCCACACCGCGCGCGAATGGTCGCTGGCGGGTTTAGGCGGAGACGAGTCGGCCGTCGCCAAGCACTTTGTAGCGGTTTCGACGAACGCCAAGGAAGTGACCAAGTTCGGCATCGACACCGCCAACATGTTTGAATTCTGGGATTGGGTGGGCGGCCGCTATTCCATGGATTCCGCCATCGGTCTCTCAACAATGCTCGCTATCGGCCCGGAGAACTTTGCTGCCATGCTCAGCGGTTTCCATAAGATGGACGAGCATTTCCGCACCACTCCATTCGAGAAGAATCTGCCGGTGATCTTGGGCTTGTTGACGGTCTGGTATACAGACTTCTTCGATGCCCAGACCGTCGCCATACTTCCTTATGAACAGTACCTGAAGCGCTTTCCCGCTTACCTGCAGCAATTGACCATGGAGAGCAACGGCAAGCACGTCACTTTAGATGGCAACCATGTCACCTATGCAACTGGCCCTATCTATTGGGGCGAGCCGGGCACCAATGGCCAGCACTCGTTTTACCAGTTGATTCATCAGGGCACGCGGCTGATTCCCTGCGATTTTATTGCCTTCGAAAAGACGCTGAATCCGCTGGGACGCCACCATGCCATGCTGATCGGCAACGTGTTCGCACAGTCCGAGGCGCTTGCGCTTGGCAAAACCGAAGTAGAAGTGAAGGCCGAAGGCACTCCCGATTGGCTGGTTCCCCACCGCGTTTTCGAAGGCAATCGTCCTTCGAATACCATTTTGGCGGAACGGCTGACGCCGGAAGTTCTCGGCACCCTGATCGCGCTCTACGAACATTCCGTTTTCACGCAGGGCATCGTTTGGCAGATTGATTCTTTCGACCAATGGGGCGTCGAGCTAGGCAAGGTGCTGGCCCAGCGGATTATCGCGGAACTGGAAAGCCCGACCGAGCCGACCGGCAATCATGATAGTTCGACGAAGAACCTGATTCGGCGTTATCGCAACGACCATCACTAGAGTCTTGGAAAACTTCCGCTTACGAGTATTTCGAACGGTTGCGGAACTGTTGAATTTCACCCAGGCTGCCGAGGCGCTCCACCTGACGCAGCCTGCCGTGACGCTGCAAATCAAATCGCTGGAGAGCAGTTTAGCGGCGCGGCTCTTCGATAGAACCGGCAACCGGGTGAAACTTACACCCGCCGGTGAGGTGCTGCTGAAACATGCGCGGCAGATTGAAGAATTAACGCAAAAGGCGCAGGCGGAAGTAGCAGCCATCAATGGCGAGCAGCGCGGACGGCTGGCCTTGGGTGCTTCCACCACCATCGCGCAGTATATTCTGCCTCCGCTGGTGGGCAAATTCCTGGCGGCTCATCCCCGCATTGAACTTTTCCTCTATGGCGCGAATACGGGGGACGTGGTGACCGCGGTGGTGGACAAGCGCGTCGATCTCGCCTTCATTGAAGGTCCTCCGCACCGTGCAGATTTAAAGATAGAGCGTTTTCTCGACGATGAAATTGTTGTCATCGCCAGCCCTCAACATGAGTGGAACGCACTCGACGGTCTGCAAGATATGCCGCTGATTATGCGCGAGCGTGGTTCCGGCACGCGCACAGTGGTGGAAATGGCGTTGAAAAAAGCCGGGCTCAAGGTCAATAAGCTGCATGTGGCGATGGAACTCGATTCCAGCGAGGCAGTCAAGTCTGCGGTGGAAGCGGGCCTTGGTATTGGGTTCGTTTCGCAATGGGCGCTGCGCAAAGAACGCAAGCTCGGCACGCTGGCAATTGTCAGCATGCCAAGGCTTCGCATCACCAGGCATTTGAACTTCTTGTACGCTCAGGGACCCGAACCGGCTGGAGTCACCGGCTCGTTCCTGCAATTTGCTCGCGAATATAGCCAGACTATAAGTGAACCACTCCGCGCAGAATGAAGAACAACGAGAGCGCAGCCACAACAACCCAAAGCGCCACGCCCTGAATCATTACGCGGGCACCGGCCTGTTTGATGATTTTGATTGTGATGCCGCTGCCGATCAGGAAGAGAGTCAGCGCCAGTCCAATGTGTCCCAGATGAGTGAAGGCTGAGAACAGCGGCCCCGCGGCGCTGAATTCGGTCTTTGCCAGTGCTGCCAGACAGAACAGGCCAATGAACCAGGGAACCTGAACTCGTGCCCCGCTGCCCTTGGTCGCCAACGCCGTAATAACAGCCACAGGGATGATCCAAAGAGCGCGCGTCAGTTTCACCACCGTGCCTACTGCCAGCGCCTGCACGCCGAACTTGGCTGCCGCCCCTACCACGGAACTGGTGTCATGAATGGCCAGCGCCGTCCATAATCCGAACTGCGTCTGCGTCATATGAAAAACCATTCCGATGACGGGGAACAGCAGGAGAGCCACCGAGTTCAGGGTGAAAACGGTTCCCAGCGACATGGCCAGTTCCTCCTCGTCCGGATGCGTGATGGGAGCCAGCGCCGCGATCGCACTGCCGCCGCAGATGGCGGTGCCGGCTGAAATCAGGAAGGATGCCTTCGGTCTGACTTTAAGGAACCGGCCCAGCAGCAGGCCCAGCACCAAGGCCGCGCTGATGGAAATGGCCGTGTAGAGAAAGCTGATTTTTCCTACGCGCAGAACTTCGCCAAAGTCGATGCCGAAACCGAGAGCAACTACCGAAACTTGGAGCAGAATGCGCGACCACTTGCGGCTCTGCTTCGCGCATGGATTAACAACTAGCAAACCAAGCAGAAGACCGCCGGCCAGCGCAAAGGGCGGGCTGACGAATCCGCTGGCAACAATCAGCAGGCAGGCGCCAAATAAAATTCTGGATAACATAAGGGCCTCTGTATCCAGTCTGAGGACAGAGGCCCTCCGCGTCCAACGAGTAATTCTGATCCGCGATTAGCGTTACTTATGGCGTCAGGTCAGCCAAGGTACATCACGTGAACGTAGATGCCAAGGCGCGTGTTGTACGCCAGGTAATAACCTGGATGATCCGGATCTTCATAAACGACTATGTCGTCACCGTCCCAATTCCAGCCATTGCAATAGGCGAGGTCGGGTCCGGCCACAGCGAAATAGAAGTTGCCAAAGTGAAAGCGGTCAGGTCCGCCACCGGCCAGGTGCCAAACGTGACTGGGGCCAAAGCCGCCGTTGAAGTGGCCGTGTTCCCAGGGATGATCCAGATGATAGCGGGGATCGTTCTTGCCGGTATCGTGACCAACCCACTTGTTGCCGTCCACGTGGGGAGCATCGGGATGCCCCGGATGTTGTTCGTTGAAGTGCTGCGGAGCACCTTGGGCGGGAGCGGGGCGAGGATTGCGAGTAGGCGCCGGTCCACGGGCGGGAGCCTTGCTAGGCGTAAAGTGGCCCTGCTCTCCTCCTTCGTGCCCGTGTTCCTGGGCAAAACCAGTCACCGCAACCGCAGCCGTTAAAAATGTAAGAAAAAACAACTTGGTAGCCTTCATACCTGTAAAGAGTAGAAGTACCGGTCGGAAGTAACGAGAATTTACGAGTATGAACAGGAGTTAAGATCAGCCGTCAACCTGCTAGCATCTTGACATCAACCATAACAAGCATCATGATGCAAATGTGAGAACTACGCTTACCTTAGACGACGATATTGCGGAAAAGCTTGCCGCGTTGGCGAAAGAGAGCAACGCCCCATTTAAGGTAATTGTGAATGACGCCTTAAGGCGAGGACTAGGTGAGTTGGCACCCCCGCAGCCACCTTTTGTTGTACAGCCGCATGCTGGCGGCCTGCGTCCGCACATTGACGACCGGCGGCTCAATGAACTGGCCTGGGAGGCCGGAGGCGATTTGTGATCATTCCGGACGTCAATCTTCTTGTTTATGCCTACGATTCGAAATCTCCCTGGCACACTCAAGCCGCTGCGTGGTGGAGTTCATGTCTTTCAGGGAGCGGTTCTATCGGCTTATGCTGGGTGGTCGCACTTGGCTTCTTGCGTTTATGGACAAACCCCAAGGTGTTTGAAAATCCAATGTCCATGGATCAGGCTATAGGGCACGTGGAATCGTGGCTGCAACGTCCGATGGTCCGAATAGTTCATCCTGGTCCAAAACACGCCGAGTTGGTCTTTGATTTTCTCCGAGCGGAGGGCAAAGGAGGAAACGTAATCACTGACGCCCACATTGCCACTATCGCGCTAGAGGTACGGGGCGTAGTTCACACGACTGATACCGACTTTTGGCGGTTCCGGGGAGTGAAGTGCGTGAACCCGCTGCACAAAGAAAGCGGGAAATAAAATGGTCGGGGCGCGGAGATTCGAACTCCGGACCTCCTGGTCCCGAACCAGGCGCTCTACCAGGCTGAGCCACGCCCCGATCAGACGTGAAATGGAGATTTCTGGGTGAACCCTGCCGGGTTGCCGGTAACTTCCAGAACATCATCACTATACCACGCACTATGTGTCTCACCGATAACGGCCGCTTTCCGTATTAATTCGAGTGACGAATTCTTCAATCTGTGCTCGTTATGTATGGCGAACAAACACAGAACACCCATTGGAGTTTCGTTAACATTGCCATAGCCTTTGACAATCTCCGGCGGTTCCCTTAGAGTAACTGTAATCAAAGAAGTTCTGGACAATACATCTCCCGAACTCTTTACTAAAGTCAGACAAATTCGCCCAAGGATTCTTGATGAAAGCTTACTATCGTCTATTCGCGCCTGGCGCGCTGTTCGTGCTCATGACCGCAGCCGCAGGCCTCGCGAACGCCACCCTGATACAGAGCGTCACCACCCTTACCGTCGGCCCCTACCCGGGCACCGCCGGTTCGCCGGTCACGCTGACGGCGACCATTGCGCCGCAGGGTCAGGGTCCACTGCCGACAGGCACGGTGGTTTTCACCGTGACGGGCGCATCCACCGAAATGTATACCTCGCCGGTCATCAGCGGAGCCGCCACTCTCATTCTGGAGCCCGCGGCCGGCACCTACACCTACACTGCCGCGTACTCCGGCGACGCCAATTTCACAAACAGTACGTCGGCGCCTTTCACCGAGCCCGTCACTTCACCCACCACGACTACCTTCACCGTGAACCCGAATCCCGCTCTATTCGGCGCACCGGTTACGTTGACCGCCACTGTCAGCCCCAACACGGCCACCGGAACCGTGACTTTCTATGAGCACTCTACTGTCGTGGGGGTTGCCCCGCTTTCTGGTGGCACCGCCACTTTCACGGCCACGCTGCTGCCCTCCGGTCTCCGAACGCTCTACGCGCGCTATTCCGGGGACAACACGGGCGATGCACCCAGCACATCCGCGAATCTCTCTGAGGCCATTCTCACCAAAGCGGGCCTTGGCTTCGGTCCTCCGCTCGCTCTCCCCGTGGCGGGAGGCTCCTCGATTCAGGTCGCGGGCGATTTCAACGGCGATCACATCACGGATCTGGCCATTCTCAACGCCGGCACNNCAGGCTGAGCCACGCCCCGAACAATCTATAGTTTATACGGTTGCGTTTGCAAAAACCAAAAACCTTGTCAATTCAAGCGTTTAAGCTCTTCCGCCAGCCCGGCGCTGCCTTTTTGCCGGTAGACTTGCGCCAAACGCTGCTGTTCGGGGGAACTGGCCATTTCGTGCCGCAGCACCGGGTCGGAAGTGGCGCCATCTATGTCGGTCCGGCTGGGAATCCAAAGCTTCCCGTCGGCGAACTCAACATTATTGATGAATGCCCGTAACGCTCCGATAATCATCGGCTGACCACTGGCGCTCGAAAAGCGCAGCGCTCCGGCTTCGGTCATTTTCACGGTCTGAACCGCGCCGTCGGGCATGGAGGCGGGGACAGAACCGGCCATGAAATCGCGGCCCCGGTCGTCACGCACAATCCAACCTAATTCCACTGAACGAACCGGCTTTTGTGACACGTTGCGCACTTCCACATGCGGCGAACGAACTTCGTTGCCCACCACTTGCGCGCTCCCGCCAATAGGTTGAACCGGAGCATCGCGAAACGCCAGCGGATTCACCACCAGCGGCTGCTCACGCGCCACCCAGGGTCGGGGATCATGCAGAAACTCAAGCGCCAACCGCTGGGGAGCCGATTCAGGCAGCCCGAAATTCAATTCTTCCCGCAGCTGCACCCACTGGCCGCTCTTCAACAACAATGCCAGGTACTGGCGTTCGCGGCGGGCCTCAAGTTCGTAGACCATCAACGAGCGCCTCGTATGGAGGTTATCAGGACCGTAGGCGGTAAAGTCGCTGAACAAGGCGCAATCAAGCGAGACCTGCACCAAGGGACCGGTTTCATTACGAGCCGCGTTGAACGGCCTTAGAATTTCCATGTCGATCCGCACCGGAAAGGTTTCGCCAGGCTGCGCGGTAAGGCTCGGCACCGTGACAGAACCGCGCCCGGAAGGCAGCGCCTCCACCCGCATCGTCAGACCAGAAAGTGCCTTGGTTCCAACATTGCGTAAAACAAGCGATGCGTGCAGTTCAATGGCGAGCGACGATCCGCGTGGATGCGCCGTAGAGGGCCCCATGTTCATGGAAAGAGCAACTATGGGTGAATCGTGCGGGAATTCGACGCCGAGCCAGCGCCCGGAATCGTCGGCTAGGGTTGGAAGCGCTGCCACGGCGGCCAGCAAGCCCAATCGAAGCCAGCGTGAATCACTGCCCATAGACATCCGTGATGGTGACCTGGCCGGTGTCGTCATCCACGTACCTTGCCTCCACTCCGGAGGCCCCCGCGGCGGAAATGATGGCAGTTGGCGGATGCATGATGGTCAAGGTTGACCCTTGCGAGCCGACCACGATGCCATCGGGTGTGCTTCGTAAGACCAGCGCGCCTGGTTGAGGACGATCCATACCGACTGCGGTGCGAAGAGCGGCAAACAGGCGCTCATTTTGTTCCGCCGGCACGTGGGTGAACCAGCCCAGAACGAAAAGCACAGCCAACCCGGAACCGAAGGCAACCCGGGATAGCAGCGGCTTGCGGCGCCCCACATTCTCAATACAACGTGCGGCTGACAAGCCGACAGCAATGTTGCCCACCATCTCGCGCTCCAGCCTGTTCCAGTCGGCTATGGCTTCAAAGCTGGTAAGGGTTTCAGTCCGTGCTTCGCGCTGCAGTTCTGCCTTGGCTGAACGAAGCAGCAGCACCTGCTGTTCGCAATCTCCGCAATGGCGCACATGCCGTGACACGCGCCAGTTCGAGAACGGACTAAGATCGTGCGAGCAGAATAAAGCGAGCTCCTCTAGGGCCGGGTGAGAAGCGAACAGAGTTTTCGATTGGTTCAAAACGACTTCCTCCCTTCCAGGTAGCGCTTAAATTTAATGCGCGCATTCGCGATGTGCGAGCGCACAGTAGCCATAGAGCAGTTCATCTGCTCAGCCACTTCATCGGCCGGCATGTCTTCCACATCGCGCAGCAACAGGGCCATCCGCTCGCGCTCCGTCAGAATCGCCAGTCCACCATCCAGATGCAGCTTACGTTCGCCCCGCAAGACCGACTGCTCGGGGTTTTCGTGCGAGGCAATTGCCGTTTCTGCCACGCGAGACACATCGGTAAAAACAAATTTCTTATTCTTTCTCAGGAAATCGATGGCGGTGTTCGCTGCAATCCGAGACAACCAGTGCGCCGATTTATCCAAATCTTTCAGTTGCCCCTGGCGCTGCAACGCCTTGATGAAAGTCTCCTGCGTCAGATCCTGCGCGTCATCCGCATTACCCACAATTCTGTAGATCAACAGGAAGATACGCCGTAGATTCTGCTGGATGAAGCGCGTTTGCGCATCGGCATCCGGCTGGAGCAGCGACTCGGAAGCGGGTCTCAGCGGCTCGCTCACGCGGCTTTCTCCCGCAACAATCGTCTTAAGTACGCTAGTTTCGCGCAAGATTCCCCTACTAAGGAAAGACGAAAACGAAAGATAAACGTGCAGTGCCCGCCGGTCATTGAACGGTATATTGAGAGTATATGAGATCGGTTGCCGTTATCGGCATCGGAAAAACGGCATTCGGCGCTTTTCCCGACCGCGATATACGCTCGCTGGCTGTCGAAGCCATCAGCAACGCTCTCAAAGATGCATCGGTCGAGGCTAGCGCAGCCGAGGCTTTTTACCTGGGGAACTTCGCCGGTCCTTCTTTTGTTGGACAGAATCATTTAGCGCCTTATATCGGTACTGCAGCCGGATTCCACGGCATTCCCTGCACCCGCTTTGAAGATGCGTGCGCGTCCAGTGGTTCTGCATTTTTTCATGCCTGGCAAAGTGTGGCCTTCGGAATGTACGACATAGTAGTGGCCGCCGGCGTCGAAAAGATGACGTCACAATCCACTCCAAGAGTGACAGAAATTTTGGCTGGAGCCGGCGACATGTCGGGCGAAGGACTCGCCGGGGCCACATTCCCGGCTCTCTTCGCCATGATTGCCCGCCGTCACATGCATGAATACGGAACAACCCGGGAACAAATGGCGGCGGTAGCCGTGAAAAACCATGCCAACGGCGCGAAGAATCCGCTGGCGCATATGCGCAAGACCATCACCCTGGAACAAGCGCTTGCCGGCAAGCCGGTGGCAGAGCCTTTGACTGTTTATGACTGTTCGTTGATAAGCGATGGCGCGGCGGCGGTGGTTCTGGTTCCGTTAGGCCAGGCCGCGCGCTATACCTCGCGCTTTGCGGCGGTTCGGGCGGTGGCGCAGACTTCCGATTACGTAGCGCTAGACCAGAAAGCTTCCATCACCGTTTTTCCATCCGTGAAAGCGGCCGGGCACAAGGCTTATGAACTCGCGGCGATCAGTCCGGGTGAAATCGATTTGGCTGAACTGCACGATTGCTTTACAATCGCGGAAATTCTGGCTAGTGAAGACCTTTGTTTTACGACAAAAGGCAACGGCGGCCCGCTGGCGGCAGAAGGAGCAACGTCGATTGGCGGGCGCATTCCTATAAACACAAGCGGCGGGTTGAAATCGAAAGGTCATCCGGTGGGAGCAACCGGTGTGGGACAAATCTGCGACGTGGTGATGCAGTTGCGCGGCGATGCCGGCGAGCGCCAGGTGGAGAAACACCGCATTGGTCTGGCGCAGAACCTGGGCGGATCGGGCGCTACTTGTGTTGTGACCATTTTAGAGGCGGCCTGATTGAAAACCGGCGTTGTCTACACCGAGACCATCGTGTTTTCGCCGCCTGCACAATATGCGGCAGATGCGCCTTATCAGCTTGCCATCATCGACCTGGAAAGCGGTGAGCGGAAGACCGTGCGGGTTCGAGGAGAACGAGCTGCCATCGGTGACCGGATCGCCTTTGTGGAAAACAAAGGCGGGGTCGATTATTATCAGAAAGCCTAGTTGCTGGACGGCGGATTGCTTGTTGTCGTCGTAGTGCTTGGATCGCCGCTCGAAGTGTCGCCGTCAGTTGGCCGGCGCTTCAGCTTCGGCCGGTCGCTATCGTCGCCCGAATCCTTCTTACTGGGGTCGGTTTCGTCCTCAATTGGAGTGTTCGAGTTCGGGTTGCGCCGCAGAGTAGGCTTATTCGCATCGGCCATAGTCGTCTTGTCGGGACGGCGCTGATTTTCGAGCATCGCCAAGCGGGCTTTGACATCGTTGAATTCGGAAGTCGTGACCACGTATTCCGGACGCGGCTTCAAGGCGGCAATCTCCTTCTGCGACTTTTGGATACGGTCGTCAGTGGGCGGATGCGTTGAAAACATCTTGCCCAGCGTGCCCGGTTTGCGTTTTTCCAGAGTCTGGATCTTTTCGAAGAAATCGACGAACGCTTCAGGATCATAGCCGGTCTTGTACATGTACTGCACACCGAGGTAATCGGCTTCCGCTTCGAAATTGCGCGAGAACTTCAGGAACGAAAGCGGCACCAAAAGACCAGAGGCTTCATAAATTCCATAAGCCGCCGCACCGCCCATGAAGATGAGCGGAATGGTCGCGAGCTGTGCAATTTCGCCGCGTGTCGCTTGGCGCGTGCCGTGGCGCGCCGCAACGTGCGCAATCTCATGAGCCATCACGCCAGCCAGTTCAGCTTCTGTGTCGGCCTTGAGGATGAGTCCAGACTGAACGAAGAAAAAGCCGCCCGGCAAGGCAAACGCGTTGACGGTCGGATCTTCCAAAACCTTGATGGTGAACGGTACCTTAGCGTCAGAGTTGCGGACCAGGTTCTGACCAATGCGATTCACGTACTCGGAAACGATCGGGTCGTTGATTACCTTAGAGCCGCGCTCCACCTGTTGCGCCAACTGCTTGCCAAGGGCAATTTCTTTCTCGAGAGAGTAGAAATTCACCTTTCCGCTGACGTTACGATCGCCGATATCGTCGGGATCTTTCTTGCTGCCCTTGTTGTTCTTCGAGGAGGTGTCGGTAGACGAAGTACTTGCTGCGGGAGGCGGGGAGGGTGGGTCCTGTGAAGTGTCGCCATTGGTCGGCGGTGTGTTCGAACTGGGTGGAGTACTAGACGTGGGCGCTGTACTGGAGCTCGGCGCGCCGCTCTGCGCGAATAAACCAGCGGGTGTGGCTAAGAGCGTAGCCAGTACAAAACTAAGGGCGGATCGGAGAGGCATTGAGCGCCGCATTGGACTCCTTTTATCTTCTTCCAGTATAAAGCCAATTGCACCGGACTACCGTAGACATGCGCAAAAAAGCAGACGATCTACCAGGGTTAACGTATTCTCGAAGCAATGGGTTTCTTCAAATGCTGACGCAGAACTCTGTTCAAACGCCTACCTCTAGCGAAGAATTGCATGTTTCTTACCGCCATCACTTTCCTGTGACGGAAACGCTGATTTACCTTAACCATGCGGCGGTTGCACCCCTGTGCAGGCCAGCGGCGGAGGCTATGAAGTGGCTGGCGGACGATGCCTGCTTAAATGGCTCGCTGCATTACGACAAGTGGATGGACAGCTATGAAGGCCTGCGTGTGGCGACAGCCAGGCTGATCAATGCCTTACCCAGCGAGATTGCCATCGTTAAGAACACGTCGGAAGGCATCTCAACCATCGCGATGGGGCTGGATTGGAAGGCCGGCGACAGAGTGATCGCGTTTAAAGAGGAATTCCCGGCGAATTATTACCCTTGGCAGCGTCTGGCGTCGCGCGGTGTTGAGATCACCTGGCTCTCCATCTACGATCCGCTGGAAAAACTCGCCGAGGCGCTGCCCGGCGCGCGCTTGCTGGCGATCAGTTTTGTGAATTACTTAAGCGGTCACAGGGTGGATCTGAAAGCCATAGGCGAATTGTGCCACCAGCATGGATGTTTTTACTTCGTCGATGCCATTCAGGGCATGGGCGCCTTTCCGCTGGATGTGGAAAGCTGCCACATCGATGCCCTGGCGGCGGACGGCCACAAGTGGATGCTGGGGCCGGAGGGTAACGGTGTTCTGTATGTCAGGAAGTCCAGGCAGGATGCCATTGAACCGGTGGAGTTCGGTTGGACGAACCCGGCCAACTACGCGGACTACAGCTCGCGCGACATGACGCTAAGGCCCGACGCCGGCCGCTACGAATGCGGAACTCTGAATACGATCGGTTGCTTTGGGCAGAGGGCGTCGCTCGAATTGCTGCTGGAGGCGGGCATCGACAATGTTTCCGCGGCCATCTGGCAGCGCGCTCACGAACTAGCCGAAGGCGTTCAAGCCAAGGGATATGAACTCATGCTGGAACACAAACGAGAGTCCGGATCGGGAATCGTCAGTTTTCGGCATCCGGTGACAGACTGCCGTGTGATTGTCAGCGAGTTGAAGCGCAACATGATCACGGCGGCGCCGCGCCAGGGCTGGGTTCGCATGTCACCACACTTCTACACCAGTCCGGACGATATTCAGCAGGTGCTGTCTGCGCTGTCCGCGGTATAGACTGGTTCAGCAATGAAGGCTTTTTACATAACTGAGCCGGGCAAAACGAGGTTGGGCGAATTGGAACTGCCCCGCCCCGCCGCCGGTGAGGTTCTTTTGAAGACGCGTTTGATTGGCATGTGTGGGACGGATTTGAGCACGTTTCGCGGCAAGAATCCGCTGGTGAGTTACCCGCGTATCCCCGGGCACGAGATTGCCGCCACCATTGTGGATGTAGGCCACGATGTTCCCGCCGAATTCAGAGTGGATACCGACGTCACGGTCTACCCGAATACGAACTGCGGCAAATGCGCTTCGTGCAAACGAGGCAGAACCAACGCTTGCAAGTTTAATGAGACCTTAGGCGTCCAGCGCGATGGAGCCATGAAGACCTACTTCACCGCGCCTTGGAGCAAAGTCTATGTGGCGCCGGGGTTAGGATTGCGGGAGTTGAGCCTGGTGGAACCGCTGGCGGTTGGTTTCCATGCTACGGAGCGCGGGCGTGTCACCGCTACTGACATTGTGGCGGTGGTCGGCTGCGGCATGGTGGGACTAGGAGCGATGGCATCGGCCAGTTCGCGCGGCGCTGAGGTGATTGCGATCGATCTGGACAACCAGAAGCTTCAGCTGGCGAAAGAAGTGGGCGCAGCGCACACCATCAATTCCGGCAGCGAAAATGTCCACGAGCGCTTACTTGAGTTGACCGGCGGTCTAGGTCCAGACGTGGTCATCGAAGCCGTGGGCGTGCCTGATACCTATCGCATGGCGGTTGAGGAGGTTGCGCATACCGGCCGCGTCGTCTACATAGGCTGGGCGAAGGAGCCTATCAGCTTCGAGACCAAGTATTTTGTCCACAAAGAACTGGACATACTGGGTTCGCGAAACTCCCTGGCGGAATTTCCCGCCGTGATCGAGGTTCTGCAAAAAGGAAAGTTTCCAGTGGAAGCCACGATCTCTGCGACTGTTCATTTGGACCAGGCGGGCGAAACGCTCGACCGGTGGAGCAAGAACCCGCAAGCATTTACCAAGATACTGGTGGAGATGGATGCCTAGAGGATGCGCTATAAAAAATTGGGCAGAACCGGGCAGGAAGTTTCGGTCATTGGATTTGGCGCCTCTCCGTTAGGTAATGAATTCGGCGGCATCGATCCGGCGGAAGGCGAACGCGCGGTTGATGCAGCTATCGACAACGGCATCAACTTTTTCGATACTTCTCCGTATTATGGACGCACGCTATCGGAAGAACGGCTGGGCAAGGCGTTAGAAGGTAAGCGGCACAAAGTGGTGCTGGCAACAAAATGCGGCCGCTACGATTTGAACGGCTTCGATTTTTCAGCGGCGCGCGTCAAGACCAGCGTGGAGGAATCGCTGCGGCGGCTGCGGACCGATCACATCGATGTCTTTACCGCGCACGATATCGAATTTGGCGACAGGGAACAGATTATTAATGAGACTCTGCCCGCCATGCGCGAGCTTCAAAAGCAGGGCAAAATCGGCTTTGTCGGCATCTCGGCCTTGCCGTTAAAGATTCTGGCCGATGTGGCTGCGCGCGGCAAAGTGGACACCATCATCAGCTACAGCCATTTCAACCTGATGATGCGCGATTTGGACAATCTGCTTACTCCTACGGCGGAGGCAAATGGCATCGGCTTAATAAACGCGGCGGCTTTGCATCTGCGCATCCTGACTAGGGAAGGTCCCACGCCACAGCATCCGGCCTCGCCTGCAATAAAAGAGGCCGGGCGGAAAATTGTGGCGGCCATTGAAGCGCGCGGTCTGGATGCGGCCGTTACGGCGGTAAGCTTCGCGTTGCGGCACAGTTACTCTTCGTCATTGCTTGTCGGTATGAGCCGGGTGGATGAGGTGCAATCAAACCTGATGGCGCTGGATCTGCAGATTGATCCTGCGCTGCTGGCTGAAATTGATGGGATTCTGACGCCGGTTAAGAATCAGATCTGGCCTTCGGGCCGTCCTGAAAATGCCGATGCTTAAGATTGACGCGCATCACCACCTTTGGAAGTTTTCAACTGCCGAGTATGGCTGGATCAGCGAGCAAATGCCGGTCTTGCGGCATGATTTTTTGCCTGACGATCTGCACAAGGTGATGGCGCAAGCCGGAATCAACGCATCGGTAGCGGTTCAGGCCCGGCAAACCGTGGAAGAGACGCGCTGGCTGTTGGAACTTGCCGGCCAGCATGACTTCATGAAGGGCGTGGTGGGTTGGGCTCCGCTTGTTGATCCAGGAGTGGCCGCGGAACTGGAGAAATTCGCCGGCAATCCGAAATTGAAAGGCATCAGGCATGTTCTGCAAGATGAAGTGGACGAACACTACATGTTGCGCGATGACTTCAATCGCGGAATCTCGGAATTGAAGGCCTTCCACCTGGCTTACGATGTGCTGATCTTCGAAAGGCACCTACCGCAGACCATCCAGTTCGTGGATAAACATCCCGATCAGGTTTTTGTGGTGGATCACTTGGCCAAGCCGCGCGTCCGCTTTCACGCCGTTTCGCCCTGGGCCGAACATCTGCGCGAACTGGCCAAACGGGCGAACGTCTACTGCAAAATCTCAGGCCTGGCAACCGAAGCCGACCACAAAAACTGGACCGAGCAACAACTGGACGTCTACATCGATACGGTTTTGTCGGCTTTCGGCCCGAAAAGGGTGATGTTTGGTTCGGATTGGCCAGTCTGTTTGCTGGCGATCTCCTATCGCCGATGGGTGGAACTGGTTGCCGATCGCCTGGCCAAACTCTCCACTGACGAACAGGCGCGGGTGTGGTCCGGAACGGCTACTGAAGCATACCGGCTAAGCTGACTCAGTTTGGTAACATTGAAGTTTCGACGACAGCGGCCAGGTAGCTCAGGGGTAGAGCGCAGCCCTGAAAAGGCTGGCGTCGGGGGTTCAAATCCCTCCCTGGCCACCATGTTTTTCAATCCCTCCTACACTTGTTGATGCTTAAAGTTCCCGTACGGGAATATTCGGTCTTCCTGAGAGTAATTATGGCTATCGGGAACTCTCTGAGGACGAACTGGCAGCGATTCTGGCAGAGCTTCCGAACCGACCGTTGCTGGCAGGTGATGATGGAATGCGGCTATCGCTAGCAGGTGCCCAGGACAAGATCGCCGTCCGGATTGAAAAAGGAACAGTATGCCTACCGCTCGGTGGTGCGCCTAGCCCGACTTTCGCAGTTGAGGGCA
>PLRJ01000220.1 GCA_003163855.1 Bryobacterales bacterium | reverse complement strand
CGCCGTCCTTGGTGATGGTGGGTCCGCCGAACTTTTTCTCGAGGACGACGTTGCGTCCCTTGGGTCCGAGAGTGACCTTTACCGCATCGGCCAACTGATTCACACCGCGCAGGATCGCCTGGCGGGAATTTTCGCTATATACAATTTGTTTTGCAGCCATGATTATCTTGAACCTCCTTTACTTTTTTCCGTTACCATTGCTCAGAACGCCGAGGATCTCATCCTCACGCATGATCAAGTATTCGTTGCCATCGAGCTTGATGTCGCTGCCGGAGTACTTACCGAACAGAATGCGATCGCCGACCACAACATCGAGTGTCATGACCTTACCGCTGTCATCGCGTTTGCCTTTACCGACGGCAACCACTTCGCCCTGCTGGGGCTTTTCTTTCGCTGAGTCGGGGATATACAGACCGCCTTGCATGGTCTCTCCCTCTTCAATCCGTTTGACCACTACGCGGTCGTGAAGCGGACGAATATCCATAAATCAACCTCCAGTTAACTTGAACAAAAAACGATTGGGATTTTGTTGCTGATTGAATATCTTTCATTCAATCGCCCAGGACAGTTTTAGCACACTTAGCAAGAGAGTGACAAGAGAAAGATGTAAGTTGTTGATAGTAAATGGAATAAAGTTGTGGCAGTGTTGGGGTTTAGTGTGATGGGCTCAAGTTTTCTGCTGGTATCGGCTTATCAGGCGACCGGTTCTTATCGTGCGCGGATTATGTGCTGTTTTAGAGTTTGTGGAGAAGACAAGGCAGAATCTGACGCTTGTCGTCGAAGAGGATCTGTTGCAGGCGGCGCGGAAGATTGCGGTTGAGCGGGGCAGGAGCGTGAAACAACTCGTGCGCGATTATCCGGAAGACTTGGTGGAAGCGGGCGATAGAACATGGACGCGCAGCCATCTGCATGATCGATGAAGAGGCTGCGAACCAGACACTAGTATTGAAATCACGGTCTGGCTCGCAGAATTCTGAGAGGATCGAAGCTTCGTTACTTCCGTGCGGTCCGGAAGCGTTTCAAGCCGGCTCCAAAAACGGTCAACCCGGCGCCAAGAAGTAAAACGGAGGACGGCTCAGGAGAGGCCGAGCCTATGATGATTTGATTGGCCGTCAGTGCTTCCTCCAAGCTGAAGAAAGTGGAACTGCCGGAAGCCAGGCCCGGTGAAAAGTCGACGGTGCCGGATGTGTAGGAAGCGTTAATGCCACTGAAAGTCACTCCGGCAGGAGCATAGCCGCTAGGATCCGTTGCGCCGGGGCAGGCGATATAGGTGCATATGCCATCGCCGTCGAAGCCGAAAATGTCCTGCGGACTAGTTAATGAAACAGAGGTGAGCGTTGCACCGGAGCTATTCAGAATACCCACAAGAGTGTCGTCAGCGCCATCGTAGGGGCCGAGATCCGGACTGGATGTACTTACGGTGAAAGCAGTTGCGGCACCGCCGGTTACGGAGGTGACGGTTATCAGGAACTCGCAACCGGATGTATCATTACCGGCTGCGGGGCATTGAGGCAGGGAGGCTGCGGACGCAGACAAACCGGCCAATAGAGAAGCAAATAGAAAAGCACATTTAAGCTTCATGATCGTGTCCTCCGAGACATGGTGGCGAGAATGTTATCGCTAAGCGACCCGTAAATTCTCACCTGACCGACTATAAATCCCTATTCCATATGAATCAATGAGGCTATAGGTTCAGCAGTACTAAAACGTGCCGGGTCCTTTCGTACCGGCGGCTTCGAAGCTTTGGAAATGCTTGAAAGTAGCTTCTCTCATTTAAGGCGACGAACACTAGCACGCGCATCGCTCTTGCCAAGCCTCCGCGGTGCAACAAGAGCCCACTCGCATTAACTTCTGCGTGCAGATTGTTAGAGAGTTGGATTTCAGAGATCTAATTCCGTCCAGATTTCAGTAGTGTGGAGGATTTGGCCGCTTCCAAAAACAAGTTCAGTGATGGGAGCGAGTGGATTTCCCGCATGGTCCCATTCGTAAACTATGCGTGGAGCCCGGAGACGTCGGGCCGTGGCTCCCATTGTGGATCGATTCGCAAACTAGCCTCTGACGCGGCGAAGTAACCCACCCGGAATAGCAGGTCGCCAAGCAAGAGTTGTAAAGCACCGTGCATCCAGTCTGGCAGCGGTTTTTTGACCGCCTTTCCAAACCAGTATTCATATCCTGGCTCACCGTCGTAGCGCTTGTGGAACTGCTCGAGGGTCAAAAAATCGGTGACGGTCGCCATGAGTGGGCCTTCGCCGAAGTTTACCAATTTCGGGTGGTAGAGGGCGGCGTTGTCTATGACTCGGTTAGTTTAGGCTGGGATGCTCAATATGGTCGACTACCAGACTCTTAACTTGGAGTTTTCGCGATCCCAGTTTCAGACCAAGCTGGTCCTGTAAAGCGGCGGCTAAAGAAGGCACGCCGGTTTCCTGCGACGGCGGGTTGTCAAGGGGTTCGAATGCGAGGTCTATGTCGTAAAGGCCTTGGATGCCGGTGTCATCCTGGACGGGACGCTTGAGGAAGTTGGACAGGAAAACGGCCAAGGTTGGAAGCGAGCAACTTGTGCACGCGAGTGTTCCGCGGCCTTGGCGAGTGGCATGCGCAGCGCCCGGCAGCGACGGCTTCAGCCTGGGCGAACTCTTGGCGACAAGCAGCACGTATGCCGGCTGCCTTTTGTTTTGCCAGTGGGCCTTGAGTTGAAAGCGGCTGGTTAAGAGCGACTGCAGGCGTAACAGGTTTCGGTTGCGCGCTTCAGCGAGTGCGATTGTGGGATCTTCGTCGGCTTTCGCTTGCATGTCGAAACACTCGTCGTCTGCCCAGCGCGGCTCGCCGGTGAGTTGTCCCTCCATGACGAGGCGATAGGCGTTCCTGATCAAGACGGCAGGCTGCATGTTGCGCACTTCTAAAGCTCCTGGCGTGTTGCGGAAGCGCTGGAAGTTGCCGCAGTCTTTGACTGGCTTGACCGACGCCACGTCGAACTGTAGATTCAATGGCGATTGTGCCAGGAGTGGGAACGTTGACGCCAGAAGAAGGGCTACGCGCAGACTGGTTTCGATATGCTTGAAGTGTAGCTTCTCTCACAACATGCGGCGGACCTCTTTACTTCTTGCTGTGGCCGCCGTTCTCATTGCGGTTGTCGTCGGCTACACCTACTGGCTGCGGCTGAAGAGCACGAATAAACATGTGGCTCCGGCGCCGAAGGTTGCCAGCGGCATTGAAGGCGTGGCGCGCAGCGGCTGGCATTATCAGAAGGACGATCCGCAGGCGAACCGGCCGATTATCCGCGTGGACGCCGATTCGTTTCAGGCGACGAAGGATCCATCGACGTTTGAGCTGCATGCTTTGGCGCTGCGGCTGTATAACAAAAAAGCTGCGTCCTACACGCTGGTGAAGAGTGAAAGCGGGCTGTTCGATGAACGCTCGGGGCTTTTGAAATCGGAAGGCGCGGTCAGCATTATTATGAACGTGCCGTCGGATGAGTCGCCCGACAACAAGGCGGATCTGGCGAAGCGCGTGCATGTGGAGACCAGCGGCGTGCTTTATGAGACGAAATCGGGCAAAGCGTCAACGGACAAGCTGGCGACGTTCAGTTTTCCAGCGGGTGGCGGGCAGGCGGTGGGGGTGGAGTACGATCCCAACCTGCGCGTGCTGCATATGAAGTCGCAGATATCGCTTGATTGGAAGGGCGATGGTCCGGTTGAAAACAAGGTGCATGTGGAAGCGGGCGACCTGGTTTACAAAGAGCTGGAGCACAAGATCTACCTGACGCCGTGGTCGAAAATGCAGCGGCAGACCATGACTATACAGGCGCAGAATTCGGTGGTGACGCTGGACGATGGGCGCCTGCATCAGATCGATTCGGTAAAGCCGGTGGGTATGGATGACCGCAACGGGCGGCGGGTGGATTACACGGCGGAAAACATGACCGCTCTGTTTAACGACGACGGCGCGTTGACGGAAATCATCGGTGATAAGGATGCGCATGTGACGTCCACGCAAGAAGCTTCAAAAACCGTGCTGACGGGGGACCGGGCCGATCTGCGCTTTGCCGTGGACATGAAGGAAGAGGCGGGCAAGGAGTCGTCGGAAAGCAGCCTGCAAGTAGTGACGGCGGAGGGGCACGCGGTGGCGGTCTCGCAGCCGCTACCGGTGCCGGGCGTGTTGATTGGCGATACGCGCATTCTGCGCAGCGAGCATATTTTGCTGCAGATGAAACCTGGCGGCCAGGATGTGCAGGAGATCAGCAGTCCGAGCGTATCGAAACTGGAGTTTAAGCCGAACAGGGCCGATCAGCCGCATCGTTTTCTGGACTCTTCGCGCCTGCGCGTGCTGTATGGCGAAAGCAGCTACGTGGATACTTTCCTGGCGTGGAATGTGCAGACCAGAACCGAAAAGCCGGTGACGAAGAAGACGGCAGAGAATGAGCCGGCGGGTCCCGCGCCTCCTGCTTTCACGTGGAGCGATGAGATGACGGCGAAGTTCAAGCCGGCGTCGAACTCGATTGCGACCATTGACCAGCGGGGTAATTTCCGCTACAGCGAGGGTGCGCGCAAAGCGTCTGCCGATAGGGCGTTTCTGGAGCAGGATGCGAACCGCATTACGTTGAATGATAAGGCGCGCGTGCTGGACGATAGCGGATCGACCAACGCCGACCAGATTGTGATGAACCAGGCGAATGGCGATATGGATGCGAGCGGGAGGGTGCGTTCGACGCATGCGCCGGATAAGAACGAGAAGCCCGGCACGTCGATGCTGGATGTGAGCGAACCTATGCAGGCGCAGGCAGACAAGATGCGTACGCGCGACAACAACAGCAAGGTTCTTTATGAGGGGCATGCGGTGTTGTGGCAGGGTGCGAACCGGATTTCGGCGCAGAGCATTTACATTGATCGAGATGAACAGACGCTGCATGCCGTGGGAAACGTGGTGAGTGAACTGCTGGATAAGCGCAACTCTAACGACCCGCAACCGAATGCCGCGCCGGTTTTTACAACCCTGCGTGCGCCGGACCTGCTGTATCACGACGACACGCGTATTGCGCTTTATACGGGCGGCGTGACGCTGGTGCGTGACCGTATGACCGTGACGGCCAAACAGATGCAGGCTTTTCTAACGCCTAAGACGGAGAAAAACAGCAACGATTCGTCGCTTGACCATGCGGTTGCTGACGGTGACGTGAAAATCTACGAAAAGCTGGCTGGCGATCGAAGCAGGGTGGGGACGTCGGAGCATTGCGAATACTACACCAAGGAAGACAAGGTGATTCTGAATGGCGGGGCGCCGGAACTGGTGGACAGCGCAAAGGGCGTGACGCGCGGCCGCCAGTTGACATACTTCAGCGATGACGACAGGCTGATTGTGGAAGGCGAGACGAAGAAGTTTGCGTTTACCCGCATGAAGAAGAAGTAGGGGTAAGGAAAATCCGATGGGCTTGAGAGAAGGGAATGTGTTTTACTGAAGGAGAAGGGAACGGCTTTCACGGGGCCGCCCCTCCTCGTTTTTAGAGATTAGCGGTGGCGTTTAGACCACGTAATCTTGAGCACGATAGTCCCGATAATCGAGACTACCTTCCGTATGAGGCGTATATAGATCACCCCCTGCGAGAGCAGGAATAGAACGGCTGGAGGCTTCAACTCCGGCCGATCGCTCACCGCTCGTAGCAGTTTCGCAATCGCTCGTGATTCCTTTCCCCCTGTTTTGCATGGTGGCTTAGTATTGCGAGGGGGGAAGTCCTCGCATCCGAAATGCCTACCTTCGCCGGTAGATGCGGGATAGTTGGGTTGTTCCTACAAGGTTATAGTTCGACAGCCAGGCTTGCACTTCCGGATAGACGGCGGGAGCCAAGTGGGGATTTAAAAGGCCCAGGCCGTCGACAATAAAAGTGGGTCGAGTACGTACGAGTTCCTGACGATTTTGCGCGGCAGGTCCAGCGTAGACGGCTTCGGAAACGCTGAGGTGCCGGTCGGCCGGAACACCGGTTAAGGGCTGAGAATCCCAGAAGCGGCCGGCTGGCAGCATTCGCGTGCAGACGTACATGTCGGGGCGATATCCCCAGACAAAGAGTGTGTCGCCAGGTTTGGCTAGAGCTCGAATTCGCGCCGCGACGTTCTGGCTATCCAGATCGAGTGCCACGTCGGACCAGTGCGGTTCGCGATGCGCAAGATTGTCGGCGAAGAGTGTGGCGTAGCGAGAACCGAAGCGTATGGTTGGCGCGATTAGTAGCAAAGCCAGGACGACAACCGACAGGCGCTTCCAACGGTGCAGCGCGATAACGATGCCGTGTGAAGCGGTTATCACCATCACCGGCAACAGTTGGAGGAAATAGCGTGGCGCGAAGTGGTTGCCGAGCAGCAGGGAGGCAGCGGACAGCGCGAACCAACCGCCAAATTTCAGGCGCTCGTCTCTGGTTTGCGATGGATACATCACCAGCAGTCCTGCCAGCAGAGTCGCGTGGAAGGCGAGCCAATCCAGGCAATGCCTTAGCGCTAGCACTGTGGCATTCGGCAGACTGGAACCTGCGGCGTACAGTAGGCCCCATTGCCAAACTTGCAGATAGAACGAAGGAAGCGCGCCGGACGCCCAGCCGACGCAGGCGGCCACTGCCAAAGGCGCAGCGATTCCCAGGGCGAATAGTGGCAATTCGGAAGCCAGCCAGAGGGCGCACACGGCGGCAATGAAGATTGCCTTCGTATTGACGAGCAGTCCGACGGCGCAGACTAAGCCACAGGCGAGCGGCCGCCGCTGTTTCGCCAGCAGAATAGCGGCGAGATGTGGAACCAGCAGAAGAGCGTCCACGGCAAAGGGAATGACAGCGGCGGGCAGATAGAAAGTGGTGAAGAAGGCCAGCAACAGGGCTGCGGCCTCACCCTCGCGTCTGGTCCACCAAGTGCACGCCAGGCGATAGGCCAACCAGCACGCGGCTAAGACATAGGCCACATCCAGCAAGCGAAGCGGCCAGCCGGGCAGGGCATTAATCAGCGTGTAGTAAAGCGCGGCTAAGGGTGGTTTGTCGTACCAGAAATCCTTGTAGGGGACTCGTCCATGCAGGATTTGGAGGGCCGCCGTGAGGTGATAATCCTCATCGGACCAGAGCAGATGAATGTAACAGAGCCGCAGCGCCGCCACAGCGAGAAGAAGCAGCGGGAGGCGCAGGCGGTGAACAGTCATTCAACGCGTATGATAGGACATGGTGGCCCTTTACAGAACAAAAGCCTCGCAGCCCGTATGAAGACTTTGCAGACGATAGAGATTTCAAAGTCTTATAGTGGACGCCTCGTAGTAGACAAAGTCAGCATGCGTGTTGAGCAGGGCGAAGTAGTGGGTTTACTAGGTCCCAACGGCGCCGGGAAGACGACTTCCTTCTATATAACGGTGGGCCTGGTAAGCCCTGATGGCGGCGAGGTGTTGCTCGACAACGAACCCATTACACAATTGCCGATGTATCTGCGGGCGCGCAAAGGCATCAGCTATCTGCCGCAGGAACCTTCGGTATTCCGCAAGCTCAGCGTGGAAGACAATCTGATGGCGATACTGCAAACGCTGCCGATCAACGGGCGGGAACGGCGCGAGCGGATGAAGAATCTGATTGGCGACCTGGGACTGGAGACTGTCCGCCATAGCAAGGGGTACATGCTGTCGGGCGGTGAACGGCGGCGTGTGGAGATTGCTCGGGCACTGGTGCTGGAACCGGATTTCATTCTGCTGGATGAACCGTTCTCGGGAATTGACCCGATTCAAGTGGGTGAGTTGCAGCGCATCATCGCGGGTTTGAAACGGCGGGGCATAGGAATTCTGGTCACCGACCACAACGTGCGTGAGACGCTGGCGGTGACTGATAGAGCTTATATCATCAGCAGCGGCCGCATCTTCCGGACGGGCTCGCCCGAGTCGTTGGGACGCGATCCGGAGGTTCGGCGCATCTATTTGGGCGAGAATTTTTCGCTACCCACCATTCTGTCCAATATGAGCTCAGTCAGCGGCGACTAAGGTACTTGTTTGGTGGGTTAAAAGCTCAAAAATCAAGGCAATTCCGTGGCCAAAACACCTTTGCAGCGGTGCTAAACTTAAGCCAAATGAGTTCACTGTCGCAACGGCTGCATCTTGGCGTGCGCCAAAACCAAATCCTGACGCCGGGGCTGGTGCAGATGGTGACGGTCCTTCAGCTTAATCATTTGGAGCTGAAAGACATGATCATGAACGAGATTGCGGAAAATCCTGTTCTGGAGGAAGCGGCTAGCGCCGGCGACGAGCTAACTCCGGCTGAAGTGCAGTCGTTGTTGGAGCGCGAGCGGCTGGCGGACCCATCCGCAACACCAATTCTGGAACGGGTAGAGACGGCAGAATCGTTACAGGGCTTCGATGCGGCCAGCGAAGCCGAATATGTGCCGGAAGGCAGTTCGCTGGAAGCTGTAAACGCGGCTGCGGCGGCATCGCCCGCGCTTGAGGAAGCTCCCAAACCTGAAACCGATCCCTTCGATGAGATTGATTTCGGCAGTTTCTTTGACGATTACCTGGACCCGGGCTTTAAAAGCCCATCTTCGGAATCGGTGGAAAAGCCTTCCTTCGAGACCTTTCTTTCTTCACCGGTGACGCTAGGCGATTACTTGCAGTCGCAGTTGAGCGTGCTGGTTTTGAAAGATAACGTGCGCCGGGCCGCCAACAGCATCATCGGCAATCTGGAAGAGAGCGGTTATTTAACCAGTTCGCTGGAAGAGATTGCCATGGCGGAAGGGTTGAGCCTGGAGGATGCGCGTGCGGGTCTGAAAGCGGTGCAGTCGCTGGACCCCACCGGCGTGGGCGCGTTGAGCCTGCAACATTGCCTGCTGCTGCAGCTGGAAGCACGCGGTTCGAAAGATTCGGTCGCCTGGAAGATTGTTCAGGACCATCTGAAGCTGCTGGAGACGCGCCAAATGTCGCAGCTTTGCAAGGTGCTGGGGCGTCCGCTGGAGCACATTCAGATTGCCGTGGGTGTTATCCGCCACCTGGACCCCGCTCCGGGCTTGCGATATTCGAGCGCGGGTGCACGCCAGGTTGAGCCGGACGTCTATATATCGAAGGACGGCGACGATTATCTGATCTCGTTGAACGACGACGAGATTCCCCAGCTGCGGCTTAATGGCGATTACAAGCGCATGATCGACCGTGAACTGGAGCCTAACAAAGACGTTCGTAATTACGTTAAAGAGCGTTACGCTTCGGCGCTGCAGCTCATCAAGAATATAGAGCAGCGCAAGCAGACCATTATGCGGGTTTGCCAGTCGATAGTTCGCAGACAAACTGAGTTCCTGGAAGATGGCATCGATGAATTGAAGCCGATGATGATCAAGGAAGTGGCGGAGGAGATTGGAGTTCATCCGTCGACTGTCAGCCGGGCGGTTGCAAATAAGTATGCGCACACGCCGCAGGGAGTTTTTGAACTGCGCTACTTCTTTTCAGAAGCTGTGCAAGGGCCTTCGGGCAGCGCAACACCTTTATTGATTGTGAAGAGGCGGGTGAAGAAGATGATTGAAGACGAGGATACGGCGCAACCTTTGACGGATGAGCAGATTACGGCCCGGCTGCAATCAGAGGGTATAAACGTCACCCGCCGGACGGTAGCGAAGTACCGGGAAGATATGAAAATTCCATCCACCCATCAACGCCGCGTACGCGCCTGACAGCCGATAAGTGAAGTGAAGGCGGCTAAGCAGCCGCTGTGTAAAGAGGCGAAGCATGAAACTGATTGTTTCGGGAAAAACCAAAGAATTCACACCGGAATTGCAAGAGAAGTTCGGGTTGAAGCTTGCCAAGCTGAGCAAGCTGATTGAGCGGCGCGGCGAGCGCGAGGCGCATGTTATGCACCACATGGAGCGTCATCTCCATAAGGTAGAGGTTGTGATGAATCTTTACGACCACCAGGTAGCTGTGAATGCTTCCAACGCCGATCTGGACAACGCGCTGATTGATGCCGCCGTCAAGCTGGAGAAGCAGGTGGTAAAGATGCGCACCAAGTGGCGCACGACGCACCGCAATGCCAAAGAAGTAAGGTCGAGCAAAGAGAGCTGGGACGCACCGGAGAAGCTTTTGACGGCGAAGACACCCGCGGCCAAGAACGGCAACGGTAAAGTAAACGGCGTGGCTTTGAACGGCAAAGCGGCCGCGATGAAGCGGGCGGCCAAGCCGAAAATCTTTCGAGTGAATTATGATGAAGACCGCAAGCCGATGACCATGGAGGAAGCAATGATGGAAATGGAATCGGGCGAAATGTACACGGTTTTCCGGAATTCGCAGGAAAACTGTATTTCGGTGTTGGTGCGCCGTTCTGACGGCAACTTCGACCTGATTGAATCCTAGCTTGAAAGACAAAGCCGACCCGGCGGAACACCGCGGTGACCAGCAAAAACCTCTGGGCGAGGGATTGACCTCCGCCGACCTCGTGATCATCACGGGTATGAGCGGCGCGGGCAAACAGACCGCTATCAAGTCATTCGAAGATCTTGGCTTCGGCGCGGTGGACAATCTGCCGATTGCGTTGGTGCCGAAATTTGTGGAACTGGCGCGCGATGCCAAAACACAACGTCGATCGGTGCTTACTATCGACATTCGGGAAGGCCAATCGCTAAAGCAATTCCCCAAGATATTCGCTGAGTTGAGAAAGCAGCTTTCTATCAAGCTGCTTTTCCTGGATGCCGACGATGAAGTGTTGCGCCGGCGCTTCAGTGAAACGCGGCGTCCGCATCCGCTGGGCCCCGGCACTACCGTGCTGGACAGCTTAAAGAACGAGCGGGAGTTGCTGCAACCGCTGCGGCCTTTGGCAGACCTGTTTATCGATACCACCAAGCTGAACGTGCATGAGCTGCGGGCGCTGATTAACGCGAACTTCGAACATAAGGAGGAAAGCGGGAAGATTGTGGTGTATGTGAACAGCTTCGGGTTCCGTCACGGCGTTCCCCCCGATAGCGACCTGGTCTTCGATGTTCGGTTTCTACCGAACCCCAACTATATTCCAGAGTTCAAGAAGCTAACGGGCAAGCATCCCAGCGTCGCGCGGTATATACGATCGTTCCCGCAGACGATGGAGTTCATCAACAAGATCTCGGAGTTGCTCATCTACCTGCTGCCGCATTACATCCGCGAGGGGAAAAGTTATCTGACTATTTCGTTCGGCTGTACCGGCGGCCATCATCGCTCGGTACTGATTGCCAGCGAGATTAATAAACGCTTGAAGAAGGCGGGCTTTCTGGTGAAGGAACAGCACCGGGACGTGACGAAGTGAAGCGGCCGTTCAGCAGACTTTAGCGGTTCGGGGAAATGCGTCCAAGTCCACCTCTTCCGGTGGACCATCCATGCATACCAGATCTTTTTCAATTGAGACCCGAAGTTCGGAACCGGCCACGTCAAAATCGAAATACATGCCGATTTCCTCGGCCTGGGCCCAGGCTGAAACTTCGCCCTTTGGCGCCTGGACGCGTATGGTTCCGTGCGTAAAGGTGGCCGCGGCCGTGGGGCCGACCTCCAGGACATAAGCCAATGTAGAGCCGCCTGGAAAAGCTACTTGCTCGATTAACGATTCGCCCGATTCCAGCTTTTGCACTTCCTTCTGGTTCACTCGCAAGCGCAGACTGTTGGCTTTGAATCGCAATTTCATTCTCTTACAAGTCTATCCGCCAGTCACCGGAGTAAATGGTGAAGCGGCCTTCGCGGACAAATCCGATCAGCGTGATGCCGGTTTGCCGGGCAGTTTCAATCGCCAGACTGGAGGGTCCGCCTACTGTTGCAAGGATTGGCGCTCCGCTCATGGCTGCCTTTTGGATCAACTCAAAACTGCTGCGACTACTGAGGAAAACTACATGGTCGCTCAGCGGCAAACGATCTTCCAGCAGGGCGTTGCCGATGAGCTTGTCGAGAGCATTGTGACGCCCGATGTCTTCAAACACGGAGTGAACGACTCCGGCGGCGGTAATTAACGCCGCGGCATGGACGCCGCCCGTTTGCGCGAAAGCTTTTTGACCCTGCAAAAGCAGTTCCGGCAAGGATTGAACCAATTCAGCGCTAACGCGCAGACCATCAGCAGGCAGCGGAGGGATGGCCACGGCCACCTGTTCGCGGCTGGCTTTTCCGCAGACGCCGCAACTGGAACTTACAAATCCATTGCGGGCCTGCCGCCAAGCTTCAAAGTCCACGCCCTTGGCGAGTTCGGCCATGATTTCGTCAGAGGGTTCAATGCCTAGCGGTCTCAAGGCTGCCAGATCGAGGTGGTGGCGGATGACGCCTTCGCTGAGCAACAAGCCAGCCGCAAGTTCGCGATCGGCGCCGGGAGTTCGCATGGTGACCGCGAGGTTATCGGTGTGGCGCGCATCCTTGGTCCAGTGGCTGACGTGAATGGCGAGCGGCTCTTCGCGCGCCACGCTATCGACTATCCGTTCGGGGTGGAGGTTGGCGACGCGCTTGACACTGAAGCGGCGAACGAGTGAAGAGTCAAGCGCGCTTTCCATCCACTATTAGAGTGGCATGGGCCAAACAGAACAGCCTGTCGATCCTTCACTTCCCCGAAGCACTGACAGGCTGTTTAGATCTGCTAGCTCGAAATACTACTTCGCCGAGGCGAATGAGTTCTTGCGAGGGCCACGGTTGGAGGAACCGCGCGAGGAAAACGACTTGCCACGGCCGTCAGACCGGCCGGGGTTGTTGTGGTGTCCTGAAGGCGGACGTGAGACGACGACGGGGGCGCTGGATCGCTCCAGCATTTGCTGTCCAAACCGCGCGTCAGGTTTACGAATCGGCGTTCGATTGCGGATTCGCGGCTTGATTTCCTGTCTACCGGTTTGTCGGGCCACCGCAGTCTGATGTTTAAAAAGGCAGCCACACGTTTCGCGTGCGCTGCCTTTTTTTAGACTTGTTTGCTTGAGGGCCTGTTAGATGGCCCGTTTACATGGCGTTGTTGGATTACTTAGCCGAGGCGAATGAGTTGTTGCGAGGGCCACGATTGGAGGCCCCGCGCGAGGAGAACGACTTGCCGCGGCCGTCGGACCTGCCGCGATTGTTGTGGTGCCCGGCAGGCGGGCGTGACACAACTACGGGCGCGCTGGTGCGTTCGAGCATCGGCATTTCCGACAGCTGCTTCAAGGTTTCGGGAGCAACCTGGTTGCGCATGAGCGTGATTTTGCACTCGCGTTCGATACGTTTGATCTCGCTGCGCTCGCCGCGCACGCTAAAAGTGGAGGCCGATCCACGCTGTCCGGCGCGGCCAGTGCGGCCTACGCGGTGAATGAAGTCCTGCGGCGCCTGCGGAAGATCGAAATTGACGACGTGTGCCACCGAATCGACATGGATGCCGCGCGCGGCAACGTCGGTGGCAACCAGGACGCGATAGCGGCCATCGCGGAAACCGGCGAGTGCCTGATTGCGCTGATTCTGGGTGCGGTCGCCATGCATCGCAGCTGCCTTGACGCCGTAGGCAGCCAGGCGGTTCGACAAGCGGTCGGTTCCGTGCTTCGTGCGGGCGAAGACCAGGAACGAACCTTCTTCCTCGTTCAACAGATGGCGCAGCAGGTGGATCTTCATGTCGTTTTCGACTTCATAAAGATGCAGGTCAACGCGATCGGGGGTGGTCTGCGCGGTGGAACCAGCGACGGCAATGCGCACCGGGTTGTTGGAATGGCGCTTGATTAAGCGTTCGACGGTCTGCTCCATGGTCGCGGAGAAGAACAGACTCTGGCGTTCTTTGGGCAGTTCGGAAAGAATGTTTTCAATGGCGGGCAGGAAGCCCATATCGAGCATGCGGTCCGCCTCGTCCAGAACCACTACGCCAACTTTGCGCAGATCGATTAGACGGCGGTCGAGAAAATCTTCCAGGCGGCCGGGGGTTGCAATGACGACTTGCACACCGCGGCGCAGAGCGCTGAGTTGGGTTTGTTCGCTGAGTCCGCCGACGACGACGGCGCAACGCAAGCCGGTGTCGACCGACAATTTGCCGAAGCTTTCCGCAATCTGGAGCGCGAGTTCACGCGTAGGAGCCAGGATGAGAGATCGAACGGAAACGGGAGCTTTTCTGCTCTTATCCTGATGATGAGGATGTTTGTGGCCTTCGGTCTTGACGCCGGCTTCTTCAACAGGCTTGCTTGCTGACTGATCGGCTTGCGTCCTTTCTGTAAGAAGGCGCTGCATGATGGGCAGCAGGAAGGCAAATGTTTTGCCGGTACCCGTCTGCGCGGTGGCGACTACGTCCACACCGGTCATCGCCGGGGGAATGGACTGCGCCTGTACTGGGGTAGGAGTGGTGAAGCTGTTGCGTGCCAGGTTTTCATGGAGACACGAATCGAGTTGTAGTTCTGAGAATAGTTTCATAAGGATGTAAATTGCCGTTAGACCGACAGCACGTCCTTCATGAACTAAACGGAGGTTAACAACCAAACCGATGGAATCTGCGGGGAGTAACGACTAGCGCCACTCAGTGCCTAAGTAAAGGACGAATGCGGGCAGGAGACTCCATTAGAGTACCAGACTTTTTCCGTTTTAGGTAGAGTGACTTCGATGGCCGGCAACGAAATCAATCATGTGGAGCTGATTCTGCTTGGCCTGATGCTGCTGGTGGCGGCTTTGGCGGTCCTGGCGAAGCGCCTGCAGATTGCCTATCCCATCATTATGGTGATCGGCGGACTGCTGGTGAGCCTTTTGCCGCGTATGCCTCGCATTCGCCTTGACCCGGATGTAGTCTTCCTGATTATCCTGCCGCCGCTGCTCTTTTCGGCGGCCTATCAGATCTCGTGGCGCGAGTTTCGGCGCAATCTGGTCAGCATCCTGCTACTGGCCTTCGGCCTGGTCGGCTTCACGGTGTATGGTGTGGCCGCGACGACGCGCTGGCTGCTGCCTGGTTTCGACTGGCACATGGGCCTGGTGCTGGGAGCCGTGATTGCAGCGACGGACGCTATCGCCGCTACCGCTACCGCAAAACGATTAGGCCTGCCACGCCGCATTACAGAGCTGCTGGAGGCCGAGAGCCTGGTGAACGACGGTAGCGGCCTGGTAGCGCTACGTTTCACGTTGGCGCTGATTGTCACGGGGGTAACGCCGAGCTTTGCAGTTGGTGTCTGGACGCTCTTTTACCTGGTTGCAATGGGTGTATTGATCGGCCTAGTCATTGGTGTACTGGTCTACCGGATTCAAAGCCGCATCAATGACTCGCCTATCGAGATAACGATCAGCTTGATTACGCCGTACGTGGCCTATCTGGCTGCCGAAGCGGCGAATTGCTCAGGAGTGCTGGCTACGCTTGCGTGTGGTATTTACTTGGGCCGCCGCAGCGGGTTCTTTTCTGTTCACGCGCGCATTGAAGGGTTTGCGGTATGGAAGACGCTCGATTTTGTTTTGAATGGCGTAGTGTTCCTCATGCTGGGATTGCAGTTGCCATGGATCTTGACGGAAATGCGAGGCGTGACGCTGTCGGAGTTGATTGGTTACGGGGCTCTTTTTAGCTTGATTGTTATCGGGCTGCGGATGCTGTGGGTGTTTCCGGGCGCATGGTTGTCGGCGTGGTTTCGGCGGCGTGTTTTGAAACAGGAGGTAGTGGAATTTTCCTCGCGGTCGGTGTTCATTGTGGGTTGGGCTGGTATGCGCGGCGTGCTGGCGCTGGCGGCGGCCTTCTCACTGCCTATTTACCTGCACGACGGCAGTCCGTTTCCGCAGCGCAATATCATCATCTTTCTGACTTTTTGCGTGATTTTTTCGACGCTGGTGCTGCAGGGGCTGAGTATGCCGGCGCTGATACGGGCGCTGGGGTTAACAGAGGCCGCTAAGACGACGGCGGCGAGCGACGAAGAGCAACTGGCGCGGCTTGCCATGGTGACTTCGGCTTTGAATCGCCTGCAACAGTTGCGCATGCAGGAGGGTGATGAGCAGGCGGGCTTATACGATCGCCTGCAGAGCGAGTATCAACGTAGGTTGATTGAAATTCGCGATGCGGAACCGGGTAGCGGGCACCAGCCAGCGGCTCAGCAACGTGATGAGGCGCGGCATCTTGCGCAGGAGTTACGGAACGTGGAGCGATCGGTAGCGGTGAAGCTGCGGAATGAAAATAAAATCCATGATGAATTGCTGAGGACTCTTCAATATGAGCTCGATTTGCTGGATATGAGTTATGCGGATGAGGGGTGAAGGGGAGTGAAGCGCCAGTCGCAGATCATTTATTATGAAAACAGTGATGACAGAAGAGCAAAAGCGTGCGCTTTCGGAGGTATTGACCATCGACAAGGAGGTCATGCACGGAACGCCCTGCTTTGCTCATACGCGAGTGCCGGTGCAAACGCTCATCGATTTTTTAGAGACGGGCGAAACGGTAGACGATTTTCTAGCCGTCTACCCCACCATTCTCCGGCAGCATGTTTTCTCATTTCTTGAACTAAGCCGCGATATTGCCATTGATCAACTGGAATGCGCGTCGTTATAGACGCTTCCATCGATCCGCGGCTAGTTGAAGCGTTCGCTGACCATCACGCGCAGACCCTTTTCGATCTCGGCTGGCAAGAATTGAAGGACCACGTGCTGGTGAAGCGGCTGGAGTGTGACGTATTCGTCACTGCTGACCGGGGATTCGAGCACGAGCACAACCTCAAGTCACTATCGTTTGGCATCATCATTCTTCATGTGGAACGGAACAAAATCATTTTCTATCGGCCACTCTTTGAGCCGTTGCTTCAGGCGATGGCGACCATCAGGCCTAGCGAGGTGGTTCATGTTTACGGTCCTCCCGCGGCTCAAGAACAAGTCTAGCCTTTAGCTAGCTTCGCTGGGCCATCAACGAAAATAGAGAATTAACAGGGAACTGATGGCTGAACCGCTCGCTCCCGACAGCTACGGAAGGTTTCTCGCCGACCTGAAGGGGCGGATTCGGACGGCGCAACTGCGTGCGTCGTTGGCGGTCAACCGCGAACTGGTCCTGCTCTACTGGCAGATTGGCCGCGACATCCTTGATCGGCAGGAGCGGGAAAACTGGGGCGCGAAAGTAATTGATCGGCTGGCGGTGGATCTCAAGCGAGCCTTTCCTGAAATGAAGGGATTCTCGCCGCGCAATCTGAAGTACATGCGCGCGTTCGCGGAGGCTTGGCCGGACGAGGCAATTGTGCAACAGGTTGTTGCACAAATTCCGTGGGGCCATAACGTACGCCTCCTCGATCTAGTGAAGGTTCCCGATGACCGCATCTGGTACGCCAAAGCGACTATGGAGCATGGCTGGAGCCGCAATGTTCTGATTCTCCAGATCGAATCCGGGCGACTGCAGCGGCAAGGAAAGGCCATCGCAAACTTCGACCGCACCCTGCCCGAGCCCCAGTCCGACTTGGCGCGGGACATCACCAAAGATCCCTACAACTTCGATTTTCTCACCCTTGGCGACGACGCCCACGAGCGCGATCTGGAGCGCGGCCTGCTTGAGCACCTGCGGCAGTTTCTGCTCGAACTCGGCGTCGGGTTCGCTTTCGTGGGAAGCCAGCACCGGCTTGCAGTAGGCGGCGAGGAGTTCTACGTTGACCTCCTCTTCTACCATCTGAAGTTGCGCGCTTACGTCGTGATCGATTTGAAGATGAAATCGTTTGCGCCGGAGTTCGCCGGCAAAATGAACTTTTATCTTTCGGCTGTCGATAACCTACTGCGCCATGCCGACGATCAGCCCAGTATTGGTCTCATTCTCTGCAAGACAAAAGACCGCTTCGTCGCCGAATACGCGCTCCGCGACATCAACAAGCCCATCGGAATCGCCGAATACAGGCTTGCTGAAGGTCTGCCTGAAAAGCTGAAGGGAAGCTTGCCGACAATTGAAGAGCTGGAGAGCGAATTGGCGGCGGCCACAGAAAAGGAGACGCCCTAGCGCCACGCCTATTGGTTGCGGGGGCAAGATTTGAACTTGCGACCTTTGGGTTATGAGCCCAACGAGCTACCTGACTGCTCCACCCCGCAATCTGATCGTAACAACCACCTTGTGCAAGGTCAATATTGCGCTGGAAGTTTTAATGTGCATGGAGCGGGTTTGTCGTGTAAATACAACTATTTCCGATGCGGAGCGCAGATTCGCGACTCCAGAAGAACTACAGTAGGAAGGTAGGATTCCTGATACTTAGCGCATGGCGACAGCACACTCAGCCAGAAAACGAACTGCTATCCACGCGCGGCGCGCCGAGACCACGATTGTGTCTCCGCCGTCGTTAGAGTCGCCCGAACTCTATCTGAATCCGCACCTGAGTCTGCTGGCTTTCCAGCGGCGCGTGCTGGAGGAGGCGCGCGATCCGGCGACGCCGCTCCTGGAGCGCGTTAAGTTCGTTTCTATTCTTGCCTCGAACATTGACGAATTCTTCATGGTTCGAGTGGCGGGGCTCTGGCAGCAGATTGAAAACCGAAGTACGGAGACCAGCATCGACGGCCGTCTGCCAGGCGAACAGCTTGAGCTGATCCGCCAGGAAGTTACCAGCATCGTAAGCGAGATGTATCGTGTCTGGCGGGAAGAACTGGTTCCGGCGCTGCGTGACGCCGGTATTTTCATTCTGGAAACGACCGAGCTAAACGCCCAGCAGCGGACTTACATCGACGATTACTTCCGGCGTGAGGTCTATCCGGTTCTGACGCCGCTGGCCGTGGATCAAGGCCGTCCTTTTCCGCACATTTCCAACCTCAGCTTGAACATTGGCGCGGTAGTCAGCAATGGGGATGGCCACGAGCATTTTGCGCGTATCAAAGTTCCCGGCACCTTGCCGCAACTGCTGCCGTTGCCTTCCGAGGCCGGCGAGTTGGTTTTTGTCTGGCTGGAACAGGCCATCATCTGCAATTTGCGATTGCTGTTTCCGGACATGGAAATCGTTCAAGCGGACGTGTTCCATGTGACGCGCGATGCGGAACTAGCGATCCAGGAACTGGAAACAGAAGATCTGCTGGAAAGCGTGCAGGAAGCGGTATGGAGGCGTCGGTTTCGCGATGCGGTGCGCCTGCAGATTGATGTCGGCATGCCGCAGCGGCTGATCGACATTCTGACGAGCAATCTGGAACTCGATCAAAACGACGTCTATCGGGTGAACGGGCCGGTGGACATCGGCCGCGTGCGCGCCCTGCTGAGCGTGGATAAGCCGAACCTAAAGGACAAACCGTTCGTTCCTTCCACCCCGCATGGGTTCGGCGGTCCGCGGGCGGAAATTTTCACCACCATTCAGGAAGGCGACGTGCTAATCCACCAGCCTTTCGAATCGTTTCAGCCGGTGATTGATTTCCTGCGGGCTGCGGCCAAAGATCCCGACGTGCTGGCCATTAAGATGACGCTTTATCGCGTGGGTCGCAATTCGCCCATCGTCGAAGCGCTGCTGGAAGCCATTGAGAACGACAAGCAGGTAGCGGTGCTGGTGGAGTTGAAAGCCCGCTTCGACGAAGAGAGCAACATTGAATGGGCGCAAAAGCTTGAGCGTGAAGGTGTCCACGTTGTCTATGGCCTCCCGAACGTCAAGGTGCATTGCAAGATGGCAATGGTGGTGCGGCGCGAAGGTTCGGCCATCCGGCGCTATCTGCATCTCGGCACCGGCAATTACAATCCTGCGACAGCGCGCATTTATACCGATCTGGGCCTGTTCACCTGTAATGAAGAGATAGGCGCCGACGTCAGCGACTTGTTCAATCATTTGACAGGCTATTCGGCCAAGAAGTCTTATCGCAAACTGCTGGTGGCACCTAACAGCATTCGGAGCGGTTTGGAGCGTTTAATCCGGCTTGAGATGGAGCGACATCAGCAGCATGGCGACGGCCGTTTGATCTTCAAGATGAACGCGCTGGAAGACGCGGGCATGATCCGGCTGCTGTATGAAGCTTCGCGCGCCGGCGTGCAAATCGATTTAATCGTGCGCGGCGTCTGCTCGTTGCGCCCTGGTGTTCCAGGAGTGAGCGAAACCATTCGCGTGCGCAGCATCATTGGGCGGTTTCTGGAGCATAGCCGCATCTATTACTTCCACAATGGCGGCGAAGAACTCGTCTATGTAGGTAGCGCCGACTTGATGCCGCGCAACCTTAACCGGCGCGTTGAGGTTTTATTTCCAGTGGAAAACAAGCGGATGGTGCGGCGCTTGCGCGAGAAAATACTCGAGAAGTACCTGGAAGATGAAGCTTGTGCCCGCGATATGCGATCGGACGGCGTGTTTGAACGGGTTAAAGTCGAAGGCAATCGAAAGCCGCTGAATAGTCAAACGTGGTTCCTGAAACACGACGCGTAACCGTTCTTAGCCTCTAAGTGACCACTCTAGGAAAGTTGACGCTGGTCTGGTGCATGCTAATGCTTGGCGTGCCGGTTGCGCTTTTCCTCCTGCGGGACGACTTGCTGCCCAACCACCAGTTCGCGGCGGTGCGCAAGCTAATCCTTGTTATAGCCATTGTTGCGGCTATCGGACTGGCTCTTACTCTCACGGTTTCCAAGCGCTGGGCGGCGCGCGCGAAGGTTTTAGAGGACTTCGTAGAGGCGCTACCCAACAGCCAGAGCGCTTTGCCCGACGGCGGCCCGGAAGAACTGCAAAAACTGGCTCGTTCCATGCGATCAATGGCGGACCGTGTGAACCAGGTGGTGGAGCGCGCCAATCTCGAACTGGCGCGCCGCGAAACCATTCTTGCGTGTATGGCGGAGGGTGTTCTGTCGGTAGACCGTGACCTGCGAGTGAATTTCTGTAACGATGCCTTTGCTGAAGCTTTTGGCACACGCGCGAGTGGTGCCGAAGGCAGGTCGTTATATGAAGTCGTGAGAGAGACGGCGCTGCGTGAAATCCTGGAACGTGTGGTGCGCAATGGACGTGCGGAAAAAGACCTGCTGCGCCTGCCCAGTGCCGCCGGCCGCTGGTTTGAAGCGCGCGCTCTGCCTTTGGGCCTGGCGCCGAAGCGCGGCGCAGTAATTGCTCTGCATGACGTGACCGATATTCAGCACCAGGAGCAGATGCGCAAAGATTTTGTCGCCGATGTTTCGCATGAACTACGCACGCCCCTGGCCTCCATTCGCGGGTATGCCGAGACGTTGCTTGACGGCGGTCTGGAAGATGAAGCGAACAACCGTAAGTTTGTAGAGGTGATCTTCTCCCATGCGGTGCGTTTGAACAATATCGCTTCCGATCTGCTGGTTATCTCGGAGCTTGACAACAATGCGAGTCCGCAAGCCCCGAATGAAAAGGTGTCGATTCTGGATGTCGTCCAATCGGCTTTCAACACCTGCAGTAAAGCGGCCGCTGAGCGCGGCATTCAACTGAAGCACTCCATCTTCGATGGGTGTTTCGTTGTCGGCGTGCGCTTCCGGCTGGAGCAGGTGATGGTGAATCTGGTCGACAACGCGGTGAAGTTCAACCGGCCTGAAGGCGAGGTGATGGTGGAGTGTGTAGCCACCGGCACGAATTTTTTGAAGATCACCGTCGCCGACACGGGAATAGGCATTCCCAGTGAAGATTTGAAACGGGTGTTTGAACGGTTCTACCGGGTCGATAAATCGCGCTCGAGGCCTGCGGGCGGCACAGGATTGGGTCTCCCTATCGTCAAGGAAGTGGTAGAACGTATGGGCGGTATGGTTACTGTTGAAAGCCAGTTGGGCCGGGGTACCAAGTTTACGGTGGTACTGCGAGCCGCCTGAACAACTTTGTAAGCTATAGCCAGAGGGTCTATGAATCGACGCACGTTCAGCCGCTTGGGCGCGATGGCTGCGCTTGGTGTAGTTGCGAAAGCATTTTCGGCAAATGAATCTTTTGACTACCCGTGGAAGTTGGGCATCATCACCGATGAAGTGTCGCCCGATCTCGACACAGTGCTTAGCAGCTTCTACCCCAAGTACAAATTGCAGTGGGCGGAAATCCGCAACTTGAAATTCGGCGGCAAGAGCGAGTATGTCTATCGCAGCGCCACTCCCGAGCAGTTGAAAAGCGCCCGCAAGCAGCTGGATGACGCGGGCGTGAAGTTGTCGGTGCTGGATACCGGCGTTTATAAAATCATGCTGCCCGGTTCGAAACCGATGCCGGAATTTACGCAAGACTTAAATCCGGGCGAGGGCGAATACAAGCGCCAGTTGGACGATTTGAAGCGCGCGGCCGACGCAGCCCACGCCCTTGGTACGGATCGCGTTCGCATCTTCACGTTCAAGCGCGTGGTGGATCCGAACGTCATCTTCGACCGCATTGTGGACGATCTGCACAAAGCTCTTGACGTTGCCAAGGCTACGGATCTTACGCTGCTGGTAGAGAATGAATTCGACTGCAATATTGGTACCGGCACAGAAACGGCGCGCCTTTTCAGGGCTATCAGCGACCGCCGGTTAATGCATAACTGGGATCCGGGCAACTGTTTCGAAGCCGGCGAAGAACCGTTTCCAAAAGCTTGGGACCAGCTTGACCATAGCCGCATCGGCCATATTCACCTGAAAGATGCGGCAGGCAAGTCCTGGTACCCGATCGGCGGCGGTAAAATAGATTTTGTAGGGCAATTTAAGGCGCTTAAAAAGATGGGCTATTCAGGGACGATGTCGCTGGAGACCCATTACCGTAATGCCCAAAAAGATCCCTACACATCGAGCGTCGAATCCATGGACGGCTTGTTCAAAGTCCTTAAGGAAGTGTAGCTGTGCAGCGGAGTCGAAAGCTTGATATAACTGACTGTCGAGAAGACAGTTAACGCGCAGGGAGGTTCATTTTGCAATACGAAACAGAAGGTAACGATCGCCGCGGCTTTTTAAAGAAGAGCGCGATGGCGGCCAGCGTCGTTACAGCGGCATCCATGAAAAAAGTGATGGGTGCGAACGATCGGGTGCGGGTTGCGGTTGTTGGTTTGAATGGCCGAGGCTGGAATCACGTGACCGGCTTCCAGTCGGTGCCCGGCGTTGAACTCGCTTATTTTTGCGATGCCGACGAAAATGTGTTGAACCGCCGGCTGGCCGATTGCGACAAGATCGGTCTGGCAAAGCCCAAGACGATAGTGGACATCCGCAAGCTGCTTGAGCTGAAAGATGTGGATGCCATCTCGATTGCTACGCCCAACCACTGGCATTCGCTGATGGGCATCTGGGCGGCGCAGGCCGGCAAGGACATGTATCTGGAAAAACCCTGCTCACACAACTGGTGGGAAGGCCGGCAACTGGTTCGCGCCATTGAAAAGTATAAGGTCATTTGCCAGCATGGCAGCCAGTGCCGCTCCAGCGCGGCCATTCGTGAAGCCATGGACAACATGCAGTCGGGCCTCATTGGCGATATGTACATGGCGCGCGGCCTGTGCTACAAGTGGCGCGACACCATCGGCCACGCTCCTCCGTCCGAGGTGCCGGCCGGAGTTAATTACGATCTGTGGACCGGTCCCGCGCCGATGAAGCATTTCACCAAGAATCGCTTTCATTACAACTGGCATTGGATCTGGGACACGGGCAACGGCGACTTGGGCAATCAGGGCATCCATGAAGTGGATTTAGCGCGCTGGGGAATGAACGTCGGACTGCCTACCAAGGTGACCGCGATGGGCGGCCATTTCCTGTTTGACGACGATCAGCAAACACCAAACTGCATCAACTGCTCGTGGGAGTTCCAGACACCCCAGGGCAAGACTAAGATGATCAGCTTTGAAGTGCGCGGCTGGATTACGAATCACGAGGCGGGCATCGGCACCAGCGAATTCGGCGGTACCAATGTGCCGGCCGCCGGCTTGTCTGCCGCTAAGAAGAATGTTCCCAAGCCTTCCACCATCGGCAATTTGTACTACGGGTCGAAAGGCTACCTGGCGATTTCCAACTACGATTCGTACAAGTCGTTTATGGGGCCGGAAGAGCAACCCGGACCCTCGCGCACGGAACCGGTGAAGAACGAACATTTTGCCAACTTCATCGATTGCATGCGTACGCGCAACACCGCGAACCTGCACGCGCCTATTCTAGAAGGCCACCTATCGGCGACGCTGGTGCACCTGGCGAACGCTTCCTATCGCCTAGGCCGCACCATTAACTTCGATCCACAGACCGAGTCGGTAGTGAACGACTCGGAAGCCGTGGAACTGCTGAAGGGGACCTATCGTGCCCCTTACATCCTGCCGGAACAAGTATAAAAACTCAGCCCCACAAGGAGCAGAAGTGAAGCGCATGCGCTATTCTCTAGCAAAATGCGAATCCTTCTGCTCCTTTCTGTTTTTGCGCTGGCTGTTTCCGCGCAGACAACCTACGTTCTGAAAGCCGCCCGGATGTTCAACGGCAAAAGCGATGCTGTTGTCCAACCAGGCCTGATTGTCATTTCAGGAAACAAGATCCAGTCAGTTGGCGGCAGCATTCCGCCCGGAGCAACCGTTATCGATCTGGGAGACGCAACCCTGCTGCCCGGATTCATCGACTCCCACACGCACCTGTCGCAGGAATTTTCGTCCGATTACAATGCAGCGCGTTTGGCTGCGTTGCAGCGCCCGGTGGCGGAAACTGCAATCCGCGCCACGGTGAACGCAAGGAAGACTTTGATGGCGGGCTTCACTACGGTGCGGGATGTGGGTTCGGCCGATTTCGTCGACGTGGGCTTGCGAAACTCAATAAACGCCGGCATCGTTCCGGGACCGCGGATGCTGGTTTCGGTTCATGCGCTAGGTGGCACTGGCGGCCATTGTGACCGCGGCGATGATATCCGCTTCGGTCTGTTAAAGGAAACAGGTCCGGAAGATGGCGTAATCAATTCGCCGGATGAGGCGCGTTTCGCGGTCCGCTGGAACATCAAGTACGGCGCCGACATCATCAAAACCTGCGCCACTGGCGGAGTTTTATCGCCTACCGACGCTGTGGATTTGCCTCAACTATCGCAAGCAGAATTGGATGCACTGGTTAGTGCCGCGCACGAACTGGGCCGCAAGACGGCCGCTCACGCGCATGGTTCCGAAGGAGCTAAACGCGCTATTCGAGCGGGCATCGATTCCATTGAACACGGCACCTTCCTGGACGATGAGGCGCTGCGCATGATGCGCGAGCGGGGAACCTATCTGGTGCCCACTTTGTCGGTTCGTACCGGCATTGCCGAGTCGAAATTTCCGCCTATTGTGCAGGCGAAGGCCGACGCTGCGCTGAAAGCTCAGGACGATTTAGTCCGGCGCGCCCTGAAGATTGGGGTAAAGATTGCCCTTGGCACCGACGCGGCTGTCTATCCGCATGGCAACAATGCGCTGGAGTTCATGCTGATGGCGAACGACGGAATGACACCGGCCGAATCACTGCGGGCAGGCACCTCTGTGGCGTCCGAACTGCTGGGGATGTCGGCATTGGTCGGCAGTTTAGAAGCCGGAAAGTTTGCCGATATAGTAGCGGTACCGGGCAATCCGCTACAGGACATCAAACTCACACAGGCCGTTAGCTTTGTGATGAAAAATGGTGTGATTTATCGAAATGAACAGAGCACTGGAAAATGAGCCACCCTGGTACCAGTCCACGGCCAATTCACAGCCTTGTAACGTTTTTGTCATATCTTATTGATGACGGCTTTTCGATACTTAGGAGCGCCCCCATCTTCCATCACAATTGCTAGTGTGACTGAGAAGATATGAAGAGTTTCAACAAGGATACGAAAATGAGATTGCCAGGATCATACAGGAATTTTTGCGGCAAAGTTGCCCTTGCCGCTGTTGCTGCCGTACTGCCGCTAAGCGCGCAGACATCGCTGACCGGAGCGGGGGCCACGTTCCCTGCTCCCATCTATCAAAAGTGGTTTTCTGAGTACCAGTCGATTGGTAACGTTCAAATTAATTACCAGGCAAACGGCTCGGGTGGCGGTATCAAGGCTGTTACCGACGGGACAGCTGACTTTGGCGCCAGCGACATGCCGATGACGGACGAGCAGATTAAGACATTCAAAGAAAAGAACGGCGGCAAGACCATTCTGATGTTCCCTACGGTGCTGGGCGCCGTGGTGCCGATTTATAACATCCCCGGAGTAACGGCGGAACTTAATTTTTCGCAGGAAGTGCTGGCCAACATTTTTCTCGGCAAAATTACCACGTGGAACGATGCTGCGCTGATGAAGGCGAATCCGGGAGTGAAACTGCCCGGCGATAAGATCGTCGTGGTGCATCGTTCCGACGGAAGCGGCACCACCTTCTGCTTTACCGACTTCCTTTCCAAAGTCAGTCCTGAGTGGAGCACCAAGGTCGGCAAGAACACTTCAGTCGATTGGCCCGTAGGCCTGGGCGCCAAGAGCAATGACGGCGTTGCCGGCTTAGTTAAGAATCAAACCGGTTCGCTTGGCTACGTGGAGTTGATCTACGCGGTGAAGAACAAGATGACCTACGGCAAAGTTCAGAACAAAGCGGGTCAGTTTGTGAAGGCTGAGTTGTCGAGTGTGAACGCTGCCGCCGCATCGATGAAAGAGATGCCGGCTGATTTCCGCGTATCTATCACGGACGCACCCGGTAAGGGAGCGTATCCCATTTCCACCTTCACATGGCTGCTGGTTCCTTCCAGCATTTCGGATTCGGCCAAGGAAAAGGCCCTCGTCGGATTTCTAAAGTGGGCCATTACCAAGGGCCAGGCCGAAGTGGAAAGCCTGGACTACGCGAAACTGCCTGCGGGCGTGGTTTCCAAGGAAGAAAAACAGATCGCAATGATCAAGTAGTTCGCTTACCAGAGATATAAACTGCCTCATGGCAAGTACAACACTTATCGCCGAAACCATGCATCGTCCCGCGGACAAGGGATTCTTTTCCCGGCTCCGCGGCGGCGATGAAATTTCCATCCTGCTAACCGGCGCCGCGACCATTTCCATTCTTCTGGTGGTGGGCATTATCGTTTACGAGCTTTGGATCAACTCGCTTCCGGCCATCGATACGTTCGGATTTGGATTTCTGACCAGCAGAGCCTGGAATCCCAACAACAATAAGTTCGGAGCGCTCCCTTTTGTTTTCGGCACGTGCGTCACTTCACTCGTCGCCATGTTGCTGGCGGTACCGTTCGGTGTGCAAGCAGCCATCTTTCTGGCCGAGCTAGCCCCGCCCAGGATTTCTAACGTTCTGACCTTTATGATCGAACTGCTGGCTGCAGTTCCCAGCGTTATTTACGGTCTACTGGGAATATTTATTCTAGTGCCGCTGATTCGCACCTATCTTGTGCCTGCGCTAAGGGCCACATTAGGTTTTCTGCCGTTTTTTCAAGGCGATTTTTACGGCGTCAGCTTCCTTTCGGCGGGCCTGATTCTGGCCGTGATGATTGTGCCCTTTATTGTTTCCGTATCACGCGAAGTTCTGCTGGCCGTACCCACTGAGCAGCGTGAAGCAGCGCTAGCCCTAGGCGCCACCAAGTGGGAAACTACGTGGGATATCGTTCTGCCGAATGCAAGCACGGGCATCATGGGGTCGTTCTTTCTGGCCCTGGCGCGTGCACTGGGTGAAACCATGGCGGTGACCATGGTCATCGGCAATACGGCGCGCATCACCGATTCATTGTTCTCGCCTGGTTACTCGATAGCGGCCGTTATTGCCAACGAATTTGCCGAGGCTAGCGGCAGCAAGTACGTTTCTTCGCTGATTTTTCTGGGTCTGGTCTTGTTCGGGCTTACCATTGTTATTAATGCGCTGGCGCGCGTCTTCATCATCATGACGCAACAGAGGAATTCCTGACCATGACGATGACCATTGCGCCGCACCGGAAAATTGTCAACTTCGTGATGCTCTCGCTTTCGGGCCTATGCACCCTGCTGGTAGTGAGCATTCTGTTCTTTATTCTTGGCTATCTGCTGGTTCACGGCATTTCCTCACTCAACTGGGCGTTCTTCACACAACTGCCAAAACCCTCGGGCGAGACCGGCGGCGGCATGGCGAATGCAATCGTCGGCAGCGGCAAAGTTCTACTGCTAGCCACGTTAATAGGTGTGCCGATAGGCTTTATGTCCGGCGTCTACCTGGCCGAATATAGCGGTAAAACCTTCGCGTTCATTATTCGCTATACGGTGGATCTGCTGAATGGCGTTCCCTCCATTGTCATCGGCATCGTCGCTTACGCGCTGGTGGTGAAGCCGATGAAAGGCTATTCCACGTTTGCCGGCGGCATCGCTTTGGGCATCATGATGATTCCTATTGCCGTTCGAACTACAGAGGAATTTCTCCGCTCGGTCCCAAACAATCTGCGGGAAGGAGCGATGGCGCTTGGGGCCACCAAGGCGAAAACGATTTTCACCGTTGTGGTGCCTGCCGCGATTGCCGGCCTTACGTCCGGTATGATGCTGAATCTGGCGCGCGTTGCCGGCGAGACCGCTCCTTTGCTGTTCACAGCGCTGGGCAATATGTTCTGGAGCAAAGGGTGGGACCGCCCCACCGCTACGCTCCCCGTTATGATTTACAACTACGCCACCGCGCCTGAAGACGATTTGCACCAGCAAGCCTGGGCTGCCGGCTTTGTCCTGCTCACGCTGGTGCTGGCCATCAATGTCACGGCTAGAAGCATTATTGCGCGCGGACCGGCGGCGCAAAAGAGATAAATATGGCTGCTCCTCATGAAAATGACTAAAGACACTGCTATGGCTCCCGTCGATACTACTCAAGCGGCAACCGCAATGGCGACGGCATCGCCGGTCAAGTTAAGCGCCAAAGCCATTAACTTCTTCTACGGGTCGTTCCAAGCCCTGCATAACATCAGTCTCGAAATTCCGACCAACAAGGTGACGGCGTTTATTGGCCCCTCCGGCTGCGGCAAATCCACGTTCCTGCGAACCATGAATCGCATGAACGAAACCATTCGCAACACGCGCGTGGAGGGAAGCTTGGTGCTGGATGGCAACAACCTGCTTGACATGGATGTCACGGCGGTTCGGCGCCGCGTCGGCATGGTGTTTCAGAAATCGAATCCATTTCCCAAAAGCATCTTCGACAATGTCGCTTATGGCCTCCGTATAAATGGCATCACAAATAGAACGGTTGTACAGGAAGCAGTGGAACGCAGCCTGAATCATGCTGCTTTATGGGGCGAGGTGAAGGACAAACTAAACAAGCCTGCCTCTGCGCTATCAGGCGGCCAGCAGCAGCGCCTGTGTATCGCCAGAGCATTGGCGGTAGAGCCCGAAGTGCTGTTACTGGACGAGCCGTGCTCAGCCCTTGATCCTATTGCGACCCTGAAGATAGAGGAGCTTCTATTTCAGATCAAGGACATGACCACCATCGTCATTGTTACGCATAACATGCAGCAAGCGGCGCGCTTGGCTGACTTCACCGGCTTCTTTTTGCTGGGTAAACTGATTGAGATCGACGATACGAAGAAGATCTTCCAAAATCCCGCAAAGAAAGAAACCGAAGACTACGTAACAGGCCGTTTTGGCTGATTTGACAAGTAGAGGTACGAGAACTTAAGTGCGCCATTTCGAACGAGAATTAGATCGACTAAAGTCCAAGTTACTGGAAATGAGCGCTCTAGTGGAGAGCGCCGTCTACCGAAGCGTACAGGGCGTCGTCGAAAAAAACCAGGAACTTGCCCAGCAGGTTCTTAAAAATGAGGCGCGCATCAACCAGCTTGAGCTGGAGATAGACGATATGGCCATAGGCCTTCTGGCCTTACAGGCGCCTATGGCGTCCGATCTTCGTCTGGTTACCGCGGCTATTAAAATCAATAACGATCTGGAACGTATGGGCGACCTGTCCGTCAGTATTGCGCAGAGTGCTCTGGCCTTGATGAAGGAGCCGGTCATACGTCCGCTCATCGATATTCCCTACATAGCGGGACTGGCGCAAAGCATGGTGCGCAAGGCGCTGGATGCGTTTGTGAATCGAGATGCGGAGATGGCGCGGTCGGTATTGGCGTCCGATGATGCGGTGGATAACATGCGCACGGCAAGCTACCACGAGCTGATCAGCTTTATGGAGGCGAACCCGACGCAGATTCAGCAGGCGCTGTATCTGCTTTCGGTGATTCGCAACCTGGAACGGATTGCGGACCATTCGACGAATATCGCCGAGGATGTTTTATTCCTGGTGAAGGGGATTGATGTGCGGCACCATAATGAGGCACGGCAGGCGTCTGAGAATTCGGCCGACGTGGCTCAGTAGGCGCCTTTACGGAAGCACTAAGTGACCGGCCGACGCGCCCCGTAATGCATTTAGCGGAATAGATTTATCGAAGGTGACAAGCTTTCCATGATTACGCACGGCCAACCCAAGCAAATGGACAAGAAAATTCACGTCCAGAAGTGCAATTCTCATCCCTGATCCCGCAAGGCATTTACCACTTCCATATCGGACTTCGTGCTTCTGGTTTTGGATGCGAACAGCTGAGCACCATTCCGCACTCGCTGCGGGCCTTGCTCATGCAGTGAACGGCGCGCCAGTTCCGATACGATTTGGCCGAGCGTTTTCTATCGTCGTCCGCATCCACTCGACGTTACATCACTCATCACGTCAGGTGATGCGTGATGCGCTCCAGGTTTCGGGAAACGCCGTCTACCGCACTGTACTCGCAAGCAAGAAGCCATCCTGCATTGCCTTCAGCGCCGCCTGCACCTGCACATCCCGCTGCATCTGTATCTCGTCACCCTTCGAAACACCCAGCGCCTGCGTGACAATCTCCTCGGTTAAACGGCTGGTAATCCACTTCCGGTCGCTGCTCCATTCACCAACTGAGGGCTGGATGGTGCGAGCCGCTAAATACACTTTGAAGTCGTCCAACACGTCGGGGGTCACCTGGAAATTGGCAGGCAGCGGGCTATGTTGCGATAGATACTGCGTGGCGTAGGCGGTGAACGAACCGCTGGCATCTAACACGGTCTCAAGCCTTGTCGGAACTTCAGGATAGACGATGATGTCGGGCTGAATGCCGCCGCCGCCAGTTACCGTGCGCCCTTTATCAGTCTTGTAGGTGGGTAACTGCGTCACCTTAGCGGCGAAGGTTTCCGTTAACGCGGAATTGCGCAGAGGCCGTTGAATCGAGCGTCCGCTGGGCGTGTAGTAAAAAGCTGTTGTGAGGGCCATTCCGGTTTCATCGGCGAGGGAAATGACGCTTTGCACCAGTCCCTTGCCATAGCTAGGTATGCCGACAACAACCGCGCGGTCATGGTCCTGCAGCGCGCCGGTCAGGATTTCGGAGGCGCTCGCCGTTCTTTCATTCACCAGCACCGAGAGCTTGAAATGGTAGGGCTTGGCGTTGGGCGGAACATCGGCGCTGTCCACTTCGCTGGTNNGGATTGCCCCTTAAGTCCAGCACCAGGGCCTGCAGTTTCGTTGGTTGATCCAGCTTCTCAATGGCATCTTTCAGCTCTTTCGCCGTTTTCAGATCCCAACTGCTTACCTTGATATAGCCGATGCCGGGCTTCAGCAGGAACGCCTGCTCGACGCTGGGTGAGTCAACAAGTTCCGGCGTCAGGGAAAATTGAAAGACGCGTTGATAGCCCTGGCGCCTGACATAAACGGTGATCTTTTGCTGCCGCGCCTCGGTCAGCAGTTCCATAATCTGCTGCGGGTCAAGCGACTGTATCGCGATGTTGTTCACGGCAACCAGGGAATCGCCCGCCTGGATGCCGGCTTTGTTGGAGGGGGTGCCTGGCAGCGTCTGCAGGAAGATGACTTGGCCAGGCAGAACCGAAACCACGCTGCCGAACCCCTTCTGTTCAGAATCCTGCATCTGTTTGAGTTGCTGGAACTGGCCAGGGTCGAAGAACTGAGTATGAGGATCGAGTTGGCGCAGCATGGAGGGTATCGCGCCTTCATAAATCATCTTGTTGGCGTCCTGCGGATCGGAAGATTCGCTTTTCACCAGTGATAAAACGTCGACGAACTGTTTGACGAACGGCACAAGATCGCGTGCTGGATCGCCCTTTACGGTGCTTTCGGCCGTTTTTGCCGCGCTCTTTAAAGGCGCCTGCGGCGGTTGTCCGAACGGATTGTGGATAATTTGCGCCGGCAGCAGCGAGGCGCAAGCCAGCATGCTCGCAACGGAAAATATGCGTCTCATTTTGAATACTGCGTCTGCTGACGCGATTTGGCGCGTTTCAACGCTATTGCGATCAATGTGTCCAGCAGCGCGGGATAGGTAATGCCTGAATAAGCGAACATCTTTGGGTACATGCTAATGGACGTGAAGCCGGGGATTGTGTTTATTTCATTTATGTAAAGCTTCCCGCTGCTGTTTTCCATCAGGAAATCCACCCGGCCCATTCCCTCGCATCCCACCGCTTCAAAACAACCGAGCGCCAGGCGCTGCATTTCTTCGGTTTGATCGGGACTAAGTTTGGCGGGCAGTTCGATCTTCGCCTTATCTAGAAGGTATTTATCTTCGTAAGTGTAGAACTCCTGCGAAGGAATGATTTCGCAAGGCGTAGAGGCGCTCGGTACATCGCCGCCTAAAACGCCACATTCGAATTCACGGCCAGCGATGCCGCGCTCCACGACAACTTTGGAATCGTACTGCATGGCGAGTTTTAAAGCTTCGCGCAATTCCGCTGGCTCCTTCGCTTTGGTAATACCGACGGAGGAGCCCAGGTTTGCGGGTTTTACGAAGACAGGAAAGGCGAACGCCGGTGCGAACGCTTCCACATCAAACTCGCCGCGATGCAGAATGCAGTGTTCCACCACAGGCAGTCCAGCCTGGGCGCACAACTTCTTGGTGACCGCCTTGTCCATGGATACGGCGGAGGCCAGCACGCCCGCGCCTACGTAGGGCAGGTCTGCCATTTCGAACAGACCCTGAATCGTACCATCTTCGCCGAACGTGCCATGCAGGGCGGGGAAAACAACATCGATACCTGGGTTCGCTCCAGGTTCTGGCGACAGAACGTTTGGCGACCATTTGCCGCTCTTGTCGATGAAGAAGGGAAGAACTTCATACCGGGCGGGATCGAGCGCCGCTTGAATGGAATCGGCTGAGCGGACCGATATTTCGTGCTCGCCGGAACGGCCGCCATAGACAAGAGCTACACGAATTTTGCTTGATCCGTTATTATTTGACGTGGACAAACCACCATTGTCGCGCGCCGCTATTTCATTCAAAACAGAAAACCGCCCGAACTAAGCGTTTAAGCTCAGCCGGGCGGTTTACTGTACAGACTCGAAGACGAGGTTACTTGCGTGAAGAGATACGGTCGAGCGAGTGGATGAACATTTTCGCGTCAGCCGGGGTGTGTACATCACCCATCACGATTTCCTTGTTAGTGATCTCCTTGCCATAGAGCTCGGCGTTAGCCTTCGGGTCGGCCAGTACAGCTGAACCGGACAGGTCCAATCCGCCGAACAAACCGCGCGAACGGGAGTAGGAAAGAATTTCAGCATGCATTTCGGCATCGGTCATCGCCGAGGATGAGCGTCCCACCGGGCCCGCCGCGCCCGACACTTCGCCGCCAATTTGGAACTTGTCGCTCAGCATGTGATCCATGCCGGTCTTGTTCATCACCAGCATGACTAAGTCGGTTTCTTTGCCACCGATGAGGAACCCGAACTTACCGCCTTCCAGCTTGATGGAGCCAGGTGCGCTCCAGCCTACGCCGCTCGGTTTGCGGCAGGAAAAATAGCCCACCCCATACTCGGCACCCACGATGAAGCCGCCTGCTTTCATATTCGGCACCACAATTACGCAGGACGCTTTAGCAAGCAGGTCCTGCGGAATTCCTTTGTCGGATGCCATCGTCATTGCGTTTAGATCTTCGGTTGCCGCCCGTAAGCGGGCCTCCGCAGTTTTTTGACAAAATGCGGGAACGCACAATAGCGTTACCGTCAGCGCGCCAGCCCAAAATAACTTCATATACTTTATTCCTCCTGGGAATGTGTACTTTTCTTTAATCTACTCTTCGTCTAGTACTGCTACTTAGACTCGATCTCCGGCTATCTGTTTCGCAACATCTTTCGCGCGCCGAATTGTATCAGGCACGCCAACGCCGTCCATTATGTTGCTTGTCAGGTGGATACCGGCTGATTCACCTTCCAGGCGCCGCAGGTTTTGCACGCGCGAGGAATGGCCCACTACATATTGCGGCATGCACTTCGGCCAGAAATAGATCGTTGAAAACAAAGGTGCTGCGGAGAATCCCATGAGTTGTTGAAAGTCCGCCAGCACAAGTTCAGTGACAGCGTCTTTGTCCGCGCCGGTTCGCATCAATTCCTCCGCCTTACCTCCCACGATAAAGCCGCGTAGGGCGGCTAGGCCCGTTCGAATGCGCGATGGAAATTTGGTATTCACCCAGGTTGCTGCCGCAATCGTTTTCCGTTCGTGACGCGGTATCAGAAAGCCGAAGCCGTCCAAGCTGTGTCCCAGCGTGGCCCTGTCAAAGACGAGCATCGCCAATATCGCAGATGAATAAGGAATATGCGACAATTCTATGGCCATTTGCGGCACAGATCGCTCGAGTAAGGCCGCGCTCACATGCGCAGGGCACGCCATCACGACGCGGCTGCAGGATATCGATTCCTGGCCCACTAGCACACGCCACCCACCTTCCGCCTTCTCGACCCGCGTCACTTCCGAGTAGATGACGGGAACATTCTTCGCGGTCGCTTTCAACAGCGCATCGGTAAGTGTCTGCATGCCGCCTTCAAACGAACGAAACAGGGAACCTGTAGTTTCCGCGGGCTTCTTCTGATCGTGCTTCACGCCCTTGATAAGACTGCCGAAGCGTTTTTCATAAGCAGTGAAACGAGGTAAAACACTGTTCGCGCTCAACTGTTCCGCATCGCCACCGTAAACTCCGCACAGCAACGGTTCGGCCACGTATTCCAGCATTTCGGGCCCGAAATGGTCGGTTACCAGTTCTCCCACCGAAAAATCTTCTGTGCGCGTGCGCGGTTTCATACGGGTCTCGCGCAACAGACGCACTTTTGTTGCGGCGCCTAGCAGCGGTGATTCAAAGGCGGCACGTAAATCGCCTGGCACCATCATGGACATGCCGCGCGGCATAGTTACCAATTTGCCGCCGCGCACTACGAACACGCGCCGTGCCGCATCGTTAGAGCTGATGATCTTGTCGGGCAGTCCACCTAGCTCATCGGCCAACTCGGCAACTGAAGTCTTAGTAGCGAGATAGCTGTCGGGTCCGGCCTCAAGCGAACAGCCGTCAATCTGGTCGGTCTTAATCAACCCCCCCAGGCGTCCAGCCTTTTCGATGATGGTGGATCGAATGCCGTAGCGCGCCAAATAGTAAGCGGTGGATAATCCGGACAGGCCGCCGCCCACAATCAGTACGTTGTCCGAACGCATAACTCAGCGTTGCATGGAAAACTCGCGGACAATCTGCACCACGGCTTTCACATTTTCAAGCGGCGTCTCAGGCAGAATGCCATGACCCAAATTCACGATGTGGCCCGGCCGCGTGCCGGTTCGGCGAAGCAGGTCGATTACCTTGGTCCGGAGTTCGGGCAGCGGGGCGAATAAAGCCACCGGATCCAGATTGCCTTGTATGGCTGAGCGGTAGCCAATGTCCATCCATGCCTGATCAATGTTGACGCGCCAGTCCACGCCCAGCACATCGCCGCCGGCGGCATGCAGTTCGCGGAAGAATCCCGCCGCGCCGGTGCCGAAATGGATAACCGGCACGCCTGAGGCTCGTATGCGTTCAATCAGCGCGCGCGAGTAAGGCTGCACGTAATGCACATAATCTTCCGGACTCAGCGCGCCCACCCAACTATCAAAAACCTGTATGGCGCGCGCGCCGCCGCCCACCTGCAACCCGGCGAAATCACCCAGCACATCCACCAGCTTGCCCATTAAACGGCGCCACATGGTTTCGTTGGAATACATCAGCCGCTTCGTTTTCAGGAACGTTTTCGAAGGACCGCCTTCAATCATGTAACTGGCCAGCGTGAAGGGCGCGCCGACAAAGCCGATGGTGGGAATGCGGCCGCTGAGTGTCTTGTTCACCAGTTGAATGGATTCCGCCACATAGCCCAAATCGTCGGTATGTTCGGTCGAGAGGCTGTCGATGTCTTCCGGTTCCGTAATCGGGTTGTGAATGCACGGGCCTTCACCGGCGATGAACTCCAGCGACAATCCCATGGGCTCTACCGGCAGAAGAAGATCGGCAAAAATGATGGCCGCATCCACATCCAGAATGTCCACCGGCTGCAGCGTGACTGCGGCTGCTAGCTCCGGCGTCTTGCACATTTCCAGAATGGAGTGCTTAGAACGGATGTCGCGATACGGTTTCAAGTAGCGGCCGGCCTGGCGCATAAACCAGACCGGACGGAAGTCGGTGGGACGTCTGCGGCAAGCGTCCAGAAAACGGCCGCCGCCTAACGACGCCATGCGCATTTAGTCCGTCTCCTTGCCGTCAGGGGTTGGTAAGTAATTTTTCAGATAAGGTTCCGCCGCCTCGACCATCTTATCGAGTGCGCCAATTATTGCTGCGGAGTTTCCACATCGCGGGGGCGGCCGCGCTTCATCCGCTTGAACAGCGCGTCCACGCTGTTGGTGGAGCTAAGCTTCACGTCGGCTTCGAAATGCAGTTCGGGAACGCGGAATAGATTCAAGCGCTCGGCCAGCATACGGCGCAAAAAATGCTTGGCCCCATCCAGAGCCTGGATGGTCAACTGCTGTTTCTTAGCGTCTGCCGACATATGCAGACGCACTTGCGCATGTCTCTTGTCTGGAGATACCAGGACTTCGGTCACAAAAGCGTCTCCAATGCGAGGATCGGAGAGTTCATAAGCGATCAACTCTCCCAGTTCTTCACGCAATGCCTCAGAGACCCGCTCGGCTCGATGGTTTTCCATTCTCGCGCCTCCACTCTGAGTGTACGGAATTAAGGCTGGCTACGCTATAGGCAGGAAAGATTTATGGGTACTTGCGCAAGAGGCAAATCCGCTACTGTGGGAAGAGGAAAGAGGCAAGCCTTGACCATTACCATCAATCTTCAGCCCGAGACTGAACGCGGTCTCTTAGCTCGCGCCCAAGCCAAGGGCGTCTCTCTGACAGATTTCGCGCAGGAGGTTCTGGCGCGGGAAGCGGAGATAGATCCGCCGACGCAAAGCCCAGCTTCAAACGCCAAGAATCTCTATGATCTGTTTGCGCCGGTGCGTGGCTTGCTGACCGATGAAGAAGTTGATCAATATTTCACGCGGAACCCTTCTTTTAGCCGTCCCGTCGATTTTGAATGAGCGGCTTTCTGGTTGATACCAACGTTATTTCTGAAGTTCTTCGCCCCAGGCCGGATGTGCGAGTAACGTCATGGACGCAGGCTGCTCCCAAAGAAACGCTCTTCTTGAGCGTGATTTCCTTTGGAGAGATCAGGAAAGGGCTGACGATTATGCCGGTCGGCGCGCGGCGCAGCCATTTGACCACCTCGATTGAAGAATTGGTTGAGGCTTGGTTCTCGGGACGAATTCTGCCTCTGACTCAGAGCATCGCCGAGCGCTGGGGCGTTCTGGAAGGGAAACGCCAGCTCGTAGGCCGTCCCCTTCATGTCCCGGATGCCCAGATTGCGGCGACGGCGCTCGAGCATGGCCTGACGCTCGTAACTCGCAATAGCAAGGATTTTGCAGGACTGAGCTTCACAATCTTAAATCCATGGGATGAGGCTTTGCCCGCACCTCAAAGCCACTCGACGCCGCTGCTCTGAAGCGCGCCGCCCAGCAACTCCGCCGCATGACCCTCAACCGCCGTTAGCACCTGTTCGGCGCGCGTTCTATCGCTAGAAACCGTTACCGCCGCCACTACGGAACGCTGCCACGAATCAAGGCCATCAATCTCGGCCACCGAGACATTAAAGCGCACACGCAACCGGTCCTTCAGGCTTTTAACGACGTGTCGTTTCTCTTTCAAGGAATGGGAGTCCTCCACGTGTATTTCCAACGTAAGGACTCCGATAACCGGCATTACTTAAATAGGCTTAAGCTCGGGAAACAGGCGCTTCGGGCATGATGCGCTCCATGGTGAACGCCTCAAAGATATCGCCCTGCAGAACGTTGTTGTAGTTCGCAAGCGATATACCGCATTCAGTGCCGTTCTTAACTTCGCTGGCATCGTTCTTAAAGCGTTTCAGCGCTTCAATCTTGCCGGTATGAATGACTTCACCATCGCGTATAACGCGAACCTGGCTGTCGCGCCGCACCAGGCCATCGGTGACATAGCAGCCGGCGACGGTACCCACTTTGCTGATCTTGAAGATTTCCTTGACTTCGATATGACCTTGGACGGTCTCTTTGTAGACCGGATCCAGCAGGCCTGTCATAGCCAGTTTCACTTCGTCAATCAACTCGTAGATAATGCTGTGCAGCCTTATCTCCACCTTGGCCTGTTCAGCCGCCGCCTGGGCACTGCGGTCCGGACGCACGTTGAAACCGACAACCAGAGCTTCTGAAGTAGAAGCCAGCAGAACATCGCTCTCGCTGATGGCGCCCACGCCCGCGTGTAAGACACGCACGCGAATTTTATCGTTCGACAAAGCCGTCAAGGTATCGGAAAGCACTTCCGCCGTTCCGCCCACATCGGCCTTGATAATGAGGTTGAAGTCCTTAAGGTCGCCCTCTTTGAACTGCTGATGCAGCGAATCGAGCGTCGCCACGCGTGCGCCCTTGGCCATGGCAACATCGCGCGCCTTGGCTTCACGATAGATAACAATCTGCTTGGCCTTGGAGGTATCACTCGTAACCTGGAAGCTGTCGCCTACTTCAGGCAGGCTCTCCAGTCCGATCACTTCGACCGGCATGGATGGCTCGGCTTCGCGAACCGGGTTACCGCGATCGTCAAACATAGCGCGCACCTTGCTGAACAAAGCGCCGCAGATGAAGAAATCGCCCACTTTGAGGGTGCCGTTGCGAACCAGCATGGTGGCCACCGGACCGCGTCCTTTATCCAGCTTCGCTTCGAGAACGTTGCCGATGGCGGGACGCGCCGGATTGGCCTTCAAATCCTGCAGATCGGCCACAATCAGAATCATTTCGAGCAAAAGGTCGAGGTTCTGACCGGTCTTGGCTGAAACGGGGACCATCACGACATCGCCGCCCCAGTCTTCCGCCAACAGGCCGCGGTCGGCCAACTGCTGTTTCACGCGCTCCGGCGTGGCATCCGGCTTATCAATCTTGTTGATGGCAACGATGATCGGCACTTTGGCCGCACGCGCATGATCGATGGCTTCCAAGGTCTGAGGCATCACGCCGTCGTCAGCTGAAACCACCAGCACCACGATGTCGGTAATCTTGGCGCCGCGGGAGCGCATCCGGGTGAACGCCTGGTGGCCTGGAGTATCGATGAACACAATCTTGCGATTGTTCCGCTCAATATGGTAAGCGCCGATATGTTGGGTGATACCGCCGGCTTCACGGCCCGCCACGTTGGTTTCGCGGATGGCGTCCAACAGCGATGTTTTACCGTGGTCGACGTGACCCATGATGGTGACCACCGGAGCGCGCCGTACCAGATCGGCCGGCTCTTCGGCCAGTTCAATATCCTGCGTTGACTCTTCTTCGTAACTGACCTGGTTCGTGGATGCGCCAAACTCGCGCGCCAGTTCTTCGGCCAGCTTTACGTCCAGCGTCTGGTTGATGGTGGCGAAGATTTTCTTCTCCACCAGCTTCTTCACAACCAGGTTGGCCTTAACGCCCAGCTTCTCTGACAGTTCCTTGACGGTGACGCCTTCCGCGACTGTGATCTCACGATCAATGGGAGGCGGTTCAGCCAGTTGATTGCGTTTGGAAACGCGCTCACGCAGATTGCCCTCTTCAAACTCGCGCTTGCGTCCCGCGTTGCGGCCTACGCCAGGCTTCGGTTGAAACCTGCGTTGTTGCTGTCCGGTTGGCAGCGGCTGGGCCGACTCCGGACGGAGAGCTGTAGCATGCGGCGGACGGGGACCGCCTGGACCGCCCGGCCTCGGCGCATAGCCGCCCGGGGTGTTGGGACGTTGCGGATAACCGCCCGGTCCGCGCATCTGCGGCTGGCCGGGAGACGCAGCCTGTCCGGGACGCGGCGGCCGCGAATACAAAGGCTGGCCGGGAGTCGGCGAAGTGCGTGCCGCGGGCGCGCCGGGACGCGGAATAGAAGGTGCGGGAGGAGCCGCCGGCGGACGTACCTGTTGCTGCTTTAAACGCTGGACCAGGTCTGGACGCGGCGGAACTACGGGCCGTGCCTGGGGTTGCCCGGCTAACGGCGGCCGCACATTCTGCGGACGCGGAGCAATGGGAGATCCAGGTGTGACACCGGGCCGATCCATGCGTACCGTGGGCCGCGGCGGAATGGGTGCTCCGGGGATAGACGAAGGCGCGGCTGGAGCGGGCGTGGGCGCCGTCGGTGTGGTGCTGCTGCTTGCTTGAGCCGGACCAGGAGCTACGACGTGCGTTGGAACCTGCGGCAGACGCGTGATGGGGGGCGCGGACGGCGCGCCAGGGCTGGCCGTAAGAGGTTGAGCAGCCTGTGGCCGGGCTGGTGTTTCGGGAGAAGGACGAGGCGGCGCAGGCCGTTCTGGACCTGGTGCTGGTGGACGGCTGGGCGCGTACTGGACGGTGGGCGGGGCCGGTACTCCCAAGTTCGGGCGCACCGGTTCGGTGGGCATGGGCTGCCTGGGTCCCGAAGGCATTACAGGCGTCCCTGACTGCGTTGCCGGAGGCGCCGGTGCTGTTGTCGTTGCCGGTCGGTTCGATCCCGGCGGCGGAGTGGCAGGCCTGGGAGCAGTGGGCAGGGGCCTTGCCGGTATGGATATCGAGCGGTTCAGTGCCGAAGGAGTGCCAGGCGCGGCCGGAGTCGCTAACGGTGGCTGAATAGCTCCGCCGCTAAACATCGGCGGCCGTAAAGGTCTGAAACTCGGCGCGGGCCGTGGTTCCGCTTCGGCGGCCGGCTCATTCGCGGCTGCCGCTTTCTGCGCCGGTTGCGTCGCCGGCGGCACAGGAATAGTAGCTGGCGGCACGGGAATTGTAGCCGGAGGAATCGGCGTTGCCCTGAATTGCTGAGCGATCGGGCGATCTTGCACCAGCGGTACGTTCGGCGTTAACGGTGGCCGCACCGCCGCTTTCAACGGTTCGTTCGACGACATCGTGACCGAAGCCGCCTTCGGCTCAGGTTCTTTATTTGCCGGCTTTTCTATTGGCGGCGGCGCAGTTAGTGTTGGCGAAACGGTCTCCCGGTCATGTTCTTCCGATTGGTCTGCACTGGCGTGAAAATCCTCATGTTCGTCATCTCGGTCGTCTTCATGATGTCCATTGGACGAACGAAGCGAAGCAGCATCGGGACCAGTCAGCCGGCGGCGGAGTTCCAGGGCAACATCTTCATCCACGGAACTCGAGTGGGTCTTCTTCTCCTGCACGCCCAAGCCGGGCAGCATGTCGAGGATGACGCCCGGTTTTACTTCAAGCTCCCGCGCCAGCTCATTAATCCTGATTTTCTTCATAGAAGAGAACTGCTAGATAACTCCTTACAACTCCACACTTTGTGGCCAATAAGCCCAATTTACCAATGGTATCAGATTTAGGGCTTTTCGCCCTCTTCTTCGCCATCGTCCGAAGTCGTCAGACTGCGCAGTGCAGATGGCGCCGCCGACAACCCTTCCACCGTCCCAAGGTCCAGCACTTCCATGCCGCCGGAGGTGATAACCGGCGCCGCTTCATGCTTTGCCAAATCATGTTCCAGAACTCCGGTTTCAATATTTTCAAAGCTCTCGTGCGCGGCCAGCGGACCAGGGCCCTCACGGTCGATCACTTTTTCAACTTCTTCCGCGCTCGCCGGAGCGGCTTCCGTAGCGGCGGTTGGATGCGTTGGCGCGCTAGCCGAAGCTGCGGCTTTCGCCTCTTCGGCGTCGTAGTGGCCGTAATAAGCTACCACCGCGGTTTGAATTTCACTCACTATTTCGTCGTCAATCCCGGGAATGGCCTCAAGCTCTTCCGGTGTCATCGAACCCAGCTTTTCCACCGTCCCGATGCTTGCGCCCACCAGTTTCTCCACAATCGATTCCGACATGCCGTAATCGATCAATACCGAAACAGGAGCGCCGGAGATAACCATATCACCCATGCGCGCTTCCAGTTCCCGCCGCTTCTCCTCTTCGCTCTTGATGTCGATCTTCCAGCCGATCAGCTTGGCCGCTAGCCGGACGTTCTGGCCGCGCTTACCGATGGCCAGCGATAACTGCAAATCGTCCACCACAACTTCCATGTGTTTTTCGTTGGCATCCAGAATGGTGACGCGCGAAATCTTGGCCGGGCTCAGCGCCTTGGTTACATATTGCACGGGATCTTCCGAATACTCGATGATGTCGATCTTTTCGCCGCGCAGTTCGCGAATAATGGACTGCACACGCATGCCCTTCATGCCGACGCACGCGCCCACGCTATCCACATCGCGATCGCGACTCACCACCGCAATCTTGGTCCGTTCACCCGCTTCGCGCGCACAGGCTTTTATTGCCACTGTGTTGTCGTAAATTTCCGGCACTTCCTGTTCGAACAGGCGCACCACCAGGTCGGGAGAGGCGCGCGAAACCACAACGCCCGAATTCTTACCGCCGCGTTCCACGCCCTTGATGACGCAGCGGGCACGGTCGCCCACGCTGAACGTTTCAATGCGCGACTGTTCTTTCTTCGACAGGCGTGCTTCCGTTTTGCCCATGTCGACGATGTAATCCTGGCCTTCCAGTCGCTTCACCGTGCAATTCACCAACTCACCCTGGCGTCCCTGAAACTCGGAGAAAACGCTGTCGCGTTCCGCTTCGCGCACCTTCTGTAAGATCACCTGCTTGGCAGTTTGCGCTGAAATTCGTCCCAGGGCATCGGTCGGCTTGGCCTGCCGAATTTCACTGCCGATCTCGGCGTTCGGATCAATCTTCTTCGCCGCCGACAAGCTGATCTGCTTGTTGGCGTCATCTACCGCTTCCACAACCTGCTTGACACTATAGATCTGGACGGAACCCGTTCGCTCATCGATATCGGCAATCAGTTCTTCCGGCGCGCGAAAATGTTTCCGCGCAGCCGCCAGCATGGCGTCCTTCACCGCATCAATGACAATCTGCGGATCGATACCTTTTTCCTTACTCAATATTTCAATGGACTGAACAATCGAAGCCACGTCAAAACCTCTTTTTAAATGAACTGGATCTTATCGGAGAAAAGCAGCAGCGGGAAGAAAGTGCGCTACCACTCAAACTTCAAATTCGCTTTGCGGATCTGTTCCAGTGGCACATGCACCAAATTGCCCGGTGCAATCTCCACTTCCAGAGTTCCGCTGGCGAATTGCGAGAGCTTACCTTCCAGACTCTTGCGTCCTTCAATCGGCTCATGGACGGCCAGCCGGATCTTTTGCCCGACCACCCGTTCAAAATCGCGCGGCTTGGAAAGCCGCCGTTCCACCCCGGGCGAACTGACTTCCAGCGTGTAGCCCTCGT
>PLRJ01000041.1 GCA_003163855.1 Bryobacterales bacterium | reverse complement strand
CCACCAACGAACGAGCCTATTACAAAGCCAAACGCGAATTCGCCAGCCAGCGCAAGGAACAAGCCAGACAGCAAAATGGGTTCGAATCGCAAAAACGCCAGCAGGAGTCCCACGAAACCAAAATCCGCCTCACCAACGCCCGCGCCGCCACCGCCGAAATCGAAAACGAAGTCCGCAGCACCATGGAAGTCCCACTTCCCGGTAACATCCGGGTCCCGTTCGAAGACCTCACCGCCGCTTTCCGCCTCACTCTGCAAAATCTGAACAAGGAATTGGCCACCGAACTGACAAAAAAGACGGCCGCTTAGGCTCACCGATCACCCAACCGCACACGCCAGCACCCGTACTGCGCCCAAACCCCCTTGGTGGGCAGGCACTTCTGCCGGCCGGCCTCTTAATTCGGGGAAGCCCAACTTTCAATCGCGCGGTCGCGTGCCCACCACCGCATTCGCTTCCCAATCGCGCACCGGGCGCCGGCCCCGGCTTCAAAGATCGGTTTCACAGTGACCTTTGTTCGCACGCCGCCGCCTGCCGTCAGGGAACCGTTTGGGCGTGGCTGATTGGTCCTTTTATCGATGCCTGGCTGCGCGCCCATCCGAAGACAACCGGACGGCCCGCGGCTTCCTGGATGGCTTCAGGCGGCATCTGGAAAGCGCCTGCGTTGGCTCTATCAGCGAAATCTTCGACGCTGAGCCACCGTTTCTGCCGCGTGGCTGCTGCGCCCAAGCCTCGAGCGTGGCAGAGAGGCTGCGCTGCTTCGCTAAAACCAGCGGTGCGTCGGAACAACTCGATTCACAGACGTCGCGGATCCGCGTGAAGCAACCCGCTTTTGCGCTGCCCGTAGTCTACACATAAACGCCCCAAGTAGCGTTGAATTGAAGGCCGAAACGTGCTCAAATAGGTTGATCGGCCCACCGGTCTGCTGCGCCATCCTTGCAGCACCTCATTACCTACTAGGAGCGATTTAGTTGGAGCAAGCTGTACTCGCCCTGGAAGACGGAACGGTCTTCGAGGGTTTTAGCTGCGGTGCGCCAGTACAGCGCACGGGTGAGGTTGTTTTCAATACAGCCATCACGGGTTATCAGGAAATTTTTACAGATCCATCGTATTGCGGCCAGATTGTCGTTTTGACGAATCCGCAAATTGGGAATTATGGATCAAATGGGGCGGACGCTGAATCCGGGCGGCCTTACATTGAAGGCCTGGTAGTGCGTGAAATCTCCTCTACAGTCAGCAACTGGCGGTCGGACGCCAAGGCGGAAGATCTGCTTGCGAGGAACGGCATTCCCGTCATCACCGATATCGATACGCGCCGGCTCGTACGGCTGCTGCGTGATCGCGGCGCGATGCGCGGGGTCATCGGTGTCGGTGCAAGCAACGTAGAAGACCTGGTGCAAGCCGCTCGTAATTCGCCGAGTATGGCCGGCCTGAATTTAATTGCGCGTGTCTCGACGAAAGCCAGCTACGAATGGACCGAAGGCATAGAGCCGGTTTCGAGTTCCGACAAAATATCGGCGATTGGCGAGCCGGGGCTGCATGTGGTGGCTTACGATTACGGCATCAAGCGCAATATCCTGCGCCACCTGGTGCAGCTTGGTTCGCGCGTGACAGTGGTTCCTTCGGAGGCGACGGCGGAAGATGTCATGGCTTTGAAACCTGATGGCGTGTTCCTGTCAAATGGGCCGGGCGATCCGGAACCGCTGACGCATCAAGCCAGCCAGGTTCGCAAGCTGATCGGCAAGACTCCCATTTTCGGCATCTGCCTGGGGCACCAGATACTCGGTCTTGCTTTTGGCGGTGAGACGTACAAGCTGAAGTTTGGGCACCATGGCGCGAATCACCCGGTGCTGAATCAAAGCACGGGCAAAGTGGAAATCACTTCACAAAACCACGGTTTTTGTGTGAAGCCGGAGTCGCTGCGCGATTCCGAGGTCGCCATTACGCATATCAATCTGAACGACAATACGGTGGAAGGCATGCGCCATCGCAGTCAGCCGGTTTTCTGTGTGCAGTATCACCCTGAAGCGGCGCCGGGTCCGCATGATTCGCACTATCTCTTTCAGGAATTCGTCAGCATGATGAAGGAGAACAAGCGCTAAACAATGCCGAAGCGAACAGATCTTAAACGAATCATGATCATCGGCTCGGGGCCCATTATCATCGGGCAGGCCTGCGAGTTCGACTACTCGGGCGCACAGGCGTGCAAAGCGCTGCGCAAGGAAGGGTATGAAGTGATTCTGATCAACTCAAACCCGGCCACTATCATGACCGACCCGAACCTGGCGGACCGCACCTATGTAGAGCCGCTGAGTCTCGCCTTTGCGACCGAGGTGATTCGGAAGGAGCGTCCAGACGCGCTGCTGTCAACAGTGGGCGGGCAGACGGCGTTGAATCTTTCGGTGGAACTTGCCGAATCGGGCGTGCTCGAAGAGTACGGCGTGGAGTTGATTGGAGCCAACATCAGCGCTATTAAGAAGGCCGAAGACCGGCTGCTGTTTAAAGATGCGATGCGCAAAATCGGGCTGGACATGACGCAGTCGCAACTGGTAAACAACATTGAGGCCGGACTGGAATTTGCCAAGCGCATTGGTTATCCCATCATTTTGCGTCCCAGCTTCACCATGGGCGGAACCGGCGGCGGTATTGCTTACAACCGCGAAGAGATGGTTGAGATTCTGGAGCGCGGCATCGATCTTTCGCCGGTGCATGAAGTGCTGGTTGAAGAGAGCGTGCTGGGTTGGAAAGAGTTTGAACTCGAAGTGATGCGCGATAAGGCCGGCAACGGAATTATCGTTTGTTCGATTGAGAATTTCGATCCCATGGGCGTGCATACCGGCGATTCCATCACGGTGGCGCCGGCGCAGACGCTGACCGACCGCGAATATCAGATGATGCGCGATGCCGCGTTGAAGTGTCTGAACGAGATCGGCGTGGATACGGGCGGATCGAATGTGCAGTTTGCGATTAATCCGGCGAACGGGCGCATGATCGTGGTGGAGATGAATCCGCGCGTGTCGCGCAGTTCCGCCCTGGCATCGAAGGCGACTGGTTTCCCGATTGCAAAGATTGCCGCGAAGTTGGCCGTTGGTTACCGGCTGGACGAGATTAAGAACGACATTACGCTGAAGACGCCGGCGTGTTTTGAGCCGACGCTCGACTATGTTGTGGTGAAAATTCCGCGCTGGCAGTTTGAAAAGTTTCCTGGCGCCGAGCCGGTTCTGAACACGCAGATGAAATCCGTGGGCGAAGCGATGGCGATTGGCCGCACGTTCAAACAGGCCATTGGCAAGGGGCTGCGGAGCCTGGAGACCGGCAAAGCGTCCGGATCGTCGAAGCTGTCGAGCGCGCTGATTGCCAAGCGCCTGATCACGCCTAATCCGGAGCGGCTGGATTACGTCCTGTTTGCGTTCCACGAAGGCTATTCGGTGGAACAAGTGCGCGAGATGACGAACATCGATCCGTGGTTCCTGCAGCAGCTTTATGAAATGAAGCAGTTGGAGAAATCGCTGGAAGGTCGATCTCTCGATTCCATTACTACGAAAGAGTTTCGCAAACTGAAGCGCGACGGTTTGGGCGACAGGCAGATTGCCAATGCGTTGAACGTAGAGCCGATGGAAGTGGGCGCGGCGCGCAAACAAGCCGGCGTGCGTGCGGTGTTCAATCGCGTTGATACTTGCGCGGCTGAGTTTGAAAGCTTCACTCCTTACATGTATTCGAGCTACGAATCGGAAGATGAGGCGAACCCGACTGCACGCAAGAAGGTGGTGATTCTGGGCAGCGGGCCTAACCGCATCGGGCAAGGTATCGAGTTTGATTATTGCTGCTGCCATGCTTCCTTCGCGCTGCAGGATTTCGGTTATGAGTCGATCATGGTGAACTGTAATCCCGAGACCGTCTCAACCGATTACGACACCAGCGACCGGCTCTACTTTGAGCCGCTGACGCAGGAAGAAGTTTTGAATATCTGCGATCTCGAGAAGCCTGACGGGTTGATTGTCCAGTTCGGCGGGCAGACGCCGCTGAACCTGGCAATGCCGCTGAAGGCGCTGGGGCTGCCGATCATCGGGACCGACCCAAGCAATATCGACCTGGCGGAAGATCGCAAACTCTTTGGCAAGTTACTGGCGGATTTGAATATTCCTTCGCCGCCGCATGGAACGGCAACCAGCGTGGAAGAAGCGTGCGAAGTGGCCAACCGGTTGGGCTTTCCGGTGCTGGTGCGCCCGAGCTACGTGCTGGGCGGACGCGCCATGGTCATCGCGTACAACGAAGACACGGTGCGGCGCTATATGCATGAGGCGACTAGCTTCTCAGTCAGGCGGCCGGTGCTGATCGATCGCTTTCTGGAAGACGCCACCGAAGTGGACGTGGATGCGCTGTGCGATGGCCAGAACGTCTTGATTGCCGGCATTATGGAGCATATTGAAGAAGCGGGCGTGCACTCGGGCGACAGTTCGTGCGTGCTGCCGGCGATTTCTATTGCGAAAGAAACGCTGGCTACCATTTGCGAATACACCACGAAACTGGCGCGGGCGCTGAATGTCATTGGCCTGATGAACGTGCAGTATGCGTTGAAGAATGGCGATGTCTATGTGCTGGAAGTGAATCCGCGCGCATCAAGGACGGTTCCCTTTGTTTCGAAAGCCACGGGCGTGCCGCTGCCAAAGATTGCCGTGGGATTGATGCTGGGCAAGAAGCTGGAGGAGTTTAAGCATCTGACGGGCGGGGTGGTGAATGGCACGCTGCCGGTGCCTTGCTTCTTTGTGAAAAGCCCGGTGTTTCCGTTTAATAAGTTCCCCGGCGTTGATCCAGCGCTTGGGCCGGAGATGCGCTCTACCGGCGAAGTGATGGGCGTTGGCGAAAGCTTTGGTGAGGCGTTTGGAAAAGCGCAGATTGGGGCGGGAACGCCGATTCCGGACCATGGCGCGCTATTTATCAGCGTGAACGATCGCGATAAAGCGGCGGCAGCAGCCGTGGCCGCTAAGTTTCACGAGTTTGGCTTTGAACTGTTTGCCACGCGCGGCACGGCTTCGGCATTGAAAGCCGCGGGTCTGCCGTGTAAAACGGTGTTTAAGGTAAATGAAGGCCGGCCGAATGCGGTGGATCTGCTGAAGGCGGGGCGTTTGAACCTGGTCATTTATACGACTACCGGAAGCCACTCATTTCCGGACGAGCAGACAATTCGCCGCAATGCGGTGACTTATCGCACCCCGTGCATTACGACCATGAGCGGTGCGCGCGCGGCGGCGGAAGCCATTGTTTCGCGGCGGCGCGATCCTATCCGCGTCTGGAGCCTGCAGGAGCTGCATGCCAATCAGGCCGTAGGTAGTGCCAGCTAGGCGGACCGGGCTTAATCGCGCTCCTCTAGGTGCTTGATCCTCGCGTCCATGACTTCCTCGACCCGGCGGAACTCGGCTCGCAGCAGGTCTCTTGTATCGTCAATGCGGCGGCCGAGCGATCCATTAAGTTCCGAGAAGCATGCATTCATGTCATTGCGTAGATCCGAGATCTTCCCGTTAGAATGCATCCAAGCGAGCACAACCGCCAGGAACGTAGGCACGTTGCCGACGAAGATAGTGAGAGCCTGACCGGGATCGATATGAGGCATTTCTATTAAATGGTAGCGCGTCAAGCTTACTCAAAAATTTTAATACCGTCTGATGTCGCGTTTGTTCTATCGTCGTTTTCACGTGTTCTCTAGAATGACGCTCATAGAAGACATTTCAACATCTCGACACACCCCCTCAGCCAGCTCCGCGACGGGCGCTGGCGCTTCTGTGCCGAAACGCGGCGGCACATCACAACCGCTAGCAACGTAGAAAATTACCGGCGTAGACCGTGAGAGCCTGACCCGGATCGATGTGAGACATTGCTGTCAATGGTAGCGCGTCAAGCCTCGTTGACGCGCCAGTAGATGGCATACCGCTGGCCGCTCGTGCGATGCAGCGGGCGGAACGTGATGCCTTGCGCTTCAAACGTCAACGGCGCGTCGCCTTTTCGCATCCATTGGGTCAGGGTATTGGCGCCTAACATAAGCTCAGGAATCTTTTCGCCGGGATGCTTCCGCAGATCCGCGCCTAGCGGGCCGACGGTCAGGTCGTCGGTCAATCCATGTTTGCCTAATCCGCCGGCGAGAACCAGCGGTCCATACAGCACGGCACGCAGATTGCGATCGTCCGGCATCGCCTCAAAGCGCAATGACATGGGCATCTGCATCTCGACCCGGTCGCCTTTTTTCCAGATTCGTGCGACCGATACATAGCTGCCGCCGCTGGCGGTCGCTTCCGTCGTCTTTCCGTTCACTCGCAAGGTGATCTCTTTCGAAACCCACGACGGCACGCGCAAATGCAGCGTGAACGCTTCCGCTGGAGCTGCGTCGATAACAAGGGCCGTTGCAGCTTCGTCGGGAAACTTTGTCTCCTGCCGCAGGCGCACGCCCTTCTGCTTCCAATTCAACTCCGATGGGATGAACAGGTTCACAAAAACCGCGTTCGCATCATGAAAATAGATGCTGTCTGCGAGCTTGGCGTATTCTTCCACGCCGGTTCCGTCGCAACACCAGAAACTGCTGAACTTGGTGCTGTAAGTGCGCCACGATCCGGGAACGACGCCCAGGTAATACTGCATTTCGCCATTTGCCCGAACGGTCCCCAGGCGGTGGTTGTACATGGTGCGTTCGTAATAATCGAAATAGCGCGGATCGGCCGACCACTCGTAGAGCTTGCGGGTCAGCTTCATCATGTTGTAGGCGCAACAGCATTCGGTTGTGTCGTTCGCCTGTTTCAATTCGAGTGCCAGCTTATTCGGCTGCACCAGCCAGCCTTCGTTGTTGCTGGTGCCGCCTGTGACATAGGCACGCGCGCCGGTGACTTCCAGCCAGAAGTAATCGGCCACGTCGTAGAAGCGGCGGTCACCGCTGATTTCATAGCGGCGGGCGGCGCCAATCACCTGCGGGATATGCGTGTTGACGTGCAGACCGCGCAGTTCATCGCGGCGCAGCGCTAACGGATTGCAGAAGCGTTTCTTGGTAAAGCGATCGCCCACCTTCACATACTTTTCGTCGCCGGCGACAACGGCCAGGTTGTATAAAACTTCGCTCATACCGCCGAACTCTTCGTCCAGCACCATTTGCATGTGGTCTTCGGGAATGCCGCGGGCCCACGTGTCAGTCCAATCGGCCATGCCTTTCACCACCGTCAGCGCCTGCTGGTTGTCGCATTGTTCGTGCATATCCAGCATGCCGGCCATGATCTTGTGATAGGTGTAGAACGGCGCCCAGACTTTCTTGCGAGCCTCCAAACGATCGAACAACTCGCGTGGGAATGCGCTGAGGTAGCCGTCGGAAAGCTCGGACTGGCATTTCGCCAGCACAGCCACCACTTCATTTCCCCTGGCTTTCACTGCTTCGTCGCCGGTAGAGGAGTACATTAACGCACAAGCGGAAAGATAATGGCCGATAAAATGGCCGCGCAGCTCGCAATCCGGCTTTTCCCAGCCGCCTAGCGGTTCGGCGCTGGAACGAAGCCCGGCGTTCAGGCGGAAGGTGTGCACCAGGCGGTCGACCGGCAGTTCGAGCAGGTAAGCGCGATTGATTTCCTGGGCCTTGAGAAACTCGGAGTCGAGCAACTTCACATCGCGGAGCGGGAAAGCTTCAGCGCGCAGCTTTACATCCGCGCGCTGAAACTCCAGCGGCGTGTCGAAGGGCAGTTCCTCCGGCTGCGTGCCGCCTGAGACTCCGGGGGCAACCGGATCGCCGGGAACAGACGCCGATGTAATAACTCGTGGCTTGTCCTCCTGCGCCTTTAATCCGGTTGCGGCGAAGGCCGCCGCTGCTGCAAAAACACGCCTGCTGATTTTTTCCATAGGAATCTTAAAACATCGGCTTCAACCGTTCGCTGATATAAAGCGTGGGCTCAGTGGCCGCCTGCACTTCCTGCACTGTGACGTCAGGAGCGATCTCTTCCAGGATAAGGCCAACGCGCGTTACTCTTATCACGCCCATTTCCGTGATGATGCAATCCACCACGTGCAGTCCTGTCAGTGGCAAGGTGCATTTGTTCAGAATCTTCGGCGCACCGGATTTGGTGGTGTGCTCCATGGTGATGAGGACGCGGCGTGCGCTGGCGACAAGGTCCATGGCGCCGCCCATGCCCTTCACCATCTTGCCCGGCACCATCCAGTTGGCCAGATTGCCCTCCGCATCCACTTCCATGGCGCCCAGAATGCTAAGGTCCACGTGGCCGCCGCGGATCATGGCAAACGATTCCGCGCTCGAGAAGTAGGAACTGCCTGGAACTTCCGTGATGGTCTCTTTCCCGGCGTTGATCAGGTCGGCGTCTTCCTCGCCGTCCGCCGGGAAAGGCCCTACGCCGAGCATCCCGTTCTCCGATTGCAGCACCACTTCGATGCCTGCTGGAACGTGGTTGGCAATAAGCGTGGGCATACCGATGCCGAGATTGACGTAGAAGCCATCCTGCAACTCTTTGGCGGCGCGTGCAACGATGGAGTCGCGTTTATCCACTAGGCCGGCCTTAGCTTGCGGCGTTCGATGCGGCGTTCATAGTGCGTGCCCTGAACAATGCGCTGGACATAAATCCCCGGAGTCATGACGGTGTCGGGATCGAGCACGCCAGGCTCGACGAGTTCTTCCACTTCAGCAATCGTTACCTTGGCTGCTGCCGCCATCATGGGATTGAAATTCCGGGCGGTCTTGCGATAGACAAGATTTCCCATGCGGTCGCCGCGCCAAGCCTTGATAAGAGCGAAATCGGCCGTTAAGGCCCGTTCCAGCAGGTAACTGCGGCCGTCGAATTCACGGCATTCTTTGCCCGCTGCAACCAGTGTGCCGACACCAGCGGGAGTGTAAAAGGCGGGAATGCCAGCGCCGCCGGCGCGAATGCGTTCGGCCAAGGTGCCTTGCGGAATCAGCGTCACCTTCAAGCGGCCGGAGATTAAGTGTTGTTCCAGCAGCTTATTCTCGCCGACATAACTGCCGGTGTGGGATGCAATCACGCCCGCTTCGAGCATCAAACCCATGCCGAAGCCATCCACGCCCATGTCGTTGCTGATTGTATGCAGATCCTTCGCCTCTTTCCGCACCAGCGCGGCAATCAGGTTCTCAGGTATACCGCTCAAACCGAAGCCGCCCAGCATGACGGTACAGCCATCGGTAACATCAGCCACCGCCTCGTCAATGCTCGCCACCACTTTGTTCATGTTTTTCAAGGTGATGATAGCTCAAAAGTGCAAAGGGCGCGGCTGCGCGCCGCCAGGGAAGATAGGAACTCGCATGCCCTTCCGGCGGGGCGCGTGACACCGCGGCCCTTCCTGAAAGAGGTTATTGCGCCGGCAGGCCGGTCAGCTTGGTCAACTTCTGTTCCAGGTCGGCCATGGCCGCCTCCGGCGTAGCTTTTCGCCGGAGTACAGAGTTCACCGCGGTAGCGTATGCAAGTGAAACAGATTCGTACTTGTCGCCGGTGAAGAGGGCGGGCCGCGAAACTGCCGATTTCATCAACTCGGCAGCTAGCGCCTGCAACTCGGATCGAGACTTTATGTCTTGTTGTCCGGTTGCCGTCGAGTGGGTGGGAATACCGTCTGAAAAGTTGGATCGCGCAAGGTCGTTTCTTTGGCTAGTCAGTTCGAAGAGCGCCTTCAGCGCGGAGTCCCGGTCGGCCGCGTACCTGGAAACACCCATTCCAATGCCTCCTAGTGTGCCGCGATGCCCCCCTGAGCCGGCCGGGAGTGGCGCAATCCGGAACGGGAGTCGGTCCTTTCCAGGTTGCTTGGCGAAATGACCGTATCCGCTGGCCCAATTCCGCATAAAGGCAGTTTGGCCTGCATCCCAAAGATTTACCGAGTCGTCTTCACGGTAAACGTACTCGGCGGGAGGAGAAATGGTGCCGATCCACCCCGCGACTCTCGTCAGCATGCTGGCAAAGCGTGCGTCTCGAACATGTACGCGCGAGGATTCAATAAAGTTACCCGCGCCCGACGAGGCCTGCCATTCCAGCGCATTGCAGGTACCTCCCTCGGAAATGGAGCCCTGCCAGGTATAACCCCAGAAATCCTTATTGCCGGCGCGGCGTTCGCCCGCTTGAATGCGCTTGGCCATGGTTTCCAGTTCTTCCCAGGTGTCGGGCGGTCGCGTGAAACCGTATTTTTCAAGCAACTGTGGACGGTAATAGAGCACCCCAATGTCCACAGACAGCGGCAAGGCGACAAGCCGCCCCTGAACGGTATAGTTCTCTAGAAGTTGGGGCGGAAAGACGTTGATACTTTCCTTCAAATAGGGACGCAAATCAATCAGATCGGCAGCCAAAATGGCCGGCCATACGATGTCCAGTTCCAGAAGGTCGGGCTCGCTGGCATGCTGGTGAAACAGTTGCCTGTACACTTCCAGGCGGCTGTTCGGTATGAATTGAGTCTGGACAGCGTTCCGCTCGCCGAAAGCCTGGATGAAGTCCTGATCAAACTTCAGATTTTCGCCCCAGGCTACAGCCATGACTTCGAGCAGGGGGCGCGGCTGGGCAGGCGGTCCCGGCCGCATCTTCATAGAGGCGCTATCACAGGCTGTCAAAAGGCAAAGGCCTAGGCAAACGCCCAGCAGTGGCCGAGCCGATTCGAACCTGACACAGACTAAAGTACTGGCGATAGCGAACACCTTATGAAGAAGTGGTGGGTTTCTAAGCAACTTTTTCGCTTCTCGCGGCTTTCTGCAACCGATGAGTCTTTAGAGGGATGTCTCAAGCACCACAGAAACGCCTTTCCGCCTTGTTGCGGCCTGCCAGCCACAGAAGGCTTCGCATCGGAACCCGCCTGACGCTTTGCTTCGCGTTCCTGATTGTTCTAACCGCAGGCTCCACGTTCATGGCGTCATGGCAATTGCATACCTCCCAGCTTCAGATTGAGCAGATAGATCGAACAGACCGCGAGATGATTGCGGTGTTGAATGTCGACAACGACGTACTTCGTTACGTGCAGGTGCTTCAGGATGCTACAAGGCGGGAAGATCTGAACTCCTTGCGCGCGGCCATAGCACCGCTCCAAAAGCACTTAGCTGCCGACGTCCAGTCGGCGGTGGATGCTCTGGCTAGTGCGGGACGCAACGAACAGGATGCCGCCGTTACTTCCAGTCTGCTTTTATATTTCCAGGTTATTGTGCCTAATGAAATAGCGGTAGTGCGTGAACTTGCCGAGGCAGGGGACTGGCAGGCGGCGAAACTGCGCATTGGCAATCAATTGACAGACAAGAGCGCAACGGTGGCTAAGATCAGCAGCGATATCGAAGCGAACGGAAGACTACAGCGCGAAGCGGCTCTTGCCAGAATAGACGGTGCCCGCGTACGAGTGCTGTTCTATTGGTTTCTTTGCGGATTGCTATCAGTTGGCACCGCCTGTTTGTTGGGATATACGGTAACTCGCAGCATCAGCGTGCCCCTGTCTGAACTGGAGAAAGGCGCGGCAGCTTTAACCAGCGGCCACCTGGCGCACCGCATTTCCGAAGATGGGTCGGACGAGCTGTCGGCTTTATCAAAAGCGTTCAACAATGCCGCCGCTTCGATTCAGGAATCGCACGCAACACTGGAACGGCGCGTCGCTGAACGGACGGCCGAATTGGAGATTGCGCGCGAAGTGGCGGAGGCGGCAAGCCGAAGCAAGAGTGAGTTCCTGGCAAACATGAGCCATGAAATCAGGACGCCAATGAACGGCATTATCGGACTCACCGGGCTGCTTATGGATACTGATCTGACGCTGCAGCAGCAGGGCCTGGCGGAAATGGTTTATGCCAGCGGTGAACTGCTGTTGCGCGTAATTAACGACATTCTCGATATTTCCAAGATTGAGGCGCTGAAACTCGATCTCGAGTCTATCGACTTTGACCTCCAACTCTTAATGGACGACTTTGTTTCCATTATTGCGATGGGCGCACACAATAAAGGCCTGGAGATGCTCTGCCGCATCGATCCGGCTGTGCCCACCAAACTGCGGGGCGATCCCGGTAGACTGCGGCAGATTTTGACGAACCTGGCTGGCAACGCGGTGAAGTTCACGGCTAAAGGCGAGGTTGCAATCGAGGTCACCCTGGTGGAGGATGGAGAGGAGAATTGCCTGCTGCGCCTGGCCGTGCGCGATACAGGCATAGGCATTCCAAAGGCGAAGGCGGGAATGGTGTTCGACAAGTTCACCCAGGTGGATGCGTCAACCAGCCGTAAGTATGGCGGCACAGGCTTGGGACTGGCCATATCCAAGCAACTGGCGGAATTGATGGGCGGCGCCATCGGTGTCGATAGTGAGGAAGGCGAAGGTTCCATATTCTGGTTTACCGTTCGCCTGGGGAAACAACGCGCCCCAGCGCAGGAGGAAGGCGTAGACTCCGTGGGGCTGCGTGGCCTGCGCGTGTTGATTGTCGATGACAACGCAACGAACCGGCGCAATCTAAGCGGATGTCTTGAAGCCTACGGCATGCGGCCTGCCGCCGAGGAAGACGGCACAGCAGGGCTGCAGGCCTTAGTGCGGGCCGTCGATCAGAACGATCCGTTTCGGTTGGCCCTGATAGACATGAATATGCCGGGAGTGACGGGCGAAATGTTGGGCACTTTGATTGCAGCCGACAAGCGTCTGACGGATACCCGGCTTATCTTGATGCGGACTTTGGGCGACAAGAGTGAGACGCGCCCGTTTAGTGAATTCGGTTTTTCGGCCAGCGTGGCCAAGCCTATACGACAACAAGAGCTGCGCACACTTCTGCAAGCGCTGGTGAAGCCTTTAAACCCGGATAGTGAGCGGGGTCTCGTGCAACCAAGTCCAGGGTCACAGCGGGATGGTGACCTGCGCGGAAAATTCGGCGGGCGCAAGGTGCGTGTTCTGGTGGCCGACGACAACATCACCAACCAGCAGGTAGCCTTAGGAGTTCTGAAGAAGCTTGGCGTCGGTGCTGAGGTTGTGTCCAATGGCGTCGAGGCCCTTGCCGCAATTGCAGCCAAGCCTTTCGACGTCATCTTCATGGATGTTCATATGCCTGAAATGGACGGGCTGGAAGCGACGCGGTTGATCAGGAGCGCGCAACGGGATGGAGCAGCCTGGACTCGCGATCGCCGCTTGCCTGTCATTGCCATGACCGCGTCCGCTATGCAACAGGATCGTGAAGACTGCCGTCTGGCGGGCATGGACGATTATTTGTCCAAGCCCATTCATCCGCGCGAAGTGACCGAAACATTGACAAAATGGCTGCCTCCTGTGGACGCCGCAGAAGACTTGCCGCAGGATACGCAGTTGTCGGAAGTTGTTCCATCGGGTTGCTAAGAAGCGCGGCTTTGCGTTAGTTGGCCGCTAAAACTCTCCTTAGCGCAAGGGAGTGTCGGCTATAGCGACTGTGGAATTAACGGGCCGGTTCCTTTGGCTTCATCTGTCCCAGCAACGCGGCGGCAGCCCGCGATGCCGGTTTTTGCCAAAGGACACGGCAGATTTCCGCGCCTGCCAGCGCCACCTTCTCCAGGTTCACGCCCGTTTCAATGCCCATGCCGTGCAGCATGTAGAGTACATCCTCGGTGGCAACGTTGCCGCTTGCTCCCGGCGCGTAGGGGCACCCGCCGAGGCCGGCGACAGAGGAATCGATGACCGTGACTCCCATGGCCAGCGCGGCCAGGATGTTAGCTAGCGCTTGTCCCCAGGTGTCATGGAAGTGCACTGCGATCCGGGCTAGCGGCAGACGCTTTTCAACGGCGCAAATCAACGCCTGTGTTTGCAGCGGTGTGCCAACGCCGATGGTATCTCCCAGCGAAATCTCATAGCAGCCCATGGCGGCCAGTTCTTCAGCCACGCGCAACACTGCCGGCAGGTCCACCTGCCCTTCATAAGGGCAGCCCATTACGCAAGAAACGTAGCCGCGCACGCGTATTCCGGCCAACAACGCCTGGCGAGTGACCTCTTCCAATCGCAAAAGCGATTCCCGGATAGATACATTCGTGTTGCGCAGTGAGAAGGTCTCTGAGGCTGCCGCGAAAACCGCTATCTCTCTGGCGCTGCATCCCAGCGCCAATTCCAATCCCTGGAGATTCGGGACCAGAACGGAATAGCTGACTCCGGGCTTGCGTTTCAGGCTGCTGAGTACCTCGGCGGTATCAGCCATTTGGGGCACCCACTTGGGGGAAACGAAGCCGCCGCTTTCGATAAAGTGTAAGCCAGCTTCCGCCAGAGCTTCAATTAACGCAAGCTTGGCCTTGAGGGGCACGGTATGTGGCTCGTTCTGGAGTCCGTCGCGCGGGCCTACTTCTACCAGCCGTACTCGGCCGGGCAGCGGCCCATTAACGGCGAAAGAGGCGGACATTTAATCGTCCGCCTCCAGCAATGGTTTCCTGTGTTTGGGATTCTCGCGGGTAGCGCGCTCTTTAACCACCCGCGCCGGTTTGGGAACTCCGACACGCTCCCGCGCGACGGCCTTAACCCTTTGTGATTTCGATGGTTTAGCTCGCTTCTTGGTCATACCCGGCAAACGGTAACCTACCGTCTTACCACGAAGGACGGAGCCAGCTAGAAGCGGCGGGATATTTAGGCGGCGCGCTTACGGCTCTGAGCGGGACCAGCCGTGGCGCTTTGTGCTGGGTCATCTCCAACCCCTTGCAGACCGCTCGGCGCCATCGCCAGCTCCAAAAATTCCGCTTCAAACCTTGCCTGATCTCGCGCATCAGTCGCGGGCCGAATCTTACGGCACACTTGGCGCAGTCCCTCCTCCAGCGGTATTTCCGCTGACAGGTCGCCTAAAACGGCCTCAATCAGCGCCTTAGCAGCCCGCTTGGCTACTTCTGGAGTTTGGGCGAACATTAAGGCGTCGTAACGGGTATTAATTAGTTCTTCGTTTCGATCCATACAGCCCCTCAATACTTAGACGCTCGGAGACGCAAATTTGCTGCGCCATACTCGTTAAGTCTCACTTATATTGTGCCTGCGGCGACCGATTTTGTCTCATGTGCAGCTGACTCTAGG
>PLRJ01000104.1:481-21916 GCA_003163855.1 Bryobacterales bacterium | reverse complement strand
TGCGCAAGCGGTGGGCCGAATACTTCACCATCATTTCAACCGGCGGGCTCGTTCCCCTGGAAATTTATGAGCTCAGCCGGCGCATCACGACGGCTAAACTTTTGGTCCTTGCCATCAATGTGGGCATAGTCATTTATTTGATTGGTCGAGTACGAACGAGCGGAAACGCCAAGCGGGGCGCAACTCGTTGACGGCAAATCTTAATTCAAGCTAATTATCTTGGCCTCGGCTAAAGATTCCAGATAATCCTCGACTAACTCCAACGGAATCGGACGATATTCTGCCGAAACCGCGTCTCGAATCTCCCCCACGCTACGCTTGCCGTTAACGAAGTTCAGAATTTCATAAGCATAAAGGCCACGCTGATCAAGAACGCTGACATAATGCCCCGATCCGCCATTCAGCAGCTTGATTTTGCTGTAGCGCTCCCGGCCCAGACGAGCCAGCAAGGCGTCGTCATTTTGATTCTGTATCGGCCCGAAAGGCGCGATGCGAACCGCTACCCGCATCGTGCCGGCATCATTGGCCCAAGACGAAGTTGGAGCCTTTGCCCCGCGAGATTTGGCGTTCCTTGCAAGCCACAAGCTGAAAGCGGACCCTTGCGTATTCAGCGCGTTCAGGCCCTCCGATTCCGAGTTCTCAACGCCGCCGCTAAACAACACCAGCGAATGCAGTGTGTCGCGTTCACGCTGCAGCGAATGAACCAGCAGATTATTCGCTTCATACCAGGCGACATCCGCCGCCATTCCAGGGTCCATCACCCATTTCTGCGCCTTCTCAAACGACGCCGTTAACCGAGCTTCGCTCTGCGCAGTAAAGAACGGCAGAAGCAGCGGCAGTTGCGGTGCATCAAGACTCGCATAAACATAACCGGCGGCAGCCCCCAGCGCCGCCACACGCCGCAGTTTGGTGGCATCCATCTGCTCCAGGCTGTCGTGGTCGGTGTGAATATAGGTATCGGGCCAGTCGCGCAAGTAGAGCGAGGGCACGGCAATGGTCGACGAATCATAATCATCGTGATCGCTGCCTTCATCGAACGGCGTCACGTCGGCGAAAAACTCATTGCGGGTGCCGCTTTCTGCGATTCTCGTCTCCACCATCGCCTCTGCTGGCGATCCCCCACCCTGCGCGTATTCCGTCGCTCCATGCTGGATGGTCCGCAGAAATACAGCGCCAACATCGGTAACAAAGCTGGGAAGCGACCACGGCGTTTCGGTCACATGCATAACCGATTTATTCTTGAACAGATCGCCGCCCACCATGTCCATGTGAACGTTCGCCCGTAGGTCGTTCATGATGTCGGAATGCGTCGCCAGAAACGCCATCGTTCCCTCATGTTCAGGTCCCCAGATGAAGCGAATCGTTCGCTTGGGCCGTACCAGAGCGCCCGAATGGATCAGCAGATTTAGCGCCCGCGCCGCCTCCAAAATGGTGACGCAGCCGCTACCATCATCGTTAGCACCGGGCCGCTCGTGATCCAGATGACAACTGAAAACAACTTGCCCGGCGGACGGGTCGGCACCCTTGATAGTGGCGGTGTCAACGGCCCAGCTTCCGGGCCCCACTGTCGCCTTCACGTCTGCACGCAAAACAATTTCTTCGTGCGCCGCCAGACGCGCACGCAGCGTCCCCGCCGCCTGGCGCGAGATCATGAACGCAAAGCCCGTGGGTTGGCGCGCATCCAAATGCCCCCAGCGCACCAAAGTAGGGTCGAGACCCGACCACACTGTCGTCTGGTTCGGCATGTCGCTCAGAATCCCGGCCGCGCCGTGGTCCACAACCGCCAGTTCCTGCACGCGCGACAGCAAGCCGTCAGCTAGAACAATCTTGCCCCTCACATTCTTACCTTCGTAATCATGCGCGCTGGTTCCCGCTCCGACGTCAATTAGCGCAGTTTCCACCGATGCCGTGTGGCTGTAATCCGCCAGCCGTATGGGATCGGTCTGCGCATCCCCAATCAGCACGTGGTGCGGCCTTAGTTCCCATAATTGCCCGGATTGCACGCTCCAAGCCAGATAGGAGCGCATCAGCCCGTATGTCCGCACACCATCGATGGGAAACTGCTCGGTATGCGCATCGTCCAACCCATAACCCCGGGCACGCTCAACAATAAATTGCGCGGCTTGTGCGAACGCGGCTGTGCCTGGCACCCGGTGGAGACCAGTTAAGTAGCGCAGGTTTTCGTAAGGCGAGACGCCGTTCACTTCCTCGCGAATCAAGCTCCATTGCTGCGATGAAAGCAACGGTTCCTGCGCCACCGCACGCCAACAAACAATGATCAGCAGCATCCATAGTGATTGCATTTAGTTGACGATAGCAATTCCTCCACCTTAAACTTCAGAGGTTCAGGAACATAGGGCCGTTTACGTATTATTTGCTGTTTAATCGGTCTACGGGCTCTACAGTCTGAAACTTTCCTCAGCTCAGCCGATGAGCTTCTAAGGTGAGAACTTTACTTGCAGTTGTAATGGCTATTGGCCTTCTTAGCTCCAGTAGGCTATCTTCCGCTGCCCAAACCGACAAGGCAGTCGCACCGGGGAAGGCCAGCCGGGTACGCGTTGTAGGTGTCATCACCCTGGTACTCCCCGACCGATTTGTACTGCAGCAGGGATCCGATCCAACCCTCGTGGAGCCGGTTTCCCCGGCGTCCTTTCAACCGGGAGATGAAGTTGAGGTCTCCGGGTTCAAGGATCAGGGTGAACGCTTAACAACCTTGCGGCAGTCGAGTATCAAAAGAACCGGGAAGCACGTCGAGATCCAAGCGCAAGCAGTCAATCTCTCGCAAATGGTGACTGGATCTCACAATATGCAGCTCGTTACTTTGGATGGACAACTCATCGACGTAAGTGCCGATCGGGATCGAGTAACTCTGGCTCTCCTGTCGGGCGGCACATTCTGGACCGCGGTCCTCCATTCTAATTCCATAGGAACCCTTCGCAATTTGGACAAAGGGAGCGCCCTTCGTCTAACCGGAGTATTTTCGAACCAGCGAAATCAGGACGAGCAAGTCTTCCATTTACTGCTGCGCTCAACCTCCGACGTTAACGTCCTGCAGCACGCTTCCTGGTGGTCCACCACCCATGTGCTTTTCCTCCTTCTCTGTTGCAGTCTTCTGGGAACCACAGTCGTTCTCGGCTGGGCCATTATTGTTCTCCGCCGCAGGGTAGCCGAGCAGATCGACGTTATTCGCCGCCAGTTAGTGGAAGCTGACAGGCTGAAAGACAAAGCGGAAGGGGCCAGCCGCGCCAAGAGCGACTTTCTGGCCAACATGAGTCATGAAATTCGCACTCCTTTGAACGGCATCATCGGAATGACGGAACTTGCCATGGCCGCCACGGGGAATGAACAGCACGAATATCATAATCTGATCAAGTCGTCCGGCGAGGCGCTGCTTGTCATCTTGAACGACATCCTCGATTATTCAAAAATAGAAGCCGAAAAGATCACGCTGGAGTCGGTCGATTTCAGCCTCGAGGAAGTCATCAGCAGTTCCATCAAGGGCATCGCCCCTTCTGCCCATAAGAAGGGTCTTGAATTGACTTTTTACCTGGAGCCGGATGTTCCTCTAAATGTCGTCGGCGATCCAGGCCGTTTGCGCCAGGTCCTGCTAAATCTCACCGGGAACGCTCTGAAATTCACCAGTCAGGGTGAAGTGGGTGTGCGTGTCAGCCGCGATCAAGTCAAAGGGAGCGGCGTCCAGTTGCACTTTGCCATTCATGACACCGGCGTAGGCATCCCCAAAGACAAACAACTGAGGCTTTTTAAACCTTTTGAGCAGGCCGATTCGTCCACAACCCGGCGCTTCGGCGGTACCGGTCTCGGCCTGTCCATTAGCGCGAAAATTGTTCAACTGATGGGCGGAACCATTTGGATCGACAGCACGCCTGGCCGCGGTTCCACTTTCCACTTTACCTCCCAATTTCTTAGATCCGCTTCTCCCGCGCCGCTCGAGCGAGCCGCTTCTCGCAGCTTCAGCCATGAAAGCATACTGGTCGTAGACGACAATGCGACCAGCCGCAAAATACTTGCCGACATCATGTCTGCCTGGCAAGTTGAAACAGTGCTTGCCGAGTCAGGTTCATCCGGACTCATGGTCCTTGAGCAGGCCGCCAGAAGTGGGAAGCCGTTCCGGCTTGTCCTGCTCGACAATGGCATGCCCGGCATGAATGGGTCCCAATTCATACAGCAGATGAAGAAGGGACCGGCATCTGCCACTCCGGTCATCATCATGCTGAGTTCTGCCAGCGCGAATCACCGCTCGGATGAAGGTGTTACCAACTGCCTCATCAAACCAGTAGGCTTCGCCGAGTTGCGCGCTGCTATTGAAAGGGAGCTTTTCGGCACACCAAAAGAGGAACAAGCTGAGAAACAATCGGCGGCTTTCAAGCCAGCCGAGGTTGCGCTGCGCCTGTTAGTTGCCGAAGATAATCCGGTCAATCAGCGGCTTGCCAAGGCCATGTTCAGCAAAATGGGCCACCAGGTCACCATCGCCAACAATGGTTTGGAAGCCTTATCCCATTGGGACAAAGCGGAGTTCGACCTCATCTTCATGGATGTGCAGATGCCGGAGATGGACGGCCTGGAAGCAGCGCGGCAGATTCGCAAACAAGAGGCTCTTAAAGGCACCAGAAGCAGAATGATTGCCATGACGGCTAACGTTCTGGATGGAGATCGCGAGCTTTGCCTGTCTGCGGGCATGGACGATTATGTGTCCAAGCCAATCAGCCGCGATTCCCTGGCTGAGGTCATCAACCGGGTTCTGGTTTCGGCGCGTTGACTCATGGCGCTCAACTTCGACTGACTGACTTCCCAGCGGTCGGGATGAACATCAACAAATTAGCCACAGGTCACCTTTTAGGACGCAGTATCTGAACAGCTACTTGCCCGATCATGCCGGCGCAGATGACATCCTTCCCTGCATTGAATGACGAAGGGTTCCACAACTTATAAGAGGATTCATCCGCGCGAACTCGAAGCTCATCTCGGACGCTAGCGCGAGTTGAATGCCTGGGGCGGTTATTCGCAAGCAACCACTCGCACCCTCCAAAGGTTGCATCGCTGCGGTCTGCTGCGCATCGCCATCACCCAGCTCATCGATTCTTAAGTCCTGGCACACGCCACAATCGATGGGCTTTTCTATGTCTGGCCGCTGAATGACAAAACTCCGACAGAACCGGCGGACACCGTGTGATTCTTGACGCCCCTTGATCCCATCGTCAGGGAACGCCGCCGTTTCGAACATCTGTGGGCTGGTCCTACTGCTTCGCGAAGCCTACACACCGCTTTCAGAGCGGAAACTCGGATACTATGCGATACCGCTGCTATGGCACGACGATGTCATCGGCTGGGTAAACGTGTCAACCAAGAACCACGACAAAGGCTACGCAGCTTTCTTAATTTAAGCCATTCTTAATGGTGGCTGCCAGAAGCTTTATCCAGTCAGAGCAAGTGAAACTTTTCAGGAATCACCAGCTAATTATTCTGTTTTTCGCCACGGCACTCGCTGTCTGTCGATCGCTTCCGCGCAACCGCCCCCCAAATTGAGTTTTCGCCCACGGCGTGAGCGGCGATCTCACCATGCACATTCATACCATGTAGCGCCATCCAGCCAACGACCAGGGGTGCCCCGTTTTCGAGGTAACATAGCAACCAGTCACTTCGTCTGCCAACCATAGGAGCCATAAATGACATATTCGCTTTATGTGTCTTTGCTTGCAGCCCTGCCTACGGCATCAAGCATTTTGGGTCGGGAATTCAAGGTAGGTGCTCCGGTGGCCGACTTTTCCGTCACGCAACTCGACGGATCTACCACGCAGTTCTCAAAATTGAAGGGAAACGTCACCTTGGTCATGTTCATCTCGGTGCAGTGCCCCGTCTCCAACGCCTATGACGATCACACTCGACCCTGTCTTGGCCGGCAAAGAGCCCCCGCAGATCGAAACCAAGGCCTTCGGCTGCTCCATCAAACGGGTACCGAAAACCTAATGACGCGGCGCGGTTTGTTAATCACCTGCGCAGCCCCGATACAGACCGGGTCGCAGGCCGCAGGGTCGCTAACACCATTAGATGAGGCTGGGTTCCGTCGCATGGTGGCCAGCCATCACGGCCGAATCCTACTCGTCGATTTCTGGGCCACCTGGTGTTCCCCCTGCCGCGAAGAGCTTCCCAAATGGGTCGATCTCCACGCCGCCCAGAAGACCAAGGGTCTCGGCTTCGTCACCATCTCCTGCGACGAAGCTGAGCAGCAATCCGCCGCCGCGCACTTCCTCCATGCACAGCATGCGCCGGAACCAACTTATATAAGGCACGCCTCGAGCGATGACGCTTTCATCAATGCCACCGACCCTAAATGGAGCAGCGCCCTACCCGCGCTGTTCCTCTTCGACCGCACCGGCGCGAAAATTCAATCCTTCATCGGCGAAACCGACATCAAAGAGCTTGAAAGAACCATCAACAAAGCCCTCGTCTCCTAATTCATGCAATCACCCCAACGCAAACTACCCATCGAAGCCGTCGAACTCTACAACCAGTTCATTCATGGCGAAATCTCCCGTCGCGCCTTTATGGAGGGCGTACAACGGCTGTCGCTCGGTCTCACAGCCGCCGCCATCATCGAAGCATTGATGCCCAATTACGCCCTTGGCCAGCAAGTCTCGCGCACCGACGACCGGATCAAGGCCAGTTACGAGACCGTCCCCTCGCCCAAGGGCAACGGCGGCATCAAAGGCTATCTGGTGCGGCCCATCAGCGCCGACACCCGTTCCGAGAGCGTCACGAAATTACCCGGCATTATTGTTGTTCACGAAAACCGCGGCCTCAACCCGCATATCGAGGACATCGCGCGCCGCCTCGCCCTCGCTAACTTCATGGCCTTCGCCCCCGACGGCCTCACTTCACTGGGCGGTTTTCCCGGCGACGACTACAAAGGCGGCCAGTTGTTCAACAAGATCGACAAAACCAAGATGTTCGAAGACATGGTAGCCGCCGCTCTTTGGTTGAAGTCGCGGCCCGACTGTACCGGCAAAATCGGAGCCATCGGTTTCTGCTATGGCGGCTCAACCGCTAATAATCTGGCAGTGCGGCTGGGACCAGATCTCGCCGCCGCCGTCCCCTTCTACGGCGGACCGCCGCCGCCTGATGACATTCCAAAAATTAAGGCGGCCATTCTCGTGCAGCACGGCGAACTCGATAAACGTCTCGCCGCCACTTGGCCCGCCTACGACCAGGCCCTGACCGCCGCACACGTCCCGCACGAAGGCTACATCTACCCGGGCGCCGTGCATGGCTTCAACTGCGACGCGACACCCGAACGCTACGACAAAGCCGCCGCCGATCTAGCCTGGCAGCGCACCATTGCTTGGTTCAACAAATACCTGCGCAGCTAACGACCTCCCAGAAGATCAAGTGGCAGAGCTTGAGTGCGTCCTGGCTCTCCTTTCGCAGTACGCGTTCTCACAGGGCTTGGCTGGCGCAGGCGGATGGCCTCACCGACGCCAACGGCGATCAGGTGGTCTCCCCGGAGGCGACATTTGATGAGCCGTAATGGGAACCGGCATCGCTCAAACGTCCGGTATCGACGCCAACTCCCGTACTCCAATGGCCTCTACCTCTTCGCTGATGGGATAACGGTCGGTACCCGAATTCACCACGAACCGGCGGCTCGGCTTCAGATCCTCGCAGGCGTTGTAAAATCCCCGCTCCCGCCGCGTCGCAAGCCCACCCTTTACATCGACGGCCCAGAGACCGTGCCCAGGAATCTCCAGCACCAGATCAATCTCCGCGCCGGCAGAGGTGCGATAAAAGCTTGCCCTGGTAAGCTCAGGCGCAGCGGAGATCAGGTTCTCGACCACAAATCCTTCCCAACTTTCGCCAACCACGGGATGCCCCGAAAGCGCATTGTAGTCGGTAATACTGCGGAGCGAATGGACAATGCCGCTGTCCTGGATATAGACTTTCGGCGCTTTGACGACACGCTTTCCGGCATTACGATGGTACCGTCGGAGCCGGCGCACCAGCAACAAATCGTCCAGCAAATCGATTTAGCGCATGACTGCCTGCGCGCTTGTCATGAGCGCGGTCGCCAGCCTCGAGGCATCAGCGAGGTAACTGTCTGGAAAACCACCCGGACCCAAAGCGGCGCGAGATCAGGATGACTCGATGGCAGTTCAAGAACCTCAAAAGGCTCAAAATGTGCTGAGAATTTCCTGAAAACGGTGGATTTCCATCCAGAATCACAAGCCGATCCTTGTATTGCTTTAAGAAGAGGGCAGGATCTGCAAGCTTCCTCCGGTCTTCGCTAGCCTCCAAATCCAGGTACAGTGAAGGCGTCTCATCGGCTAAGCTGAGCGCCAGCGTTGTCTTTCCGACCCGCCGAGGCCAAATTTACGACACCGACGCTTGCCTGGAAAGGGCATCTTTAAGCATCGGGAGCTTGCGCTGGGCAATCATCCTTGCAAATTCTCCACGGCATGGATAATTTGCAAGGTAAGTTCCCGGACCCAGCGCCACGTCGGCAGCGCGCCATCTACAGCGCGAACACAAACACCGCCCGGCCCGACGCCACCGCGATGCATTGCCGCCCATCAATGGAGAAGCTGATTGGGTTCGATTCCATGCTACTGCCGGTTTGAAAATCCCATAGCGGAGCCCCCGTCAACGCGTCCAGTGCAAAGAAATTGCCTTCGCTCGACCCACCAAACACCAGGCCTCCCATAGTCGACAGCAGCCCGGCCCATGGCGGAGATTTCAACCGGAACTCCCACACCTGTTGGCCGGTATCGGGATTCAAAGCCCGCACCGCGCCCCATGCCAGGTCGCCGTTCAGCGTACGCTCGCTGCCTCCTGTGAACAGTGTGCCTGGCTTGTACACAGCTTCACCCTTGTAGAAATAGGAACCCATCTCGCGAACCGAGACATAGAAGAGCTTTGCCTGCGGACTGTACGAAGGGCTGAACCAGTTAGTCGCCCCCTGCAGGCTCGGATAAACAAGCGTGCCTTCCACACTGGGTGAAGTGTTCGGCAACACCACTGGCCGCCCGCTGTCATCCAGACCCTTTGCCCACGTTTGTTTCGCATACGGCGTCCCCGCCAGAAACTCACCGGAAGCCCGGTCCAGCAGATAGAAGAAGCCATTCCGGTTCGCCATAGCCACCACTTTCCGCTTTTGCCCGCGCACGGTCACATCAATCAACACCGGTATCTCAGTCGCGTCCCAGTCATGTTCGTCATGCGGCGTGAACTGAAAGTGCCAGCGCAGTTTGCCCGTCTCCGCATCCAGCGCCACTAGCGAGCATGTATATAGGTTGTCTCCGGGCCGGCTGTCGCCATTCCAATCGGGGCCAGGATTGCCTACACCCCAATACACCAGCTTCAGCGCCGGATCATAGCTACCGGAAACCCAGGTGGAACCGCCGCCGATCTTCCACGCATCGCCATGCCATGTTTCACTTCCCGCTTCACCGGGCGACGGAATGGTCCAAAATCGCCAGGCACGTTTCCCGGACTTAGCGTCGTAGGCGTCAATGAATCCGCGGATCCCTGCCTCCCCGCCTGAGATACCGGTTATCACTTTGCCGTCGATGGCTAAAGGCGCGCCAGTAATGCACTGGCCCAGTTTGTAATCGCCCACTTCGGCGTCCCAGCGCAGTGCGCCCGTAGTCGCATCCAGCGCCACCAGGTGGGCATCCAGCGTTCCCACAACAACCAGACCATCAATCACGGCGACACCCCGATTCGTGCGCCCGAACCCGAGCGTGTTGAGGTCCCTCGGAATCGGCCGGCTCCAGTTCCACAACGGACGACCGCTGTGGACATCCAGCGCCGTTACGCTGTTGGCCTCCGTCACATACATCACTCCATCCACCACAATTGGTGAAACTTCCGTCCGGCTGTTATGTGTCTGAAAGACCCAGATGGGATGAAGTTGCCCGACATTAGCCGGCGAGATCTGCGCTAAGGGCGAATACCTGTGCCCTTGATAGTTGCCCGAGTAAGTAAGCCACGCGCCCGGTTCGCTGCCCGATTTGACTATGCGTTCGTAAGGCACCTGCGCTGCCAGCACGCACGAGATTGCCAAAGCAGCTAACGCCGATTTCATTGTTTTCCCCGCAGGCTGGCCAGATAAGCCACAAGATTGTCTAACTCCGTTGCGGACAACTTATCGCGATAACCAGGCATGGGAGTGGCGCCCTTCTCATAATCAAGTGTTTGCATCTGCTGTTTGCGAAGCGAGTAAAAACGGTTCACGGTATCGCGCAGTTGAATGCTGAACGAGTCTTCATTGACGCGCATGCCTTCCACAACGGAGCCGTCATTCCGGACCGCCCGAACCATCAAAAAACCATCGGGAAGGGCGCTGCCCGGGTCAACCAGGCACTGTCGAAGACGCTGTGAACTGCGCCGGGCTCCCACCTCACTGAGATCAGGCCCGACCACTCCACCAATGCCATTCAGCATGTGACAAGCGGGGCACCCCTGCGAGTTGAAGAGCGCGCGCCCCTTCGCCGCATCACCTGGCAAGTTCTCAACGGCCGCACGGCCGAGTGAGCGCACATACGCCACCAGCAGCCAGATCTCACGATCGCCTAAAAAACTGTAGGGCATGCCTGTGCCGGCTATGCCGCCCTGTATAACGTCAAACAGCGCCGCGTCATTAGCCGCATGCTTAAGCGTGGGCACCGCCAGATTCGCGCCACTGCCGCCTGTTCCGTCGATACCATGACATGGTGAACACTGTGCCTGGAAAACCCGTTTGCCATGAGCCAGGTCTTCCGCATTCATGTTGGCGGGCTGCGGGATCAGTTGCGCACGTGCCGCAACTGTCGCGAAATAGCAAAGTAGGCCGACGAGCCTGTACATTGGTTCCGCTTTCACTCTAACTGAATCAATCCTTGAGAAACTAGTTCAATGTCACGTGCACCAATGCGGGAAACCGGGACTGACTGGCTTTTGCCGCCGCAACCTTCCGCATCCCTTCAAAGTCGAACGGCAAAAACCGGGTCTGTACCGGCTTTCCACCGTCTGAAATCTCTTTTTCCTGCCGTCAATAAATCAACGTGGCACTAACATCCCGCCGCAGCCTATTTCGCCTCCTCGCTGTTCCGGCGGCTCGTTTAGTCGCAAAACAAGCTGATTCGCAACAGGGCATGTCGTCTCGGCACGTCAAGTCTGTCCCGCGCGGGACCAAATCAGGGCTACCGTTTAACGCTCGCTTCATCGACATCGCGGAAAATTCCGGCTTGCGTAACATCTCCATATGCGGGCACCCGAAACGAGTGGACTACGTCATCGAAGCTATGGGCTGCGGCGCCGCCTTCCTGGACTACGACAACGACGGCTGGCTCGATGTCCTGGTGCTTTCCGCCTCGCGCTTCGGCGACCCGCCCACCGACGCATCCAATCGCCTCTATAAAAACAACCGGAACGGCACCTTCACCGACGTGACTCAGAAAGCCGGTCTATTTCACAACGGCTATTCCTACGGCGTAACGGTCGGCGACTTTAACAACGACGGCTTTGAAGATATCTTCTTAACTGGCTGGCCGCATAATGCCCTCTATCGCAACAACGGAGACGGAACTTTCACCAACGTCACCAAAGATGCCGGTCTGCTGACTCCCGAGCAACGCTTCGGAACCGGCTGCACCTTCTTGGATTTTGACCGCGACGGCAAACTCGATCTCTTTGTCTCCAACTACGTGACGTACACCGATAAGCCCTTTCCACGTGACGGTGATCGCTTCGTCGGGCCTCGCGGCCTGCCCTATGGACATCACTCGCTCTACCGCAACAACGGAGATGGCACATTCTCTGATGTCACAGTCGCCTCGGGCATTGCAAAACCCGCCGGGGGGTTCGGCTTAACTGCCGTTGCCGCCGACTTCGATAACGATGGCTGGACCGACATCTACCTCGCCTGCGATTCCACGCCCAGTCTCCTTTTTCAGAACAACCGCGACGGAACTTTCTCCGAACAGGCAATCGAACGCGGCGTGGCACTCAGTGAGGACGGCATGGAACAGGCCGGAATGGGGGTCGCCGTCGGAGATATCCGCCTGGACGGCAGTTTGGACATTGTCAAGACGCATTATGCCAATGACCGGGCCGCGCTCTACCTCAACAACGGCAAAGGTGATTTCCGGGATGCAGCACTGCGCTGCGGTCTCGGAACCGAAACCAGGTTCATCAGTTGGGGTGCCGGCATCGCTGACCTTGATAACGACGGTAATCCAGATATTTTTTGGGTCACCGGCGGAGTCTACCCTGAATTGGCAGACAAACCCGGCGAGCCTTACAAATCTCCTCGGATCCTTTTCCGAAATCTCGGAAACGGCCGCTTTGAAGAGCTTACCGATGAGGCGGGTCCGGCCATTGACGCCTTGCACTGCAGCCGAGGCTGCGCTTTCGGAGATTTCGATAACGATGGCGATGTCGATATCCTTATCGTCAATCAGAACGAGCCGCCTTCGTTGCTACGCAACGACATAAGGGGCAAGAATAATTGGATTAAGATTCAATTAATTGGCGTTGCTTCCAACCGCAGCGCCATCGGTAGTAAAATTACCGTCCATTACGGCGGAAAGATCCAGACGCAGGCGCTGCTCGGCCAATCCTCCTATCTGTCGGTGAATGACAGACGCCTGCACTTCGGCCTCGGCAGCGTAACCTCCATCGATATCGAGATTCGATGGCCCTCTGGAGAAACCGAAAGGATCTCCAACGTGCTGGCCAATCAACTGATCCGCGTGACCGAGGGTTCCGGAATCACCGCTACTCAACAATTAAAATGACTCGATTTCTGATCGCCCTTCTGTTGTTCTCCCAAGCCAACACTCAGGTCGAGCAAGCCTGGAAGCTCGCGGCCAACGGCCAGCGCGACCAAGCCATCAGTCTGCTCCAACAGTTCTTAACCGCTGCCCCTACCGATGCGGACGCACGCCTGCTGTTAGGCAGTCTCTTTATGGAAGCCGGCCGCCACGATGAAGCCGTGGAGCAACTTTCGGAAGCGGTGAAACTGCTTCCACGCTCGGCCGATGCCGAGAACGCCCTGGGTGAAGCCTACACCAGCTTCGGCGATTACAAAAATGCACAGGGACCATTTGAAAAGGCCGTCGCGTTGAAGCCTGATTTTGCCGTCGCGCAACTGAATTTAGGTGAAGCTCTGTTAAATCTGGGCAGCCGCGACGCCTCCGCACAGCATCTTGACCGCGCCATCAAATTACTAGGCCATGGCGAAGACCTCGCCAACGCGCACTATCTCCGGGCAAAACTCTACACAGACGCCGGCGACATCGCAAAGGCAGCAGCACACCTACAGCAAGCCGTAGCTATGCGACCAGCCTTCCACCAGGCATGGTCCGATCTCGGAGAAGCACGAAAAACTCTTCAGGACGATGCATCTGCGCTCGTCGCATTCCAGCATGCCGTGGAACTGGCTCCCGCCGACGCCGTGGCTCAGTACCGTCTTGGAGTTGAGTATCTGGATCTCAATAAACCACATGACGCTGTTGCGCATCTGGAAACTGCCTACCGGCTGACTCCAGAAGACCAATCAACCTTGAACGCGCTGCAAAGAGCTCTTCGACAGGACGGCAGAACAACCGATGCCGACGCAATTAGGGAAAAACTCTCCGACCTGCTGCGCCGGCGCGACGAAGCCAATCAAAATGCACTGAAAGGCACAAGCTTAAACAACGAAGGTGCAAAGTTGGAACAAGCCGGCAACCTCAAAGACGCCCTGGAGAAATATCAAGTGGCAGCTCGACTTGCACCGGAAAGCGTTCCTATCCGTGTGAACTATGCTGTGGCCTTGCTGCGATCGGGCAAATGGACCGAAGGACTGAACGAACTTCACGCCGCCGCATTAATGGATCCCTCCAACTCTAAAATTAAGCAAACCCTGCAACAGGCTTTGGCACAAGCTCCAGTCGAAACTCTACCTGACTGGGCACAAAAAGGCCGCGGCCAAAAGTAATGGCCGCGGCTCTTTTTCTGCGGAACCACTAGAAGAAGATTCGCAATCCGAGTTCCATCTGTCGGCCCGTCACATTCGTCGGAGTAGCGTCTTGCGCCCCGTAGGTGCCGCCGGGCGCACCCTGAAATAACGCCGTCCCGTAGTTCGGATCATTCGGATTCAGGTTTGGATCGCCGCGATTCAATCTGTTAAACAAGTTGTACGCCGAGATTTTGAGCTGGCTGTGAATCTTCTCCGTAATGTTGAAGTTCTTCACTAGGCTCGCATCTACATCCCAGAAGTTTGGACCCGTTAGACACGAGAACTGCACGTTGTAGGGAACAATTGCTTCGGAGTTCGAAGCGAGGGGCACAGCGGATGTGTTGAAGTAATGCTGCGGCGACGAGTTGCTTAGGCATGGACTTCCGCTGATCGTCACGGGCGAGTTGATGGGTGTGGCGCCGCTGTTCAGATTGTTGAAGCGCGGATAATCGCCAGAAGTGAATGTGGACAACCCAGTTATTTGCCAACCGCCGATTACTGCGTCAACTGCCCGGTTGGCATTGGCAAGATAGGTACGTCCCTTGCCCACTGGCAATTCATAAGTGAACGCCACGTTGAAGTGCTGACGCGGCTGGTCGCCATTCTGGTAGGTTAGAACGTTGTTGTATTCATCCACCGCATTGGCAAAGTTCTGTAGCTTTTCGCGCGTGTAAACATACGACACGAGGAAGTTGTAGCCGTGGTCAAAACGCTTCTGCACTTTGAATTCACCCGAGCTATAACGCTCACGCGCTCCCAGCACGCCGATCTCGAATAGCGGTCCGTACTGGGGATAAGGAACTAGCAGTTGCTGCAGTTGAACAGTCGGTTGGTTGTAGAGGTTCCCTGGCAGAAGCGCTGGGTTGTTCAAGTAGTGATAGAACGGATTGGCTACGCTCTGTTGCAGCGCAGCTGCGCCAAGGTTCGCGGCAAGCGTTGGATTTACCGCGTTCAACTCCTTGTTGTACTGCTGGTCGCCGAAGTTAGTGAAAAATGTCGCCGAAGCTACAATCTGACCGGGAAACTCATGTTGAAGCGTGACGTTTATGCGGTCATTGTAAGGTTGTTTCGAGTTTGGGTCATACCAGATCAAGCCCGCCGTGCTGCCTCGGCCCGTCGCTGCTCCGCCCGCCGTGCCCTGAATGGGAACCAGCGGATTCAGATTCGAAGGGAACGGATTGGAAAACGTCTGCTGCGGAATTCCATTCTGCAGCCCTAGCGTATTCTGGTTTGCCGACTGACCATAGAACGGAGGCTCCAGAATGTTGATATCTTCGAAGCCAGCCAACGGTGCATGGGCAAAATCGAAGGCAATGGGCTGCACGTAGCGCGCGTATCCCACTCGTATCGCTGTCTTGTCATTCAACCTGTAGGCAATTCCAGCTCTCGGCGCCAGCGCAAGTTTCTGCGCGTTCCATTGGCCCGGATGACCGGCTGTTGTGAAAGACCAGGCGCCATCGTATTGATAGAAATTGCTTCCCACCAGCGAAGTGGCCGCTGCGGGCATCTGTGGCGGATTCGCCTGGAACTGTGTAATCGGTGTGCTCAGGTTCAGTCCTTGCGACAACAAATGATGTGGATCGCTTATCGCTGTCTCATATTCGTCTCGCAGTCCCCAAGTAATGGTTATCTTTGGAGTAAGTTTCCAATCGTCTTGGATGAAGAAACCATACCACGTTGAATAAGGTGTAGGAGCCGGACCTCCATACACGCTGGAGCTGCCGTCCAGAGCACCCAAAAGGAACGTCGCAAAGCCGTCGCCCTGCGTCACTGGAGGATTATTAAACGTCCCTGCTGTAAGCGATGCTGGAAAATAGAATTGGTTTGCGCTGTTGACATAAGTGATGCCGCCTTCACGCCGCCACTGAAAACCGGCCTTTAAATAATGTGAGCCGTGCTGTTGCGCGGCCGTCACGCTGAAGGACTCCGCCGCCGGCTGCTGATACCAGTAGAAGCCCGGTCCGCCAACGCTGGTTCCGCCGATGTTCAGGTTAGGTTCAAAAACCGGCAGGTTGTTTGTGGCGGTTTGATACGGCGTGTACCAGGTGCTGTTTGGCCAAATCTTCGAATAGCCGTTAGCGCCTAAATTTGGAGCCGTGTAAGAATCGCTAAAGTTGTGCCAGTCGCCGTTAAAATCCAGCACAGTAGTGGGATTGACCGTCCAAACAAAATCCGCTGCCGCCTGATTCCCGCCGCGAACCGATCCGGTCGGCTGTATAAGGAACGATTTATTCGGCGTCGGGTTTCCACCCGTATTGTTGGTGTTATAGCGCGCGTAGTGGCCCGATAACCGCAACTTGTCGTTGATGTTGTAATCCACCCGGTCCATGAAATTGTAGTAGCTGAACAGGTTCGGCTCGCTCGCCGTGTAATTGTTCTCGCCCGTTAAGTTGGTGCCGGCGTTGTTCGGCGCCCAGAAGTCATTCATCAAGGCCAGCGTGTCTGGGTCAAAACGGCTCGCCGGAATTTTGTTCCCCGGAAAAGCTGTACGGCTGATGGCGCCCGTCGTCGGATTCACCACCGTTGTATATGGATCGTAAATCACGCGCAGGCTGCCATCCTGGTTCAGCGATTGGGAAAAATCTCCCGTCTTTTCAAGCGCCGTGGGTACCGTTGTATCCAAGCTTCCAGGAGAATTGACATGCCAGTCCTCTATCGAAAAGAAGTTGAACAGCTTATTTTTGATAATCGGGTTGCCGAAAGTTCCTCCATACATGTTCTGCCGAATCGAATTGATGTTGTCGGTCGTTCGATCTTGGACCGCGCTTAGCCATGGATAGCGTCCCAGGTAAAAGGCCATCCCGTGCCACTCGTTGGTGCCCGATTTAGTCGTCACATCAATGGCGCCGCCGATGCTGTGGCCCGTTTCCGCTTCTACACTGTTGACGGAAACGATACTCTCCTGCACCGCGTCAGTGTTCGGCACATAAGCCACTTTTTGCCCTATGCCCAGCGGAATGCCATCCAACTCTAATTCGTTTTTCAAATTTGTATCGCCACCCAAATCCACGCTGTTCGCCGACCACGAGTTATAGGGTTGCACCTCACCTCGGGTGTTCACTGCCTGCGGCTCAAGCAGCGTTAGCTTGAACGGATTTCGATCCAATCTCGGCGTGTCATTCGCCATTTTGGTATCGATCGTCAGGTCATCGTTCGAAGTATTGAACTGCACTGCTTCTGCAGCCTCATTTACCGTTACCGATTGCTGCAGAGCGCCTGGGTTTAGAACGGCATTGACAGTTACGTCGCCGCCCGATTGCACTTGAATCCCCTTCTGAATAAACTTCGGGAACCCTGTTGCATCTACTTCCACCACATAGACGCCTGCATTCACCAGATCGAACACGTATAACCCGGTATCGCTCGTTTTGCGGACCGTTATGACGCCGGTATTTACGTTTGTCAGCGTTACTGTCGCGTTGGGAACAGTGGCGCCGCTACTATCCGTTACTAAGCCCTCAATTTGCGCGCGACTGGTTTGCGCGGGCACAGTGAGGGCGACAATCAGGCCAAGCAACACGGCCAGGAATAACGTGGTCATCCTTCTACTGGAATTCATTTCCTTCTCCTTCTGTATGTGCAGCCGTCGACGGACCCCTGCGAAAGCAAAGACTACGTTGAGACGGCTTAAATGTAGTCTGTTGGCTATACCCTAACCGAAATCTAGGGGTGGACGATCCACCCTAATTGAGGGTTTACGTTCGTTTCATCTGGTGAAACGCTTCAGTTTCCGCCTGTTGGCGCAAGTGCCTGAAATCAATTGTGATAGAACCAATGTTTCGCACGGTTCCCGGTTGATCTAGACGGAGCGTAAACAGGAGTCCGTTTCGTGACGCGAAACGGAGTTGGACATTATGATGAAAGCACCATCCAATCAGATGCCCATGTTGGCGAATGGCGCTAAGCCGTCCTATTTGGTGGGTCCCATTCTGCGCGGTTGTGAACTTTTGAAATCCTTCCGCTCACCTGGTGAAGCGCTGCCGCTTCATGAACTGGTGGCGCGTACTGGACTTAACAAGACAACCGCGTTTCGCGCGGCGCAAAGCCTGGTTGCCGGCGGTCTTCTCGAACGTGTTGGGCACGACCATTATCGTTCTCTCTTTGTTCCTTGTCACAGCCGCGAATACCGCATCGGCTATGCCGCCATGACCGGCAACTCTCTATTTTCCCAGGAAATCAGCACCAGCCTGCGCTTGGCGGCATCAGCGCGAGACATCGAACTTATCGAGGTGGATAATCACCTCAATGCCAAGGTGGCTATCAACAATTCCGAACGGTTAATTCGCGATCGCGTGAATCTCGCTATCGAATTTCAGGTTCATCAGAAGGTGGCTCCCGAAATAGCTTCCAATTTCTCCCGCGCCGGCATCCCCGTCATCGCTGTGCACACCCCTCATCCTGGCGCCGTGTTTTTTGGCGGCAACAACTATCTTGCGGGAAGGATAGCCGGGCGCGCCTTAGCTCGCTGGGCCAATGCCTCCTGGTCGGGAAAGGTCGATTCCGTTCTTCTGCTGGGTCACGCTGCCGCCGGTCCCCTAACCACTTCCCGGCTCACTGGAACGGCAGCCGGTATCAGTGAAATTCTCCCGGACCTTGATGCTGCCAAGGTGGTCACGTTAGACGTCGGCGGCGGCTACGCTGAGTCGATGGATGCGGTCATCCGCCATCTTTCCCGTTCCCCGGCCTCGCACATTTTAGTCGGTTGTATCAACGATTCCGTCGCTCTCGGAGCCGTCCGTGCTTTCGCCGAAGCCGGCCGGTCTGATCACTGTGCTGTGGTCGGTCAAAACGGAACTATAGCCGCCCGCGCCGAGTTGCGCGAAGCCAACACCCGCCTCATAGGCTCTGTCGGATTTTTTCCAGAACGCTACGGAGAGCACCTCGTATCGTTAGCTCTACAGATGCTGCGCGGCGAATCGGTCCCTCCCGCGGTCTTCATTAAGCACACGCTTATAACCAAGCAGAATGTGGACGTGCATTACCCCAACGACGCCTTGTCGCCTTCCCCTGACATGAACTCACTCTTGTTCAATCGTTACCATTAGCAAAGCAACATGCAAACAATCGGTCTCGTCGGACTGGGCCTGCTAGGCCGCGGCATAGCTGCCTGCCTGCTCGCGCACGACTTTCGCGTCATCGCCCTGACTGCGGGTGAACCTCATACCTTCGCTCGCGCCCGTCAATACATTCAGGAGGCTATCGACGAACTCATCGCCCGCGCTGGCTTCCCGGCTGACTTGTCTTCCAACTGGACTCATTGCTTCCTGGAGGCATCGTCACTGCAAGAATTCGCCCCTTGCGATTTCATCATCGAAAGCGTCTACGAAGACGCCGTCACCAAGGACGCCGTATTCGACCAGTTGGAACAGATCATCGGTCCTGCCATCCCTATAGCCAGCAACACCTCGGCCCTGCCCATCGCGCGCCTCCAGCAAAATCGCAAGCATCCCGAGCGCCTCCTCGGCATGCACTTCGCCGGTCCTGCCTACTGCACCAGCTTCTTGGAAATCATCCGAGGCCCCGTGACCTCCGACGAAAGCATGCAAGCCGCCATTCACCTCGGACGTCAGCTCGGCAAACAACCATGCGTTCTAAATAAGGACATTCCGGGCTTCATCGCCAATCGCATCGCCTACGCCATGTACCGCGAAGCCCTGAGCCTGCTGGAACTCGGTATCGCCGACGCCGAAACCATCGACCTCGCCTGCCTCAACTCACTCCCCCTTTGGACATCCATGTGCGGCCCCTTCCGCTGGATAGACATCACCGGCGGCCCCGCTCTTTATGCCAAAGCCATGGCAGGCGTCCTGCCCAATCTCAACACTAGCCCAGAGCTGCCCCAGACCATGAAGAAAATGCACGACGAAAACGCCCGTGGAACCCTGAACGGCCGCGGCTTCTATCAATACCAGCCCGGCGACGACAAACTCTGGGACCGCCGCGCCCGCGAACACGCCTGGACCGTCAAGCCCGCGCCTTCGCAACCCGCAACCTAACTGGTGCCCGGGGTGGGACTTGAACCCACACTCCGCTTGCGCGAAAAAGGATTTTAAGTCCTTTGCGTCTGCCGATTTCGCCACCCGGGCCCAAACCCCATCATAATGAATCCCAAACCTCCCACCGCCAACCCACCCCCCAACACCGCCAACCCCCCACTTCCCCCAACTCAACCATAATCCTTCTTACACTCCCTCCCCCCGTATTATTCCTACCCAGAAATTTCGACACTTTCCCCTCCCCTTTCCTACATCCTCTGTGATACAACAGTAGACCTAAGGCAGTTCTAGTTGTAAGCTCCTATTTCCCCTCCCCTCTCCCAAGAGGGCTCCAGCGGAAAGCAAAACCTGGGAGTAAAAGGGCGGTAGCATGTCCTAACCCCCCTTCGCACCCCTCCCACGCGAACCACGTCCCCAACTTCCGTAATGTAAGCAACACCTCAACTGCCCGGCTCCTCACCAACTCCGTACTCCAGCTCACACAACGCAGCTCTCCGCCGTCGAAGCCCGTTCCGCCGTACACCCTTGAAACGCGTCCCCGCCTCCGTGCACCCAGGGACAACTATTCTCGAAAACCCCGAAATCTCCGCTCACCCCGGCCCCAATGCCCGCCAAATCCCGCACGCGCATGGTCAGCTTCCGCCTCACCACCGAGGAATACGAGCGTTTCCGCCAACTCTGCCTCGCCCGCGGCCTCCGCAACGTCTCCGAACTTGTCCGCGCCGCCGTCAACCACATGCTCAACGAACCCGCCGCCCTCCTCCACCCCACCGGCCCCTCCTTCGAGTCCCGCCTCGCCCACCTCGAAGACCGCCTCCATTCCCTCGCCCTCACCGTCGAAACCCTCCACCACCCCGACCCCGCCCCTCCGCCTCAGCCCCTTCGCCAGGCCGCCGCTCGCTAACCACCACACATGCCCACCAAACGCGCTCTCATCTGCGGCATCTCCGGTCAGGACGGCTCCTATCTTGCCCAACTACTCCTCAACCAGGGCTATGAAGTCTACGGCACCTCCCGCGACGCCGAAGTCCAGAAATTCGACAACCTCCACCGCCTCAAAATCGTCGGCCAGGTCCGCCTCTCCTCCCTCGATCCCAAGGACCCCTCCGCCATCCTCGCCACCCTCCGCCGCATCAAGCCCGACGAAATCTTCAGCCTCGCCGGCCAAACCTCCGTCGGCCTATCTTTCGAACAGCCCGTCGAAACCATCGAAAGCATCGCCGTCGCCACCCTCAACCTGCTCGAAGCCGTCCGCCTCTCCGGCCTCGACATCCGCCTCTACAACGCCGGCTCCTCCGAAATCTTCGGCGACACCGGCCACACCCGCGCCAACGAAGATTCCCCCTTCCGCCCGCGCAGCCCCTACGCCGTCGCCAAAGGGTCCGCCTTCTGGACCGTCGCCAACTACCGCGAGGCCTACAACATGTACGCCTGCACCGGCATCCT
>PLRJ01000104.1:0-384 GCA_003163855.1 Bryobacterales bacterium | reverse complement strand
AAACTCGGCAACCTCGACATCGAACGCGACTGGGGCTGGGCCCCCGAATACGTCGAAGCCATCGCCCTCATGCTCCACCAACCCACCCCCCGCGACCTCATCATCGCCACCGGCCAATCCTCCCGCCTCACCGACTTCGTCTCGACCGCCTACGGCCTCATCAACGCCGACTGGCGCAACCACGTCGTCCACGACAACTCCCTCAAACGCCCCACCGACATCGAATGCAGCCGCCTCGACCCCTCCCGAGCCTTCACCGAACTCGGCTGGCGCGCCCGCCACAACGTAAAAGAAGTAACCGCCCAAATGCTAGACGCCGAACTAGCCCTCCTAGCAGCCCCGTCTTCCTCCTACGCCTTCTAACAACCTCGTATGCCTTCTAAC
>PLRJ01000096.1 GCA_003163855.1 Bryobacterales bacterium | reverse complement strand
CGAAGCAACCTTTATCAGTCACAGATTTTCGAAAAAAAATTTCTGCCATATTCTTCAACTACTTAGGTCATTTTGCTGGCCCTCTCGGAACAGGCTGTTCGGCAAGCTGAAGCCAGATCAGAGAGCACACCGAGCAAGAAAGGGCCTGATGAAGAGATTAAGTGCTTATGTTTCGCTGACGGCATGGGCCGCAACCGCCGCGTTGCAGGGACAACAAGCCACGTCACAGCCGACATTTGAAGTGACGGGTACGGCCATTCCCGCCCCGTTGCTGACGACGAACTTCGGGCCGTTGCCGAAGGGAATCGGCGGCTACGACCTGAGCATTTGCAACGTCACCAATGCGAGTCATTCGCTGGTAAGCAGCGCTATTTTTCAAGCGCTGGCGGAGGCGCAGCACACGCTGCAGCCTATCGGGCGGCAGATTATGCTCGCGGCTATTTTGCGCAATCAGAATCACAGCGCGGCATCGATTATCAGCATGGCGCTGGGTTCCACGACCAGCGTGCTGTCGGTGGTCAATATGAATCGAAACGGTGCCGCAGGTGCTTCGGGCGTCGGCACGGGACTGGCATTAGGAGCTTTGATCGCGCAGCAGGTGCTGGCGAACTGGAAACCGGTGCTGACCGCCGACCAGGTGGAAAAATTTGAGAGTCAGGTACTGGAACCGGCGCTTGTGCTGGACGGGGGCTCGTGTGTGGAACGAACGGTTTTCACCGCCACGACACCGCCGCAGGCTAGCAAGCCACAATCAGTTCAGTTTCACGTCCACTAGTTGTCCACAGGCCGCCGCGCGTGCTTGACCTACACGCGCCAGAACGATTTCTGGGAGGGCCGGGGAGTTTGGCGACTCCTCTGCTTGAGAGCCGGCGACGACGAAGTTGGATGTGGAGAGGAGCGAAGTTTGTTCGGACTTCGTTCCTTGGGAAGGTGCGCTTTTTGGTCTCTTTCAGGCGCACCTTCCCGTTTTTTCGCAATTTGGTTTTGGGTTTCATGACCGCTTAGTTGTTGTGACAAATGCCGCCACGCCTGCACTGGACATGCAAGCGTCAATAGCGGAAAGCAGGCTGGTTACCTGCCTCTGCGAGTGCCTGGCATCACAAGAACGGCGTGCATGAAAGGGGAGTCGGGTTGTGGGGCCTGACTCCTTCTTACTTTTACTCGGGTTTCATGACCCGCCTGGCTGTTGTAATGCCGCTACGCTTGCATCTGACATTATGCAACCGTCAGCAGCGTAGGGCAGAGTTGTGTCCTGCCCTCCGCGAGTGACTGGCAGACAACCGGGTAGGCATGAAAGGGGGAGTCGGGAATGTGGGGCCCGACTCCTCGATTTTTATTGCTGACAGCTAGTTTCGAGGTCGATCCAGTCGAAGTATAGTCGGGACCCGCGCGTTAACGGGATGGCGACAATTTCGGGATTTTCGTAGGAAAGAGTGGCCTTAAGCAGCTGTTCGATAGCGGCGTAGTCGGCGTCCCGTGCTTTGATGACAAGCCGGATTTCGTCGGCTGTTTCGACGGCACCTTGCCATCGATAGGTGCTGGTGATTGGGTTGGCCTGTACGCAGGCCGCCAGACGCTTTTCAATTAAGGCGCAGGCTGCGCGAGTGGCTTCCGCCTGGGTGGGACAGGTCGCAATAACTATTACGTAATTGGAAGGCGAGCGATCCATTTTCGTGACGCCGGACGGGTGCCGTTACCTGATCTTACCTGCTAAGGAATACGCGCAAGACGGGCGCGGATCAAGTGCCCCGCCGAAAGGGCCAGCGAGTTTGTTTGCTCCAGGGCGGTGCGCTGCAGTTCCCTTTGCGCTTTAAGTTTCATGTCCGCAGATAGTTGTCGTATGCCGCCACGTTTGCAGGTGGCACTGCACGCGTAAAAAAGCGCAAAGGGCTTGGCCCAATTTGCGCGATAGAAGAGGATACAGGCTGGTTACCTGCATTCTCAAGCGCCCGGCAGACCAACACTGCCGGACATGAAGAAGGGGTTGGAAGTTGGGTCCAGCTCCTTCACAAAGATGGAGCGCCTCTGCGGCGAGAGGCGCTTCTTCTACTTGCACATTTCGGGCAAGCGTGACAGAGTAGCAAATTGTACCGATTTTCCCGCCGCCTTTCCTGGACCTCCCCAACCAACTTGTTCAGCCAACTACTTGCACAGAAACGGTTGGACAGCGTTCCGTTACTCGATCTCACAATTTCCAATCCAACGGAGGCTCTCGCCGCCTACCCACATGCGGCTATTGCGAGCGCCTACGGGTCGGTTAAGAGCTTCAAATACCATCCGGATCCGCTTGGACAAATTGATTCGCGCAAGACAATTGCATCGTGGTATGCGCAACGCAGCATCAACGTGTCCACTTCGCAACTGGCGCTAACGGCCAGCACTAGTGAAGCATATAGCCTGCTGTTCAAACTACTTGTGAATGGAGGCGAGGAGGTTCTAATCCCCACGCCCTCCTATCCACTATTTGAATATCTGGCGCAACTGGAAGGCGTTGTACTGCGGTCGTACCGGCTGCTTTACGACGGCAGTTGGCACGTTGACTTCGAGGGCTTAGAGCGCGCCGTCACTCCAGCAACGCGGGCCATCATTTTAGTGAGCCCGAACAACCCGACCGGATCGTTTCTAAAGGAAGAAGAAGTTCTCCGCCTGGAAGAAATTGCCGTTGCCAGAGGGCTCCCGTTAATTGCCGACGAAGTCTTCATGGATTACGCCTTCGCGCCATCAGCGAATCGTGTAAATAGTTTGATTGGCCGAAATCAAGCGCTGAGTTTCTCGCTGAATGGTTTATCGAAGTCGGCCGGCATGCCGCAGATGAAACTGGGCTGGATAGCAGTAAACGGCCCCGAAAGTGAGCGCGAGCAGGCTTTGCAACGGTTGGAACTGCTGCTGGACACCTATCTGTCGGTGGCCACGCCCGTTCAGAACGCTTCGGGCGAACTGCTTCGCATCGGCCAAAGTATTCGTGATGAAATACTGGAACGTTTGCTGTTGAATCGGAAAAAGTTGGACGCGCTGCCGGACGCCAGTGTTGTACACCCCCTGCATTGCGAAGGCGGATGGTCGGCTATCCTGCGCGTGCCCAACATGTGGTCCGAAGATATCTGGATTACGCGCCTGCTGGACGAGCACGGGGTTTTGGTGCAGCCTGGCTATTTCTTCGATATGCCTATGGACGGTTGCTTGCTGGTCAGTCTGCTGGCTGAACCTTCTATCTTCGCGGAAGGATTAGACCGGCTGACAGCTTTGGCGCGGACTGCTGGATGAAGCGCAAGCAACAGCCAGCAGCGGGTTATACGCTAATTTTTCTCCTGGTGCTGCTGGCGGCTTACCTGGCCGTGCTGCTGTCCCTTGCCGTTGTACTGCCGCTGCGCTTGGGAGAATTGCTGCAGGCATTCGCCAGCATGCAATTTTCGTGGCACAACTTCTTCGCCTGGATTGCCCGCACGCCCGATGGCTTTCCCGGCGCTTTTCTGGCCCAGTTGCCGTTCGCGCTTACGGCGCCACACGATCGCGTTCTTCTGCGGTTCGTCTCGGTCTTCAGCGGAATTGCATCCTGCTGTGCATTATTTCGTTTCGCAAAACGAATACCGATGCGGGCTCCCCTTATGGTGACCATTGCTTTTGCGCTCTTGCCGGCGCAGATAGAAATGGCCAGCCAGGGAAGACCGGCCGAACTTTCGTTATTATTTTCCGTGCTCTCGGCGGCGCAATTCGCGCGCGTGCTAATGAAGCCGACCATTGCGAAGGCGTTGCTTTATGCCCTCCTGCTGACGTGTTGCCTTTATACGGAGCCGGTCAGCTTCCTTCCCGCCGTCGGATCCGTTCTGTTTCTCGTGCGGTTCGCGGGCAGCAAGATGCACCAGGCGGCGCTCGCGTACCTGGTGCCAGCTACAGTCTTGCCGGCTTTACTTTTTCTTCCCTATTACAGCTGGGCATCGCCGCAGCGCAGTGTCGACTGGCTGAACGAAATTCCTGCTGCCGATACATTCTGGATCTGGATGGGTTTGCTGCTATGCGCGCTGTTTCTTTGCGGCCTCGCGGCGACTATGCCGCGATCCGATTGGCCGTCGAACAAACGGACCATTCTGTTCTGCCTGGCGGGCGGATCGATTGTCACCATCACAGTATGCTGGCTGCTGGACGCGAATACCAAAGCAGCCTTTAATCCGACACAGGTTCTGGCGGCGCTGCCCGGTTTGCTGTTACTAAGCTTTGCCGGCTTGGAATGGCTCTTTCCAAACCGTCGTTTGGCCGCCGCGGTACTGCTGGCGATCATGGTGGGCTCTTCCCTGCCCGCCATTATCGAATACACCACCTCCCCGGGGCCGGAACTTTCGCAGTTGGCTTACGCGATACCACGCCGCATGACAAAAGACTCTTGCCTGGCACTCGTTTCCATGCACGAAGCGCGATCTTTTTTCCTTTTCTACGAACCGCAGCTGGAGCCAAAGCTATGCAAGGATTTCTTCAGCAAGCGAGTTGTTCTGGTCGCTTATCCTTGGGTGACGCAGGAACAGAAGCAGCGGGCAGAGTCGTTATTTCAAGGTTTGAATTTTGTCCAGCTGGAGCGTTTACACGTGGCAGGCGGCGAGATTGTGGTGCTTGAGACTGAAAAGCCTGCGGTTACTCAATCGAGAACGTCTCCCGGAAAGTAAAGTCCTGATTGGCAATTAAGTCGCGCACCGTGACGATCATTTGATAGCGGCCCCGCATGGCGTCGCGCGGCGTAGTTACCTGGATATCGCCGGGCATAAATTGCGCCGGATAAAAACTGTCGTCGGCAATCTGTGCGGCCTTCGGTTCGTCCAGGAAAGTCTTGCCGTCGGGGCGCGTCACTTTAACACCGTAGGCGAGACGATACTTATTCCCCGCATCGGTCTTAAACCCCACCATGAGGAATCGCGCGTAGATCGTGTCGCCCGGGCTATAGGCGGGAACTTCGAGTGGCTTGGCCTCGTCGGCGGTCCGCAGGAACACAAATTGATCGGCGCGGATGCCGCTGGCGCCCGATATTTGGGTGCCCCCTATCTTGAACGGATAGTCGCGCGACACTTCTGTGCCGGCAACCAGGTCTTTCACCACCACCTGTACGTGGTAATCGCCGGCGGCGACGAAGGAGGGTAAAAGGAAGTTGGCGCGCCGTTTGGGCGTCCAGGTTTTGTCTTCCTTGTTGATTTCTTCGGCGATTGTGCCATCAACCGGGCCGGCCAGCGCGACTCCATTGAGATCTTGCGGAGTGATCCGGTACTGCAAAGACAGGGTGCGGATCTCGCCCGTTTGGTTGGCTTTGATTTTGAAGCCTGCGATATGAAAGGTAAAAAACAAATAGTCGCCTGGGAGGAATTCGAAGTCCGCCGGCACGTAGGGGGCATCCTCCGATCTTTCGACGCCGCCGTCAATAATGGCCAATGGATTGTCGTCCCCCAAAACGGCAGCCGCGGCGTGAGCGGTAGTAAAAATGCAGGCAAGAAGACTGACAATGCCAACAAACGCAACGCCGCGGAGGGTTCCAGCATCATAATGCCAAGCTTGGGGTTTGGATCTAGGTTGAGGTTTGGTTATTTTTTCGGGCATCTCGCAAAGGTAAAGTTACTCGTTATGGGGCAAAAAGGACAATCTTTTCAGCTTATTGGAACCCTGGCACTGGCCTTGTGTTTCCTTCCAGCCATCAGCGCGCAGGCGGTACATCCGGTAACGGGCCGGCGGATCGCTCCCGTCATGGGGCTGGGCGGAGCCGACTGGCTGGACCGGAACGAACGTGAGGGCGAAGAACATCCCGAAAAGGCGATTGCGGAACTGGACGTTAAGCCGGGCATGTTCATAGGCGACGTGGGCGCGGGTACCGGCTACTACAGCATCCGGCTGGCGCGAGCGGTCGCGCCGGGCGGCGTAGTTTATGCCAACGATATTCAACCTGGCATGCTGGAGCGTTTGTCCGCTAATGCACGGCAGCAGCATATAGACAACATTGTCACAATTCTGGGAACCGAATCTGACCCCAAGTTGCCTGCCTCCAAGCTGGACCTGGTGATTCTGGTGGATGTGTACCATGAGTTTTCGCGCCCGCAGCGCATGCTGGACCGCATCAGAGACTCACTGAAGCCGGGTGGCAGGCTGGTGCTTCTGGAATACCGCAAGGAAGATCCCAGCGTTCCTATTCGGCCGGAACATAAGATGAGCGTCGAAGAAGTAAAGGCCGAGGTCCTGCCGGAAGGCTATCGCTTCGAGAAAGTAGTCGATACTCTGCCCTGGCAACACATCATTTTCTTCCGTAAACCTGCCACCGCCTCAGAGAACTAACTTGCCTGCTGGCAAGATGGAGGCGTACGAATGGCATCTTCTTATAGCCGCTACATCACCTTTGATCGCCAGCAATGGAAAGCTTTACGCGCGCATACTCCGCTGCTTCTAAGTGAAGCGGAGCTAAATAACCTGCGCGGCATCAACGAATACGTCTCGGTCCGTGAAGTGGAAGATATTTACGTTCCGCTGTCGCGATTCTTAAATCTGCACGTCGCCGCGGTGCAGCATCTTTATGAAGCAAAACGCGCGTTCATGCGCACCCCTGGGCCGGAACGCGTCCCTTATATCATCGGCATAGCCGGTAGCGTGGCGGTGGGCAAGAGCACTTTGTCGCGCGTACTGCGGGCTGCTCTGGCACGCTGGCCGGATCATCCGAATGTTGCGCTTGTGACAACCGATGGCTTTCTTCACCCGAACGCCGTTCTGGAAGAACGCGGTCTGATGCAGCGCAAAGGATTTCCGGAAAGCTACGACCAGCGGGTGCTGTTGCAGTTCCTGGCTGATGTGAAGGCTGGTGCTGAACTGGTGTCGGCGCCGGTGTATTCGCATTTGCACTACGATATTGTTCCGGGTGCGAGCCAGCAGGTGCGCCAGCCTGACATTCTGATTCTGGAAGGGTTGAACGTTTTGCAATCGCCGGATAACGGTCGCGATGGGGCGCGCATGTTTGTGTCGGATTTCTTCGACTTTTCGATTTATCTGGATGCGGAAGAAGACGTGATCGAGAAGTGGTACGTGGAGCGTTTCCTGCATCTGCGGGAGACGGTTTTTCGAAACAGTTCTTCTTATTTCCACCGTTATGCCGACTTGACAGAGGAGGAAGCGACTCAGATGGCGGCCAGGATTTGGGAGCAGATCAACTTAAAGAATCTGCGTGAGAATATCCTCCCTACGCGCGACCGAGCGCACCTGATTCTGGAGAAGGGCAACGATCACCTGGTGGAGAACGTAAAAATGCGCCGCGTTTAAGAAAGGGGCGGAGAAAGAACCACCAGCGCCAGTTTCCGTTAGCTATGCCGGGATGATCGGAATCGCGGCGGTGAAAGCGCGAGCTGTGCGCGACGCAAACCAGGATGATGCTGATGAAAAATGAACTTCCAAAAATCCAAATAGGACTGCGGACCGCATCGGGCAGAAAGACGACCTGCGGCGCGGTGCGGGTGAAGGGTGTATCGTTCTTGTCGGCCGCTTGTAACAGTTCGCTTTCTAATTGATGTGCGGTAACGCCGGGCCGGCCTGCGCGACAAGCCCATCAGCGAACTCGACACGCTGATGGTTCGCAGCCGGGCAGAGACCGCCAATCAGCGGCTTTGTGATAGACTCCTGGGACTATGACTGACACTACGGACTCCGTTTCACAGATTAGTGAGGCGATACAGATTCTTCAGGATGCGATCAGGAAAGAAGCCATTAGCAAGAAGGCGGTGCGCGCCGACATCGTATCGGCGGCCAATATTCTGCTGGACATACTGGGCTTGCCGTCGGTTGCGCCGGATGGCCCGGACGGTCAGTGAACGTCAGACAATCCTGCCAGATCGGGATCGTTCTTAAGATAGCTAATTACCGGGCTATTCTCAGGAATGGAGCGCAGCATCTCGGCAGCGCGACGGTGGTCACCTGAGAATTGATAGACCAGAATAATGCGGTCGATGAAGGGTCCGCGTGAAGCTTCCGGGATCTGATCAACTTCAGCCAGCGCTTTCTTTGTGTCACCTAGCTTGGCGTAGTATTCGGCAAGGTTAGCGTGGGCGCGCAGATCGTTATGTAAGACCTGAAGAGTTTTGTTCGCGAGTTCAATGGCCTTGAGAAACGATTGCCTTGCTTTGTCTTCGCTGCCTGGCAAGTGGCGATAGATGGTTCCCAGGTTTCCCCAGCCCTGATAGTAACCGGGCGCTAGTTTGACCGAGGTATTCATGGCCGCGGCCGCTTCCTGATAGCGGTGGAGGTAGTAGTAAGCGAGTCCAAGACTTACGTAGGTCTTGTATCCGCTATCGAATTTGAGAGTCTCCTGACACAGGTCGGCGGCCTGTTTGAATTTGCCTTCGCGCATGTCCAGAACGGTCAGGTTGGCTAGTACCACAGAGTTGTTGGGAGTCAATTCGCGCGCGGTGTCGAAGGCGGTTCTGGCATCGGCCAGACGTCCGCGCTGGACGTAGAAGTATCCAAGCGCGAAATAGCCGTACCAGTCGGCCTGCTGACAGGCAATGCTTTTCTGATAATTCGCCTCGGCCTCGGAGAAATTGTTTTTTGCTGCATAAGCCGCGCCTAAGACGCGATACGCTTTGGCGTTGTTGGGTTCTTGCTGGAGGACGTTCTTCGCTTCCGTTATGGCGAGGCCGGGTTCGCCGCTTTCGCTATAGATCTCACCCAGTTCGACATGCGCGGCCGGTAAGCGGCTATCCAGGCGCAGAGCAAGTTGAACGCTGGCCAGCGCCAGAGCAGACTCCTTTTTGTCGCTGGTGAGCTTGGCTTTGCGCCAGTGAGCTTCGCCCAGGGCGGCATGCGCCAACGCGTATTTAGGATCGGCAGAAATGGCGTTTTCGAGGCTCCCGATGGCACGATCGACATTGCCGGTCATATCATAGCGGGCCAAGTAGCCGACAGCGCGCATATAGTCGCTATGGGCTCCCGGAACGGAGTTTTCACCCCCGTCGACAGCATTGAGGGTAGCGGGCATAAGCTTGCCCTGGAGCAGGTGGATGGAGCTGTCCACAGCAAGGTTGCGGCCGTCGTCTGGTTTATCCGAGCCGAACTCGAACGAGGTTGAACCCAACTGCCGGACGCTGGCAGTATCTTCCAGCACCTCGTTAAATTGAATTTTGTCGTTCCAGCGCTGCACGCTGCCGGTGAGCACGATGTTAGCGCCATAAAGTCGGAGGGCGTCGGCGGCGGTGTTGATTTTGTGCGAGCGGATTTCAGTTGCCGGCACAACTATGAGCTTGCCTTGAAAGGCTTCCACCTGCGACAGTTTGGCGGTGATGCTTTCAGTCAGGCGGTCGGCCAAGGCGCGCAAAGAATCGTCGGACTGGTTGCCGATGATGTCAAAGGGGAGAACGGCAATTTTCTTTTCCTGGGACAGAGGAACGGGCGGATGGTAGTAATGATGCCAGACAAAATAGGCGACAGCAGCAAGAACAATGATGGCGGCCGTATATTTCAACGCGTCGATTTTGGCCCATGCGGATTTTGCCGAGACGATGGTCTGGAACGAGGTCACAGTTCGGGTCTGTTGGGTGTCTACGTTGCGGACGCGACGCAGCGCGTCAGCCATTTCCGCGGCGGATTGATACCTTTGCCCTGGATCTTTGGCGAGCGCGCGATTCAACACGGCTTCAAGCGATTTTGGAACCGACGGGCCAAGCGGAGAAAGGGCCAGCGGTTCCTGATTGACGATGGCGTACATGACGCTGAAAACGCTTTCGCGATGAAAGGGCAGCTTGCCGGTCAACATTTCGTAGAGAACGACGCCAAGGGACCAAAGGTCGGAGCGCAGATCGACCTCCAAGCCTTGCGCCTGCTCGGGGGACATATAGGCGGCGGTGCCGGAGGCGAGGCCAGGGGTGGTGAAACGTTGGGCGTCAGGGCGGAGGGCTAATCCGAAATCGAGTATGCTGACGTGACCGCCGGTGCCGACCAGAATGTTGCTGCTTTTGATATCGCGATGGACGATACCGTGCTGATGAGCGGCTTCGAGTCCAGCGGCAATTTGCAGGGCGATATCAACGGCCTTTCGGTAGGGTAGCGGACCGGTCTCCAACAACTCCGAGATGGGCTTTCCTTCCAAGAAGGCCATGGCAAAGAAAGGGCGGCCTTCGTGCTCGTTGATCTCGAAGATGGGGCTGATGTTGGGATGTTGAATGCCGGCGGCGGCGCGGGCTTCCTGCAAGAAGCGCTGGCGGCTGGTTTCCGGCATGGCGGAATCGGGCAGAAACTTGAGGGCGACGACGCGTTCCAGCTTGGTGTCGTCGGCTTTATAGACAACCCCCATGCCGCCTTCACCAATTTTGCCAGTGATGCGGTAATGCGCCACCATGGAGCCGATCATACTTTGAAGGTTAACTCTTACGGAACCCGCTAAAGACGGGCGCGGTGCCAACCGCTCCGCCGAAAGAGCTAGCGAGTTCCTCCCCCCTGGCGGAGCGAATCCGCGCCCTGTGCGCTCGCGGCCGCCGTAACGGCTGTTTGCAGCGGTGCATCGAAGAGGCGGCTATCGGTAGCGACGAATTGCAGTTGCATGACGCCTGCTGCATCCGGCACCCGGGCGAAGCCATTAATTTGCAGGTTCTGGGGCGCATCCAGAATGCCCTGCACCGGCACTTGGAACGAGACGCCGGGGCCGTCTGCTGCAACTGCGATTTGAACATAGTCATTCACCAAGCACTCGAGGCGGAACAAGTTGCGGCTTCTAACCGTCACGTGAAAGCTATCCTCCCGGAGTTCGGCATTGACGATCTTCAAGAAATAGACGGGCTGGGCGGCCAGGTGAGCACAGGCAAAGGCAAGCAGATCGTGATCGTTATTAAGCAGGTCGTTGCGCGTCAGGCGGTAGGGAATATCGGCTTTGACGCCATCATCTTCAATGGCGTTGCCGAGGTTATCGGCGACACGGGAACTGCGGCGGATGGCAAGTCCTAATTCGGCTCCGGCGGGCAGGCTTTCCATAGGGATGTCGAGGCCGTGAAACTGGAGATTGTGCTTGAGTTCCTCATGCAACCAGCGATTGGCGCCGCCGCCGCCGGTGTTCAAATCAACGCCGATGATTGTGCCGATGGCGTGGTCCTGGAAACCGGCGCAAAAGATGTCGGTAGCGCTATAAGCCATGGCATCGATGATGAGGGTGACGGGGCCTTGATAGATCTGGCCGGTATCGTTGGCCTGCTCAGGTGAGGTAAGAGGACGGCCGGGAGTTATGGCTTCGCCGGTGGTCACTGAATTGAGAAGATCGTTGATCCACGGCAGCCACTCACGCTGATTAGCCTGCGCCTTGTCCTGATTGTTATGCAGAAGGGAGGCGATGCGCTGGGTGGTCTCACTGCAGATGAAATGAAAGGCAGCGGGCTGAATGGGCCTGGGTGTCAGACATTGAAGGATGCGTTCGGCCGCGTCGATGGATCCGCCGGGATTGGATCGAACATCGAGAATTAGTCCGTCAGGAGCAACGTTCTGCATGAGCGCAGCGATGCGCTGGAATTCAGCGGTGAATTTGTTGGAGGCGTGCGTGTCGGCGGGATCGAGATCGAAGGTCCAGATGCGGATATAGCCGAATTTGCGATCGGGTTGAGCGGGGTTGTGCAAAACCGAGGGATCGATGCCGTTTAAAGAAGACGCGCAAGACGGACGCGGCGTCAGCCGCTCCGCTGAGAGGGCTGGCGGAGTCGCTTCTTCATTGGCTGCGGGCATCCGCGCCCTTGGCGCTTCGCTCTGGCGCACGCCGCCTGCATATTGAAACGAGAAGACGTGCGGGTACTTTGATTGCTGCTGCGGATCGGCGTCGGAAGGCGGAGCGTATACCTGGCGGTGGAACAGCATCTGGCGAACGCGCGCCGCTTGCGCCATGCTTTCGTTGATGCTGGAGCTGCTGCCTTTGCGCGGCTTGGAAATGATGCCGCTGGTGGCAATATACCAGGGCATGACGATACCAAATTCGTCGCGCGGTTCATGGGCGGGAACGTAGCCGAGAACGACGAAGCTTTCGCGAGGCGGAACAGCGAGCGCGAGTGAACGGCTGCAACTGCGGTTGATGCTGCGGGCGATGCGGGAGGATTGATTGGCGCCTACATCTTCCTGGCCTTCACGCTGCATTGCCTGATCGACGGGGACGCCGTTCCAGGAGGTTATTTCGGCATTGACAGTAAAGAGTTCATGATCAAAGCCTTCCAGAATGTGGGTGACGATGTAACGCCGACGGCCGAATTTGCCAGCCTCATGAAAGCATTCCATGCGGAACGGCAGGAAAGCGAAGGCTCCTTTATAAGGAAAGGGCAGCGAGTAGAAAGTATGGGCGTCGCGCAGGCTTACCAGGGCCTGGATCATTTGTTCGTGAAAGGCCAGGTCATTGAGGCTGTCGAGCTGGGCGCGCACGAGGCGTAGCCCCTGGACGGGGTCGGCCGCGTAACGAGCTCGTTTGAAGGGCAGATGCGCGTAAAACTGATCGATGAGCAGGATGGCCTGATTAACGATGATTTCTTTTTGCCGGCGGGTTAAGGGGTGATGTCGTGCGTGTTCGGTGAAATCGACTAAGGACCAGATTTTGAGGTTCGGACAGCCGAGTTCGGCTTTTTGCGATTCCAGCAGTTCGACGGCTGGGAGAGTTAGCGAGCGCGCGTCTTCGAAATACAGAGTGTTGTCCTTGTTGGTTCCAGGGTATAACGGCTGGGCGGCGATTAAACGTGTTTGGGCACAGTTGGGGTGCTGGCGTGTGCGGTTGGGTGATCGGTGAGCCTAAGCGGCGGTCTTTTTTGTCAGTTCGGTGGTCAGTTCCTTGTTTAGATTTTGCAGAGTAAGGCGAAAAGCGGCGGTGAGGTCTTCAAAAGGGACCCGGATGTGACCGGGAAGTGGGACTTCCATGGTGCTGCGGACTTCGTTTTCGATTTCGGCGGTAGCGGCGCGGGCGTTGGTGAGGCGGATTTTGGCTTCGTGGGACTCCTGCTGGCGTTTTTGCGATTCGAACCCATTTTGTTGACGGGCTGGTTCTTTGCGCTGGTT
>PLRJ01000114.1 GCA_003163855.1 Bryobacterales bacterium | reverse complement strand
GCGGGTGAAATCCCCGGCGTGACCAAAGCAAGTTGGTAGTTCAAGTTTTATTAAGTAAACGTGCTAACGGGCCCTTGACTAGACATCAAAGGTGCCGGAAGGCACAGCAATGAAAGGTGCTGAAAGGGATTTTTAGATGACAGCAGACCCCATTGCCGATATGCTGACGCGTGTGCGCAACGCTTTGATTGCGCGCCATGCGAAGGTTGACGTTCCGGCGTCTCGGCTGAAGAATGAATTGGCCCGCATCCTCAAAGAGGAAGGCTACATTCTGAACTACAAGTTGACCGAAGAAGGCTCGAAGAAATTCATTCGCCTCTATCTGAAGTACACCCCGGCCAACCTGCCGGTGATCTCGCGGATTGAACGCGTATCGCGTCCCGGTTGCCGCGTCTACATCGGCAGCAAAGAGATCCCGCGCATCCTGGGCGGTCTCGGCATCAACATTCTGACCACTCCGAAAGGCGTCATGACAGGCACCAGCGCGCGCAAAGAAGGCGTCGGCGGCGAAGTGCTGTGTCAGATCTGGTAAGGGACCAACAAGCATGTCAAGAGTAGGTAAAAAGCCCATACCCCTGCCGGCCGGGGTCAAATTAAATATCGGAAAACAGATGCAGGTGGAAGGTCCGAAGGGTAAGCTGACGGTCGAAATTCCGCCCGGCATTCGCTTTGAACAAAAAGGCGCAACGCTTGAAGTTGTGCGCGACAACGATAGTCTGGCTGCCTCGCATGGCCTCACGCGGGCTCTGGCTGCGAACGCCATTCAGGGTGTTTCCACCGGCTTCACGCGTGAACTCGACGTCGTCGGAACCGGTTTCCGCGTTGATGTCAAAGGCAACATCGCTACTTTTATTCTGGGTTACTCGCACCCCATCGAATATCTTCTGCCTAAAGGCATTGAGATGAAGGTGGACAAGCAGACCCACGTTGTCCTGACCGGTTTCGACCGTCAGCTTATTGGCCACGTAGCCGCGCAGTTTCGCGCGCTGCGCCCGCCAGACCCCTATAAGAACAAGGGCGTTCGCTATACCGGCGAAACGCTGCGCAAGAAGGCCGGTAAGACCGGAGCGGGAGGTAAGTAATGGCCAAATCAAGTCGCGCCGACATTCGTGTCCGCATTCACAAACGCATTCGCAGCCGCGTCTCGGGTACGCCCGAGCGTCCGCGCCTGGCTGTGTTCCGCAGCGTCAATCATATTTATGCTCAGATCATCGACGATCAGCAGGGCCACACCTTGGCCTCCGCTGGTTCCACCGAAAAGGACCTGAAGGGCAAAGGCGGCAACGTCGACGGAGCCAAGATGATTGGCAAAGCCGTCGCCGAGCGCGCCAAGGGCAAAGGCGTCACTAAAGTCGTATTCGATCGCGGTGGATATCTTTATCACGGTCGCGTGAAAGCGCTGGCGGAAGCCGCGCGGGAAGCTGGACTGGAGTTCTAAATTCGATGGCATTTAATCCAACGGTCAAGCGCATTGATACGCAGAACCTGAACCTGAAGGAACAGGTTGTGAGTATCAATCGTGTAACCAAAGTAGTCAAGGGCGGCAAGAACATGAGTTTCTCCGCGCTCGTTGTGGTGGGCGATCCCGCCGCCAAAGTGGTCGGCTACGGCACCGGCAAAGCCAAGGAAGTTCCCTCCGCGATCAAAAAAGGAATTGAAGCGGCCAAGAAGAATCTGCGCAAGGTGCATGTTCTGGAAACCACGATTCGCCACCCGGTATTGGGCCGGTTTGGCGGCGGCATGGTATTGTTGAAACCCGCTCCCGCCGGTACCGGCGTCATTGCGGGTGGTCCGGTCCGCGCGGTCATTCAGGCCGTCGGCATTCCGAACGTCTTAACCAAATCCATCGGTTCGCATAACGCCCATAACGTGGTGAAAGCGACTATCGATGCGCTGGAACAGCTCTGCGACAAAACGGCCGTTGCCGATATGCGCGGGCTGCCCATTGAAAAACTGTAGGAAGCGAAAAGGCAAAGCATATGGCCGAAGGCAAAATTAGAATCAAGCTTATTGGCAGCGTCATCTGCACGCCACAGAAGCATAAAAACATAGTGAAGTCGCTGGGGCTTCATAAAATGAATCGCACGGTGGAACGTCCCGACACGCCCGGTTTTCGCGGCATGGTTAAGAAGGTTCCGCATCTGCTCGCCATCGTGGGCGACTAGTAAGGCCAGGGAAACGAACATGAATCTAAGTAATCTGCGCCCACCGAAGGGTCAGCAACATAAAAAGCGTCGCTTAGGCCAGGGCATGGGGACCGGTCGCGGGAAGTTCGCGGGGCGCGGCGCCAAGGGTGCCAAGTCCATCTCGGGCTACAGCATGATGCGCGGTTTTGAAGGCGGCCAGATGCCGCTCCATCGCCGTCTGCCCAAGCGCGGCTTCACCAACATCTTCCGCAAGGAATACGCCATCGTCAACGTCAGCGCGCTTCAAGAGTTGCAGGGCGATACCTTCACCCCGGAATCGCTGATGCAGGCCGGTGTTCTTAAGAAGATGGAAGACGGGCTCAAAATTCTGGGCAATGGCGATTTGACCCGCGCCATCACCGTGAAAGCGCATTTGTTTTCAAAGTCCGCCCTGGAGAAAATCCAGAAGGCCGGCGGCACCGCTGAAGTTATTGCCCGGCCTGCTGCGCCGGCAGAAGAAACCAAGTAGCTCCAATCTCACTGGGAAGTCCTAAACGACTATGAGTAAGTTTTTTGAAGCGCTGGCCAACATGTTCCGGATTCCGGATCTGCGAAACCGCGTCCTCTTCACGCTGGCCCTGCTGGCGGTTTATCGCGTCGGAGCCTACATTCCGACTCCAGGCATCGATACCATCCGCTTTCAGGCGTTCTTCATGCGCAATGCGTCTGGCGGATTCCTGGGNNGAGAAATTGCAGAAGGAAGGCGAACTCGGCCGCCGCAAGATAACGCAGTGGACGCGCTATCTGACAGTTGGTCTCGCCATTATCCAGTCCATCGGGATTGCCGTTGCGCTGCAGAGTTCCGACGGCAACTTCGTCCTGAACCCCGGCTTTGGCTTCCTGGCGCTGACAACTCTTACCTTTACCGCGGGCTCGGCCTTCATCATGTGGCTAGGTGAACAGATTACCGATCGCGGCATCGGCAACGGTATGTCGCTCATCATNNGAGCGCGGCGAACGCCGCATCCCGGTCCAATACGCCAAGCGCGTCATCGGGCGCCGCATGATGGGCGGTCAATCCACGCACCTGCCGCTGAAAGTCAACGCCGGCGGTGTCATCCCCATCATCTTCGCGTCCTCATTGCTGGCGCTGCCGCAAACCTTCCTGCAATTTCCCGTCGTCAAGAACAACCGCTGGCTCGCCTCCATGCTAAGTTCGCTGGGCGGCGCGGAGCCGCTTTACTACATTGCTTTCGTTCTGCTGATTGTCTTCTTCTGCTTCTTTTATATTTCGATCATCTTTAATCCGACCGAAGCTGCTGACAACATGCGCAAGTACGGCGGCTTTATTCCTGGCATTCGTCCCGGCAAGAACACTGCGGACTACATGGACAAAATTCTGTCCAAAATTACAGTCGTAGGCGGTCTCTACCTGGCGATTCTGGCAACCATCCCCAGCATTCTCATCCAGGGGATCAAACTGCAGCGTCTGCCAGTGGTTGGCAACTTTATCGACGCGCATTTTCCCCGCTGGCTGCTGGACGGGCTAGGCGTTACTTTTTACTTTGGCGGCACCTCGCTGCTGATTGTGGTTGGCGTGGCCATGGACACGGTGAACCAAGTGGAAGCGCAGTTGATCATGCGTCATTACGACGGATTTACGCCACGCTCGGGCCGGCAGCGCGGGCGGAGGGGCTAAGACAACCTTTTGGAAGTAGCAACTCAGAACTGTAAGTCTGCGGCCATTATCTTGTTTGGATCTCCCGGTTCCGGCAAAGGAACGCAGGCGAAACTTCTGAGTCAATGTATTTCGGGTCCGCATATCTCCACCGGCGATATGCTGCGCGGCCACATCGCCGAGCATGATGAGATCGGTATAGCGGCCCAGGAGTTGCTAAAGGCGGGGAAATTGGTCCCCGACGATATGGTGAATGCGCTGGTAAAACAGCGCGTGGTTGACGCCGATTGCGACGCGGGTATGATCCTCGACGGTTACCCGCGTACCGTGAATCAGGCGCGTGTGCTGTTGGAGTTGTTGGCGAGTATTGGGTTTCGCGGAATCGTGCTACACTTGGTGGTTGACTACGAAAAAATCGTAGCCCGCCTGAGTGGACGTCGACAATGTCCGTTTTGTGGAACCCTCTATAGCTTGACGACGAGCCCTCCTAAAGTGGCAGGCATCTGCGACAAGGATGGGACACCTCTGGTGACGCGTGAAGACGACCGTGAATCGGTTATTCGCGAGCGTCTTCGGGAGTACGATTTGCAGACCGTGCCCATCCTGAATTTCTTCAAGGAAGCTGGTGTGCCGTTGTTTGAGATTGATGCGGGCAGTGCGCAGCCGGATCAGGTCAGTAGAAAGATCTGTGAAGAGTTGGTTGCCGCTGGCATAGAGTTGAAGGTTTCTGGTTCGCAGGAGATTCGGGCGTGATTGTGCGGCGCAGTTCGGTGGAGTTGGAAAAGCTTCGCAGAAGCGGACTCCTTGTCTATCAAATCTTGCAGGACTTGAAGGCGATGGTCGCGGAAGGCGTGACGACCCATGATTTGGAAGTCGCGGCTGAACGGATGATAGCGGATGCGGGTGCTTCGCCGGCTTTCAAGGGTTATTATTCCCAGGCGGCCGGTACCAAGTATCCGTTTGCGCTCTGTACTTCGGTAAACGAAGAGGTGGTGCACGGGATGCCGTCGGCCAAGCGTAAGCTGAAGTCGGGCGACATCGTGTCGATTGACACTGGAGTTTTGTTGGAAGGTTATTTTGGCGATTCCGCGGTAACGGTCGCCATCGGTGAAGTGAATGAGTCGGTAAAACGGCTGCTGAAGGTCACTGAAGAGAGTTTAGAGTTGGCGATCGACCGGACGCGTGCCGGAAATCGGTTGTTCGATGTTTGCGGAACGGTAGAAAAGTATGTCACTTTGAACGGCTTTTCGATTGTTCGCGAATTTGTTGGGCACGGGATCGGTACTTCGCTGCACGAAGAGCCCCAAGTGCCGAATTATGTGGACAGGCGTGGCGAAAATCCGCGTCTGAAACCGGGCATGGTGCTGGCAATTGAGCCGATGGTGAATGCCGGTAAAGCGGAAACGAAAGTGCTGTCCGACAAGTGGACGGCTGTTGCGAAAGATGGTTCTTATTCGGCCCACTTTGAACACATGGTGGCGGTAACCGATAACGGACCTTGGGTTTTGTCCCGGCCCTAAACCGGCGGGATTGGGCAGGTAACGGTGGAAGACGAGCAGCCTGCTTCTGCGGAACGTAACGCAGAGGGTGTCGTGGTTGAGCTTTTACCCAGCGCGCTCGTGCGAGTCCGCTTGCAAGGGGAGCATCAGTTGATTGCTCACCTGCCAAGCACTCAGCGGGCGAATTTCGTGCGTTTGCGGGTGGGCGACCGGGTGCGCGTTGCACTCTCCGTTCAAGACCGGACGCGCGGCAGAATTTTGGAAGTATTGACGAAAGGGCAGTTGATCCCATGAAAGTGCGAGCATCGGTTAAGAAGCAGTGCGACAAATGCAAGGTGATTCATCGCCATGGCGTGGTTCGTGTAATCTGCAGCAATCCTAAGCACAAGCAGCGGCAGGGTTAGGGACAAGTAGAGGATATTTATGGCGCGTATCGCAGGCGTTGATTTACCAGCAAAGAAGCGAGCAGCTATCGGGCTGACTTATATTTACGGCATTGGGCGCACGCGCGCTCTGTCGCTTCTGCACCGGGCTCAGGTTGACCCGGAAAAGAAGGTCGCCGACCTTACGGAAGAAGAAACCAACCACCTTCGCAACCTGATTGAAGGAGAAGGCGCGATTGAAGGCGACCTCCGCAAGGAAGTCTCCATGAACATCAAGCGCCTGATGGAAATGGGCTCCTATCGCGGCTTGCGTCACCGCCGCGGTTTGCCGGCCCGTGGCCAGCGCACACACACCAACGCCCGTACGCGCAAAGGTCCGCGCAAGGGTACCGTCGCCAACAAGAAAAAGGCGACTGGAAAGACCTAATTCCGGAGAAACACGTACATGGCGAAGGCACCTGCAAAGTCCACTAAAAAGAAGAGTTTTAAGAANNNTCGCGTAAAGGCACGCCGTTCGCAGCCCAGCAGGCTTCCCTCACGGCTGCTAACAAAGCAAAGGAATCCGGTCTGCGCTCGGTCGAAGTTCGTGTGGCTGGCCCTGGTTCTGGACGTGAATCGGCTGTGCGCGCGCTGGCTACGGCGGGTATCGAAGTGAAATCCATTCGCGACGTTACGCCCATTCCGCACAACGGCTGCCGCCCGCCGAAGAAGCGCCGCGTTTAAGTTTGGACGCGCCGCGTTTGATTTTGCCGGACTTTTGAAATGCCCGGTTGTATTTGACTGTAAGCGGGATGAAGACCCCAGGTTGTAAACCGCACCTGACCATTTATTGGAGGTTCTTGATTGGCACGTTATAGTGGCCCCGTATGTCGGCTATGCCGCCGCGAGGGCATGAAATTATTCCTGAAGGGCGAGCGCTGCCACACTGAAAAGTGTGCCATCGAAAAGCGCAATTTCCCTCCCGGACAGCATGGGCAGAACAAAAAGACCAAGGCCAAAGTGCTTGGCTATGGTCTGCAACTGCGTGAGAAGCAAAAGGCGCGCCGATACTACCGCGTGCTTGAAGGCCAGTTCCGTAACCTGTACGAGAAAGCCGTAAAAGCCAAGGGCATCACCGGCGAATTGATGCTTGCGACTCTCGAAAAGCGCCTGGACAACGTCGTATATCGTATGGGCCTTGCCACCAGCCGCGCTTCCGGCCGCCAGATTGTCCGTCACGGTCACATTACGGTTAACGGCAAGAAGGTGAACATTCCTTCGTTCACCGTCAGCATCAACGACACCATTGAAATTCGCGAGAGCAGCCGCAACAACGTTACTATCCTGGCCGCGCGCGATGCCAC
>PLRJ01000152.1 GCA_003163855.1 Bryobacterales bacterium | reverse complement strand
GCAAGAAATAAGATTGACGAAATGGTATTACCTTAATACCATAGCTGAAACTGTTATCTGAGGTGAAAACTTGCTTAAATTCGCACCCTGGCCTTGCGCGCTTTGCGCCATCTGCCTGATTCCTTCGCTTGCCCTGGGTGAAGGGGGATGGTGGATGAACGAACCGATTCGGTGGGTGCAGACGAATCTTCGTGAGACAGACGCCACTCTAAATTCGGACCGTCTGGTGGGGCAGCTTTCGGAGATGCGCGCCAACGTCCTATTGATGGGCATGGGCGGAATTTCGGCGTATTATCCGACTACCGTAGAATTTCACTATCCGAGCCCGTATCTGCCCGCGGGCCAGGACCTTTTCGGTGATGTACTGCGAAAGTCACACGCGCGGGGAATTCGAGTGATTGGCCGGTTTGATTTCAGCAAGACCAGGAAGACTGTCTTTGACGCGCACCCGGAGTGGTTTTTTCGCAAAGCGGATGGGTCCCCTGCCATCTATAACAGTCTCTACTCGACCTGCATTAATGGCGGTTATTATCGCCAACAGGCGATGAAGATTCTTAGTGAAGGTTTGGAAAAATACGACGTTGACGGGTTATTCTTCAACGCGTTCGGCAACCAGGCGCGCGATTACAGCGGCAACGAACTGGGCCTGTGTCACTGTGATGTTTGCAAGCGCAAATATCAGGCGATGTTTCAGCGCGCCATTCCGGACAAGCCGGATGACGACTACCGCCGGTTCATGTTCCTTTCATCGCGAGAAGTTGCCGCCTCGTTTGGAGATCTGATCCACAAGATACGCCCCAAGGCCGGATATTTCAACTATGTGCAAGAGTCTACCGATGGAATCATGTCGGAATCGAACACGGCCGTTGAGCGACCTCTACCCATGTGGCCTTACTCGGCCAGCGATAACGTGAATCGGGCCATGAACGGCCGGCCCGGCAAGATGGCGGTGAATCTTTGCATGCAGTTCGTGGATTACTGGTGGCGCTTTGCCACGGTGCCGCGCGACGAAATTGCGCTTCGTTTATGGGAGAACGTGGCCAACGGCGGCGCGCTTGCTTTTGAGGTAAATGGCACGCTGGATCAGCAGGACCGGCAGGCGGTGGAGACAGCTGCTCCCGTGTTCCGGTGGCTGGCGGAAAACGAGCAGTATTACGTTGGTCAGGAAAGCGCCGCGCGCGTGCTTCTGTTGGGAGCGCCAGCTGGAACAGGACGAAGTTACAACGAGAGTTCGTATCGAGGACTGTTCCGGCTATTGAGTGAGTCGCATGTTCCGTTCGCAGTTTCGGACAACATCGATGTACTGGCAAAGCGAAAATTCGACGTAGTGATTGCAAGTGATTGGGCTCCGAAGGAATTGGAGCAGTACGCAGAACAAGGAGGCCGGGTATTAATTGTCAGTCACAGCGAGCCGGAGTTTCATGTAGCACCGGTGGTGGAGCGTTCGAAAGACCTGAAGGCTTACTTTCGGGTCCGCAACCGAACATTCTTTCCGTCCCTGGGAGACACGGATTTAGTGATGACGAACGGTCCGTATACAGAACTGGACACGGAGGGCGCGACGCCCGCGCTTACGCTGATTCCTCCTTCGATGTTTGGACCTCCGGAACTGGTTCACGTCGACATGAAGGATACGAATAAGCCGGGCCTGGTTATTGTGGCGAAAGGAAAAGGAACAGTTGCATGGATTCCCTGGGATTTGGCTGCGATTTACTACCGGGAGAGCCTGCCAGCGCACGCTGCAATATTCGAGGGTGTGCTGGATCATCTCAATCCGCGGCGGCAGATGGAGACCGACGCGCATCCGCTGGTCGAAATCACTTGGATGAAGCAAAAAGGCCGCCAACTTCTGCATCTAGTCAATTTGAGCGGCCACTCGCAAACCGGATATTTCGCGCCTATTCCAATGACAAACATTCACATCCGGCTGGCGGGGGCCTTTACTCAGGCGCAGAGTGTGCGATCACCAGGAACGATCGCAATCAGGCGGAGTGGAGAGTATTCCGAGTTCGTTGTTCCCAGGCTTACAGACTACGAGCTGGTAGTTGTTCAATAGACGNNCGAGTTGGTAGTTGTTCAATAGACAAAAAAGGAGCTAGCGGCCTTTGCCGTTGACGGCGGTCTGCCTGGTTTCGACAACACGCGATATAAGATGCGCCGTATCCTCCAGATGAGCCCACATGGCAGTCCTGGCGGCTTCCCGGTCTCTGGCCCGAATAGCGCGATAAATTGCTTCGTGCTGCTTCAGCACCTTGGCCGGAACTAACGGAATCATGAGTTTGAGAACCAGCCACTTTCGCATCAGATTGCGGAGCAATTGAACGGCATTATGCAGCACTTCGTTGTGCGCTGCTTTTGCAATGGCTAAATGAAACTCCATGTCCGCTTCCAAGGTCGATTCTCCGGCGGCGAGCCCTTTTCGCATCTTCTTTAACGCGGCACCGATGCTTTCCAGTTCGCTTTCGGTCGCTCTTTCCGCCGCAAGACCAGCCAAGTCCTGTTCCAGGAATTCGCGCGCTTCCATTATGTCGCGCAGTTCCGCATGGTCCGTACCGGTAAAAGCCCAAAGCAAGGGGCGCGACAAGAACTCCGAGCGCGGACATACAAACGTGCCATCTCCGACTCGGCTGTCAAGCATACCGATGAGTTCCATTGCCTTCAGAGCTTCGCGCAGAGACGTTCGCGCTATGCCCAGTTTCTGGCAAAGCTCACGCTCAGGAGGAATGCGATCCCCCGCTTTCCATGCGCCGTTAACAACGTAGGAAATTAACTGTTCGAACGCCGAGGCGGTCAACGTTGTGCGTGGTAAAGGCACGATGTCGGTGGCAACTTTTGCTCGTCCGTGCATGTTTGTGTTTCTCAATTATGCCAGTGACGCGCCCCATAAAGAAAGATCTTGACTTAGAGGTCAGACCTTTATACCATGTCACGTAGCTGTAATGGTCTTACCATTGAACCAATCGCTTTCGATTGACGGTGCCGCGTTATGACTCCCCTGTGGCAGCAGTCTTACTCTGTCTGGGGGCAAAACCTGTTCGTCTCTGCCGGCATCGCGGCTCTACCCATTCTGGTATTGCTGCTGCTGCTGGCGGGCAAGCGGCGGCCGGCTTGGGAAGCCGCACTGGCGGGATGCGGAACAACACTGCTTTTGGCTGTTTTCGGTTATGGGATGTCTTTCCGGCATACGATGAGTTCGGCCGCTTATGGCGCGGCATTCGGTTTGTTTCCCATTAGCTGGATCGTTTTCTGGGCGATTATGCTCTACCGCATCACGGTTCAGACGGGTAAGTTCGAAGTGATCCGGAGCTCCATTGGCGGAATCACAACCGATATGCGGCTGCAGATCCTGCTGATCGCCTTTGCTTTCGGGGCTTTTCTAGAGGGCGGCGCTGGATTCGGTACTCCGGTCGCCGTTGCCGCCGGGATGATGACAGGGCTTGGATTCTCGGCGTTTTATGCCGCCAGCCTCTGTCTTCTGGCCAATACCGCGCCGGTCGCATTCGGAGCCATCGGTACGCCAGTAATTACGCTGGCCGGCATCACTGGATTGCCCGTGGATCGCTTGAGCGCGGATGTCGGCCGTGTTTGCGCGCCCATCTCCTTTATTCTGCCGGCTTATTTGATTGCAACAGCGGCCGGCGTTTCGGGAGTGTGGGAAGTGTGGCCGGCCGTCTTGACCTGTGGATTGGCGTTTGCAGGCGTGCAGTTCTTTGTCTCAAATTTCATCGGCGCCCAACTCACCGACATTCTAAGTTCACTGTCTGCCATTGTGGCGCTGGTGGTGCTGCTTCGTTTCTGGCACCCCCGGAGTGTAATGAGCGCGCGCAACTTTGGCGACGGCGGTGCGGCAGAGAAAATCGAGCGAACCACGCCGGGGTTCATTTCGAAGCCATCATCAACCACCCAGGCAGCGGTAAGCAGCGCGGCGGTGCTGGAAGCTGGCACTTCGTACTCTGCGGGCGAGATTCTGATGGCGTGGTCGCCCTACCTGCTACTCGTTTGCTTCGTATTGGTGTGGGGGCTGAAGCCAGTGCAGCAACTGCTGAACGCGGTAAGCATCAGTTTTCCATGGCCGTGGCTGCATAACGAGATACAGCGCATGCCGCCGGTGCTTACCAAGAGTGCCAAATATGGCGCGATGTACAACTTGAACTGGCTGGCCGCACCCGGCACTTCCTGTATGTTGTCGGCGGCTTGTTCGGCAGTGCTGTTGCGAATGAAGCCGGAATCTTTCTTCAGGCTGCTGGGTTCGGTGTCGAGGCAGTTGTTCTTACCCACCGTTACCGTGACGGCGGTGTTAGCTATGGCATTCGTAATGAATTATTGCGGAGCGACCGGCACCCTGGGGTTGGCTTTTGCGGCAACCGGATTTTTATTTCCTTTTTTCAGCGCGCTGCTGGGCTGGCTCGGAGTGTTTCTGACCGGATCGGACACATCTGCCAATGCTCTGTTCGGCAGCCTCCAAGTCGTGACGGCGGAGCGCTTGGATTTGCCACCGGTTCTGATAGCGGCGGCCAATTCGGCGGGAGGAGTAATGGGCAAGATGATCAGCATTCAAACCATCGCGGTGGCGGCGGCAGCCACCGGTCTTTCCATTGCCGATCAGGCTCGGCTTTTTCGGTTCACGCTTAAACACAGTATTATTCTGGCGTCCGCTGTCGGGTTGCTGGTGCTTTTATACACCTACGTTTTTCGGATTCAGTAAGAGGAGATTCATTGGCGAGGCTAGGATTTTTGGGATTAGGAATTATGGGTGCGCCAATGGCGCAGAACCTTTGCAAAGCGCAGCATGAGGTCGCCGTGTGGTCGCATGACAGCGCGAAGGCAAAAGCCTTTGCCGAGACGCATGGGGCGGTCTTTTATGCGGATCCGGCGGCGCTGGCAGCCGCTTGTGAGTGCTCGTTTGTTTGTGTTGGCGATACCGGGATGTCGCGGCAAGTGATTGTCGGCCAGAATGGACTGAGCGCAGGAGCGGCAAAGGGCTCGGTGGTGGTTGACTGCAGCACGATCGCTCCGTCGGCAAGCGTCGAGATAGCGCGGGAGTTGGAGCAAAGCGGGATCGATTTCCTGGATGCTCCCTGCACAGGATCGAAAGCTGGTTCGGAAAACGCGACGCTAACGTTCATGGTCGGGGGCCCTCGCCCTGTTTTTGATAAAGTCCAGCCGTGGTTTGAGGCGATGGGAAAGACTTTCTACTATTGCGGTCTTCACGGCATGGGCCTGCGAGCCAAGTTGACGCAGAACCTGATTCTGGGCAACTTGCTGCAGGCGTTTAACGAGGGATTCGTGATGAGTACGAAAGCCGGCGTCGATCCGACGCTGATGCTCGACATCCTGAATAACAGCGCGGCCCGGACGGGACTCATCGCGGCGAAAGCGCCGGCTGTTTTCCGGCGGGATTTTTCAACTAACTTTTCCGTAAAGTGGCTTGAAAAGGATATGGCCCTGATGGTGAGTGCCGCCGCCGAGATGAACATTCCCGTTCCGCTCACCGCCTTATCTCAGCAACTTCTGCGCACGGCCATTGCCAAAGGCCTTGGCGACGAGGACATTTGCGGATCGATTCGAGTTTTGGAAGAAATAACGGGCGTGCAGGTTGGACGCAAGTAAATAAGTTTTATCGAAAGATTGGAGTTTGCCATGTTTGCATTTGTTCGGTACTTCGTGTTGGTGCCGCTTACTCTCGGACTTGCGCTGGCGCAGGTCTCCAGTTCAACGATCACAGGCACTATCCGCGACTCAAGCGGGGCGGTGATTTCGAACGCGAAAGTCACGATTGTCCAGAAAGACACCTCGGAATCGCGTGCTGTCGTCTCTAANNGCAGGGATTCAAGGCCGAGGTGTTTAACAACATTACCCTGGAGGTGGACAAGGTAGTCAATCTGCCCGTCACCTTGCAGCCAGGCATTGTCACTGAGTCAGTGGAGGTGACCGGAGGAGCTCCGCTGGTGGATACCGAGACTTCCTCTTTAGGACAGGTGATCGATAACAAAAAGATTCTCGATCTCCCACTGAATGGTCGAAACGTTTGGTCGCTGGGACTGCTGTCTGGAAATTCGGTTCCCGTAAAGGGCATTAACTCGAACTTGCCATTCACCGGGGGCGGCGGCCGCTATCAGAGCAACGATATTCTCCTGGATGGCATCGATAACAACACCGTCTCCACGGGAGGCAGTATCGGATATAACGGGATCAACTACTCGCCCTCTGTGGATGCCGTTGCCGAGTTCAAGGTCAAGACGAATAACTATAGCGCGGAGTTCGGGCGTTCGGCCGGAACAATAGTTAGTGCGATAACCAAATCGGGAACCAATGCGATACATGGAGACGCTTGGGAGTTTGTACGCAACAACGTGTTCGACGCGAACAATTTCTTTTCCAACGCTTCAGGCACCCCACGGCAGCCATACAAGCAGAACCAATTTGGGTTTACCCTTGGCGGTCCCATCGTGTTGCCAAAAATTTACAACGGACACAATCGAACATTTTTCTTTGTCGACTATGAAGGCGTCCGTCGCAGAACGTCGGCATCCTCCACAGTCATCGACATTCCTCCTCCGGCATTTCGTGTGGGAAACTTTTCCGCATACCCGAATACCATCTACAATCCGGCATCACGTGCGTTGAACTCTAAGGGATTGGTAACCAGCACGCCATTCCCAGGCAACATAATTCCCACTTCGCAACTCAGTGCCGGCGCTTTGGCAACGTTGGCTTTGCTGCCTCTGCCAAATTATGGCGCTCCGGGCGCGCAAGCCGCAAACTATCTCTTTACCGGTAGCCAACCCTTCAACAGCGACCAGTTCGATGTGCGTGGCGATCACCAGATCTCTCAGAAAGACAGTTTGTTTGTGCGCGGCTCACGAGCCATCCAGACCAGCACAAACCCTGGCAATTTCAGCGGGTTCCTGGGCGGCGGTACCAATAATATCAACAATTCAACCAATGTGGTGCTGAATGAAGTTCACCTTTTTACTCCGAGCCTGGTAAACGAGGCGCGCTTTGGCTACACGAGGCACAATGGAAGTCTGGAAGAGTTGCAGACACAGCAGGGAGTCACTTTTGCAAACAATAACGGAATTGCCCTGTATCCATTTCCCGCGCAGACGTTTCCGCAGATTCTTTTCTCTTATTCCGGTTCCTCTACCGGTGGTTCCCAGGAATTCACTTCGCTTGGTCCGGGCGGTCCCAACCTGAACATAGAGAACCTGTTTGAGGGTGCCGACGATCTTTCCTGGAACAAAGGGGCTCACTCATTCAAGATGGGCGCCGATGTCCGGCGTGACCGCTTCGACACGGTGTTCGCGGCGCATTTCAAGGGTGTGGAGGATGTGTTCGCGCGGCTGCAGCGCGAGCTGCCGGCCGACTGGCTCGNNGACCGTCTACGGGTCAATTTTTAGTTCATCATCGAATAGCCCAAACTCGGGTGCGCCACTGGCTGACTTTCTGCTCGGCGATCCCGCCCAGCTTACCGGAACCCAGTTGCTCGATTGGGCGCGCATGCGCGACCTGTATGTCGGTACGTACTTTCAGGATGACTGGAAGGTTTCTTCCAAGCTTACCGTGAACATGGGTCTTCGTTATGAGTTATACACGCAACCGGTTGACGCCCGAGACCGTGGGGCCCTGTTTGATGCGGCTACCGGCCAATTCGTTGTCCCGGGACAGAACGGTTTCTCGAAAGCGATCGTCGCCGGTCATGATCTGAACTTCGCGCCGCGCCTGGGATTCGCCTATAGCCCATCAACGAAATGGACGATTCGAGGTGGTTCCGGAATCTTCTACGGACCGCGAGAGATGAACCAGTCCGCTACCGTTTACGGTGCGAATCCTCCGAATGCTCCCACCGTCATCTCTCCGGCTGTTAGCGCCGCGACAACGGTTACGCCTCCCTTTACAACGAGTACTCCGATTCAGGTAGGACCGATGTCGCCGAATCTGAGCACCTTCACGGCTAAGAACCCGCTAGGCTTGCTGATACGCACGGCCGATTTTGCGAACAGCCGTCCGGCTCAGGTCTATGAGTGGAATCTCGGCCTGCAGTATCAATTATTAAAGGACCTCGTCGTTGAGGCCGCCTACTCGGGTATGCGCGGCACTCATCTCACCAGCCGCGTCAACCTGAACCAGATTCCATGGGCGGTCGGTCTGGCAGGCGGTACAACGCAAGCTTCGCGTCTATTCCCGAACGTCGGAAACCAGGTGGTGATGGACTCGTCTACTGGAAACAACTTCTATAATGCGCTGAATCTTCGAGTGGAGAAAAGACTGAGTCGCGGCTTCAATTTCCTCGCTAACTATACGTGGTCGAAAAATCTCGAGGAAAATGGCTCGGGCGGAAATACTTCCTTCACGCAGAGCGGCGGGACAACCAATCCGCTCGACAGTTGGAACTTGACCAAGGAGAAATCGTACGCGCCGCTCGACGTACCTTCCGTTTTTGTCGCCAGTGCCGGCTATGAACTGCCATTCGGCAGGGGGAAGCAGTTTCTCTCGCAAAAGAGTTTTGCCGGAGCGATTCTTGGGGGCTGGCAATTGAACGGCATCCTGACGCTTGAGAAGGGCTTTCCCACCGATATTCGGACTAGCCTTATTCCCAGCCAGATCTTTGCTACGTTTAACGTTCCTAACGCCGTCACAGGTGTTTCCATGTACCTTCCAAACCCGGGCCCTAACGGTTATTTCAATCCCGCCGCTTTCACGGTTCCTACTCAGGTCTTGAATGTGAACGGCACTCCCATTACCGAGTTCGGCAATCTTGCCAGACGCGCCGCGCGCGGGCCTGGAACTGAAAATGTCGACTTCTCCATCTTTCGAAATTTCGCTTTTGCGGAACGCTTCAACCTCCAGTTCAGGGCCGAGGCTTTCAACCTGTCGAACACGCCGGCGTTTTTTCTTCCGTCCGCAAACAGCCCCTCTCTGACTATCGGTAACTCCGCGTTCGGTAAGCTCAGCTCGTCCGCCGCCACAGGCCGTCAATTGCAGTTTGGATTGAAATTGTATTTCTAAGGTCAAAAACACATGAACCGTCGTGAGTTTGTAAAGGCTACCGTCGCCGGTGCCGTGCTTCCACTGGCTGCGCGCTCTGAAGCAGCACCGGCCCTTAACGAAGTTTGGTACGACCGGCCCATGCGATGGGCGCAAGTCGCTTTTGTGGAGGACGACCCGGGCAATTACGACCTGGCATTCTGGATTGATTACTTAAAGCGGCTGCATGTCGACGCCGCCTGCCTGAGTGCGGGAGGATGTGTAGCGTTCTACCCGACCAGGATTCCTCTTCACTATCGCAGTAAGTGGCTGGGCGACAAAGACTCTTTTGGTGACTTTGTAAAGGGCTGCCGCGGCCTGGGAATGAATGTAATCGCCAGGACCGATCCGCATGCGGTTCATCAGGACGTTTACGATGCGCATCCTGACTGGATTATGGTGCAGGCGGATGGCAAGAAGTACCGGCACTGGTCCGATCGCCAGCTCTGGGTCACCTGTCCGCTGGGGCCGTACAACTTCGACTTCATGACGAAGGTGACTGAAGAGGTCGTCACCATGTATAAAGTGGACGGCATCTTTTCTAACCGCTGGGCTGGGTCGGGGATGTGCTACTGCGAGCACTGCCAGGAGAACTTCCGGAATTTCGCGCATCTCGATCTTCCCAGAACAAGAGATCCGCAGGCTAAAGAACGCCGCGAGTACATCGTCTGGCGCGAGCAGCGATTATTCGAGCTCTGGAAGCTTTGGGACTTTCGCATAAAAGCGATCAATCCGGAGGCCAGCTATATTGCCAACGCGGGCGGCGGGGCTCTGAGCGAATTGGATATGGTCACTGTGGGCCAACTGGCTCCCACGCTTTTCGCCGACAGGCAGGCGCGAAGGGGAGTGATTCCGCCTTGGTCTAACGGTAAGAACGGGAAGGAGTATCGAGCCACCTTGGGAAGAAAGGCAATCGCCGGAATCTTCAGCGTCGGATTAGAAGAGGAGTATC
>PLRJ01000146.1 GCA_003163855.1 Bryobacterales bacterium | reverse complement strand
CAACGAGGGCGCGCGCATCGTCGCGGAAGGGATTGCGCAGCGCAGTTCCGATGTCGATATCGTGTACTTGAACGGCTATGGCTTTCCCGCCTATCGCGGCGGTCCCATGTTCTACGCCGACACAGTTGGCGCGACGCAGATTGTGAAGCGGGTTAACGACTTCAAGAGCCCGCATGGGGCGACGCTGTGGTCGCCGGCGCCGCTGCTGGAGAGTCTGGCGAAGAGTGGCGGCAGGTTTAGCGAAGCTTAGACGCCTTGCACTCGGCGCATCTTACCTTGCCAAAATTGTTCGCGCAATTCGCGCTTCAGAATTTTGCCGGTACCGGTTTTCGGAAGGGGCTTGTCCTCGAACTGGATGCGGCGCGGATGCTTGAATTTTGCCAGGCGGCCATCTAAGTGAGCGAGCAGGTGCTGACTAGTCATAGTTTCGAAGGGCTTCAGCACCACAATGGCCACTGGGATTTCGCCCCATTTTGCATCCGGGGCTGAAACAACGGCGCACTCCAGAACTTTGGGGTGAGAGAAAATCGCCTTTTCCACTTCGATGGAGGAGATGTTTTCACCTCCGCTGATGATGATGTCTTTTTTGCGATCGACTATGTCGATGAATGACTCGTCGTTCCACACGGCCATGTCGCCGGTATGCAGCCAGCCGTTTTCTAGCACGGCGGCGGTGGCTTGGGACTCTTTGAAGTAGCCATCCATCACGTTGTCGCCGCGCACAATGACTTCTCCTACAGCTTGCATATCGCGCGGTACAGGATTTCCCTTCGCATCCACTACGCAAACTTCATTACCGACGATGGGCCAACCGGCCATGGCGGCGGTGGCGATGCGTTCGGTGTCGTCTGAGAAATGAACGGTCGCTTTATTCCGCGATGAAGTGACAACGGGCGATGTCTCAGTGAGGCCATAGCCGACGAGAACTTTGCACTTGAAAGCATTTTCAAGACGCGTGACAAGATCGGACGAGGAAGCGGCTCCTCCGAGCATGATCTCCAGCAGAGAAGATGTGTCGAAGCGGCCGAGTTCCGTGCAGTTGAGAAGCGCATTGGCCATGACGGGAACCAGCATCATCTGGGTAGCACGCTCACGTTCGATGAGCGAGAGAACTTTCGGAGGATCGAAGCGGCGCACCATCACCTGGCGGGTGCCGATCATGGTCGAGGTCTGTGGTTTTCCCCAACCATTGGCATGAAATAGAGGGATGGTATGGAGGTCAACCGAGGTGTCGAGGGTTGGAACCGAGATTAAAGCTCCGAGAGCATGGAGATAGAGGGTCCGATGCGAGAGTGCCACGCCTTTGGGCGAGCCAGTGCTGCCGCTGGTATAGAAAAGCTCGGCGATACTGTTTTCATCGACCGAGAAAATATCCGGGCGCGGCAGGGGGGCTTGAGTAAGCAGATCTTCGTAGGCGGGACCGGTGGAAATGTAATGCGCGATTTCAGGGCAAAGCTGACGGAAGGTCTGAATCAGAGGCTCGAAATCGTCTTCGTAGATCAGCATGCGAGCGCCGGAGTGATTGAGGATGGCAGTTAGTTCGTCCGGAGTCAAGCGAACGTTGAGCGGCATCACGATGGCTCCGGCCAGCATGGGACCGAAGTAACCTTCCAGTAACTGGTGGGTGTTGAAGCTGAGATAAGCCACGCGATCGCCCGGTTTGATGCCTAGCGCGATCAAGCCGGCGGCAAGGCGTTCGCAGCGCTCACCGAACTGCGCATAGGTGAACTGTTTTTCTCCGCAGACAATGCCGATCTTCTTGCCATAGAGATCGACGCCGCGGTAGAGGCAGCGAATGGGAGTTAATGGGATGTTCATGCGACAGAGTAACGGCCTTTCGCGAGTAAGCGCTGAACGATTTTGCGGCGCAGGGCGACGGCGTCAATCGGATCGTACACGGCGAGTTTGCGCAGCAGCGACATGTGGGTTCGGAGGAGTTCAGGGGGCGAGCACACACCGAGAACGTTGCGGGCGGAAATTTCGATGCGCGCCATGGCATCGCGCAGGAAAACGGCGCACATGTCAGAAGCGATGGCTGACTTGGCGCCGAGTTTGCGAGTACGAAGAAGAGTACTCTCCATGGCGAAGAGTTCGATGACGATGTCGGCGACGTACATCATCACTTCCTGCTGCTTTTCAATAGCGGCCTGATACTTCTGGTAGGCCATGCCGAAGGTACATAGAGCGATGTTGCGCGCGTTCTGCACCAGGCGTGTTTCTTCGTCTTGAGCGTCTGAGCCGATTTTGCCGTTTTGCACGTCGCGCATGAGAGATTGAACCGCTTCATTGAGAGCGAATTGGCCGCGCGAGGCGCGTTTCAGCAGCATGCCCGGGATGAGAAGGCGATTGATCTCGTTGGTGCCTTCAAAGATTCGGTTGATGCGTGAATCGCGGTAGTAGCGTTCGACGGCGTAATCCTGATGGAAGCCATAGCCGCCGTGAATTTGCACGCCTTCGTCGGCCACGTAATCGAGCGTTTCGGAGCCGAAAACCTTGACGATGCAGCATTCGACAGCGAATTCTTCGATGGACTTGAGGTTGGGGTCGATGAGGCCGACGACGCGCCAGGAACTGGACTCGGCGGCGTAGATGCGAATGGCCATCTCGGCCAGTTTGTATTGAATGGCTCCGAACTCGGCGATGGGCATGCCGAAGGCTTTACGCTGCTGCGCATATTGAAGGCTGACGGCAAGTACGTTCTTGGCGCCGGCGGCGGCCACCGCTCCGAGTTTGAGGCGACCGAGATTCAGGATATTGAAGGCGATGATGTGGCCGCGACCGACCTCTCCGAGAACATTTTCGGCGGGCACTTTAACGTTGTCGAGGAAGAGGGCGGTGGTGGAACTGCCTTTAATGCCCATCTTCTTCTCCTCTGCGCCGGAAGAGAAACCCGCGAAAGTGCGCTCAACAAGGAAGGCGGTGAATTTCTCGCGATCCACCTTGGCAAAGATGGTGAAGAGGTCGGCGTAACCGCCGTTGGTGATCCACATCTTCTGTCCGCTGAGGACGTAGTGGGTGCCATCGGCACTCAAGTCCGCGCGCGTGCGGGTGGCGAGCGCGTCGGAGCCGGCTTGAGGTTCGCTGAGAGCATAGGCGGCGATCATTTCTGCGGTGGCTAGTTTAGAGAGATATTTTTCCTTCTGGGACTCGGTACCGAAATAGAGCAAGGGCAGCGTGCCGATGCCGGTGTGGGCGCCATGCCAGCCAGAATAAGAGGCATCGCGGGCGAGTTGTTCGGCGGCAACGATGGAAGTGGGGAGATCCATCTCAAGACCTCCGAAGCGTTCAGGGATGGCGATGGCGGTAAGACCCAGCTCAGCGGATTTTCGCAGCAGACGCGCACCGAGACCGGGCTCCTGATGCTGGAGCGCTTCGAGGTTAGGCAGTATCTCGTTGTTGAAAAATTCCTCTGCAGTTTTGGCGATGGCGCGATGTTCGGACGTCAGGTCTTCCGGCGTGAAGGTGTGGAGCGGGTCGGCATCGTGCAGGAGAAATGCGCCGCCTGTCGTTTTGGGTGCAACGGACTGGGTTGTTGTCATGGTTTTATGCTTTATTCGTCGAGGACAGAAGACAGCTTTGCGCGCAGCTCGTCGGGAAGCGGCACGGAGAGCTGTGTTTTGCGATCCATACAAGCCAATACGATGAAGCCTTTGGCGGCGAGTTCACCTTGTTTCATGGCGCGGAACTCCAAGCCGATCGAGGAGCGACCGAGCTTTGTCAAGCATACTTCAATTTCGAGGAGATCGTCGTAGAGAATGGCGAGGCGGTAGTCGCATTCGACGTGAACGCGCGGAAGGGCGATATTTCCACCGATGTAGGAGATGTCGAGAGTGCGCATGAATTCGATTTCGGCGGATTCGAAGTAACGGAAGAGGCAGGTGTAATGGATGCGGCCGCTGGCGTCGGTATCGATGAAGCGGATGCGAGTTGGGAAGAGAAAAGGTTGGCGGCAAGGCATCGGTAATAGGATGGCAGACACGCCTACAGTTCGGCGTCGGAGCCTCACGAGTAGTTAGCAAGGATCGTTTCGGCTACTCTTCGCCGAGCAGCTTGCGATGGTGACGATACCGAGAGACTGACGGAGTGGGCTGCCAGCTTTACTTTTACAACTTCGAAGTATGGGCTCTTTTTCCGATGACTGGCACTTGGCGGTTCCGCATTGGAATTGGGATTACGGGATAGAGCCCCTGTTGTGGATGATCCGGCAGAAAGCGTGTGATAAGGGGACCGCGCTCAAAAATAGCGTTCGACGGACCGAAAACTTTTAGTGAGGAAGCATATGTCCCGAGCAATGCTGATCCCGAAGCCGTGAAACTCGCCATACATGACGAAATGCGCGTGATCATACCGGGACGAACGTTGCCAGCGATGTGCATGGCCTATCCGTGGAGCCTATTGACGTTGAACAAGCCTGCGAGGTCGCGGCAGATTCCGCCGCCGCTCAGTTCGGAGGAACTGGAGGAAGTGGCGCGGACAAAGAAAGCTGCGGCGTCCTGGAACCTCAATAGGCAGCTAAGGTAAGAACCTACGCAGTTGGCTGGTCGAAGTCGACCTGGTCGTAGACGTCAGCGAAGTCAAGTTCGACTCCAAGGCACTTAACAGGCACCTTGCCGTTGATCGCGACAACTTCGCAGATTAGCCACGTATCCTCCCCCCCTCTTGACAGGCCTAGCCTTTTTGTATAAGATCCTTGAAACGTTTCAGGGGGCTACGATTGCCTCCCTTCACAAGCGAAGGAGTTTGTAATAAATGTTGTTCCGCCATGCCGCGATAGACCGTCTGAGGTCCACCCTTTTCCTGGTTGTGATGGCAGGCTCGCTCGTCCTGTCCGGCTTCGGCCAGGAGGTTCGAGGAACCATCACCGGGACCGTAACCGACCCGCAGGGCGCAGCCATCGCCGATGCCAAGGTGACGGTCAAAAGCCTTGATACTAACGTTGAATATCCGGCCACTACCAACGCGGCCGGGCTGTACGTTGTGCCGCTTCTCTCGCCCGGAAATTATTCCGTGTCGGTCACCAAAGAGGGGTTTTCGCGCAGTCAGGAGCCTAATCTGATGTTGACGGCGAATCAACGGCTCGACCAGGATTTCCATTTACAGATCGGGTCCGTCAATCAACAGGTGATTGTGACGGCCGAGGCGCCGCAACTGGATACCGAATCGGCCTCACGCGAACAGATTGTTAGTGAACAGGCTGTTGCCAACACGCCCTTAGAGGGGCGGAACTCGTTCATGCTGGCCACGCTGACGGCGGGCGTTTTTTCGACTAGCATCGACAGCCTCAACTCCATACGTCCGTTCGATAACGGCGGCATGGACAATATGCAGATCAACGGTGGCCTTTCCTACCGCAACAATTTCACCATCAATGGCGTACCTGATACCAACAGCGAGGGCAACGGCAATCCGGGTGAGCTGACCTTTGTCCCGCCGCCGGATGCGGTGAAGGAAGTGAACGTGGAGACCAGCGCCTATGATGCGCAGTTTGGACACACGGGCGGCGGGAACGTCAATGTCGATCTGAAAAGTGGCTCGAACCGCTTCCACGGCGCGGCGTATGATTATGTGCGCAACACTATTTTCAATGCGAACCGCTGGGAGAACAATGCCAACGGCAGTCCACGGCCGGCGTATCACTGGCAAGAACCGGGCGTCGAGTTGGACGGTCCGCTCTACATTCCGAAGGTTTATGACGGGCGTAACAAGACGTTCTTCATGTTTTCGTGGGAGCGCATCAAGGATGCCATTCCGCAGCCGCTGACTTCCTCGGTACCTACCGCGGCTGAGCGCGCGGGCAACTTTGCCGGTTCGGGTTTTACGATTTACGACCCCTGTAATACGACCCTGACAGCCACAGCGCCCTGCACCAACAACGGCTCAAGAACGCCGTTTGCGGGCGATGTGATTCCGGCAAGCCGGCTCAATCCGGTGGGAGTCAATTTGCTGAATTCTTATCCGCTGCCGACCTCCGGCACCCAACTGAATAATTTCTTTTTCGGCAGCAGCGAAGTAAGCGACCTGTACGATGCGTTCACTTACACGGTGGATCAGACATTGAACAGCAAGAATCATCTGTCGTTTGCGTATTTTCAGGGCGATCGCCACCAGGTGGAGCCGACGTATGGTTACCCCACCGCAGCCGCATCGCCGCTGTATCTGCACTATCGCATCAACCACGGCGGTTCAGCCGATTGGACATCGACTATCAACCCGAGCACTGTACTGGACGTGCGCTTCGGCTTTGAACGGCATAACTTCGCGGTGAATCCGTATTCGATTGGCTATAATGACAGCAATTTAGGATTTCCATCGTCGTTCACATCGCAGCTGGCGTTTCAGGCGTTTCCCACCGTCAACGTGACGCAGACAAACGGCGGTTCCACTTTGGGGACGTTAGGCACTACGCGTTCGGGGGGCGCCGGTTCGGGCACCAAGACCAACACGTCGGCCGTACAAGGGACACTAACGAAGATCATCGGCTCGCATAGCGTGAAGGTCGGCAGCCAATTTAACGTGGTACTGAATAACTTTGGCGCGCCTGCCGCACCGACCTTCAATTTTGATTCGACGTTTACGCAAGCCAATCCGCTGGTGGCGGTATCGGGCCAAGGCAATGGATTCGCCGATATGGCGTTGGGGTATCCCACTTCAGGAAGCGTTCCCATTCCCGGGTTCTTTGCTTACAGCAGTCATTATTACGCGGTGTTTGTTCAGGACGATTGGAAGGTTAATTCACGCTTGAGCCTCAATCTGGGCCTTCGCTGGGATGTTGAAACTCCATTGACGGAGCGTTATAACAGGCTGAACTCGGGTTTTGCGTTCGACAGCCTGAGCCCGGTGCAGCCGGCGAATTTCGGGCCGGTTTATGGCGGCCTCACATTCGTTAACTCGAGTAACCGGTCGGCCTATGTGACCGATTACAACAATATTCAGCCACGCATCGGCGCTGCGTATAAATTGCGCGACACGACGGTGCTGCGCGGAGGCTTTGGCATTTATTACCTGCCGACATTCGACATACCCGGCACGCAAGGCTTCAGTACAACCTCCAACTATACGGCTTCTATCAATGGCAATGTCACGCCGGCCAACAGCTTGAACAATCCGTTTCCGGGCGGGATTGTGCAACCCACCGGCAGTTCGCTGGGACTGGGAACGCTGCTAGGCCAAAGCGTCACATCCCCCTACACGGGCCGGGCGATTCCGCGGAATTACCAATTCTCGTTCGGCGTGCAACAGCAGTTGCCAAAGAATTTCATGTTTGAAGCATCTTATGCGGGATCGCGCACGCATGAACTGGAGACAAACGTCAATATCGATACCATCTCGCCCCAACTAATCGCCGAGTATGGGTCGCAGTTGAATGCCGCGGTTCCCAATCCATTTCAGGGTTTGCTGCCGGGAACCAATCTGAACGGCGCTACCATCACGCGCCTGCAATCTTTGCTGCCTTATCCGCAGTTTCTCGCAAGCGGAAACGTTTCGGGAGTCAGCCTGACAAGTACCGCAGGGCTGGCGACGGAAAATGGCGGCGTCATTGAGCAGTATATTCCGATTGGGCACACCTGGTACAACGCACTGCAGATAAGGCTTGAAAAGCGGTTTTCGCAAGGGCTCTATTTTTTGACGAGCTATACATTTTCAAAAAGCATGCAGGCCATGTCGTTCCTGAACGGCCAGGATGCAACGGGTGGTACGGGCCAGCTTCTGCCCAATGCGGCCAGCCATCTATTGAGCCAATTGACCACGACCGATGTGCCGCAGGTGCTGCGCATCAGTGGCGGGTACGAACTGCCGTTCTTTAAGCACAGCAATAAGTGGCTGCATGGACCGTTCGGCGGCTGGCAGGTGAATGCGGTGCTGAATTATATTTCCGGCACTCCGATTCCGGCGCCGGTGGGTGCTTATTCGACAGGGATTAACCCTTCGGTGCCGAATCCCAACTCGAATCTGTATTTCAACAATTGCTATATCACGTTGTCAGGAGCCTTGAGCTCAAGCTGTGTCAACGGCTTGAAACCGGCATGGATCCAGCAGCCGACGTACTCGCTGAATGAACTGACACCGGTCATGCCGAATATACGGCTAAGCAGGCCGCCGTTGGCGGATATGTCGATTTTCAAGAGCTTTCCTATTCACGAGCGGCTTACGTTTCAGTTGCGGGGAGAGGCTTTCAACGTGACCAATACGGTGTGGTTCCCAGCTCCCAATACTTCGCTTACTTCGCCGTTTTTTGGGAAGACGGTGCTTGCTACGGGTGGATTTTCGTCTACCTCGAATGATCCGCGTTCTATACAGATTAGTGCGCGCATACAGTTCTAAGAAGCAGCTTGCGTCGCTTTTGGTGGTGATGAACTTCGCGTGCCTGAGAGGCAGCGGAAGTCGTCGCCGTTAGTTAGAAGGAACGCCACAAGAAGTGGAATTACTCACACGGCCTTTTATGTTCCCATGGGCCGCTTAAGGCAGCGCAAACGCGATGACACTGTCACCCGGAGGGCTGGCGAAGAAGCCCGTGCCTCCGGCGACGACTACTAAATACTGGCGACCGTCGCGGCCTCGATAGCTTATGGGCACGGCGTAGGCTGAGGTGTCTAGTGCCGCGCTCCAGAGTTCTTTCCCTGTCTGCGCTTCGAAGGCTCGGATGCGTGCGTCGTTGGTGCCGGCGATGAAGACGAGGCCCGAAGCCGTGGCAATGCTGCCTCCCATGGCTACCGAACCTGTGTGGGTGAATCCTTGTGCTTCGAGTTCCGGGACGCTGCCTAGTGGCACGTGCCAGGCTATAGCGCCGGTTCTTGCGTTGACGGCTACCAGTTCACTGAAGGGCGGCTTGGTGCAGGGGATGTGATTTTGCGGATCCCAGAAGCGGGCGTAGGCCCCGCTTGCGCCGCCGACACGGGCGTAGGTTGTCTCGCCGGTCGCGGGGTCAGTCTTGGGCTCCATGTGACCCCACTGGCCGAGATTCATGACGCTGGTGAAGAGATAGCCGAGATCGGGATTGTAGGAGAAGCCGCCCCAGTTGCCGCCGCCCAGGGTGCTGGGGAAGGTGAGGCCGTTGCCTTCCGCTGGCATGGGTGTGTACGGGCCTTGATTGATGAGGTTGTTCTTCGTTAAAAGATCGAGGCAGAACTGCGCGTGATCGGGCGTCAGGTCGTATAAATCGTTTTGCTCAAAATTTGTTTTGGCCAACGGTGGCGGTTTCAGTGGGAAAGGCTGCGTTGGCGAACTTTGCTCGCCGGGCACTTGGCTGGCAGGTACGGGACGTTCTTCCAGGCCGAAGATGGGTTCGCCGGTGGTGCGGTCAAACATGAAAACCAAGCTCATCTTGGTGATCTGGGCGACGGCTGGAATCGTTTTGCCATCGCGTGCAATATCGATGAGGATGGGTGGCGCGGCCAGGTCGTAGTCCCACAGATCGTGATGAACCAACTGGCGATACCACTTGACCTTGCCGGTTAGCGCGTCGAGGGCGACCAGGGAGTTTCCATAAAGGCCGTTGCCGCGACGGTCGGCGCCGTACATGTCGGAGGTAGGGCAGCCGATGGGCAGATAGACGATGCCGCGCTGTTCATCGACGGTCATGATGCCCCAGACGTTGGTTCCGGAGCGCTGCTTCCAGCTGTTCTTGGCCCAGGTATCGTTACCGGGTTCGCCGGGGCGCGGCACGGTGTGGAAGGTCCACAACAGTTTGCCGGTGCGGGCATCCCAGCCGCGCACGTCGCCGTAGGCTCCCTGGCTGGGAGCGAGTTCGCCGTTGTTGCCACCGGTGATGACAACGTTCTTAAAGATGGCTGGCGGCGAGGCCAGAAAAAAGCGCGCGTTGGGCAGATTGTCGGCGACACCGCGCTTCAAATCGATCAGTCCGTTGTCACCGAAGTCCTGGAGTGGCTGACCCGTCTTAGCGTCGAGTGCGACCATCTTGCCGGTTTCGACGCCGCAGAAGAGGCGCTGGCTGACGCCGGGTGCTTCCCAATAAGCAAGGCCTCGGCGCGCTACACCGCGGCTGGGGTATTTCCAAAGTGTTTTACCCGTTTCGGGTTCGAGCGCGAAGATGGCGTCGGGCGCGGTGACGTACATGACGCTGTCGATGACCAGGGGCGTGGCTTCCGATCCTGCTTTGCCGAGGTGGAAGGTCCAGGCGCGTTGCAGCTGGGTAACGTTGGCGGGCGTGATTTGCTTGAGGGGTGAGAAGCGCTGGCCGCCGGGATCGTGACCATAGAGAGGCCATTGGTCGGCGCGGCTGACCTTCACGGAGGCATCGAAGTGTTTGGCTGAGGCTGGGGCGATTGGCGTTGGGGCCTTCATCGTTGCGGCTTCGCGGGGACCGCCCGCGCCGTAATTGGCCGTCAGGTAGTTGATGACGGTTTCGATGTCGGCTGGAGATCCCTGTGCTCCGCGGGCAATCATGTCCTGCACAATATTTTTCCAGCGTTCGCGAGTTTGCGGAGCGCTGGTGACGATATCAAGCGTGTGACATCCGGCGCAGATGCGCTGGACGGTTCGTTTGCCGGGAGCATCGCGAAGTGCGGTTTGCGCGTTGAGTAGCAACGGCAGATGAAGGAGGACTGCGGCGTGTACTGAGCATTTCATCCGGCTTGTTCAATGGTAATGCCGCCAAGGCGCGTTACACTCGGCAAAAAAGGTCCCATGCCGACTATTCTGAAGCATCCAGTACGTCGAACTACGATCTGAGTGTCAAGGCTGCCCTCGACGAAGGCGCCGGCATGCTTGCGTACTGGGTTTTGGATGTTAACGGCCGGCGTCTGATTTCGCATCGCGGCGCAGAGGGTGTTGCGACGCTGGCTGAGTTTTGCGCCTCGCAAGCTCGGCTCTCTCAAAGCTCCAGACGCCAGCGGGCGGCATTTTCAATCCTTAAGAGATGTGCTCTACACAGCCCCGATACACTGAGAGCACTGGTGGAATCTATGCTTCGATTTGTGTTCTTAGCTACATTTTTCGGCTTATTAGCGCGCGGGCAGGACCTCGGCGTGTTTGACGGTCAAAGCGATATAGGTAAAGTTCTGCAGCCGGGATCTGCTACCTACGATGCTGGCACCAAAACCTACACAGTTTCGGGCAGCGGCGACAACATGTGGTTTGCTACCGACCAGTTTCATTTTGTCTGGAAGAAGGTTTTTGCCGAGGATTTGACGTTTTCAGCCAAGATTTCCATTTTAGGAGCAGACGGAAACGCGCATCGTAAAGCTGTTTTGATGGTTCGGCAGAGCCTGGATGGCAACGACGCTTATGTAGATGCGGCGCGCCATGGCGAAGGGTTGACGTCGCTGCAATTTCGCGAGCGCCGCGGCGCCCCGACACTCGAGATTGAATCCAATGTCTCAGGACCGGCGGTTTTGCGGCTGGAGAAGTGGGGCAACCGCTACTACATGTGGATTGGGCCCGATGCGGATAGCTTGACCTTCGCAGGCGGCTCGGCGTGGGTGGAGATTCATGCTCCGTTTTATATAGGGTTGGGCGTTTGCGCTCACGATAAGAACGCGCTGGAGAAGGTTGCCTTCTCCGATGTCGAGATTGATTTCAAGCCCAGGCATGCGAAGAAAGGGAAGTACAGCACGGTTGAAACGGTGCTGCTTTCAGGCGATGCACGCACGGGCTACATATCACAGAAGCATTTGAGTTCCCCTGGCTGGGGTAAGGATGGGCACACGCTTACCTTTGATGCGGAACGCGAGAGCGGCGAAGTCTTGTTTACTCCCTTGCGGACGGCGGCTCCAGTGGGACCGCCGCTGGCGGCCAAACCTGCTGGCGGCTTTAGTTACTACGCGGCTAAGAATGGCAAAGACTCGCAGGTTTGGCGCAGAAGTTCAGACGGCAGCCAGGCGCAACAGATAACACCCGATGATTTTAATTACACGGCGCCGCACGAGTCGCCTGACGGGAAGTATTTGTTGCTGTTGTGCTACTCGAAGGAGTACGACCGGCTGGCGGACAATATTCCAGTGGAACTGCGCTTAATGACGCTGGCAGATGGCAGTATCAAGACGCTGGCAACGTTTGTCGGAGGCCCTGATTCGCTGGGTGACGAGCCTTGGTCGCCGGATGGAAAGCGCGTGGTGTTTGTTAGCTATCAGAGCGAGACGGGCACCCGCTAAAGCGGAAGCGCTACGTTCTCAGCCATGCCATGCAGTTTGAGCGCGGAACAGGAAACGCGCGCGCCGGGCTTCTCGACGAAGCCGACCGATTTGCCCATCAGCGCTATGGTTTCAAAGGCGACCGGACCGGTGGCGTTCAAACGATTCACGGGCGGGATGATCAGCGTCAGGCTTTCGCCGCCGGTATCGTCGTTCACCTTCAGGACAACGGTTATTAAAACTCCCATCGGGGTGCTCTGCATCTGCATCTCAGGGCTGAGGAATGTATGGGTGAGAGCCGGGCCGTCGTAGGTGAGCGAGGGACCGCCCGATCCTGGGGCCGTGGTGATGGGTCCGCCTGAAGCAGGGAGGAAAGTGATCTGCGTGGTGCCCGCAGCATCCTGAAACAAAAACTTGTTGCCTCCCGTGAAGGTAACTGCCGGTTGTGTGATTGGCGCCGTAGCTGTAGTTGACATACGTGGACACTCCTTGGTCCATGTACTGGTGCAACATGGTGGCTCCATCGTTACAACTACGGATGAAAAAAGTTCGTGGTGAGCGGTGCGATTGAGAAGTAATCCAGCCGACACCAACAACATTAAATGCATAGGCAAGGCGCATAGCGATAGAGTGTGAACTGGATGAAAACGAGTTTGAAATACAGGCAGTTTGCGTGGGTTGCGGTTCTTGCCACGCTTCTGGGAATTTGTTCAGCGGCACAGATGCCGGGACCTCCGAAGGCGGAGACGCGCGAGTGGCTGGTGCGGAAAGACCTGTCGCCGGATGAGCGGGCGGACCTGCTGATTGCGCAGATGACGCTGGACGAAAAGATTCAGTTAGTGCATGGAGCGGGCATGAGCGGGTTTCCCGGCGGCGAGCCCTCGCTGGTTCGGGCGAATGGCGGCGGTGGCTTTGTGCCCGGTATCGAGCGCCTGGGTTTGCCCGATCTTAATATGGCTGATTCGTCGGTGGGAGTTGGACGCGGCGCCCTTAAAGGCCGCTATTCCACCGCGCTGCCATCGACGCTGGCGCTGGCCTCCAGTTGGGATAAGAATGTTGCCCATGAGTTTGGTGCGCTGATCGGCCGCGAGCTGGCCGACCAAGGCTATAACGTGTCGCTGGCGGGAGGCGTCGATATCACTCGCGAGCCCAGGAATGGACGCAACTTCGAGTACCAGGGGGAAGACCCCATTCTTGCGGGCAACATGGTGGCTCAGTTGATTATGGGGTTGCAGGCACAGGGAGTTATCGGCGATATCAAGCACTATGCGCTGAACGATGAAGAGACGGGCCGTATGTTTGCGAATGTGTCGTTAGATAGGCGTTCCATGCGCGAGTCGGATTTACTGGCGTTTGAGATCGGCGTGAAGCAGGCCAAGCCGGGCATGGTGATGTGTTCCTACAACCTGATTAACGGCACGTACGCGTGCGAGAACGATTACACGTTGAACCAGGTGCTGAAGAAAGACTGGGGTTTTCAGGGTTGGGTGATCTCCGACTGGTTTGCAACGCACAGCACAACCAAAGCGGCGTTAGCTGGTTTGGACCAGCAGCAGCCTACCGGCAACTTTTTCGGAGAAGCCTTGAAAAAGGCAGTCGAGAGCGGCGAAGTGCCGCTGACACGATTAAACGATATGGTGCACCGCATCGTGCGAACTGAGTTCGCCATCGGCATCATTGACAAGCCGCAGCCGACCATGGTGCCGGATCCGTTTCACGGCCAGGAGGTAGCTCGGCGGGTAGAAGAAGCAAGCGCGGTTCTGCTGAAAAACGAGGGGGGCCAACTGCCGTTGAACGCGGCGGTAGTGAGGTCGATTGCGGTAATCGGATCGCATGCGGGCGTAGGTGTGCTGTCAGGCGGCGGATCGGCACAGGTGGATCCCGCGGGTGGCAATGCGGTGCCGCAGGAGCCTTTCGACCCGACCGATATCATGGCTTTTTTTGGACAGGAGATTTGGCACCGGTCGTCGCCCTACAAAGCCATTCGCGAGATGGTTCCCGGGGCGGAGGTGACTTATGATGCCGGCACGGATCACGCCATAGCGGCAGCCAAAGCAAAAGCCGCCGAAGTGGCCATCGTCTTTGTCAATCAGCACACAAGCGAAAACTCCGATGTCTCAAGTTTGGCGCTGCCGGACAGGCAGGATGAGTTGGTAAACGCAGTCGTCGCCGCCAACCCGCATACCATTGTGGTGCTGGAAACTGGCGGACCGGTGCTGATGCCGTGGGCGGCCAAAGTGAAGGCTATTTTGGAGGCTTGGTATCCGGGCATCGGCGGCGGCGATGCGATTGCGAATTTGCTTTTCGGGAAGGTGAATCCGTCGGGCAAAACAGCGGTTACCTTTCCGCAAAGTGACGCCGATCTGCCGCACCCGGTCCTACCAGGCACCGGTGTAACGATGCCGAACCCGTTTGCCGATCTGAATAATTTCCCTTCCTTCTCTTTTGTCATCCATTACAACGAGGGCTTAAAAGTTGGTTACCGCTGGTATGAGTCAGAAGGCAAGAAGCCGCTGTTTCCGTTTGGCTATGGCTTGTCGTACACCAAGTTCCTATATGCGGGGATGCAGGCGGATGGCGGCGATACTTTGACTTTAAGTTTTGCGGTGCAGAACGCGGGGACGAAGGCGGGCGAAGAAATCGCCGAGGTGTATGTGACCTATCCGCGCGCGGCCGGCGAACCGGCGAAGAAGCTTGTGGGCTGGGAGAAGGTAGCCTTGGCGGCGGGCGAGACCAAGAACGTGAAGATTCACGTCGACCCCATGTATATTTCGGTATTTGATGTGCAGCAGGACAAGTGGAAGATTGTGCCAGGGGACTACACGGTGCAGGCAGGCGGGTCGTCGGTGGATTTGCCGCTGAAAGCGGTAGTCACGATTGGCAAGTAGGCCTATTCCGCCAGCACTTCGTCCATAAAGCACCAGCGCCAGTCCTCGCCCGGTTGGAACGATTGCATCACCGGATGCTTGGTCGTGTGGTAATGCTTTGTGGCGTGGCGATTCTTGGAAGAATCGCAACATCCGACGTGTCCGCATTCTAGACACAGGCGCAGGTGAAACCATTCGTCTCCCATCTTTAGGCATTCTTCACAGCCTTTGGTATTTGGCTTGGGCGCCTTGTGGTGTCTGTAGTGATCCAGGTGTGTGCAGGCCAGCTGTGGAGAGGTAGGTTCAGCCATGTCTCTACAGTATGCCCCGCTCCATCCGCACTATCGAAAACGTATTGCTGTGTTGTCGACGCGGCGATTGGCACTTCCTGGGCGGCCGCTCGACGACTGGGGCTCGGAATAATCTGACCTCATGCAGTTCCAGCTTCGCCCTCTGGAAGCAGCGGCGCTCGTCTCGCAACGACACCCTTTTCCCACTTTGAACCACCCTCTCCCGGTGCCGTGTTCCGGCTTGATCCAATTTGCATCCCGCTCGTCCCCCTCGCGAACCTTAACAGCTGCGCGGCACCCAACAAGCCTTATCCCTTCAATCACTTCCGCCTAGCTGAAACGCTCCGCCTCCGGTGGTGAACTGCTTGCCTCTTAAGCAGCGTGCCGAATGCTCCCGTCAAATGCGTTCGCACCGAAGGAGCGAACTTGACCGCACTCGCCAGTAAAACGGCTTTTTCCAAAGGAAAGGCGAATAGTGCCGATAAGGGGGCGGTGTCGAACACTCGCCGTCGGGATTCGCTGATTCTGAGTCACACCAGCCTGGTGCCGGCCATAGCCGCGCACATTCAGAAGTCGCTGCCGGTACATATTGAGCTGGACGACCTTATTCACGCTGGCAATATGGGCCTGTTCGATGCAGCCACAAAATACCGCGACGACAGGGCTGTGGCGTTTCGCACCTATGCCAAACACCGTATTCGGGGAGCTATTCTGGACAGCCTTAGACAGCAGGATTGGGCCTCCCGCGATCTCCGCAAACGCTATCGCCAGGTAGAAATGCTGCGGATTGAGCTTTACGAGAAACTGAAGCGACAGCCCAGCGAAGAAGAACTGGCGGCAGCCATGGGATTAAGCATCCGCCGCTGGCAATCCCTTATGGTGGACTTCCGCAGCCTGGGGGTAGCGGCTTCCCAACTGCAGGCAAGTGAACGTGAGGATGGCTTCGTGCCCGAGGCTTCGTCCGCGCCGGCGCTGGCGCCGGATAAGGTATTCGCGCGCGCTGAGCTGAGGCAGAGGCTGCTGGTGGCCATGAAAACTCTGCCCGCGCGCTATCAGCAGGTGGTAGAGCTCTACTACGATCGCGACCTCACAATGAAGGAAATTGGCGCCACGCTGGGCGTCAATGAGAGCCGTGTTTCCCAAATCCACAAAGCCGCGCTCGAGCGAATGCAGCTGGTTCTAAAGGAAGGCGGCATCGGCTCGACCGATGCCTTTTTTACAGCAGGGAAATAACCAGCTAGATAATACCGCTCAAGTCTTTCGTCGGAACACTCACCGAACCAATCATGCCCGATCCAAAATCGCGAACAATGACCCGAATACTCTTTGTTTGTGGCATGATTTTCAGCGTTTCCTTCACCGACAGGCCATCCATAAGAAACTTCCTATACGTTGGATCCTTCATGTTGAGCGCGACCGTTTCCATGGGCGAATCGAGCGGTCTGCCGGCCGAATCGAATTGCACCATCAGAACATCCACTCGTCCGGTATATCGATCTCCCTCCGGCTTCACTTGAACGCCCCTGGGTTGCAGCGTCACCGCCACTACAACAGCATCGGATGACTCTGCTGCTGCCCCTCCGGTAAAAACCGATCCGGAATTAACCGGCTTGGCGACATTCACCACAAGACTCAGTTCGGTGGCGTCCAGTGGACTCCAAAGCGCATCGTGAATCTGTATGGACCTCGTATGGTCGTCGGAGGGAATTTCGGCCAGGTCCAGATAGCCGCTGCGGTAACTCAGGTTGATATGCGGCTGGTCTACCTCCACTTTGATTTTGTGGAAGTCGCGATTGTGTTTTTCCTCCTCGGGATAAAAGCCGAGCGTGTAGGTGTAGGCCGAATCGTCTGTAGCTTCTCGGATGGCACGCGTCAAATCGTTGGTGTTGTAGTAGGCGTGACCGCCCGTGCGATGCGCCAGTTCGTCCATGGTGGCGTGAATATCGGCTCCATGATTGCCCAATTTAGGCGCCGGTGCCGCAGGAGCTTTCGAACTGCCCCCCCGGCCTTTTCCCATGATCGGCGTAGCCGTGTTCGCCTTGCTGGCGTCGTAGGCAGGTTCCGCCACTAGGCCGCGCGCATCCACCGGGTAAACCGCCACGTTGGCGTCACTCAGCGAGCGCACTGTCGCGTCCATCTCGTTGAAGAAATCCTCGGAAAACTTGCTCATGTGCTCATATCCGAAGGTCAGCGGAAAGCCGCCCGAAACCCAAACCAGGTTTTTGCGCCCAGGCAATTCGGCGAAATGGCTGCCAATGAACTTCAGGACATTCATCGTTCCCAGTACACGGTCGCGCAAATAAAAACTCCGCTCCTGCGCACTGCCTCCGCCCATACCAAGTCCGGTCAGGTCGGAAGCGCCGTTGCCATCGTTTACCCCAAGCGCGCCAATTTCCTCAGTCTGACTGACATTCACCAGGCGGTTCTTAGCCTCTGCCAGCTGTTTCTGGAAATTCGCCATATCCGCCGTGTAGTCATGCAGAACGGAGAGGCGGCCGTTGAAGACGTAAACGCCGACGTGCTGGTCGGAAGGAATCTCCAGCAGATACTTGATCAACTGCTGGCGCGCGTACATACGGTCCGTCATTCTGGTGTTTACCAAGTCGAGCAGGACAATCGTAATGCCGTTGACGGCACCGCTGCGCGCCGGCGCGGAATTGGTGAAGGTGTTAGCGGCCAGCGCAGGAGCAGGGGCAACCGGGCCCTTGGCGGTTGAATCCACAGAAAAGAAGCTGACCTTCTGCGGACGCCCATCCGCGAACACCTTAAAGTCCTCCGCTTTCAAACCTTCTGCCGGACGATCGTGCGACTTCGCAATCACGCTCACCTGCACCAGGCGCGTAGTGCTCTGAATAAGCGGTGCAGCCGTTTCCGCCGCCGACCCCGAACTCTGGGCATAACCTGGAGTCAGCAGCACTATTGCGGAAAAAACTAGCAGGAACGAGTTTCGAATCACAGCCATCTCCAGTCCTAACCCCTGCAACCAATAACGGTTTATACTCTCAAACGGTTACTATCGCTAGGCCTATTCCCATTCTCAGGCTTTTTCACCCTGTGCCGATCTGTGTTACAAGGCATTAATGTCAACGAAACCCACGCCCAGGACGTTTGAAGCAGTGTGACGCACATGATCAAACAAGCTTGGCTGCTCACTCTGGCATGCCTAATTCTCATGAGTCCCGGTATCTTTGCAGGGGCGAACAAGATCAAGAAGGCGCACGCCGGCGACAATCCTCCCAGCTACATTGCGTTCAGCGAGCCGTTGTCGGAGGCGGCTCGCTATCGCCATGCCTTAGACCGGCTGACGTTTGGTCCTCGGCCGGGAGATGTGGCTACGATTCGCGACATTGGCCTTCAAAAATGGGTCAATCTCCAGCTTCATCCGGAACTGGTACCGGAAAGCCCTGAACTGCAGGAACGTCTGGCTCCGCTTGAATCCTTGAAGATGAGCTCCCGGGAAGTGTATACACACTATCCGTCGCCTCAGATGATTGCGCAGGTTGCGCGTGGCAGGGCTCCGCTGCCGGAAGATCCGGACTTGGCTGCCATTGTGGCGCGGTTGGCCGATCAGTACCGAGCCAGGCGCGAGGCCCAAGGCGAGCCCCAGAATCCGCCTCAGAATGTAACCGTGTCAATCGGGGCGCAAACCGTAGTCAGCCAGAACACAGCGGCCGCAAAGCCGCCTGTTGCGCTGCCCCCAGCGCCTCCGGGCGCCACGCAAGTAGTGGTTGCCGTCGACAACAAACAACAGCTGGACCCCAACGACGATGCCGACCTTGACTTGAAGGTAAAGCTGACCGACATCCTGACGCCGCAGCAGATCGAAAAATTGAAAAACGGCAAGCCCGAAGAGAAGCGCCAAGTGCTCGAAAGCATTCCGGCCAACCAGCGCTTTAACTTTGTCTACGCGCTCCACAAACAGCAGCGCCAGCAGCTTTTTAACCTGGCGCCCGTGGCCCTGCGGCGCGAGCTGATGCTCTCTGTCAATCCGCAAAACGTGGTTGCCAGCGACCTCAGCGAAGGCAAGCTACAGCGCGCCATCTACAGCAACCACCAATTGCAGGAACTGCTGGTGGACTTCTGGTTCAACCACTTCAATGTGTTCATGAACAAGGGCGCCGAGCGCTACACGTTGCCCACCTACGAGCGCGATGTCATCCGGCCGCGCGTCTATGGCAAGTTTTACGATCTACTGCTGGAAACAGCGAAAAGCCCGGCCATGTTGTTCTACCTGGATAACTGGCAGTCGGTCGGCCCGGATTCGCCGGAGAATCGACATCCCAACCCGAACAACAAGACCAGGCGCGGCTTAAACGAGAACTACGGCCGCGAAATAATGGAGCTCCACACCCTCGGCGTCGATGGCGGCTACACGCAGCAGGATGTCGTCAACGTGGCGCGCTGCTTTACCGGCTGGACCATTGCCAATCCACGCAAAGGCGGCGGCTTCGAATACAACGACAAGATGCACGACAAGGGCGAAAAGATCGTGCTGGGGAACCGGATCGCCGCCGGTGGCGGCATGAACGACGGGCTCGAGGTGTTGAACATTCTGGCGCACCATCCTTCCACCGCCCATTACATTTCACTCAAGCTAGCGCAACGCTTCGTGGCGGACGACCCGCCGCCTTCGGTGGTAAACCGCATGGCCAAAACCTTCCTGCAAAGCGACGGCGATCTGCGCAAAGTTATGGAAACCATGCTCAACTCTGGTGAGTTCTGGTCCAAAGGCGCCTTCCAGGCCAAAGTGAAAACACCGTTCGAGATGGTAGTGAGCGCTGTTCGCGCTACCAACGCGGAGGTCACTTCGGCCTATCTGCTGACCAATGAACTGCAGCGCCTGGGAGAGCCTCTGTACCGCAAGATGGAGCCCACCGGCTACTCCAGTGCGAACGCCGAATGGGTGAGTTCCGCCAGCCTGCTGGATCGTATGAACTTCGCCTTGGCGCTGGCAAGCAATCGGGTACCGGGCGTGAAAATCAATCAAGATCCCTGGCAAACAATGGTGCAGAGAGATCCCATGGAACTGGCGCACTATCTGTTGGACCAGGACCCCAGCGAGCCGACGAAGCTCGCCATTGAGAAGGCGCTGGCCAGCAGCGAACTCCAAACTCAATTAATGCAGAACGCAAAAGCGGGGCCCCCGCGTCTACCCAGCCTTGTGGCGGGACTAACGCTTGGGTCGCCCGAATTCCAAAAACGTTAGTCGATCCTCAAGAAATGAAACAGGAGAGGTGAAGTTATGCCCTCAAGAAGAATATTTTTACGAAATTCAGCGCTCGCCATGGTTGGTGTTGGTGCTGTGCCGACTTGGCTGGGACGCGCTGTCTACGCGCAGAATGCGCCGTCTGCGCGCAAGAAAATCCTCATCACTATTTTTCAGCGCGGCGCCGTTGACGGTTTGAACGTTGTGGTTCCGCACGCCGAGGCTGCCTACTATAACCTGCGCCCCACCATCGCCATCCCGCGCCCCAACGGCGCCGAAACCGGCGCTATCGACCTGGACGGGCATTTCGGTTTGAACCCCGCGCTTAAGGCTTTAAAGCCGCTGTGGGATAAGAAGCAGCTCGCCATCATCGAGGCCGTTGGTTCGCCCGATCCGACGCGTTCGCACTTCGATGCGCAGGACTACATGGAGTCCGGAACGCCGGGCCTGAAAGCTACGTATGATGGCTGGCTTAACCGGGCCTTGGTCCGCGAAGCAGCGCCTACGCCTTTGCGCGCCGTCAGTATGAGCAGCGATCTTCCGCGCACCTTGCGCGGTCCGAACGAGGCCCTGGCGATTAACAATTTGAACGATTTTCAGGTAAAGGACGCGCAGGCAGCCACCACTTTCGAAGGCATGTACGGCACCACCACCGATACCGTCTTGAATGGGACTGGCAAAGAGACGTTTGAAGCCATTCGCATGGTCCGCGGCATTCAAAAACTTCCCTATACGCCGCAGAACGGTGCCCATTATCCAAACGGCCGGCTGGGCCAGAGCCTTCAGCAGATTGCCCGCATTATTCGCGCCGATGTCGGCCTGGAAGTCGCTTTTACTGATGTCGGTGGCTGGGACACGCACGTGAACGAAGTCGGAGCCCAGCCGCATCTGGGACAATTGGCGAACCTGCTGCGCGACTTCGGCGATGCTTTAGCTGCCTTCTCGCAGGATATGGGCGACCGCATGGCCGATATAACAGTGGTCACTATGTCCGAGTTCGGTCGTACTGCCAAGGAGAACGGTGATCGTGGTACCGATCACGGTCATGCCAATGTGATGTTCGCCTTGGGCGGCGAAATCCGCGGCGGCAAGGTTTACGGTGATTGGCCTGGCATGCGGCCCGAGCAGTTATATGAAGGCCGAGACTTGAGCGTCACCACCGATTTCCGCACCGTCCTAAGCGAACTGGTAACAAAACAAATGGGTAATCGCGATTTGGCTCACATTTTTCCTGGCTTCCAGGGACCCACCTCCCGGGGTATACTTGTTGCTTAACTAGCCGGGCAGCCAAGCGGTGCTTGGTTATCACTAACGAGAATTCGCCAAGCCTCCGCGTCCTGCGTTGCCTGGCGAGCTAATTAGGAGACTTTGCCGAGAGATGAAGTGCGGCGGGACTCCACTCTGAGGGTGGAGCGTCCTTTGAAGCCCCAAATATATAAGGTCGGAACTCTCTGGGTTCTTTGGGTGCCGGGCGTAAGAGTCTACCGTTTTGACTCGTGGGAAAGCGCCGTGAAGCACGCGCTAGATCCTCGCTCTCGCCACGCACACGCCCTTCTCGCCACCTTTTTCCCCAACAAATACTAGCGGTGGTTCTCGGCGAATTGCCACGCGTCGGCCACAATTTTGTCCAATTCAGCCCGCTTCGGCGACCACCCCAGTTTGGTTTGCAACTTGCTGGAGTCTGCCACCAGGCTGGGCGGATCTCCTTCGCGCCGAGGTCCAATCGTGAACGGCGGTTTTTTACCAGTCACCCGTTCTACTGAAGCCAGTACTTCTTTTACCGACTTGCCATGTCCCGTTCCTACATTAAACACGTCCGACGCGCCGCCGTTTAGCAGATGCTCCACCGCGAAGATGTGGGCCTCGGCCAAGTCGCTTACATGAATGTAATCCCGAATGCAGGTGCCGTCGGGAGTCGGATAATCGATGCCAAACACCTTCACCGGTTCACCCGTTTGCACCGCTTTCAGGATGAGCGGGATCAGATGGGTTTCAGGGTCGTGCCGCTCGCCTAAACCAGCCTCCGGTTCTGCGCCGCAAGCATTGAAATAGCGCAAACGAATAGCCCGGAACTCGCGATATTTGTCCAGCCACTCCAGCATCTTTTCCACCATCACCTTCGATTCGCCATAGGGATTGATAGGCGCATACGGTTCGTCTTCCGTAATGGGCACCTTGGCGGGAATGCCGTAAGCTGCTGCCGTAGAGGAAAAAACCAGCTTCTTAACGCCCGTCTCAAGCATGGCGTTGAACAGCGATATCGTTGCGCCCACATTATTCGTGAAGTAGAGCTCCGGAAAAACGGTGGATTCGCCTACCGAAATATAAGCCGCAAAGTGAATAACGGCTTCCACGGCCTCTTGCCGCATCAGGTCAATCAGCCTGTCGGTATCTTTCAGGTTGATCTGGCGGAGAATAGCGGCAGGAACGCTCTCGGCATAGCCGCGCGAGAGGTTATCGACAACAATGACATTGTGCCCTTGTTTCTCCAGGAAATAGCGAGTGTGGGAGCCAATAAAGCCGGCCCCACCGGTTACTAGAATCTTTGCCAAGCACCCATCAGTTTAGCGAACGGCGCGAATCGCTAACTCCCCGCAAGCCTGCAATGCATCCTGAATGTATATGGCTTTGCTCGAAGCTCGGCATGCGACGAAACTTTATTCCACCGAAGGAGAGCCTGTGACGGCGCTACAGGACGTTTCGTTAAACGTGGAAGCGGGCGAATTCATCGCGCTGGTAGGGCGCAGTGGCTGTGGCAAATCAACCCTTTTGAACTTGTGCGGAGCCATGGATTTCCCAACCAGCGGCGAGATTGCCATTGATGGGCAAATTACCAGCGGCCTCAACGACGCAGAACTAACCCGCATGCGCCGCGAGAAGGTCGGCTTCATTTTCCAATCGTTCCAGTTAATGAACACCTTGTCCGCCATAGAAAACGTCGAGCTCCCGCTTATGCTGGCGCGCGCGCCCAATGCCCGTGCCGCCGCAGCCGAGCGCCTGCGCTGGGTTGAGATGGAAGAATACGCCGGACGTTTGCCCCATCAACTTTCAGGCGGCCAGCAGCAGCGCGTTGCCATCGCGCGTGCGCTGGTTCATTCGCCGCGCGTGCTGCTGGCCGATGAACCCACCGGCAACCTCGACACCGCAACCGGAGACTTGGTTCTGCACCTGCTGCGAAAAAGCGCGCACGAGTTCGGCGTGGCCATTCTGATGGCGACGCACAGCGGCGAAAGCACCACCGTGACTGATCGCGTCGTGAAAATGCGCGATGGCCGGGTAGACTGCTAACCGAATGACGCAGACGTGGCTCCTCTTCTCGCGCCTGGTGTTGCGCCCGCTTCGCAAGGAGCCCGTACGCACCATCCTGACCATTCTGGCCGTCGCTCTGGGTGTCTCGGTCGTAATCGCGATCGACCTCGCCGGTGGCGCCGCAGCGGGCAGTTTTCACTCCTCCATCGAGGCGCTCACCGGCAATAGCGATATCCTCATCACCGGCACCGGCGGCGTTCCGCAGAATCTGCTGGGCAAGTTGGTTCAACTCCCGTACGCTTTCACCTTCTCGCCGCGCATTGAAGACTTCGCTTCCCTGGACGGCCAGGGTGAGGCTATTCCCTTCATCGGCATCGACCTGGTGGCGCACGCGAACTCGGCCCTGCCCGGCGATGCATCCACCGATATGCCGGGTGACAATCCAATCTGGGTCGGCTCGAAACTCGAACTCAAAACGGGCAAGCACGTGCACTTGCTGATAAACGATCAAATGCACGAGTTCACCGTGCAGGGCCAAATTCCAAAGCAGTTCGTCATCGTCGCCGACATCGGCCTCGCCCAGACCGTAACCGGCAAGCTGGGCCGTATTGACAGCATTGACGTCCACGTGCCGCATCAGGGATCGATAGAACAGTGGCAGAGCTACCTGCGGAAACAAGTTCCAACGTCCGTTACCGTGAACCCGCAGGGCGCGCGCACGGTTGAAAACCGCAAAATGCTTTCTGCCTTTCGCTGGAATTTGCGCGCACTAAGTTACATCGCTTTGGTGGTCGGCGCTTTCCTCATTTACAACACTATTTCCATCTCCGTGGTTCGGCGCAGAAACGAAATAGGTGTGCTGCGCGCCATCGGCGCTCCACGCGACTTCATCCTGCGCGGCTTTCTGGCCGAGGCATTATTCTTCGCCATTACCGGTTCGGCGCTAGGCGTTGTGATGGGCCGCGTCATGGCCATCGGCGCCGTTCGTCTCATCGGAATAACGGTCGAATCGCTGTATGTCAGCAGTCAGCCCTCACCCATCGCGCTGAACCTGACCGCCACCAGCATGGGAGTTGGTCTGGGCATCGCCATATCGCTGCTGGCGGCACTGGCGCCTTCCATTGAGGCATCGCACGTCGCGCCCATTGAGGCGATGGCGCGCGGGCGCAATGAATATAACGCCGCCCGCCGGTCGAAGAGAACGATCGCCTGGGCCATTGCCGCGCTCATTGCCGCCGCGGGTTGCTCGCTGGCGCCCGCGATCGATGGTGAACCGATGTTTGGTTATCTTTCGGTGCTGCTGTTGATTGTCGGCACCGCCGCAGCCATCCCGAACATTGTCACGTGGTTCGGCGAAATAGCGCATCGATTATTGGAAAAGCTGCTGGGCATCGAAGCAAAGATCGCCATGCAGTCGCTGCGCGCGTCGCTTGGCCGCACTTCCGTTTTGACTGCCGCCCTGACTACTGCGGTTGCCATGACTGCCAGCGTCGGCATTATGGTGGGCAGCTTCCGCGAAACCGTTACCGTCTGGATGGATGGCCAATTGAAAGCAGATTTCTATATGCGTCCCGCCGGCATGCCCGCCGTGGACCGCTACCCCACCATGTCCGACGACATTGGCGACCGCATCGAGAAAATCCCCGGTGTCAGCAGTATCGACCGCTTTCGCGCTTATGCCATCAACTATGAAGGAATGCCGGCGATTCTTGGCAGCGCCGACAGTTCGCGCGTCGAGAACACGGCCGCGACGCTCTTCCTGCCCGGGCAAAATCGGGAAGCGATTCTGAAAAAGCTTCCAACCGGCGACTACTGCATGGTCAGTGAGCCATTCGCCAACAAGCATCACGTGAAACCGGGCAGTAAGCTTTCGCTCCCAGTCGGTAATGCCAAACACACCTTCACCGTGCTGGGCGTTTATTACGATTACTCCACCGAGCGCGGCGTCATCATCGTGGAACGCAAGGTTCTGATGAAGTATCTGCCCGATCCTTCGGTGTCCACCCTAGCTGTCTATGTAAAGCCTGGCGACGACGGCCGACAGATACGAAAAGAGATCGACCGGATCATCTCTGGACGCAGCGTCCTGGTCTTTGAAAATCGTGATTTACGCCACATGGCCATCGAAATATTCGACCGCACCTTCGCCATCACCTATGCGCTGGAAGCCGTCGCCATCGGAGTCGCTGTCATGGGTATTGCGGGCGCCTTGCTGGCCATGGTGATCGATCGCCGCCGCGAATTTGCGCTGCTGCGCTTCCTCGGCGCTGCGCAAGGGCAGATCACGCGCATCATTCTGTGTGAAGCAGGTCTGCTGGGCCTGTTCTCAAACGTCATCGGCCTCATCATGGGAACGTCCCTGTCGCTGATTTTGATTTACGTCATCAATAAACAATCGTTCGGCTGGACCATTCAGTTCCACTGGCCTGCCGCGGCTCTGCTGGGCGCGCTAACCGGCGTCTATCTGGCGACCGTTATCGCCGGCCTTTATCCGGCGCGCACCGCCATTCAAATGAACCCGATCGAGGTCATCCATGAACAGTAAGCTCGCCGCCGGTCTGCTGGTGGCTACTCTGGTGGCGGCGCAAAGCTGGCAACAGGCGCTCCCTGGATACAAGTACAACTTCCCGCACGACCACTTCAACCATCCCGACTACGCCACGGAATGGTGGTACTACACAGGAAATCTGCGCAGCGCCGACGGTCATCGCTACGGTTATGAACTCACTTTCTTCCGCCAAGCTGTCAAGCTACCCGCCGATGTCGAGCCTGACAACAAAGTCTGGCGTCCGGACGAACTTTATCTCGCGCACTTCGCACTCAGCGACATCGACAATCAAACGTTCTTCCATACTGAACGGCTAAACCGCGCCGGCCCAGGCCTGGCTGGCGCCGACGTAGATGGACCCGCCTACTGGAACGGCAACTGGAAGGTGAAATGGACCTCTTCGTCCGGAGCCCAAACACTCGAAGCGGTCGCGCAGGATCTCACACTGAAACTGGACCTGACGCCAGCTAAGCCATTCGTTATTCACGGCCTGGACGGAGTCAGCCAGAAAGGCGTCGCCCTTGGCGAAGCCTCCCACTACATCTCATTCACGCGGCTCGATTCGCACGGCACCCTCACGCGCGATGGAAAAGAAACCGCCATCACGGGCTTGTCCTGGATGGACCACGAATTCTTTACCGAAACCATCGACGAAACGTTGAGCGGCTGGGACTGGTTCGCCATCCAGCTGAATAATGGCGAAGACCTGATGCTCTACCGCCTGCGAACCAAGGCCGGCGGCATCAGCCCCTATTCCTCCGGCACCTTTGTGGATGCCAAAGGCAATGCGCGCCATCTTGCCAGCACCGAATTTACTCTCTCACCTAGCGGTCTATGGGAGAGTGCACAATCCAAAGGGAAATACCCGCTAGCCTGGACCGTATCGATCCCGTCTTTGGGCATTTCATTGCAGGAAACCACCCTGCTGAAGAAGCAGGAACTCTATCTAGGCGGCAGCGTCTCACCGGCTTACTGGGAAGGCGCAGTTGACTATGAAGGCCGCGCACACGACAAGCCCGTAAGCGGCTCCGGTTACCTGGAAATGACCGGGTACGCAGCGCCTATTCGCTTCGGACACTAAAATTCATGTGGTTCCGGAACAGATGTCCTTGGCCCCTGCAGCGATTTCATGGAACCCGCCAGCACCGCCGAAACTAAACAGCACACCACCACAATACCGAGCGCAAAGCGCAAACCCACCAGGTCCGAAGCGAATCCAATCGCCGGCGGCCCGACGATAAACCCGATATAACCAATTCCGGTAACAGTGGCGATGCCCGCCCCCGGATCAATGCCCGGCACCCGCCCGCCACCGCCAAAGACCAGCGGAATAATCACCGAAAAACCAGCTCCAGCCAAGGCAAAACCCGGCAGCGACCAGCCCGGAACCATAACGGAAAGCGCCAGGATCAAACCCGTCGCCGCTACCAGGCTCGCTGTCCGAACCGTTCGCAGCGTCCCCAGCCGCGCGGTAATGAAATCGCCGACAAAACGAAACAGCGCCATCGTGCCCGAGAAGACCGCATAACCGGCCGCCGCCGTTCCCGGTCCTGCTTGCAAACTCTGGCGCAAATAGACTGCGGTCCAATCGGCCATAGCCCCCTCCGACAGCAAATTACAAAAGCCGATTGCGCTAAGCGCAATCAGCACCGGCGGAATCTTATTAAATGGCAGCCGGGCACCCTCCTTCGCCACACCTGCGTGCGTTTCGAACAAGAACGGAAGGCAGGCAACAAGCAAGATTGTATTCAAAACCGCGCTGACCGCGAAATGCGGCAGCGGCACAACCGCTCGGGCCGCCACTGCTCCGCCAATCGCCGCCCCGGCCATCGCGCCCAAACTAAACATGCCATGAAAGCGCGACATGGTCGGCGCACCCATCTGCTTTTCCACCTCAATCCCCTGCGCATTCATCGCCACGTCCATCGACGCCGAGAACGCCCCATAGACGAATAGCGAGACCGCCAGAGTCAGCGCGTTAATCGCCATGCTGATGGGAATAATGCTGAGGCAGAACCCCACGCCGCTTCCGAAACATACCTTCTTGCTGCCGTATCTGGTGATGAGCACGCCGGCATATGGAATGAAACACACCGCGCCAGCAGCCGAACTCAGCAGCGTCAGACCCAGCAGGCCATTCGGCAAATCGAGCTTCGCTTTAATCGCCGGGATGCGCGACACCCACGTTGACACAATCAGTCCATGCGTGAGGAACAGCACAACGGTGCCCCACCACGCATTTCGCAAGCGCCTGTTCATGGACGTCTCAAGTAGATGGTTATCGTCTGCCCTTCTAATGTCCAGGAAACCCCCTCCTGCAATCCCAACGCAGCGCATTCACGACGGGTGATATCAGGTTGCCAGTCATAAAACTCCTTCAAAAAGCCGCGCAATACATCATTAGCAAGCACGCCGTCATCCGGAGCCCAGGTGCGCGTATAGGTAATCAGCACATCGAAACTGCCTGGCTTCAACGCCTCAATCGAAGCGGGATGAAAATCGTTTGTCTCGACGACGCGCAGCGGCCGCGCGACAAAGCCAAAATTGGGATTCCTCAGCCCGGCAGTATACGGCCAGGCCGTCGCAATGGTCTTGTCGCTTAGATGGCTGCCCGCATAATCGCCCGCAATCTGCTGTAGCCGCACGAACGTCACCATCGCAAAGTTGTTCTCATAAGGAAACGGATACGGCGGGTTCCAGAAGATGCAGACAATCAGCCCGGTCAGCATCGTCGCCGTCACCGCGCCAAACACCAGCTTGTTGAAATTCGTCAGCGCCACCGCAACCGCGATGTAGAACACAGGAAGAATGGGCAGCAGATAACGTTCCAGTTCAGCGCCGCCCAATACTGATACCAGCACAAACATAAACGCCGCGGTAATTCCCGTGACCGCCCACGCGCGCGTACGAAACGCCACGCATCGCTTGCTAGCGACGATCAACACCACCGTGCCGACAATCCGCATTTCCGCAAAGAACAGGTAATAAATGCGCCGCAAAAACGAAAAGATGAGGTGCACCGGCTCTAGCGCGTAGCCAACGTTATAGTGGGCAAAACCCGGATCACCCAGCCAATAACCCGTAGCATGATGTAAAACCAGCAGCCA
>PLRJ01000195.1:17100-34640 GCA_003163855.1 Bryobacterales bacterium | reverse complement strand
GCCGCCACCCAGATCGAGGCCGACTACAAGGCAAAACAGGCCCAAAAGGCCGCCTAAACCGCCCCGAACATCGCATGCATGACCAAGTTAGCGCCACAACTGTGCCCAAACGCCCAAGTTATCCTGGCAATAGCATGCTTTCGGGAGTCACCGGCCTAATTTTCCTCACGTTCCTCTTCCTTCAGCCCCAGGCCACCCCCGCCAATCCGCCTGATAAAACCGNNCCACCACCGCCACACCCCCAGCCGACCAGCCCGAAACCCCCGCCCCCGTCACCTGCCCCGCCGGAACCGCCATCGGAGCTATCAACCTAAAAGTCCGCTCCCAAAAATCCCCCGACCCCCTCCCCTTCCAAACCATCAACCACCTCAGCGAAGGCGACATCGTCCTATACTCCCCCATCATTAAAGGCAAGCAGAAACGCGTCGGAGAAGTCGCGCTCGTCATGGTCCCGGCCAAGAAAGACCCTAAAGGCCCGCAACTTCTCGTCACCGAACCCAAACCCGCCGACAAGCCCCAGGAATGGAAAATCCCCCAGACCATCGAACTGGCCGCCTTCGTCTACGGCCCCGGCGGTCTTAGCAGAAAGAAAGTCGAAGGCTTCCTCTCTCAGGACGATCAACTCGTCGCCCAACTCGCCGACTACGCCGCCAAAACCTCCGAAACCGAAGCACTCCTCGCCGCGCTCTCCAACGACGGCAGTTCCGCCGCCGGCATGAACGCCGCACTCAACGGCTTCGCTTCCCAATACGGCCTCTCCGTCCAAATCGACCGAACCGCCCCGCCCGCCGTGCAGGCCCAAACCCTCTTCGCCACCATGAACCCGCAGCTGGCCACTTACAATCCCCTTGCCACCTCCTCTTCGGCCGAGCGTCTCGGCCAAACCGCCAGCCTTGCCACCGCCGCCGCGACGCTCTTCTTCGGCAGCCCCATCGGTCTCGCCGCCGGAGGCACCGCCATGCTGCTCGATCTCCGCTACATCGCCTTCCCCAACACCGTCTTCCGCTCGTCCTTTGCACAAATCATGCCGTCGAAGGGCGTGAACTTATGCGGCCAGGGCGGCGCCCTTCCGCCCCGTACCCGCATCGCCTACATCTGGGCCAGCCGCATCCCCAACACGCCCGATCCGGAAATCAAAATCAAGGATGCCGACTACATTCCGCAGTCTTTAAAGACGCCCGTTCCGGTGGACGTGCCCGATAAAGAGTGGAAGTATCTCGAGCGCGCCCGCCAATGGTCGCTCGTCAATGACAAAGGCGTCAAAACTAAAATCAATGTGATTAAGCTCGGCAACCAGCATTCCCTTGAAGTCGATCTGGATAAAGTCGCCCTCGCTGCCGGCGATTACAAACTCCACGGCTTCTGGGACTGGTCCGAATTTGAAGCCAAGGGCGAAATACATGTCCGTCCGCTCAGCGACTTTAAAGACGCGCACCTGCTCGCCGCCTCCCAGGACAAACTGCTTGCGCATAGCGGCAAAGTCGCCGTCACCCTCGCCGATAACGACTTCGAATTCACTCAAAAAGTGGAAGAAAAGAAGCTCGGTGATGAGTTTGCCGTCGCCGAACCCGTCCGCTTTATTCTTCCCACTGGCCTAAACAAAGGTCCGCAAAATAAGATCGACGTCCAGATCGACACCGCCAACCTCGATCCCGGCAAGTACCAACTCCTAATCGCACAGGAAGACGGCAAAAGCCATCCCGTCCCGTTCAATATCCTTCCGAATGCGCCCAAAATTGAGAATCTACCTATCTTGATCAATCAGGGAGTCGATACCCAGCACTTTGTTCTGAAGGGCGAGCGCCTGCAATTGATCTCGCGTCTCGAGTCGCCGCTGGCCGACCTGCAACTAGCCCCCGCCTCGCCCGATGGCGCCGAGCGCAGCCTCACCGTTCAACTGAAAGGCAATTTGTCACCCGGCAAGTCGGAAGCGATCCAAGCCTACATGAGCGATCGCAGCGAGCCGCTAACTCTAGCGGACGCGCTGCAAATCACCGGCCCGCTCCCCGTCATCGCCAGCAGTAAACTATCGCTGCCCACCGGCATGCAAATCACGCTTCTGCCCAACGAATTTCCCGCCGGCGCCACGCTCACCGCTCTGTTGGACGTGAAAAACATCAAACCGCAAAGCGTCCTTCACCTCGATTGTCAGGAAGCCACCGGCGCCCGGCCCGCGCTTCACATCGGAGAACAAAACGCCACCTCCAGCCTCCAGCAGTTGTCGCCCGATCAGCTCTTCGTCTCCTTCGATACCAGCGCCTTTCCCGCCGGCTGCACCCTGCTCGCCTCCATCGACAACGGCAAAGACGGCAAGTCCCAGCCGCAAGTCCTCGCCCACATCATCCGCCTGCCGCAGATCGCAACCTTTCAGATGGTCAGCCCCCAGAGCTACCAACTGACCGGCCTGAACCTCGAGATGATCCAGAAGGTCGGCTGGGATGCCACAACCGGAACCGCCGTGCCCGGCCTCCCGTCGCCCATACCCGGCCAAGGCCAGCAGCAATCGCTGCTCATCAACCTGCCCGATCCGCCAAATCCAAAAGCCACACTCTACATCTGGCTTCACGGCGAGCCCACCGGCCGCGCCACCACCATCACCCTGCCACAAACCCCGGCGCAAAGCCCCTGAGTTCTGGTTCCGGCATCTTCGAAAATTGCTACTGGGGTGCGAGAAAAGACGGCTTAGGGGACAAGCCCTCCGGTTTGGACTTGGGTGGGGAACCAAAGAAATCGGGGACTCGCGTCCCGTATCTCGATCCCACAGTCCATCGGCAAGGGTAGAACTACCCTGCGCCGTCACAGGCGAACTATCGCAAAAGCCAGGGTAGGAGTAATCTCGCTCATTCTTTCGCCTGGTTGATCCGTTCGAAAATTTCCCAAAGTCTTGCCGATTCGACATCAGAAACGTCAACGCCATAGACCTCGCGAATCTTCGCAAGCAGCAGCTCATTAGTCGGCTCTGTATGAAAATCCCAAAGGCTTGACTCATCTGAAATCCATGCCCAATCCAAACCGAGGACCTTTTGAATGAACTCTTCGCTTAGACGCTCGTCAGTCGAAACCTTCTCCTGCGAAGCAAACTCAACAGGCCAGTTTAAGCCCGGGCGAATTGCCGGTCTCACTTCCTCTTTCCGCTTCTTCCTTGCCGATTCAAAGTTCTGTCTAAGGTCTGCCATAGCCTCAACAGGAGTGTTTCCAGATCCCGCCATTGCACCGTTAATGATGTAGGCAAGATAAATATGGTGACTGAAGCGGGGAGCGCTGAAGGTTGGGTCCGGCTCCTGTTTCCTCACCCGAATCGGATAGTCGTTCAAGCTCCATTCGGACGTCCTCCAGGACAAAAACCACTTCCAGGTAGCCAGCGCCTTGTTGATTATTCGCGTTGTGCTGGAGATAGACATCTGAGCTGCACATCGACAAGTATATGCGGATGCCTAATGATAGACGTCATCATCAAATCGCCCACCTGATCGATAGATCCTGCCTGGTCGGCAAGGGTAGTTCTATCCTCCGCCGTAACCAACGCATACTGACCTTTATGTTTCGCAGCACGATACAGGTCTGCGACCGCCTTAAAGCTGAAGTACCGTTCGCAGCCCTTCATCGACAAACCGTTGCAAGCGCGGTGGCAGGGTGCCAGCGTGTTGAGTCAGAAAGCCACGATCAAGAGTCAACAACCGGGAGACGTTCACGACCGAATCCCGCGCCAAACCCGCCGAGCGCGCCGGCAGCAATACGTTTCCGGGAGCTTGCGCGAGGTCGAGGTTTGTCGTGATAGCCGCAACGATTGTGGTCTGGATTCGGCTCAGATTGAAAGAGTCGGCTTGAACGACAAGCACTGGTCTCCGGTAGCCAGGCTCAGAGCGGCGCGGCGCGGGGAGATCCGCCCACCAGATTTCCCCGCGATTAATCTCGCTCATCGCTCACCAGGCGTCCTTTTTGAGAGATTCTAGTTGGGCACGGTTCAACCCTGGATCCAGCTTTGCTGGGGAAGCAGAATATACGTCGTTCAAACGTTCCGTGATGGCATTACTCTGCCTGCGTTCAAGGTATTCCGCGATGGCTTTGGCATACAATTCACTTCTGGAAACGCGAAGCTTGCGGGCCGCGGCTTCCGCTAAGTTGAAAAGTTCATCAGGCAGGGATACCGCGGTTTTCATGCCCTTAGTAGAACCAGAGTTATACCAAGCGAGTCGTCAGGCCGCCGGTTGCTTGAAGAAAGGGGCGGCAGGGGCTTAACTAAACAAACCCAGTCGCCGCATAAGCAAATCCCGCAACCGCCGCACATGCCCCACCAATAAAAAACGCCCGCCGCTTCGTCAAAATCGCCAGCGACGAAAGCACAATCCCAATCTCCAGCGCCACTTCTCCCGTATGAAACCGCCTGGCCTTCCCCTCGGCCTTGTCCCGTTCCTTCTGAAACTCTTCCGCCTTCTCCTTCTCCTCTTTCATATCGCTCTCATACCGGGCCATATCTTTCGTATAAACCGCCAGCTGATCGGGAGCCGCCTTCAGCTGCCCCAGCATGTCGCGCCCAATCTGCGCCGAATACCTTCGTATGTTCTTGGCCTGATAAAACGCCCACTCGTCCGAAGCCTGCTGCTGATCCAACAGCACCTCCGTGTTGTAATGCTGCCCCAGCACGGAAACTATAGCCAGCAATGCGGCGATGAAAGCCATGCTTCCTGCGACAATCTTGTCGAACGGATCCTGGGCGTGATGAACGTGCTCTTCTATCTCGTGTGCTTCAGCCATTTCCTCCGCACTTTATCAGGTTCCCCATTGCGCGCACCAATCGACGGTAGTTCAACCCCTCCAGTGTCTTGAACGGAAACCACTGCCCATCGCACCAGGTCGAGTAATACCAGCGCGACCACACCGCCAGATGCTCCAACCGGTTGCCGGAATCATCCGGACTCTCCGTCGCGCACTTTAGCGCTTCGCGCACCGAAGCATCCAGCGGCTTCGCATCCGGCTGCGGCGCGCCAACACGCAGGTGCACCGGCGCCTGCCAGTGTCCGGCGAGCATCGGCCACAAACACACAGCATCCGCCTGCGTCGATTTAGTCAGCGCCACACCATGGAAGCTGTCCACCGGTGCAATCACCTTGTCCCGGCTGGCCGCGGCCGCCTGCACCTTTTCAATCCGCTTGTGCAGCATCGCCGCCTGCTCGAAATCCAACTCTGCCGCCGCTCGTTCGCGCGCCGCCACCAGCGTATTCAGCGCGCTCTTGCCCGACGTCAGCAGAAACTCCTGAACCCGCGCCGCTTCACTTGCGTATTCTTCGGCAGAGACAACACACTGGCACGGTCGCAGACACTGATTCATTTCGCCGTAGATGCAACCCGGATGCTCCGGGTCAGGCGCAAGCGTTTCGGTGCAGCGCCGCAACTGGTGTAAAGACAAAAGCTGTTCCTCATGTTGCTGCGCCAGGTCGCGGCTTGGGAATGGGCCGAACTTCGAGCTCCCATGACGTGTCAAACGGTTGCTAACCTCCAGCCGTGGAAACGCGTCCGCATTCGTTAAGGAAAGAAACCACGGCATGCGCAGCCGCAGGCGCCGCAGATAGTCGCCCGGATAATAATGGCTGGTCACCGCATACAGAACCAGTGCGCTTTCCAGCCGCGACGCCACCGGCCAGTAGCTGATTGATGATAACTTTTCCGTATACTTACTAAAGTATTTAGGTGCGGCATTATACGATGGGACGAGCAACCGGGTGAGGCGGCGTTTGAGGTTGATGGAGTAGCTGAGATGAGGCGGATGATCACCGGCAGTCAGAGCATAAATGCCGCCAGATTCAGGCAGGTCGGCAAGCGCATGGGCACACACATCGGAGTTCGGTACGAAGCTATGGGGACTGGGGAATTGCACGAGGCTCGGGAAGCTGACTCACTACGAATTGTACATACGGAACAGGAGAAGGTTCGGACGGGCTGGTAACGCTCAGTCTAGAATAGGTGATATTTCGCTATGCAGGTTTGTCAGCACGAGCGAACCGAATTTNNGTTTACGAGGAAGAAGAAGAGGAAGAGAAGCCTAAGAAGCGGCGCTGACGCTGTGCCCGGATTTTTCACACGAAAACGCAAATCGGGCAAACCATGCCCGGCCTGACGCCAGTCTCAGCTGTGCAAAGCAGCATCCTGAAAGCGCCGCTGCGGATAGTTTCCATCGGCGGGGGCACTGGACTTTCTACCCTTCTCAGCGGCTTGAAAAAGCACGCCCGCGGTGTGCAGAGCGCCCCCGTCGCAGGCAGTCCCGAAGTCGACATCACCGCCGTTGTCACCGTCACGGACGACGGCGGCAGTTCCGGTCGCCTGCGCAAGGACTTCGACATCCTCCCGCCTGGTGATATCCGCAACTGCATGACCGCCTTGTCGGAGGACGAGCATCTGCTTTCCCACCTCTTTGAGTACCGCTTCGTCGGCGGACGCGGCTTGAAAGGTCACAGCTTTGGAAATCTGTTCCTCACCGCCATGCACCAGATCACCGGCGACTTCGCCCAGGCCGTCAAGCTCTCGTCGGAGATCCTGGCCATCCGCGGCCGCATCTTTCCCGCCACCTCCACCAACGTCACCTTGGAGGCCTTGCTCGAAAACGGCAAACTCGTCCGCGGCGAAACCAATATCAGCAAAAGCCGCCAGGCCATTCGTCAGATCATGCTGGCTCCAGCTAACTGCGAGCCGCTGCCCGAAACGCTGGAGGCAATCACGCGCGCCGATCTCATCACCCTTGGGCCCGGTTCGCTCTACACCAGTGTCGTGCCCAACCTGCTGGTGAACGGAATACCCGAGGCGATTGAGAAATCATCCGCCATGAAAGTCTATTTCGTCAATCTCATGTGGCAGCCTGGCGAAACCATCAACTTCACCGCCTCCGCCCACCTGCGCGCCATTCAGGATCACGCCAAGCGCAAACTTATCGACTGCGTTGTAGTGAATTCGGCCGAAATCTCGCCCAGCCTGCGCCGGATGTATGCCAGGGAAAAGGTGAAGCCGGTGGAAAACGATCTGGCCATGCTCAGCAAACTCGGCGTCAAAGTGGTGACGGCCGACTTGGTGAGCGACACTTCCATAAGCCCGCATAGAATCAGGCACGATTCATCGGCCCTCGCCGCCGTTGTAATTGATCTTGCCAGCCGCAGCCGGGCGCATCTGGTCAGGAGGGCGGCGCTGGCGGCGCAGCGCCTGCGATTTAAATGAATGACAAAATAACCGTGGTGATTTTGGCGGCGGGCCTCGGCACGCGCATGAAATCCAAAAAGGCCAAGGTGTTGCATGAAGCAGGCGGAGATACGCTGCTCAACAACATCATCCGCGCTGTTCGGCAGGTTGCTTCGGCGCATAATATCGTAGCCGTGATAGGCCATCAGGCCGATCGCGTGAAAGAAAGCGTGCATGAGCCTGGCATCCGCTTCGCCTTACAGGATGAACAGCGCGGCACCGGCCACGCCGTAATGTGCGCGGCCGCCGCCATAACCGAACGCGAAGGGCAGTTACTCATCCTCAACGGCGATGGACCCCTGCTGCGTCCGCAAACGCTGCGGCGCTTGCTGGACCAGCAGGAAAGTCCTGGTTCAGGTGGCAAAATTGTCACCACAAGGCTGCACGATCCAACCGGCTATGGCCGCATTGTGCGTGGCGGCGGCGGTTATGTCGAAGCCATTGTGGAACAGAAGGCGGCCAACGCCGAACAGCTTGCCATTCACGAAGTCAATCCGGGCCTCTATTGCTTTGACGCGCGCCTGTTCTGGGAGCATGTCCAGGAAATCAGGCCCGACAATCCTGCCAACGAGTTTTACCTCACCGACATGGTCGGAATTCTGTCCCGGCATGGCTATCCCATCGCACCGGTGCTCGTGCATGATTCTACTGAGCTGTTAGGCATCAACACCAAGGCCGAACTCGCCCTTGCCGATTCCATCTTGCGCGCGCGTAAGGCTCAGGAATTGATGCTGGCCGGAGTAACAATCGAAAATCCAGGCAGCGTTTTGATCGACGTGGACGTGCATGTGGGCGCCGATACCGTCATTGAGGCAAACGTCCAGTTGCGGGGAAAAACAACCATCGGCGTCGATTGCCGCATTGGCGTCGGCAGCGTGCTGCGTGATTGCGCTGTCGGCGACGACGTGAACATACTCCCCTACGTCGTGGCCGACTCGTCAGTCATAGGAACAAAATCATCCGTCGGGCCATTCACCCGCATGCGCATGAATGCCGAAACCGGCGAGGATTCGCACATAGGCAATTTTGTGGAATTAAAGAAGACCAAGTTCGGCGCCGGATCCAAGGCCAGCCACCTTGCCTATCTTGGCGATTCCATCATCGGCGAGAAAGTCAATATAGGCGCTGGCACCATCACCTGCAACTACGATGGCGACAAGAAACACACTACCCACATCGCTGATGGCGTCTTCGTAGGCAGTAATTCAACGCTGGTGGCGCCGCTCACCATCGAGTCCGGCGCCTTCATTGCTGCCGGATCTGTAATCACCAAGCGTGTTTCGCAGGATGCGCTAGCCATCGGCCGGGCTCATCAAACCGAAAAGGCCGACTGGGCGAAACGTCGGCGCGATCTCAACAAGAAAAAGTAGCCGCACTACTTATCGCGCTACTTATGTGGGTTGGCCGCGTCCGACAGTTCAGAATCTTTCAAGCGCTGCGACCACAAACGCTCCCACTTCTTCTCGTTCCTGTCCTGTTGCCAGAGGAAAACAACGTCGCTAACGGTAAATCGAAAACGCATCTCGCTGCTGCTGCAAGCTGCTTGCGCCTGTTTGCGTCCGCTCGCCACATCCTCTAATGGGCCGCTGATAGTGACGTGCGGCGAATATTCAAAGCGTTCATCGTGGTGCAGCAAGCCTGAATTCAAAACGTTGTGCAGTTCCTGCAGAGCGCCCGACCCTTTTGTAACTTCAAGATAAAGAATGTTTGTTTCGGGAAACAGACTTACTTTCCCCAGTTCTACCTCGAAGCGTGTAAAGCCCTCTAGTTTGCGCTTAACCTCAAGCGAGGCGTCCTCCAGCGATAGCATCAACGGCCGCGGCGGAAGAATGGTAATGTGCGGCTGGGGCGTCGGATCGCCAGCCAGCGATTGTTGCAGTTCCGTTAAGAAAGACCCAAGCGGGTCAGGTATATAGCTGACCAAAGCAAAGATGCCCGACTGCTGCTCATCTGAAGTACTACTCATTCTTTGTGATCAGTTGTTCTTTTTAGGCTCCCGGTTCCGTAACGTTAATTCTACGCTGTCGCGCAATCGGAATGTACTAGTTCCGATTTGTTTTCAAGCGGTATGAACCACTGCGCGGGCTCAAATCCAATGTACTTAGTTATAAAGAGGGTACTTGTGGTTCCTTCGCTTACTAACTCAAGAACATCGCCCGGCTGCAACTTATCGCGCCCGCTGTTTTCTAAAGCTAGTTGCTTCCACAGTGCATAAGGGCTAGGCGCGTCAACCTCCACACCTGGTTCATAATCTCTCGGCTTAACCGTAGCCAACCCTCCGGTGTGCGGCGCCCAGCGAAAATGTTCCCGGGGCGATTCTTTCATGCGATGAATTCTATATCGCGCCATTTTGCACCCAGTCTAGCGCGTTCGTCTGTCAAAATTGAGAGTTGGCTGCTTCTTACCGCCGCTCTCTACATGAACAAATATTGGCTGCTGTTGCTTTTTCCTCTTGGACTGGTTGGCTGGTGGGCTCTTGGACGTGGCGAGACGGCGCCGGTTATCCATTTTGCAACTGCGCGGAAAATTACCATCGAGAGCGTCGTTTCAACCAACGGCAAAGTTGAGCCTGCCCGGTGGGCCGCCGCCCGCGCCGAAGCCGCCGGTGTCGTTCGGACAATCAAGGTGGAGCGTGGCCAATTAGTCAAAGCCGGACAGGAATTAGTCTCACTCGACACCGCCGCCGCCTCCTCCGAACTCGCCAGCGCCCTCGCGCGGCGTCAGGAAGCTAGAACCGAATCGGACACCGTGAACCAGGGCGGAAAAGCCGCCACTATTGCTAGCCTCGAAGATTCTTTGCGCTCGGCCCAGGTGGCGCAACAGGCTGCTCAGCGGAATTTTGATTCACTCACCAGGCTTGTTGCCCAGCAGGCTGCCACCAAACTTCAACTGCAGGATGCCAAAGATGCCCTGGAGCGGGCCAAGCTTCAGGTAGCCGCTATTCAGGACCAAGAGAAAACCCTGGTGACTGCACCGGACAAGAACGTAGCTTTGGCCCGGGTTAGCGGCGCGCAAGCCGCTGTCGATCTTGCACAGCGCAACTTGTCGCTTGGCATTATTCGCTCACCCATCGACGGAACCCTGTACCAGTTCGATTTGAAACCTGGAGCTTATCTTCAGCCTGGCGACCTGGTGGGGTTTGTAGGGAATCTTGAGCAGGTAAAGGTAACAATCTACGTGGATGAGCCCGATTTAGGCCGCGTTGCCGTGGGAATGCCGGTCACAATCACCTGGGATGCCGACCCGGGCAGGAAATGGTCCGGCTACGTCGACAAACTGCCAACTGCGATTGTTGCTCTTGGTACGCGCACGGTAGGAGAAGTATCCACTATCGTCAATAACCCCAACCACGCGCTGTTGCCTGGAGTAAGCGTAAATGCCACCATCATCTCCAAAGTAGTGAAAGATGCAATCGGCATACCCAAAGCTGCTCTGCATACCATGAACGGTCAGGCTGGAGTTTATAAACTTAGCGGAAATACCATCCAGTGGACACCTGTTGTTGCCGGCGTTAGTGACCTGAACAACGTGCAAATATTATCTGGCTTAGAAGTCTCCACCAGGGTGGCGGATAGAGTAGTCGATCCAACGGATGCGGAACTGAAAAATAATATGCGGGTGAGAGCTCAATTTAACTAAGCGAGAGGGAAAGCCCCCTCCCGCTTAGTTGTGCGATTACGCGGGTATTTTTAACTCCTGGCCTACCTGGATCTTGTCCGGGCTCTCCAGTTGATCGGTGTTTGCCTCGAAAATTTTGTTGTACTCGTTGGCGTTGCCGTAGAATTCCTTGGCAATCTTGGAAAGCGTATCGCCGCTTTTCACCGTGTAAGTTTTCTCTGCGGGTGCTGCCGCAGCGGCTGGTGCAGCGGCCGGCTGGGGCAGGGAAGTGTCCACCGTCAGGTTGCAGGTCAAGTCGCTAAAGCTTGCGTCGGCAGCTTTAATCTGGTTCCAGACGTCGTTCTTAATATCCTCCGAAGGGGCCGCTCCCTCGATATAAAGCTTGTCGTCCTGCACGTGCAAATGCGACAGCACAACTCCTTTCTCTTTTATCGTTTCTAGAGCAGCTTGATACTTCGATTTCAGTTCGTCTATGCGTTCCATATTTGTCTTCTCCGTGGGTCATCCTACCAGATCAATTGACATCTGTCCCCTTTCGGAAGTCACGCGGATGTCCAGGCTTGGCTCATCGCTAGAGTACTGGCAGTACCCTGAACTGCGCTGATTTAGGTTGTTAATTCATCACTGCGGCTAAAGAATAGGAGGATTGTTCGGAGAAGCCCGCTCTAAATGTCAAGAATGAGTTGTAGCGCTATTCATACCTGCGCGCTTGCCACGTTAATGGCGCTTTCGCTAACGGCCCAAGTTAACGTCACCACCCAGCACAACGACATCGGCCGCACTGGCCAGAACACGTCCGAAGTGATTCTAACGCCCCAAAATGTAAGCTCGGGATCATTCGGAAAGCTCTTCAGCGTGGCTGTCGATGGCGAGGTTTCTGCCCAACCCCTCTATGTTTCCGGCCTCAACATTCCGGGTTTGGGTATCCACAACGTTGTGTTCGTAGCAACGGAACACGATAGCGTCTACGCGCTTGACGCCGATACCCGAATGGCGCCTCTTTGGCAAGTCACTTTGCTCGACGCTGCCCATGGCGCCCAGCCTGGAGCTATCCCGGAGCCTTTCTCCGACACGGGCTGCACCAATATCGCTCCCGAGTATGGAGTCACCGGCACGCCCGTTATTGATTCCTCCACGGGCACTCTCTATGTTGTGTCGGTTTCCTCCGAGTTTGGTTACCCGGTGCAGAGGCTGCACGCCTTGGATGTTACAACCGGCTTAGAAAAGTTTGGCGCCCCGGTCACTATTGCCGCCACCGTTCCTGGCACGGGAACCGGCAGTTCCAATGGGCTTTTGTCTTTCGATCCGAAATGGCAAATGCAGCGGGCAGGATTGCTGCTGGTAAATAAGAATGTCTACGCAGCGTTCGGGTCTCATTGCGACTTCAGCTCCTTCCATGGATGGTTGCTGGGTTACAGTGCGTCCACGCTCAAGCAGACCGCCGTTTTCGTAACCACTCCAAACGGATTTGGAGGCGGTACCTGGATGGGCGGTGCAGGTCTTTCTGCCGACACGACCAGCACGTATCCGCGTATCTTCATGCCCACCGGAAACGGAACGTTTGATGCCACTCCGCCTTTAGGCACTAACAGTATGAATTTCGGCGACAGCCTGGTCCAACTTACTCTGAATAATGGCATTGCAGTTACAGATGCGTTTACACCCTTTGACCAGGCAGCGTTCGCAGCATCCGACGTTGACGTAAGTTCCGGCGGCGTGCTCATCCTCCCTAACCAGACCGGGCCTTATCCCCACTTAGCCGTGCAACTCGGAAAGTCAGGCAGTATTTATCTGGTTAATCGCGATAACCTGGGGGGCTTTAACTCTACCTCTAACAAGATTGTGCAGGAAGTAGATGGCCAGGTTTCCGGTTTGTGGGGAATGCCGGCTTATTGGAACGGCAATCTTTACTTCTGGACCTCGGGTTCCGTGCTCACGCAATTCACTATCTTGAATGGAGTCCTGTCCACTGCACCCGTCGCTAGGGAAAATGACGTATCCCTTTCGCTGGGCATCACTCCCTCCGTATCTTCCAATGGAAACACCGACGGCATCTTGTGGACAATTGATTATGCCCCAAATCCGGAGGTTCTGACTGCCTACGACGCCACAAATATCGCCACAACCCTGTACAGCAGCAGCACGAATCCCACGCGGGACAGTGCGGGACCAGCTGCCAAGTTTAGCGTGCCCACTATTGCGAATGGAAAGGTATACGTCATTGCCAGCGGCCAGCTCAGTGTTTACGGACTTACTCCGCCGCCCGATTTTAGTCTGAGCGCTGCGCCTGTACCTGTCTCTGTCTCGCAGGGTGCAACCGCAAGCCTGGGCCTGTCCATCACATCCTTGTTCGGGTTTAGCGGTTCAGTTTCGTTAAGTGCCGCCGGCTTGCCTTCAGGTGTTAGTTCAAGCTTCGGCGCCGCGTCTTCGTCGTCTCCCACTCTGACTCTTTCCGCTTCGCCATCCGCTGCCGCCGGCACTTATCCAGTCACGGTAACGGCTGACTCGGGTGCGTTGGTTCACTCTGTAGTGGTTAATTTGCAGGTTCTCTCGAACACTCAGCCCGACTTTAGCTTGACCGCACTCCCCGCCGCTATCAACCTCGCTCCCGGCGCTATTGCGGTAAATGGTATTGCTTTGGCTCAGTTGAATGGCTTCAACACTATTCCCGCCTTCACCGTTTCGGGTCTTTCAGCCGGAGTAACCGCTACCGTTTCAACTGTAAGTGCCACTTACTATGTTCTTAGCTTGTTTGCCGCTGCGGATGCACCCATAGTTCCGGCAACCGTCACTGTAACCGCAACTTCCGGCCGCTTGGTTCGGTCGCTCGCTTTCTCTCTTCAAGTCGCGTCCAGTCCCGCTTTAACCGCCGTTCAGCTTGTCGCTAACAACAGCTCTAAATGTCTAGCGGTGTCTTCTGGCTCCTTAACGCCCGGTGCTGCCGTCGTTCAATCCACTTGCTCCGGCGCGGCTGGCCAGGTATGGGATCTTGACCCCCTTAGCGGCGATACTTACAAAATTATCTCGGCCAACAGCGGCCTGGCGTTGTCATCCCTGGCAGGTTCTACCGCTCCAGGATCTTTAATCGTGCAGAATACCTACCTCGCGGCCACGGGCCAGCAATGGTTGATACAAAGCACGCCCTGGGGCTTCTCCTACATTCTTGATGCCAATGCCGAGCAATGTCTGGACGTTGAAGGCGCCAGCACTGCCGACGGTGCTTCTATCGATCAGACGGCCTGTACTGGCGCCACCAATCAATTGTGGAGTGTCGTACCCGCGCACACCACGACGCAAGTCAATCTAAGTCCTTTCTTCAATAGTTACGCGATAGTTACCGACGGTACGCAGGCCACTGACGGCGGTTTGGGACTCGGTTATGCCCTGTCGGCCAGCACGCTTGGGCCTGCTGCCTCCTGGAATGAGAATCCGTTTGCTTTCGGCCCCGTCAACTTCCAAAATGCGGTTTCAAACGCCACTGTCGCTCTGCCCGCCGGCAACTTCAGCTCGCTCCAGTTCCTGGCTCTCGCGGTTTATGGCAGTCAACCAAACCAGCAGTTGCAGGTTACCTACACGGATGGCACCACTGCCGTTGTACCCCAGAGCTTTAGCGACTGGGGAAGCCCCATGAACTACCCCGGCGAATCGCAGGCCATCCAGGCGCCTTATCGGATCGGGCCCTCTGGCTCGGGAAGTCCCGGCACCTGGTACGTTTATGGTTATTCGTTGCCGCTCAACAATGCCAAGACCGTCCGCTCCGTGCAACTGCCCGCCGATCCCAATATCTTCGTTCTGGCCATGACGCTGGTGAAGTAATTAGGACTGGTACGCTCGTTAAGGAATGCCTTTTCGACTGCTGCTAATGGTCTGTCTATTCGCCTTCCTGGCGTTTCCGCAGACCCCCTTGCACTTTACATGGAATGGGGCGGGCGACAAGCTTGCCTACTATCAAACCGGCGTCATCTCGGTTGTTGATATTGCCACAGGAAAGAAAAAGACGGTAGCAAAACTCGATCTTGCCAGGGACTGCAGCCTCTTGTGGCCTTCTGCGGCATTAGTCATGGCGTGCCCTCGGTCCCTCACCGGCATCGACCTGAATACCGGCCGGACAAAAGTGCTGTTGAACTCAACCTCCACCATCACAGATACGCAACTTTCGCCGGACGGCTCCCTCATCAGCTTTGTCCAGGAACATAACTTGGCATCCATGCGCGCAACTGGAGGCCAGGTGCGCAGACTTACCACTGCCGGCACAGATAACTTATTGCTGGGTGAACGTGATTCGCTCTACGCGCACGAGTTTCATCTCCATCGCGCTTACTGGTGGGCGCCTGATTCCTCGGCCGTCGCCTATCTTGAAACTGACAGAAGCGCGTCGGGCCCCTATCCGCAAGCTGGCAAGCCCTTGCCGGTAATCAAATTGAAAGTGTTGACGCTTTCTACTGGCAAGGTAACTGATATTGCTTCCGGCTCGCCTGACCAGCCCTACCTTGCTGGCGTAGCCTGGCTGCCGGACAGCACACGGCTCGCTTACCAGGTGTTGAACCGTCTGCAAAACCAGTTGGACATGAGCATCTACGACACCGCGATGGGCGCCTCCCACCTGATCTACAGCGAAAAAGATCCTTATTGGATCAATCTGCCAGGCGCGCCTGTCTTCACGGAGAACGGCAGTAAGTTCCTGATTACCAGCGAGCGCAGCGGTTCGCGCCACGCCTATCTTTACTCGACCGGGGGCAAGCTTGAAGCTGATCTGACGCCGGGAAAAATGGAAGTCACCGGACCTCTGAATTCTCACTATTACTTCAGTGCCCTCACCGGTAACATGCGCGACTTACAACTCTACGGAAAGAATCAGCAGCTGCTTACCAGGGAGCCGGGCTGGCACGAAGCCAGCATCAGCCCGAATGATCTCGCTTTTGTGGACCAGTTTTCAACAGCGGACTCGCCTCCGTCTGTTTCGCTCCGGCGCATGGACGGGTCCCAGATTGCGCTTCTTTCCGCGGCAAAGCAAGTTACTGTGCCGCCGGCTGAGTTCTCCTACATCAAATTACACGATAATGTGCAGCTGCCTGCCATGACCTGGAAACCCGCCGGCTTCGATCCCGCAAAAAAGTATCCAGTTATCCTTTATACGTTCTCAGGCCCGTCCGGCCATGTCGTCAAAAATGCCTGGGGCGGGTGGCAGAATGAATGGAACCGCGGAATGTCACAGAAGGGCTATATCGTCATGGCGGTCGATGCCCGTGGCTCCGGCGGCTACGGCCATTATTTCGAAGAGTACATTCATTACCGCATGGGCGCACAGGAACTGGCCGACTTACGCGAGGTGTTCGCTTATCTCTCGCGCCTGCCCTACGTGGACGCAAAGCGCATCGGCATCTGGGGGTGCGATTATGGCGCCCACACTGTAATTCACGCGATGCTGGAATTCCCCAACGGCTTTGCCGCTGGCTTCGCCGACTCCCCCATCACCAACTGGAATCTTTACAACGCCTACTTTATTGAGCGCTACCTGGGCTTGCCGGCCCATCGCTATGTCGAATATGACGACTCTTCACCCCTCGACGGCGCGCGGCGTCTGCAAGGCAAATTACTCGTCGCATCCAGCCCGGCGGATGAATTCATAAAGCCGGATCAAGTGGCGGCTCTCCAGAAAAGACTGGACAAGGCCCACAAGCCTTTCGAAGTTCTATCGTTCCCGAATGCGGATTACCGCTCCGATCCTGCGTCCCTGACAAAATTGATGAATCGCATGGCTGACTTCTTCACTTCCAGCCTATGACCTTCATCAAGCCCGCTTCTGTCCAAAACGGAAAGTATCGCAATTCGGTCCCAACCGTCAGCGGCCTCAAGAAGGGTGCGCTTGGCCTCATTTGGAAGTTCTTCACTACCGACCGTAAGCTGCGTGAACCCAAGTTCCCGCCCGGCATTTTTCTTGCGGACCCAACTGCTTTTGCCCAGCCGCAGCAGGACATTCGAGTAACTTGGCTGGGACACTCCACTGTCCTGCTGGAACTCCACGGCAGGCGCATCTTACTCGATCCCATGTGGGGCGAACGCGCATCATTCGTCTCGTTCGCCGGACCAAAGCGATTCTTTCCGCCTCCGCTGCCGCTCGCGCAGTTGCCGAAAATCGACGCCATTGTCCTCTCGCACGACCATTACGATCATTTAGACGCCTCCACCTGGCGCGCTTTGTCCAGCCTTCCCCAGTTTCAGGATGTACCGGTATTTACTTCCTTAGCTGTAGGCAAGCACCTCGCGCGTTTCGGCTATCCAAAGCAGTTACTAACTGAGCTTGACTGGAGTAACACAGCAGCCATCGCCCCAGACATTACACTTACTTGCTTGCCCGCTCGCCACTTCTCCGGACGCAGCCCCTTCAATCGCAACGAAACGCTATGGTCGGCATTCGCAATCAAATCTCCGTCTCACAACATCTTCTTCGGCGCAGATTCCGGCCCGTTCGAAGACTGCTTTCGTGAAATTGGCGAGCGCTTCGGCCCTTTCGATCTCACCATGCTTGAAATAGGCGCTTACGGTGAGCAATGGCCCGACATTCACATGGGCCCTGACCACGCCTTGAACGCTCACCACTTGCTGCGCGGCAAACTTTTCATGCCGATTCACTGGGGCACGTTCAACCTCGCGCTTCATCCCTGGAACGAGCCTGTTCAGCGCATTCTCGCCTTGGC
>PLRJ01000195.1:0-17037 GCA_003163855.1 Bryobacterales bacterium | reverse complement strand
GTGCGGCCGCTTCTATGCCCCGATCTTGGATTTTCCGAACAGGACCGCCTCAACAATCTCCGCCGCATCGCCTTTGTGGCGCACGAAATCGTCCGCCATCGCGGCCTCGTCATCACCGCAACCGTCAGCCCCTTTGCCGCCCACCGGCAAATAATCCGCGCATCTTTCAAGCCCGGCGAGTTTATCCAGGTCTATGTAAACGCCTCGCCCGAAGAGTGCGAGCGCCGTGACGTAAAAGGAATGTACGCGCGCGCCAAACGCGGCGAAATCGGCAACTTCACCGGCATCAGTTCGCCCTACGAGGAACCACTGGACAGCGAAGTCGAGTGCGATACCCAGCGTTTACAGGTCAGCCAGTGCGTCGAGAATATCTTGCTGGCGTGCCCACTTTCGTAGCGGGCAGTTTAAATGAAGGGCTCTGATAGACTACAACGCGAAACCGCCACTTGAACAAACCATGATGCAACCACTTGCATTCCTAGCCACCCAACTGCCCGATAGACTGCTCAACCTTGCCCCGGTCGACCTCCTCATCATCGGCCTCTACTTCGTCATGGTGCTTGGCATCGGGCTCTATCTCAAGCGCTTCACCAAAACCGGCGAAGACTTCTTCCTGGCTGGCCGCGACATGTCGGCCTGGGTGGCCGGACTCAGTTTTGTCGCCGCTAATCTCGGTTCGCTCGAACTCATGGGCTGGGCCGGTTCGGCCTATCAATACGGCATCCTGGCCGCGCACTGGTATTGGATCGGCGCCATTCCCGCCATGCTCTTCCTGGCCATCGTAATGATGCCCTTTTACTACATTTCAAAAACCCACTCCGTCCCCGGCTATCTCAAACTTCGCTTCGGCGAACCTTCACGTATGTTGTCCGCCATCACCTTCGGCTTCATGACCGTGTTGATGAGCGGCATCAACATGTACTCCATGGCGCTGGTGATGCGCATCATTCTCGGCTGGGACATCAGTTTCAGCATCTGGGTCTCGTCGCTCACCGTCGCGGCTTATGTGTTTCTGGGCGGCTTGCTCTCCGCGATTTTCAATGAAGTTCTGCAGTTCTTTCTCATCTGGCTCGGTGCCATCGTCATTTCCATCCTCGGTTTAGTTGAAGCTGGTGGCTGGAATGGCATGGTCCATCGTATTGCTGAACGCTGGCCCGGACAGGATTACTCGCATCTCTGGCAGGGACTGGGCGCGTTCACAGCGAATCCCATGGGCATCAACTGGGTCGGCATCGTCCTGGGACTTGGCTTCGTCATCTCGTTCGGTTATTGGACAACCGACTTTCTGGTTGTCCAGCGCGTACTCTCCGCCAAAGACCTGCGCAGCGCGCAGATGGCGCCCATCATTGGTTCGGCTTTCAAAATGGCCGTCCCGTTCATCGTCATTCTTCCCGGCTTGCTGGCGCTTGCCGTGCTGCCCGAAAAACTGGTGGGCGAAGGCCAAGCCGTTGGTGGTTTGCACTCCTATAACGAGGTGCTGCCGCTCATGCTGGCGCGCTACTGTGGCCCCGGGTTGCTGGGTCTCGGCATCACTGCGCTAATCGCCGGATTTATGTCCGGCATGGCGGGCAACGTTAGCGCCTTTGCCACCGTCTGGACGTACGACATCTATCGCGCCTCCATCAACAAAAACGCCACCGACAGTCATTACGTCAGCGTCGGACGCTGGTGTACCGTGCTTGGCGTCCTGGTCAGCATCGGCACCGCCTATCTGGTGATGCAGTTCGCCAGCATCATGGATTATGTGCAGGCGCTGTTCAGTTTCTTCATCGCGCCGCTGTTCGGCACGGTCATCTTCGGCATGTTGTGGAAGCGCGCTACCCCGGCCGGCGGATTCTGGGGCCTGTTGACCGGAACGCTAAGTTCCATCGGCATGTGGGCCTGGGTGAAACTCGATCCTTCCGCCCTCAGCATCATCGCCATCTCGCCGCACGCCAAAGACATGGCCGAGAACATGTATCGCGCGCTTTGGTCTTGGATTATCTGCAGCGTTGTCACCATCGCCGTCAGCCTGCTGACTACGCCTAAGCCCGCGTCCGAACTCGTCGGCCTGGTCTATGGCGCCACTGAGATTCCCTCCGAAGCAAAGCTCCCGCTGGTGCAGCGCCCGCTGTTCTGGGTCGCCGTGGTCGCCGTCGTTTTCGTCGCCTTAAACATCATCTTCTGGTAAACACATCATGCATGGTCCTGGCTTCCTATCCATCTGGTTTTTCATTGGCGTGCTTCTTACGGCCTACGGAGTCCTCATTCTAGGCTCCGGGCTGTGGGAACTGGTCTCACCGCCGGCTACTCACACAGTGCTCGAAAATCTGCACACGCCCATCTGGTGGGGAGCCATCCTGCTCCTCATCGGCCTCGTCTATTTCATTCGCTTTTACCCCAAAAAAACTAGAAAATAAGTATGGCAACCCCCGAAAAAAAAACTCCTAAGCTCGGCCTTATCGTCGGCAACCGCGGCTTCTTTCCCGATCATCTGGCGGCTGAGGGCCGCGCGGATATGCTGCGCGTGCTGCAGGCGGCCGGCGTCGAAGTAGTCGCGCTTACGCCCGAAGACTCAAAATTCGGCGCCATTGAGACGTTTGCTGAAGCGCGCCGCTGTGCCGATCTCTTCAAGCAACACAAAGACACCATCGACGGCGTCATCGTAACCCTGCCCAACTTCGGTGACGAACGCGCCATTGCCGACGCCATGCGCCTTTCCGGCCTGAACGTTCCCGTGCTGATACAGGCCACGCCCGATACGCCCGGCAAAATGCTGATCAGCGACCGCCGCGACAGTTTCTGCGGCAAGATGTCGGCCTGCAACAACCTGATGCAGTACCGCATTCCCTATTCGCTGACCACCCTGCATACCGAAAGCCCCGACTCGCCCGAATTTACTAAAGACCTGCAGTGGTTTCTGGGCGTCACGCGCGTGGTGCGCGGTTTGCGCGGCCTTCGCATTGGAGCCATCGGCGCGCGTCCCCAGGCTTTCAACACCGTCCGCTACAGCGAAAAGCTGCTGGAAAACAATGGCATCTCGGTCATCACCATCGATCTGTCTGAAATCCTGGGGCGCATTGAACGTATGAAGGACGACGATCCCGCTGCAGTGGGAAAGCTCAACGCCATCAAGGCGTACGTTTCAACCAACGACGTGCCCGCCTCTTCGCTGATGAAGATGGCCAAGCTGGGCGCCGTCGTAGACGGCTGGATGTCGGAAACCGAAACCGCCATCAGCGCTGTGCAGTGCTGGACGTCGCTGGAAGAATACTTCGGTGTGGTTCCCTGCACCGTCATGAGCATGATGAGTAACGACCTGATGTCCAGCGCCTGCGAAGTGGATATCGCCGGCGTGGTTGGCATGCACGCCCTGCGCATGGCGTCGGAAACGCCCAGCGCTCTGCTCGATTGGAACAACAATTATGGCGAAGATCCGAACAAGGCCGTCTGCTTTCACTGCTCCAATCTGCCGAAGCACTTCTTCCAGGATGTGCGCATGGATTTCCAGGAGATCATTGCGGGCACCGTGGGCAAATTCAACACCTTCGGCACGTGCGTCGGCCGCGTAAAAGCCGCGCCCATGAGCTATGCGCGCATCTCTACCGACGATAGCGCCGGTCGCATCCGCGGCTACGTTGGCGATGGCCGCTTCACCGACGACACCTTGGAAACATTCGGCGGCGCCGGTGTCGTTGAAATTCCTCGCTTACAGGATTTATTGCGCTACATCTGCGAGAAAGGCTTCGAACATCACACCGCCGCCAACCTGGCGCCCGTGTCGAATATTGTTTATGAAGCCACGACCAAGTATCTTGGTTGGGAGATGTATTGGCATAAACAATGAATACAGTTGTCGCCGGTGTTGACTTCGGCACGCTGAGTGTCCGAGTGTCCATTTTCGACAGTGAAAAAGGAAAGCTCGGCGCCGGTGTGGCCGAGTATCCGCTGCATCGTAAGCGTGAGGATCCCGACTTCGCCACGCAAAGTCATGAAGATCACATGACGGCGCTCGGCCTGGCCATCAATCGCGCGCTTGCATCTGCCCAATTGCCAGGGTCGGCCGTGCAAGCCATGGCCATCGATACCACTGGTTCCTCCGTCATCCCAGTCGGCGAAAATCTGGAGCCGCTGGACGACTACTATTTGTGGTGTGACCATCGCGCCTGGCGTGAAGCCGCCGAAATCACCGACAAGGCGCATGAATCCGGTCTGCTGGCCATCAAGTGGTGCGGCGGTGTTTACTCGTCGGAATGGGGCTTTGCCAAGTTACTCCACTGGCTGCGTCACAATCCCGACAAACGCTCCCGCTTCGTTACCGCTTTCGAGCACTGCGATTATGTGGCAACCGTGTTATGCGGCATTCACGATGTAGCTTTAGCCCCCCGCAGCATCTGTGCCATGGGGCATAAGTGGATGTGGAACGACGGCTTGGGCGGTTTGCCGCCGGAAGGCTTTCTTACTTCCGTCGATCCGCTGCTGAAAGGCGTTCGCTCCAAGCTTGGCGGCCGCTATCTTACTTCTAACGCACTGGCCGGAAATCTTAGCGGCATTTGGGCGGAACGTTTGGGCCTGCAGCCCGGCATCCCCATCCCTGTAGGTGCCTTCGACGCGCATTGGGACGCAGTCGGCGCGGGCGTCAAAATCGGCGACGTCGTCAACGTTATCGGAACCTCCACCTGCATCATTGGCCTTAGTGACAAACTCAGCCTTATTCCGGGTGTTTGTGGCGTTGTTCCGGGTTCGGTTGACCCGCAACTTACCGGCATCGAGGCTGGCCTCTCCGCTGTGGGCGATATCTTCGAAGCCATTGCCAGGCGCGCCGGCACTACCGCCGGTGAACTCGCGCAAGGCCTTGAGAGTTATCGCGCCGGACAAACCGGTTTACTGCGCATGACCTGGGACAACGGCGACCGCACCATCCTGGTCAATCCCGAACTCGGCGGCGTCACTTTCGGTACGCATCTCACCACCACGCCGCAGGATGAACTGTTCGCCGCCATCGAAGGCACTGCTTTTCACACCCGCATCATCTTGAACCGTCTGCTGGAGCACGGCGCCGCGGTCGATCGCATCATCAACGGCGGCGGCATCCCGCAGCGTAACGCACCGCTAAACCAGGTCTACGCCAACGTTCTGAATAAACCCATCCTGGTTCCCCAAGGCGACGTAACCAGTCTGGGCTCGGCCATCTTTGCTTTCATGGCGGCCAAAGCCTTTCCGTCCATCGAAGCGGCGCAGAATGCGCTTTGTCCGCCATTCCGCATGTACGTTCCCGACAAAGAAAGCGTGCAGGTTTACGAAGATTTGTTCCGCCTCTATCGGCGCCTCTATTTCTCGCTCGGTATAAAGCGGTCGGAACCCATCGGCATTGGCGACATACTTCCTACGCTGCGCCGCACTGCGGAAAAAGCGCGCGCCCTAGCCAACACAACATCGGCATGAAACTCGCAACATTAAGAGAAGAAGTTCTGGCAGCCAACCTGGAACTTGTCCATCGCGGCCTGGTGGTCTTTACCTTCGGCAACGCCAGCGGCTTCGACAAAGCCAGCGCCTTGTGCGTCATCAAGCCCAGCGGCGTTCCATATGACGAACTTAAGCCGGCTGACCTCGTGGTAACCGATCTAACCGGAAAAATCGTCGAAGGCACCCTCCGGCCATCGTCTGATCTGCCAACTCATCTGGCGCTCTACCAGGCATTCAGCGGCGTTCATGGAGTAGTGCACACGCACTCCCGCTACGCCACCTCCTGGGCCCAGGCCGGAATAGAAATTCCCTGCTTTGGAACCACCCACGCCGACTATTTTCCCGGTCCCATCCCCATCACGCTCTCCATGCAACCGCTCGAAATCAAGAGCGAATACGAATGGAATACCGGTCAGGCGATCATCAACCGCTTCAAGGATCTCGATCCACTAACCACGCCCGCCGTGCTAGTGGCCAATCACGCGCCCTTCTGCTGGGGACCTACCGTCACCCACGCTGCGCATACGGCCGTGGTCTTGGAAGAAATCGCCCACATGGCTTATCTCACCACCACCATTCGCTCGGGCGCACCCGCTATTTCCGCCTCCCTGCACGACAAGCATTTTTTCCGCAAACATGGAAAAGACGCCTACTACGGCCAGCCGAAGTAAACTGTTATAAACCGAATCCCGGAGGATTCAATGGCCACTCAACCGCTCGCCGGTACTAACGCCGCCTGGAGTCTCTATCGCCAGTGCGCGGCAACTTCCGCTTTTCATAAGTCACGTTTAGAGTCACTTACGAAGATCAGCCTATGGCTTGGCATTGCCGGCGCCGTTATTGCCACCGCATCGTCGGCGCTTTCGTTGCCGCCCGACGCCATTCAGTCCAAGATCTTAGGCGCCGTCGGTTCGCTATGCGTCGCCTTAGCCGGCGTTGCTGCCACGCAAGCTGTCGCCGGCAACCGCGACAAAATCTGGGTGCAGTGCCGCGGTCTGGGCGAAGCTCTGAAGAGCTCCGTCTATATGTTCTGTGCCTCCGTTCCGCCCTTTGACGATGCCACCCGTGCCGTTGCCCTTTCCCAGCGGGTTGAGAACGCTCTGAAGGATATGAGCGGCCTCGAGTTGCGCGCCGATGACGGAAAAAAATCCGCTCCAGGTCCCCTGACGGTCGATGATTACATCAAAGTTCGCGTGGACGATCAGGTCACTTGGTACACGCAAAAAGCCGCCGACTTTCAGAAGAAGGCCGATTTCTGGCGTATGTGTTCCTTTGCCGGCGCGGCCCTCGGCGCCATTATGGGCGTTGTTTCCATTCTTTACTCGCTCTCGCCCTGGGTAGCGTTGCTAGCCACCGCCACCGCATCCATCACCGCCTTCGTAAAGAATCAGCGCTACGCCTCCATGATTGGTCTCTACCAGGCCACCGCCATCCGATTAAGAGCCCTGAAGGATCAGTGGCTGGACAGCGGCAAGACCGACGCCGACAAAGCCGAACGCGCTTCCCTCATCCAACGCTGCGAGCAAACCATGTCACTCGAAAACGGCGCCTGGACGGCCCAATGGTCGCAGCAGCCCGATTCGCCGCAAACGATGACGGCCAAGACTCCCTGAGGCCCCGATAAACTAAGAACAGCCACTGTGAGAGAGCGCGAACAAATCCTGGACCTCTGGCAGCAACTGAAATCCAGTGACGAACAAGCCGTGCTTTGCACTGTCGTCAAGACGCTCGGCTCGTCTTATCGCCGTCCCGGTGCACGCCTGCTTCTTACTGCGAATGGCCACCGCGCGGGTTCCGTCAGCGGCGGTTGCCTGGAAGACGACCTTGTCAAGAAAGCTTTCTGGCTCACCGAAAAAGGCCCCTCCATTCGCCGCTATGACACCACTCCCGACGGCGACATTAAAGAGGAAGCCGGCCCTTCCACCTCCAGCGGTTTCGGTATGGGCTGCAACGGTATCGTCCACGTCTATCTGGAGCGCGTCTCCGCGCCATTCCCAGCCACTCTGCACCTTTTGGAACAGGCTCGCCAAACCCGCCGCCCGGCCGCTGTCGCCCATCTTCTGCAGCCCTTGGATGCCATCGGCCAGCGCCTGATGGTCGATTGTGACGGCAAGGTAACTCACAACCTGCATGACCCCGCGCTGGCCCGCCTCTTGCGGGAACAACAATCCTCCCTGCCCGAAACCAACCGCGTTGAACGCCTGTCGTCCGGGCACGAAGTCTTCTTCGAAACGCTGGCTCCGCCGGTACGTCTTCTCATTTTCGGAGCCGGTGATGACGCCATCCCCCTTACCGAACTCGCGCGTCAGTTAGGCTGGCATATTTCCGTCTTTGACGGACGCGCGCACTATGCCCGGCATGAAAAATTCCCATCCGCCAACGAAGTCACTGTCCGTTCCTCCGAAGAGTCTGTTGCCTCGCTTGCCATCGATCCTTGGACCGTCGCCGTTACTATGACCCATAGCTATGCTCAAGATCTGAATAACCTCCGTTCTTTATGCGCCCAGCCGCTTGCTTATTTGGGCATTCTCGGTCCGCGCAACCGCACCGTTGAAATGATGTCCGAAGCCGGGCTCGAACCCTCGTCGCTCGAAAATGTTCACAGTCCCATGGGCCTCGACATCGGCGCCGACGGACCGGAGCAGGTGGCGCTTTCCGTCCTGGCCGAAATACAGGCCACTCTGAATCATCGCGCTGGCGGATCGCTGCGTGCGCGTGCCGGCTCCATCCACTCCCGCTCGCTCGATGGCGCTTCTCTCTCGCCCTACACACCGTCGATTGTTTGCGCGTAGTATGCCTATCTTCCGATCTTTTTCTATTCTTCTTGCCCTCACATCCGCAAGCTTTCTGCAAGCCCAAGTGAAGCCGCTTCCGCTGGCGCCTTCGCAGATAAAAGGCAAAAAGATGATCGACCAGGTGGTGGAAGCCCTGGGCGGCAGCTCGTTTCTCTACATGAGCAGCCGCTTCACCTACGGCCGCATTTACGGCTTCTTTCATGACAAGCTCAGTGGCCTCGAAATCGCCCGCACCTACGTCGAATACGCGCAGGAAAAACCGGCGAAAGGCCTCGGCGTGACCGAGCGCCAGGTGCTCGGCAAGAAACAGGATTATTCATACCTCTATCTGCCCGATCAAGCCTTCGACATCACCTTCCGAGGCGCACGTCCCATCGAAGACGAGGCCTGGGATCGCTACCGCCGCAACACCGAAAACGATATTCTCTATCTGCTCCGCTTCCGCCTTAAGGAACCCGGTCTTACCTTCGACTACATCGGCTCCGATGTTCTGCTCAGCAACCACGTCGAAATTATCGAAATCACCGACGCGCAGGATCAAACCATCCGCGTTTACTTCGATCACAATTCCATGCTCCCGCTGCGCCAGACCTACACCTGGCTCGACCCCGTTACCCACGAACGCAACGAGGAAGTCAGCATCTTCGACAAATGGCGGTCAGCCGGGTCCGGCGTCATGTGGCCCTTCGCGGTAGAGCGCGAGCGCAACGGCTACAAAACCTACGAATCCTTCGCCGAGCAGGTAGAAATCAACAAAGCCCTGCCCGCCAAAATCTTCGATCTGCCGCCCGGGGCCAAAATTTTAAAGAAAGTGGAATAGGAGTCTGGGGCGCGCAGCTCCAGGTTGCTCCCGCCACGATTCCTGTTCGCGTTCAGGCAAGTCGCGAATCCGGTCGAATAAGTCGCCCGCCGGCTGGTACTCTGCGCGCGTCATTTGTTACAGTTTTCCGGCCACAACCGGTCAAAGAGCCAAGCGCGGGCAGTGCGCCAATCGCGCACCACCGTCGCCTCCGACACACCTAGAACCACGGCCACTTCCAGCACGTCCAATCCTCCGAAATAACGCAATTCGACTACCTGCTGCTGACGCGCATCCAGTTGGGTCAGTTCCGCCAGCGCCCGGTCCAGATCCAGAAAGTCCACCGACCGCGCCGCCGCGCCGCCTTTCTCCTGAATGCCGGAAAAGTCCGCTTGGTGCCGGCGCGCCCCGCCGCGCCGTTCCGCCTGCTGCGAGCGCGCAAAATCCACCAGGATCTGCCGCATCAAACGCGCCGAATACGCAAAAAACTGCTTCCGGCTGTTCCATTCCACCGGCTCCCCCGCCACTAGCCGCAGATACGCCTCATTCACCAGCGCCGACGGCTGTAGCAAATGGCCCTCCCGCTCACCCGCCATATGGCGCGCCGCAATTCGATGCAGTTCCGCATAGACCACGGGGGCCAGCCGCTCCAGCGCCCATTCCTCGCCCGCGCTCCACTGCCTGAGAATGCGGGTCAACTCCACAGCGGAAAGCTGTTCTGACTTCATACGCTCACACTGCCTCGATTCTATCGGCTAGCGGCAGCTTGCCGCCGTACCAGTACGCTCCTACACCCGCACCATGCACAGTGGAATGCGTTCTTTGCGAAACGAACTTGAGCGGTGGGTTCTTTCGACGATAGCTTCATGCGAGCACCATTTCGCCTTCAGCCACGCCCTATTTTCATCGCCAGGGGTGAGGCGCCGCCGTCCCATGGCTGTTCTTCCGAAAGCATAGTTTCTGACTTGATGTTCCAAGGGGGCAGTTCGGGACGGGCTCTGATTTGGCGGTAAGTGATTGGACAGAAAGGTAGATAAGAAAGTAAGAACTGCTGTGGACGGTTAAAAGGTACGGGGGGGAGGAGAGGCCGTGTTGGGCTTTACGGACGGTGGAGAACCGGTACAGCCAGCCCATTTTCGCGGACCGGTTGGTTTCCGTTCCTGGCGGTTGGAGAGGCTGGCGCCTCCTTGGTCGTTTGACCGGGCGATGGTGGTGCTGAAACGGGAAGGAAGTCCTGGTTTTGCGGTGTAAGTAGCAATGGAATGAGGTGTTTGCGAAACGAACTTGGGCGGTGGGTTTGTTTTTTCAAAAATGCTCCTCCCGTAGCGAAAGGCAGGAAAGGGGGGACCCTGGGTAGCAGTCGCGTTTCGTTTCGCTGTAATGTCCAAGAACGTGGTTTCTGGCCGTGGACGGCTGGGTAGTTTAGTGGTTTGTGGACGATACGTCAACATGGATTTCGTGATCGGCTTTGCCGGGATCAAACTTCTGCGCGAATGTTGGCCAAGGCTTTGTACGAGTTGCGCGTGTGATTCGCTCGGAGCACCGGTCGGCGGATACAAGCCGACTTTTCGGGACCGATCAGCAATCCTCTTCGTAAATAAAGATAAACCGGCCAAGCAAATCAGTTCTGGTCCCTGTCGGGAAGCACAGTTGAATGACTTATCAGAGTTCTTCTACAAACTTGCACGCTTCTTTGGCTGAGAAGGAGGTTGAGCCATGGGTCCGGAACTTGCCGCTCCCTGTCCTTGCACGGGCGACCGCCCAAGCAGTCTTTTCAGGATTGACCGGTGTCACCTTCCAGTCCCAACCGTTCCAGCAATCTGCGGCAAAACCGAGCGGAACAGTCTTCCAGTTTGGTGACGAGAAGGCCTGCAGAGCATTAGTAAACTGAAATGCATTCTCATAGCGGTCTGCCATATCGATCGAGGTTGCTTTGCGAATTATCTTCGCTAATCGCATAGAGAAGTACGGTCGGGGCGCAGTTAGTTCTAAAAGCCTGCAACTTTTAATGCGCCTTTCCAGGCAGCCGTCTGCCACTTGAGATCTCTCGAAAGCGTCCAGATCATGAAGCGAGGAAACACCCTTCTCCTTCAGTAGCTTTTTGGATTGCGCGTCCATATAAGGGTCGAAGGTGTACGGCAAAGGTCCATTTACCATCTCGTAAAGGCAGACGCCTGCCTGGTATAAGTCGGACGATAATGTGAAAAATCCGTCGTCTCCCCACGCTTCCGGCGGACGATAGAGTGCGCTGTGACGAGACGCTTTAACGCAGGTATCGCCGTAGCTCAACCGTCGAACAGAACCGAAGTCACCCAATTTAGGGACTGCGCGCGTTTCAGTGAAGCTCACGAGTATGTTGCCCGGTTTTACGTCCCTGTGAAGAAAACGCGCCGCATGCAAATGGCCTAAGCCGACCAGAACGCCCAAGGTGAGCTTAACCGCGTCCATCTGACCGAGACTACAATCCACGATGAGCCCGTTCAGGCTACCTCCGTCTACAAACTCCATCGCCATAAGAATGAAATCATCGGTTAGATGTTCGGCGTCATGGAGACGAACTAGATTCTCACAGCCTCCGCTGGCTATCGCCTCCATAACCGCCCTCGGTTCGGCGAACGTTTTCTCAGCTTCGGCATCAGCATCGATTACTTTCAGGAAAATGTCACGCTCAAGGGGTAGATGGCGAGCTTTGAAAGCATATCCATTTGCGCCCTCGCTGAACTCTGAAAGAACTTTATACTTACCCCCGTCCTCGAGTAGACGCTTGATTTCGTCCGACTTACTCATGGGGCAGTTTGATCGCTCCAGCGCAGATGACGTCACTCATTACAATTGGCGAAAACCGGCGCCCGTCATTCAGGACAGCTTCTAAGGACAACCCGGCTTTGTCAAGCTTCTTCTTGTATGCGCTGACACTCACCGGAGACACAAGGTGCAGAGGAACGTTCTTCTGGGTGGCCGCAATCTGCAGAGCGGCTTCGATTTTAATGCGGACGAAAGAAGTATTTTGAAACTTAGATTTCCCCGGTTGCAAAACCGCGACTTGCTTCGGTGTCTGAGTGTCGATTAGCAACCCCAGTGTCCGGATTAGACTGCAAAGGCCTTCTCCTTCTTCTATGTTGGATGGAAGCTTTATACGTTCTAGTTTCTGGGAAACAAGCTTCGGGGATGAATAAAAGCCTTCGACAATCAACCAGTTCAACTTCTCTGTGTCAGACGAAAACGCAAGAGTTCTCACCGTTTCTCCCATTGGGCAGTTCGGACGTAGCTCATACCGACATACATATTTGGACTACTTGTTGCATTAGTATAACACTTTGAAATACAATTGAGCATGTCGCAGAAGACTGAGAATTTATTGGTGCGGATCTCTAAAAGCGAAAAGGAAGGGTTCGAACTCGCTGCTGTGCTGGCGGGCATTTCTCTTTCATCTTGGGTCCGGGAACGCCTGCGCCTGACGGCAATCCGTGAATTGGAAGGCGCAGGACAGCGCGTTCCGTTTGTTCCGGATATCCCACTGGGAGGTTTCAATGACAGGAAGTAATGGCCGGATCGAGTTTCAAGAAGTCGGCCTCGGCGGGATCTTGCGCGCGTACAGATTAAAGGTTCCTCCAAATCAGCGGGAATACGCGTGGACTGAACGGGAGGTCACCACACTGTTCACGGACTTAGCCAAGGCCCTCTCGAACGAGCGCGCACACGACTACTTCCTCGGCACGATCGTCACAATTCCGAGAGGTCATGACCTGTTGGAGGTTGCCGATGGTCAGCAACGACTTGCAACCACTGCCATTCTTCTTACTGAGATTCGCAACTATCTCAAACCGAATGAAGAACTGATTGCGGAAAGCATAGAGCGTGATTTCCTAACGGACATCGATCGAGAAAAACGAGAACGCGTCGCAAAGCTCACGCTGAATCTCGACGATAACGAATTCTTCTGCAAGATGTTGAAGGCCGGCAGTGATCACCCAAGGCCTGTAGCTGTTAATCACTCGTCGCACAAACGACTGGAGGATGCCTTTACATTGGCCAAGAAGCAGATAGGGAAGATCGTCGCGGGGTTCGACAAGAAAGATCATGGAGACGTGTTGAATCGTTGGATCCGCTTCCTTGAACACGGAGCGCAGGTGATTCTGCTGAAGGTGCCGACTGTTGCAAACGCCTACAAAATGTTCGAGACTCTCAACGATCGCGGGCTCAAAACTTCACAGGCAGACTTGGTTAAGAATTATCTCTACGGCCAAGCAGAAGAACGCCTACCCGAAGTGCAGCAAAAATGGGCTCGCATGAAGAGTGCGCTTGAATCGCTTGAGGAAGACGACATAACTGTAACGTTCCTACGCCAAGCGTTAATCGCAGTACGAGGTCATCTCCGGGAGAGTGAAGTCTACGAGAAGGTTCAGGAAAGAGTCAAAGGTCCCCAGTCTGCCGTTCAATTTTTATCGCAGCTCGAAAGCATGTCCGGTGTTTACGTCGCAATCTTCAATCCGGAGCACGAACGCTGGAATTCTTATCCGGACACAATTAGAAGAGCAATTCAAGCACTCAATCTCTTGAACATCAAGGGTCTGCGGCCACTGATGTTGGCTGTCGCCTCTCAACTTAGGCCCAAAGAGGCTGGCGAGGCCTTTCGTATGTTCATCACGTGGAGTGTCCGGTTCATCATCACCGCCAATACGAGCAGGGGATCCATCGACGAGGCATTGGGAGATGTAGCGAATCTTGTGTTCAACGGCGAACTCACGACGGCGGCAAGTATCCGCAAGAAGGTGGCCGATATCATCCCTGTCGATGAAGAGTTTCGCAAGGCGTTCGAGACTGCTTCCGTTTCAAAGGCCCAATTTGCACGCTACTACCTTCGCTGTCTAGAGATGGCTGCAAAGGGCGAATCAACTCCGTGGTTTATACCCAATGATGACCGGCAGGCAATCAACCTCGAACATGTTTTGCCCGAAAATCCCGATGCTAACTGGTCTGAATTTGACAGAGAGTCGGCAAGGGTCTGGCGAAAACGTATCGGGAATATGGCTCTGTTACTCGCTAGGGACAATGGGGAAATTGGTAACGGTGGATTCGACTCGAAGAAGGCAATTTACAAGGCTAGTCCTTACGTTTTGACGAGGCAAATCAGCAAGGTTCCGCAGTGGGGACCTGCGCAGATCGCCGCGCGCCAGAAGGGATTGGCTGATCTAGCTCTCAAGGCTTGGCCTCTTTAAAGAACCGGCGCATCTGGGCAAGGAGATTGGTTAACGGCAGATCGGCGGCGAAGGCGTTGCTCGCGAATTGGGAACGTCTTGCTGCAGGAGTCTGATCCCATGTATGCGCTGCCGTTGGAAAACGAGCAATGTGATCGGAAACTACTTAATAGCTGGAACCTGGCGAGCGTAGACCGGATAGGGACTGAGAAACGCCCTTGCATCCTTCAACGCTGCTCCGAGTGAATTGTCCGGCGCACGTTCGGAGCTCGTTGAAGGTGGGCGGCAGGCGACCTCGCTCCGAGTGGCGCGTCGTTCGCCCGGAGGCCGCGCGACAGCTAGGCTTTCTCAAATGGTTGGTTCAGCGCCGGTGAGCGCTTGTGAAGATTGTTTATTGCCCAAATCCACTACGAATCGGTCTGTAAGACGCTGTAGCTGGAGACGCACAAGCTCCCTTACTGGCCGCCATGTGCGAATGGCGCAACTCCAAAAAGTTCTACACTAGTACGAATGGACGCAGACGCCAAAGTATACGGGTTGATGGATCTTTCGCCGGAGCAAATGGTATCTTACATCCCCGCGGAAGACGAGCAGGAATACGTCGAAAAGCTCGTCAACAAATCGAAGGATGGGACTTTGACGGAGATTGAGAAAGCGGAACTCGACTATTTCGTTCAAATGGAACACCTGCTTCAGATGATGAGAAGCCGAGCCGCGAAGATCCTGGCTACCCGCCACGCCGCTTGACGGGCAGAAAGCGCCTCCGGCTCTTTGTCCTGGAGCGGGCGAATCGTTGCTGCGAGTATTGCCGAACTCCCATTGAGTACTTCCCGCTTGAGCATATCGTGAGTCGCAAGCTAGGTGGTTCGGACGATCTAGATAATCTGGCTTGCGCCTGTCTGCGTTGCAATCTAGCAAAGGGCGCTCTTATTTCCGGCCTAGATGAAGATGGCAACGAAGTTCGCCTCTTCAATCCGAGAACCCAGCAGTGGGGCGAGCATTTCCGGATGGCCCATGGGAGGATTGAGGGTTTGACCGGGACGGGGCGGGTGACGGTCAAAGTGCTGAACGTCAATACACCTGAACGTTTAGAGGAACGGCAACAATAGTTTTGGTACCCCGCGCTCGATTTCAGAGGACAACGCCGTGGCGCTGTGGCGCATTGTCCGGCAGACGTTCGGAGCTCGTTGAAGGTGGGCGGCAGACGACCTCGCTCCGCGTGGCGCGTTACTCGCCCGGAGCCACTTCGACGGTTTGCCGACAACACGTCAAGGTGGATTTTCGGCGCCTCTTGTCCTTACCCGCTCCGTCATCCGAAAATCTATTTCTACCTATTCGAATACCGATCAAAGCGATCGCCCACGAGATTCGCATCAATGCTGGGCCTGTGTTCGCGTATTAGTTCTTCGAATCTCTGGGGACCGGCGGCGCGAAGCGTTTGGGAAATAAACTCTTTGACTTCGTCGTCTAAGTCGTACTTCAGACGCTCTGAATAATCAATTGCTCGGAATGCTTGGTATTCAGGAAAAATAGTCAGATAGCCTTTGCAATTGAAGGCAACTCGACGTGCGAATACATCTGCGATGGCCTCCTCTCCATGAATCGTATCGTCGTCAAGGGAAAGATAACATCCATTAAGTCTATAGACCGTCGTTCTCGGCAGGTTAGTTATTGTCGCTGGAGAAATTAGAGCCCGCCGAAAAGCGAGCGTTGAACTAAGATCCCAACAATCGACAACAAGACCCGCGTCCGTCTGCCATTTTCTGCCTCCGAAGTGATTTGCACTGGCCTTTGACTCAAATCCAGCTCCGCCATCAATAACCAGGTCTAGGTCACGGGGTGCGAGCTGCTCCCCGTGAACGAAGGCGTGAATAGAATCGCGGACAAACCCTCCGAAAACATAAACCTTCGCGCCGTTCTGCTTCAAGTTTTTCAGCTCGCTATCAAGAGAAGGATGGCGACTGGCCAGATCGTCGAATAGACCCTTGACGTACGCGCCAAGCCGGTGTTTCCATTGGTTTCCCGTCAAAGGCCAAACAGGTAGACTGCGGAAGTCCTCGTAAATTGGTAACGTATTTAGCGAGCGCGAATATACAAACACTGGAAGTTTGTGCGCTATTCGGTGGTAGGGAATATACCACAACTCGCTATCGTCAAAAAGGTATGCCGAATACGGTGGGTAATACTCATGGGTGACAATTCTCAGCTTGTCTTTTCGGTCAGCAGGCAGCGCCGCACGCATCAAGAGCAGGCGCGCGATTACGGCTCGGATAGATTGGGCTAAAGCTTCAGAGCTTAAATCTTGCCCGTACATTGACCTAAGCTGAGTCATCAAATTTTTATTAGACGGCTCGGGAAGTATGATCTCAAGTTCAAGCCGTCCATTCTTTATGCGCTCCATAAGCCACTCTCGGCGGCTAGCAAACCAACTGTTATTGCGCATTACAAACATTCGAGCTGACTCGCTCTGTTCCAATCGCTCGTTGAGGCGCTCCGATACGAAACGGTCCATGACCATGTCCGGATGTCCTTCAGGCGTCGACATATCATTCGCCCAGAAATCCACCAGTAACTCGTGGGCGGGGTGGGTGAGCGAATCCGGCTTGACGCACGTGAAGTGGTTTGTATTGCGTAATAGTACAGGAGCCCCGAAATATCGGCCGGCCGATTCTTCGGTCACAACAACGCTTCTATTTGGCAGCCACGGTCGATGAAAGACAAAATGATTTTCGTACGCCTCAATTCCACGGAGCCCAGGAAGTCGGTGCTCATTTACAAGATTCTTGAAACGAGCATCAAG
>PLRJ01000011.1 GCA_003163855.1 Bryobacterales bacterium | reverse complement strand
GTCTGCCCCGCCACCTGCACATTGCTCGCCGTAACGCGATTGATGCTGTCGTAGTCTTCGATAATGCTCGATACATGATGCTCCCACCCAAGAAAGCTTTACCTCGGGCAATGTTTCAGACCCAGTAAACAGGTGAGACGTCCCCTAGCTACCCAACTTGACATCTGGCATTGCGTAGGGATCCACGCTAGAATCCGGGTTGATCCGAAAAGCGATACCAATCCCCCGAAATCCGCCGCACAAACGGCAAATGTGCCGGAGCCAAATCGTGCCATCCAAACCGCTTGCTGCAGTCGCTGCCCTCTCCGTAGTCCTTAAACATGTACCCTTCATGAAGTAGCGGCACGTCGGTGTCGAGGCGGAACAAAACAATCACGCCGTGTCCATCGCAATGTGATCCCCAAACGTCTCGGACATTTGTAGGCACCTTCATTACCTCGATCAGCTTAAGGTCCCCGTTGCATGGGCCCGCACAGAGCAAACTGCCATTTCTAAAGTCTTCCACCACTCTCGCGTAATTTCCGATCCCTCTCGCGAATGACCTGTCTGTTATAGCCTTGCCGGTCGGGGATGCGACATAAAAAGAGAGCCAAGGAAACACCAGACAAATCACCGTCGGCAGCGGCCAGAAGGTGGATAGTTTCCTCCATCTCAAGAGTCCCATAACTAATGATCTGGCCAGAAGCACGAATAGGGCTACAAGAGCTAGTCCCGAAAGCAGAAGGACGACAAACTCTGGATGCACGAACGCCGCGGTCGACAGAATAAAGAGCGCGCTACCTAACGCAAAGCACCATCTGCAGGTACTTGCCATACTTCCTCCTAAGAATCATCACGCAAAGGCAGCAGTCCTAAATCGTTACCCGCCGCATGCTGTGTTCGCACCGTGCCACCGCCTACCCAACCTTTCTCCCCGAATAATGTCCGGCATTCCGGTTCGATCAAACGGATCATGTTTAGCCTTGGTTTTAACGAGATGATAGAGGATTCCACCGCCTTCAACTGCCCCCTGAGCCCAGATTGCTCCCGTCGTCCAAAAATAGTAGTGGTCATACGCTGCGCCCTCGAAACCAGCGATAAAATTTGCCATGTGATCAGCATCCAAGGTCATACCGCATAAACTCCAAGTGTCGTCGGCGTGGATATTCCACCCAAAGTCATATTTGCCGGTGCTGTTGTGAAAAATGTTTAGAAGCCCCAAAATACGACCCGCCGTAGCCTCCAGGTAGGCTTGGTTAAGCAGAGAGCTAGTCTGCGCCTGGTTGTAATCTGTGAACGAACATACCCCAAACTCGCAGTCGTTCCCCTGACCCAGCAAAACACCAAGCCCAGGAAGCGGCACACTCGTCCCCGGAGGCAGCCCCAAATTCTCCCCACCCGGAAACGACCCTGGAGGCAAAGACCCAGTCATGCCACCGCCAGAACTCGGCGATCCACCACCACCACCTCCCCCACCTGAAGGCGCACCACCACCGCCACCGCCCCAGCCGCCCCACCCGATGGGAAGATTGCAGGGGGTAGCATACTCGGGCGAGTAACAATCGTCCGATCCGCCCCCATCGCCTGGCAAATCCTTGGCCGATAACCCACTAGGATCCACCAACCCCAGCGGATTCCCCAACACATACCCATACCCATTCCAACTCTGCGGATTCAAAAAGTCCGCCCCCGCCTGCATCGGATCCGGCTGCGTAAAACTCCCAATCGCCACACTCAAATGCCGGGCATTGAAATAATCCAGCCACCCCGTCCCGCCATCCGACTCCTGCCCGGTAAACCCCTGCGTGATATTCGTCGTGAATCCAAAATTCCCGGTCCGCCCAGCCACCCCATTCGCAATCTCATCCCCAAACGGCAGATAGTCATGCCGAGCCACAATATTCCCACTCTGGTCGGTAACCAGCCGAACACTGCCCACCCCGTCATAAACCAGGTAGCAAGTTGTACACGCCGGCGTCACCCCCGCGCTGTTATACTCCGCCGCCAATCTCCCAAACGCATCATGCACATCAATGATCGTCGCGCCGCCGGAAGTCTGCTTCTCCACCCGCTGCCCTTCGGCATCGAACGCATAGCTAATCGTCAGGCCCGTGCCACTGTCCACCGTCTTCGCCTGATTCGCCTCCGCATCATAAGTTATCGTCATCGCCCCCAGCGTCGTCAAATCCCCGCGCACATCATAACCGAACGTGTTGCTCACCAGCCGGTTCGTCCCCGGATCATAAGGATTCGGACGGCTCCCACCACTCAGCGGAGCCAGCGAACTCGGCATCACCGTTCCATACTCCGACACCGACATATTCCCAAACTCATCGTAATTGAAACCGCGCGAATAATTCGTGTCGTTCACCGCCAGCAACCGATTCAATCGATCGTAATTAAAGTTCTGGTACAAAAATGTCAGGCTGCTGTAAGTCCCGGCGGCCCCAAAACCCTCCGAATTCTGCTGCACTGTATTGTTGGCGTTCCAGGTGGTTCCCAGCGCCAATAGGTAGGAATTGCCGCTGTTGTTCAGCGCGGCCTGGTTGTACCACGGCGTCAATTGCGCCGTGTACCCTTCCACCGGCCACACCGTGTTGCCATACTGCCAGTAATAGCCGGCCCCGCTCGGCCAGTATCCCGCCGCTGCACGTACGCGGTTGAGGCGCCTTGCGACGTAACGGTGGCGGGCCGCGTCCCGACGTCGAAAGTCGTATTCAAAACTCGGCCCGAAGGATACATTTCGCTCGTCAAGTCCCCCGCCAGATCGTACGTGTAGCTGAAACCGTAAGTCTGCCCCGCCACCTGCACATT
>PLRJ01000083.1 GCA_003163855.1 Bryobacterales bacterium | reverse complement strand
GATCGCGCTTACCGGCCTGGAGGCGAACTCGCAAGGCATCAACACGGCTGGAAACAATCTGGCCAACATGAACACGGATGGCTTCAAAGAAACCGAGATCGACTTCAAGGACTTGTTCAACGAATCACTAGGAACCGCATCGCAAGTGGGATTGGGTGTCAATCCGGCGTACACTAACCAGATATTTTCACAAGGCTCCATTCAGACCAGCCAATCTCCCTACGCTGCGGCTATCCAAGGTAATGGTTTTTTCGTCGTCTCAAGTGCTAATGCCCAAAACCTTTTGACCCGAGATGGCAACTTCGTGGTCAGCTCACAGGGTATTCTCCAGACCCAGACGGGCGAGGATGTGCAGGGCTGGACGGCAACTTCGAGTGGTCTTAACACGACCGGACCGACTGGAAATATAACGATCCCAACCGGGGCGGCGCTGCCGCCGGTGGCAACCCAAAATTTTTCGGTGAATGCTAATCTGGACGCGCAAGCGGTTGCAGGTACATCGGCCGGCACTTTTTCGACTCCTATCCAGGTGATTGACTCACTAGGCAACACGCATGATCTGTCGATAACCTTTACGCTTAGCTCCACCGCAGCCAACACCTGGGGTTACGCCATCACCATCCCAGGGGCAGATTTGGCGGCCGGAACCAGTGGACAACAGCAGTCCATTGCGACCGGCTCAGTTCAATTTAATACCGATGGCACTCTGAGCACGGCGAACGGCACGGCCGCAATTCCCATAAGCATCAGCGGCCTCGCTGACGGCGCTGCCGATATGAATATGAACTGGAATCTTTTCAACAATGGGACGGGTTCGCTGACACAATACGCCGAAACATCCAATACCTCCTCTTCAACCCAGGATGGTAATGTGCCGTCACAAGCGACCTCGGTTGCCATCCAAAACGGCGGCCAGGTAGTGGCAACCTTCTCGAATGGCCAGACGAAAGTAGAAGCGCAATTGGCGATGGCCGTTATCCAAAATCCGAACTCACTCGAAAATGTCGGCAATAACAATTACACGACTACCGCTGGAAGCGCTCTTCCGGCCATCGGCGTCCCGCAGACCGGCGGTCGCGGTCAAATTTTGGGAAGCTCAGTCGAGAGTTCAAATGTCGATATGGCCACCGAATTCACTAACCTGATTGTGTATCAGAGCGGTTATCAAGCTAGCTCGCGCGTTATCAGCACCGAACAGACCATAACCAATGATCTGTTCAGCTTAATCCACTAGGATTAAGCTCCTATTCCCAAAGGATTTATAGGGCTGAGAATACCGGATACTCTTTGGCACTAAGTCTTCCGATGGTGCAGCAGTCAATAGCCGTGTTCCTGGTTCTGGGGCTCTTGTTTGGAGCACTATGGCTGCTCCGCCGCAAGAGTCTGCGCGGATTCAGGCTAATTTCCAAACAACCGCGCGATGTCCGGCAACTGCGGGTGATCGAACGGGTTTCGCTCACCCCACAGCATTCCGTGCACCTGGTCCAAGTTGCGGATATGCTGCTAGTCGTCGCCGTGTCCCCCGCTGGCTGTAATTCACTCGCCAGCCTGCCAGTTCTGGCGTCGGCCCATTCCCTCCAAGTCAACGGCAACGCGAGTAGCGTGGCCTAGTGACTCCTGTCATGCTCATGCTACTCCCCTACATGCTGGCAGCCGCCACGTCTTCGTCCGATGCTCTCCAGTCGGTGGGTGTCTCGGTAACTCCAGGCAAAGGCGGGCTCACGCTTAGCCTTCCCATGCAGATCGCCCTCGGCATGACTTTGCTGAGCCTGCTGCCGGCCGTCATCATGTGCATCACGCCTTTTCTGAGAATTACCATCGTCCTGCACTTCCTGCGGCAGGCCCTTGGCACGCAAACTGCGCCCTCCAATCAGGTGTTGATTGGTATGTCCGTATTCCTGTCGTTGCTGGTCGTTCAGCCCGTGTTCTCAGACATCTATAGCCATGCATGGCAGCCGCTTGAGACCGGCGCCATCACTACCCAACAGGCCTATGAACAAGGTGCCGCCCCCCTGCGTAAATTCATGCTGCGCTTCGCACGTGAACGTGACATTCGGCTGTTTGTCGAAATGAGCAACGAACCACCGCCGCACAACCCGGCAGACATCAGCCTCAAAGTGCTTATTCCAGCCTACATACTTTCGGAATTAAAAGCAGGTTTTCAAATTGGAGCTGTCCTGTTTCTGCCCTTTCTAGTCATCGACATTGCCGTTGCCTCTGTAACCCTTTCCATCGGCATGATGCAACTGCCGCCGGCCATGGTCTCTGCTCCCTTTAAGATTCTTCTGTTCGTTTTGGTCGATGGCTGGAACCTCGTTATCGGCTCTCTGATGAAGAGCCTCTTAGCCACCTGACGAGCGCTCGCGCCACGCTTTTCTCGCATGAGTCCCCAACTTGCCATTCACGTCATGACCGAGGCCTTAATGACTGCTTTCTGGATCTGTGCACCGCTCCTGATCGTCGCCTTTGTCTTGGGCATCTTCATTAACCTCATCCAAATCGCCACCTCGCTACAGGATCCCGCGTTTAGTACCGTTCCCCGGCTGGTTGCCTGCCTGGCTGTTTTCCTATTCTTAATGCCCTGGATGCTGAACCGCGCCACCAGTTTTACCATCGTTCTGCTGCGGGATCTCGCCCAGTATGCACGCTAGCTTGCAGGTCCCCGTCGCGACTATACTCGCCTTCGTCCTGGTGCTCTCACGCATCCTGGGAGTGTTCGTCTTCCTGCCGCTACCAGGCAAGGATGCCGGACCCTCCATGCCGCGAGTCGTTCTGGCCTTCGCTACCTCCTTGGCGCTGCTGCCGCAGTGGGCCGCCATGACCCCGACGGACCTTACTCCAGGATTAGTGGTTTTCTGGCTGATCTCGGAACTTGGACTGGGTCTCACCATCGGTCTTCTTGTGAGCTTTCTGGCGGAAGCTCTGACCGTTGGTGCGCATATTCTCGGTCTGCAAGCAGGCTACGCCTATGCCTCCGTCATCGACCCCACTACCCAAGCCGATTCCGATGTGCTGCAGGTGCTCGCCCAATTAACCGGTGGCCTATTGTTCTTTGCCACCGGACTCGATCACTCCGCCATACGGGCCTTCGTCCAGAGCATTCATTCCTTCCCCCCTGGCCAGTTCCTGCTCACACAGGACCTTGTTCTCAGCGTGGTAAGCGTGAGCGCCAATGTCTTTTCGCTAGGCTTGCGCTTGGCCATGCCGATCGTTGCCCTGCTTCTTATGACCGAGATTGCGCTTGCTCTGCTAGCCAAGCTCAGCCCGCAGCTACAGATAGGACACAGTAGCGCGCCTATCAAGATGCTGTTGGCGCTACTAATGCTGGTCAGTATTTTCCGAGTTATTCCCCAACTCTATGAGGGCTATGCAGCCCAAATTGTGCATGTGCTCAACGCACGCTTCCCGGCGGCCAGGCATTAAGCGAGCGCTGCCATGCCGGATGAAAAAAGTGAAAAACCAACTCCGCAGAAACTCAAGCAGGTGCGCGAAGAAGGACAGTTTCTGTCCTCCCGGGGGTTTCTCACCGGCGTTCAGTTCGTCGTTTTTGTCGCCCTCTCTGCTTCGCTCTTTCCCGAGTTGCTGGCACATCTCAAGCGCAATATGGCCATGCTGCTCCAGCGCCCGTTTCAAAGCGATATTGCTCCCGAAGCCTGGCCGGCTTTGCTGCGCGAGGTGTTCCTCACCTCCCTGTCTCCTCTCTTTCAGTTCGGCGCCATCCTCTTTGCAACCGGCCTGGCGGCGCATTTTGGCATCACGCGCTTCGGTTTCAGTCTGAGCCGCTTTACGCCTAAGCTTTCCAATTTCAATCCCGTTTCGAAGTTGAGTGCCATGCCGGCCCAGAACGCCAAATCGGTTGGGGAAGCCCTGCTGCTGATGGCGACCTTCGGCATCTACCTTCATTCCTTCTACCAGCAGCAGTCCTCCCTGTTCCTGCAGATGCCTTTTCAGGGAATCCAAAGCAGCATGAACCAGGTCGCCAGCGCCTTTCACGATCTGCTGTGGAAAGCGGCCGCCCTGTTCGTCTTATTCGGTTGTATCGATCTGGCATTTCAATACCAGCGCTTCATGGCGCGCATCAAGATGTCCAAGCAGGATATTCGCGACGAACACAAGCGCAGTGAAGGCGACCCGCAAACAAAAATGCGCATTCGCCGCCTGCGCCGTGAAATGATGCGCCGGCGCATGATGAGCCAAGTGCCGCTAGCNNGTGGCCAAGGGGAAAAACTGGCTGGCCCTCAAAATACGCCAGGTCGCTACCCAGAATGAAGTGCCTATCATCGAGAATCCCCCGCTGGCGCGAGCTCTTTATGACGCGGCTGAGATTGGAAGCGCTATTTCCCCCGAGTTCTACAAAGCTATAGCCGAGGTGCTTGCCTACGTCTACCGCCTTATGGGCCGCAAATTGCCTAACTAACATAGGTCCGCATGTCAACTACTCCGCAATCGCTCGCCGGAAATCTGGCCGTCAGAAAAAAAACGTTCTCGCTGCCGAATCTCGCCGACGTCTCGGTCCCAATTGCCGTGCTGAGCATTGTCATTGCTCTCATCACACCTCTGCCACCGTTTCTGCTGGATCTACTTATTGTTCTGGACATCATGATGTCGGTCATCGTTCTGATGGTGACCATGTACATCCTCAAGCCGGTTGAATTCAACGTTTTCCCAACGGCTTTGTTGCTCTTGACCCTGTTCCGGCTGGCGCTTAATGTCAGTTCCGCACGCCTGATTCTCCTGAACGGAAACGGTGGTACTGGCGCCGCCGGCAGTGTGATCGAAGCTTTCGGCAACTTCGTAGTAGGCGGAAATTATGTGATCGGCGCGGTTATTTTCCTCATCCTGATAGCTATTCAGTACATTGTGATCAATCACGGAGCGGTCCGCATCTCGGAGGTTTCAGCGCGTTTCACTTTGGACGCCATGCCCGGCAAGCAGATGTCCATTGATGCCGAAATGAACGCCGGCCTGATCGACGAAGCGGAAGCGCGCCGGCGGCGCAAGCAACTTTCCGCCGAAGCTGAATTCTACGGCTCCATGGACGGCGCCTCGCGTTTCACGCAGCGCGATGCCGTAGCCAGCATTCTCATCACATGCATTAATATCGTGGCGGGGTTCTTGATTGGCGTATTCCAGCATGATATGGAACTCAAACGAGCCCTCCAGACCTACACTGTCCTGACCATTGGAGACGGCCTGGTTACCGTAATACCCGCGCTTATGATCTCGGTCTCAGGCGGCCTCATCGTCACTCGTGCCAATTCGGATAATCGCGTCGGTCAGGAGTTTCAGAACCAACTCTTTGGCAAATCGGAACCGCTGCTTTTATCGGCGGGTGTGCTGGTTCTGCTGGCTCTGTTTCCGGGCCTTCCAACTATCCCTTTCTTGGCATTGGGCGGAGCGCTTGGCACATTTGGCTGGTTCCGTCGTCAAAAACTTGCCGCAACCGTCAGGAGTGAGACACCCGTGCCGGTTGAAAATGCGGGCAAGGACGATCTTGAGTCGCTGATGCGGGTTGAACCGCTTGCCATTGAGGTTGGCCTAGGCTTGGCGAACCTTGTAGTGGGCGGCAAGACGTCTCCGCTGCTGAAACGGATCGCTGGCATTCGGCGACAGTTTGTCAGCAATTTGGGTTATCTGCTACCGCCCGTGCGCGTGACAGATAACCTTTCGCTTCGTTCGCGGGAATACGTCGTCCTGTTGAAGGGAAGTGAAATCGGTCGCTATGAACTCCTGCCGGGCAGCGAATTGGCTATTCCCACCAACAAAGCGGACAAGAACTTTCCCGGCCAGCAGACGCGTGAGCCTGCCTTTGGCTTGCCCGCCCTCTGGATTACCAGTGACAAAGTGGATGCGGCCCGTGGTGCCGGCTACACCGTGGTGGACGCTGTCAATGTGATGGGAACCCACTTGGCGGAGTTGGTGCGTCACTTTGCCGCCGAAATGTTCTCGCGCCAGGACGCTAAGCTGTTCTGCGATCGAGTGGCCTCAGAAAATGGCAAGCTAGTGGAGGATTTGGTCCCCAAACTGCTCTCCTACGGTGGCATACAGAAGGTGCTCCAGAATCTGCTGCGCGAAAGAGTTTCCATCCGCGATGGTCTCTCCATTTTAGAGGCTCTGGCCGAGGCTGCTATCACGACGAAGAATCCCGTCCTCTTAACCGAATACACCCGCCAAGCTATTAGACGAGCGGTAGTAAAGCCCTACTTGAACCAGAAGGGCGAGCTCCCAGCCTTCTTCCTCGATCCCTCGGCGGAACAAACCGTCGAATCGGCCGTGCAACACACCGAACAGAACAGCATTCTGGTCTTATCGCCGCAGGCGGTGCGCGACACCACTAACCGCATAGAACGCAAGCTAGAGCGGCGCGAGGTGCCGACGATCGTTGTGACCAGTTCCGGCGCGCGCTATTTCCTGCGCCAGATGCTCGAGTCGTCCTCGCCCAACGTCTTTCCGATTTCGCATAACGAAGTCCCGCCCGGTGTGAAAATTCTATCTCTAGGAACTCTTTAATGAGAATTAAATCGTATTTTGCCGACTCCGTCCAAGAAGCGATAGAGAAGGCGCGCATTGAACTCGGCCCCGACGCCATGCTGATGAATTCGAAGAAGACCGATCCGGAACTTCGGAGTTTGGGCGCCTACGAAGTGATCTTTGGCGTGGCGCCAGGGCAGATCCAGTCGAAAGCCCAACCGAAAGCGGAAGCGACGACGGAAAAGCGCCGCCCTGCCGCCGCGAGCACCGATTACGCCGATTTCGCGGACTCCTCCAGGACGAGCGAGACTGGAGCCGCGCTGACCGGCGATCTAGCCAGCGGCGAACTGGTGAAGCAACTGGCAGATCTCAGACACCAGATTGAGACTGTCAGACGCTCCGTAACTCGGCAGCAGCGTGTTGTGCCCGCGTCCTCCGGCAGTCCTGTGGGCATGCATCCGAACCCAGGCGCCGCCGAGCTGTGCGCGCATCTGCTGGCTGCTGATCTCTCCGAGGATCTGGCGCAGGAAATTGCCGAGGCGGCCGAATTACGCGCGTTTGCTTCTCGCCAGCCAGGAACGCGCCCGCTTCGAGAGTTCGAGATGCTCCCCTCCGAGCTGCTGGATATGGCATTACATGCTGAGCTGGAACGCCGCCTGCAGGTTGCGCCGGAACTAGGAACCAGCGGCCGAGCCGCTCGCGTAGTATTGCTGGCAGGCCCTGGCGGTTCGGGTAAGACGACAGCTCTCGTCAAGCTGGCTTTGCGTTACGGACTACGTGCCCGGCAACCCATGCACCTGCTTTCTCTCGATACGCTCCGCGTTGGCGGCTGGGAGCAAATGGCTTCCTATGCCCGTATAGCCGGTATCGGCTTTGAGGCCGTCCACAATTGGAACACCTTAACCCAAGTACTAGACCAGCAATCCAATAAAAAACTTATTTTTATCGATACGCCCGGGATTGGAGTTGCCGATATGAAGGAAATGGCGGCGCT
>PLRJ01000238.1 GCA_003163855.1 Bryobacterales bacterium | reverse complement strand
CTCCCGTAAAACGATCGGAAAAACACAACTGCCAATAATCAGCAGTTCGCATACGCTGCTTAATTAAAACCTAAGTAGTGCGCTTCGGTTGACGAGCCTGTGCGTTAGCTAGTAAGCGTCATGTTGCAGGATTGGCCCAAGCTTCTGTCCGGAGCCCATGGCTGAAAACAATCGGGCTAGGTAGGCTGCCGCTCTTGCCGGTTCTTTAGGTAGCCACTGAATAAAGAGAGCTGGATACACACGTAGGCTTTTGACGGCGGGCTTTCTCGGACGCGGGTTCAATTCCCGCCGCCTCCACCAACCCTTTATCTGAAATCACCCAGCGGATTTAAGAGGTGTCGCGCGCACCTGCGCTTTGGCTCTTAGGTTACGAGCCGAGCCTTTCTGAGGACCGGGGCTACATCGTGATAAAACCAGTCTAGCCTGAGATATAACAAATGATGTTATATTAAGCCAATGACTGGGCATGGACTCAAAGCGGCCCGGATGGCCTTATCATGGACCCAGAACGACGCTGCAGAGAAATTAGGCGTCACGCAAGCTTACCTTTCCATGGTGGAACGGGGCACACGTCCGGTATCGCGCGATATTGCTGCGAAGGCCGTCGACATCCTCAACATTCCAGCAACCGCTCTCCCGCTGGAGCCATATTGGAATCGCGACCGCGATACGGAGTTCTTTCAACGAGCCTTGGGCAGTCTTGGCTATTCGGGTTTCGCTTACTTTCGCCGGTCCGCAAAGGTAAACCCGGCAGAGTTATTGATGGAGGCTCTCGATTCGGAAAACCTGGATTCCCGGGTGGTCGAGGCGTTGCCTTGGCTTCCGGTAGCATACCCGGAAATGGATTGGGCTTGGCTGACATTCAATGCGAAAGTGAGAGATCGGCAGAATCGTCTGGCTTACGTGACACTCCTGGCATCAGAAATCGCCGACAAGAGGGCGGATTCCACCACCAGACATGCCCTTTTTAAGACAGTCCATGCGTTGGAACGATCACGACTGGCAGCGGAGGATACGCTATGCAGGCAGTCTGCGACCTTGGCCGAGCGAAACTGGCTGAGGACGCATCGGCCTGCGGCAGCAAAGCATTGGAATTTGCTGACGGATCTTTGCGTTGAGAATCTGGATCGGGCCTGGTGGTAAGTCGGCCACCTGATCCTTGGGATTCGTTCCTGAAAGACCTGGACGCTGCGGTTGCCGAAACGACGCGACTAGACTGTATCGGCGGATTTGTGGTGGCACATTTCTACGGCTTGGGTCGACCAACGGCCGATGTCGATGTGATCGAAATCGCCCCCAATGAAGCGGCGGAAAGGATCACGGCGATTGGCCTTCGGTCCGCTCTCAAAGAAGCATCACATCTATCTTGATCGCGTAGGCATAGCCGTGATCCCCGAGAACTACGACAGTCGGCTCGTGGAGATGTTTCCCGGTGCGTACGAGCACCTCCGGTTGATGGCTCTCGACCCTTACGATTTGGCCCTTTCAAAACTGGAACGAAACAGCCAGAAGGATCGAGATGATGTTAGTTTTCTCGCTGGTCGGGTTCCGCTCGATCTCGCCGTGTTGGAACTTCGATACCAGACGGAACTTCGATGGCAGTTAGCTCGCCCTGAGCGGGAGGATTTGACTCTGAATCTTTGGCTCGCGATGATACGGGAGTTTCGGGAAAGGAAATGAGATGCCGCTTGGACCGGTGAGACGCGTTTGGATCGGCAGCTTCGAGGCCCACGTAAGTTTTACGTAAGATGGCTCGGCGGCATAAGCGGAATCGGAGGTATCATCGCAATTTAGAATCAATAACTTGCCTGTTATCAATACCCCAGTGCGGCCCAAATTCCCGCCGCCTCCACCACTACACGTTAATTCTTATCAACGACTTAACGTACCTGAGCGCGCCAGGCAAGATAGGCGCAAGTGCTTCGTGTTCGGCGTTATAGCGCGCTGAAGAACGACGGCTTGTGATCGAGAGATTACGCTTGCTTCAGACATTCAGCGACTTTAGGTATGGCACGCTTGGCGGCATCAGCGCCGGATCCTCTTCCAACTCGACGAAGTAATTCTTCACGCCGGCTGTTTTTGCGGCAGTGAAGACGGCTTTCCAATCGACAACCCCCTGGCCCAATGGAACTTGGCGAAAGCCAGACTTAGTGGAGGAGTCCTTCACCCAGTCCTGGCAGTGCATGGAAAGGTAGCGGCTCGAATACTTCTTAAAGTAGGTCACTGGGTCATAGCCCTCCTGCATAGTGGAAACCTGAAACTGCAGCTTGGTAGTGGCGGGATTGAGTTCGGCGATCATCATGTCGTAAACCGGTTTGCCGTCGATGTATTTGGAGACGAAGCCTTCGTTGTGCAGCAATGCGACGATCCCCGCAGCGTGAGCTTTTTCGGCGAAGGCGTTGAACGGATCGACGTAGCGTTTCACGTCATCTACTGTCTCGGTTCCCTTCGAATTGAACGGCCCAAGCGCAGCGATTGCCATCTGCGTCATGCCGAACTCCTTGGCATAGGCGATGCTGGCATCCGCTTTTTGAAAGAGCTCATTCGGCGCCCAGTGCGCGGAAATACAGCCTAGTCCCCAATCATTCAGCATGCGCCGCAAATCCAGCGGCTTGTATTTTTGGAGGCTCGAAAAATCGTCGTAGCCGTATGGCGAGCACAGCTCAATTTGAGTAAAGCCTGCCGCGCGCAATCCCTTCATGGTGCCGGCGAAGTCGGTACTGATCGACTTGCGCACTGGATAGGTCTGGCAGCCGATCGGCAACCCAAGCGGATTGGCGGACAGAAATTGTGTGCCGGTGAGGAGAGCCGAAGCAGCAGCCCCTCGCATGAGAAACATTCTGCGATTTATGGTTTGCATGATTCCTTTTAAGCGACCAAAAAACTATAGCACCCGCAGGAACACAGCCTTTCGTCGGCGCCGGCAATAGGTTCACGGCATTTAGAGAGCGGCTTCACCATGGGTGGTTCTTAGCATTCAGCCGCCAGCACGGGCTAATCTGAAGATACCCTTGCCCATCTCCATACCAGATTCGGAAATTACAATAACCTTCGTTCGCGCCACTGGTCCGGGCGGGCAAAACGTCAATAAGGTCTCCACCGCAGTCCAACTTCGCTTTGATATCGATCATTCTCCTTCGCTTCCCAACGACGTACGACATCGACTTCGTAAGTTAGTGGGCAATCGCGCAACACGAAACGGCGTATTGATAATCACGTCCCGCGAGCACCGGACGCAGGAGGCGAATCGAGCCGAAGCCCGGGCGCGATTGGCCGAATTGATCGCACGGGCCCAAATCGTTCCCAAAGCGCGCCGGCCCAGCCAGCCTACCCTCGGCTCCAAGGTCCGCCGGCTCACGGCAAAGGCGCAACGCTCGTTCTCCAAGAAGCTGCGCGGCGGGACAAACGACGACTGAAATGCACATCCTTTCTCGCACCGCTCTTTCGCGAGTGGCTGGATTTAAAGCAGCATCGGGTTCCGCCATTATCGGTAACGCTGACTGGCTTAACGACCAGCACAACCTATGGCTCGGCAAGGCGGCCGTATGTGGGCGAAGCGTTCTGGGGAATCAACAATTCCGGGGGCGCCCTCTCATGGTCCACCGGATTGCTTTTGACGGGTCTGAACTCCGGCACCGCCTACTACTTCGTCGGCGAATCGACAGGCGCTAGCGGCGCAACCGGCTACTCCACAACTTATAGCTTCACCACCACCGGAACGCCAGGACAGTAGAGCCTGGGGTCGGGCAGTTGACCACCAATCGGGGTCGGGGAAGTTGAGAGGTAAGGCACTGAGAACTCGCTAGCGACGGTAGCGACTGACAGCAAGAAATACGAGGAGAACTCCGCCGGTAATCGCCAAGCCAAGGAATAAGCCAGAATTCCTCCGAACGTAAGTCTCCATGCTTGTCGCCTGATCGACTCTGGTTTCGAGTTCCTGAAGGTGTCTGCCGAGGTCCTGGCGTTCTTGAATGATCTGCTGGTTGATGTCGCCTGGCTCTTCTTCAAGCATCGCAACTCTCCTTTTCAAGCATCTGCTCATTAACTCGCGAAGCGCGATCACTCGCCGTTCAGGTAAATAGCCTTATCCACGCCGCCCTGGCAGTAAACGTAAACCATCACCCCAGCGCCAAACAACAATGCAGCCAGCAGTGTCGCCAAGGTTAAAAGCCTTGAGAAGGGAAGCATAGATTCAGACCTTGTTTCTCCTTTGCCTTGTTGATCCGGTCATACAAAGTGCCACGCCACTTGCCGCAAATGCCAGTGCCACCACGAGTAGCTGTGTGGCAGAAACCCTGACAGATTGCATTGGAAGAGATATTGGCTCAGCAGGCAGTTGGCGAGCCTCTTCAGGCGCACTTCCAATCGTGCTTTTCGCAAGCAGAATCTGGCTCAGTTCGCGCGTAGTTAAGCCGGCGACACGGTGTCCTGGAATGAACGAGACGCGTGGATCGGTTGTATATTCAGGCTTGGCAGAATCGCCGAAGACGATATACGGCCCCTCCTGCAAGTGCGTTTCGAAGTCGCTATCCACAACATTACCGATAAGGATGGTAGGCGTCCCGGAAGTGTGCAGGGCAAGCTGCAGAACACCGTCATGAATCAGGCTTTCAATAGAATTCTTGATATATCCGACTGTGCCGGCGTCGTTCACATCGTCTCCAACGAGCACATTGATAGGCAAGTGGCCGAAAGTCTCGTGAGTAGGCCACGCCCTGAAAGCAATGCTCTCCAGCGGTTTGCCTAGAAACACGATAGGCGCCGAGCAGCCGAGGCCACGCTCTTCTGCGGCTCTGGCAAAACGCAGGCGTGAAGGATCACGCCCCAGCAGCATGGCAATGGTGTAATCCATTGCCACTGGATCAGACGCCGCAAGAACGCAACCTGCCCAGTGAGGTTGGTTGGCGTTCGGACCATCTCCTTCGCCGCAGATAAGCGCATCAGTAATCCAGAGATCCGGGCGAATTAAGGTCAGCATGTCAGCCAAGCGGCCAAGGGTTTCCGCTGTTCCGGTCTGAAGATAGCGACAGTCCTGCTTCATGGCACCCTTGCAGAGTTCAATGGCACCAGCGATCGTGTCAAGCGAATCCGTGCGGGCCTTAGGCACGCCGATGATAACGTCGCTATCCAGCAAAGCAACTGGTAACCTCGCTTGCTTTAACAGCATGGCCTCAGGCATCTCAACCTCGCGGTCAGGAGTGTCTGGGTGGCCCAAGTCAATCAGCTTCGCGCCTTCCTGCGCAGCCATAACAGCCATTCCCGTCGCTCGCATGCATTCGATTGAATCGCCGGCACCCGATGTCGCTGCTCCCACCGTCACACTGGAGGCGCCGGCCTCCCAAGCAAGCCGAATAATTGCACCAACAAGGATTGGGTCGGTAGTAGCTCCCTGTTCAGCCAGTTGTGCGCAGTTCTGATCGGGCTTGATGATTACGCTTTGGCCCGGTTTGACGAATGCCTCAAAGCCGCCAATCTTCTCGAGCGCTTCACGGACCATAGCGTAAACGCGTTTGATCGAGCGGTCCTTCTGCGACGTGTGGGCTATGGCGACAGTCGGCATCTATATAGTTCGCTTTATCGGATGCGGCAATACAGCACTTTGTGTTGCTCGCACTTACAACAACGAAAGTTTGCGAGGGTATGAAGAGGAAACGAAGCCAGTCCTCTTGGGATCGAATGGCTGAACCTGGTTTAGCTCAACGGGACATGAACGCCATCAACTTCTATCGAGGAATGGCTTGATAGAACCATTTCGCCCAATTGCGAACACCATCTTTCGGCTTGCGCTTTTGGGCATAGGCGGGCTCGTCACGTTGGGTCTTTGCATGGGGTACTTGGTTGTGCGTTCACCTTACGAAATGCAGCAGCAATCGCCACGCGAGCAACCCCTGCAATTTAGTCACAAGCACCATGTGGGCGACCTGGGAATCGATTGCCGCTTCTGTCATGACACCGTTGAGACTTCGGCTTTCGCGAACATACCACCCACTGACACTTGCATGCATTGCCACTCGCAACTGTGGGCGGCCTCCCCGGCGCTTGCTCCGGTGCGTGAAAGCTACCGCACTGATCGGTCGATCGAGTGGACGAAGGTGAATGTACTTCCTCAGTTTGTCTATTTCAATCACAGCGTTCATGTCAACAAAGGTATTGGCTGCACGAGCTGTCACGGCCGAGTGGACGAAATGCCGCTTACCTGGCAAGCTGCCCGCCTCACGATGAGGTGGTGTCTGGATTGTCACCGCCATCCCGAGTTGTCTGTGCGGCCGGAGCCGGAGGTGTTCAACATGAACTACAAGCCGCCGATTGATCAGGCGGAGATGGGCAAGAGGCTGGTACGCGAATATCACATCCAAAGTCTGGTCAGTTGTTCGGTGTGCCATCGATGAACAAGCACGATAGCAAGGCCTTTGTGCAAATCCGATCGGCTCAGCCGCGTACAGCCGATGCAGAGCACACTCACGAAAATGACCACGACGCCGACTCGAACGAAGGAACCCGGCGTCGTTTCCTGGAATTAATGGGCGCCTCCCTATCGTTAGCGGCAGGCGTCGGCTGCACGCGGCCGGGAACGCAATACCTGATGCCGTATGTTCATGAGCCGGAACAAGTGATTCCGGGAACTCCAAAGTATTACGCCACGGCCAGCCTGGTTAATGGTATTGCACAAGGCGTAATCGTAGAAAGCCATTTAGGGCGGCCTACTAAGATAGAGGGCAACCCCAGTCACCCGGCGAGTCTTGGAGCCAGCAGTGTTCTGGCGCAGGCCTGTGTGCTTGACCTCTATGATCCTTACCGCTCGAAAGAAATCGTCCACAAGGAAGAAAGCACTTCGTGGGAGGCATTCATGTCGGCCTTTCAGGCGGCCATGGCGCCTATTCGGACGGCTAACGGACTAGGTTTGAGCATACTGACCGAAACGGTCATTTCCCCCACGCTAGGTTCGCAAATCAAGGAAGCGCTTAGCCAACTTCCTGAAGCTAAGTGGCATCAGTTCGACCCCGCAGGACCGCATTCTTCGCGGGCTGGCTCGCAGATTGCATTCGGGGAGTATGTCAACACCTATTACCAGTTGAACAATGCCGATGTCATCCTGGCGCTCGATTCGGACTTTCTAGTTTGCGGCCAAACGAATACCCGCTACGCGCGTGATTTCGCTTCCGGCCGCCGTGTTCGCGGAGCGAATGCGACGATGAACCGACTCTATGTCGCCGAATGCTCGATGACCGCAACCGGCGGCAAAGCCGATCATCGGATTCAACTTCGTTACGCAGATATCGCCCGGTTTGCGGCAGAATTAGCGGCGGCGCTCAGCGTTCCCGGCATCACCCCGTCCGGGGACCAAAGCTTCGCGAAGTGGATTCCGTCGCTTGCCGCCGACCTTCAATCGCATCCTGGACGCTCCGCTGTATTAGTCGGAGATCATCAGCCTGCTGCTCTGCATGCGCTGGCCCATGCCATTAATGCAAAGCTTGGCAATGTTGGGCAAACCGTTATCTATACGGAACCGATTGAGGTGAAGCCTGAAGATCAGATTGCTTCGATAAAGGATCTGGTTGGCGACATGAACGCAGGCAAGGTGCAGCTCCTGCTGATTCTTGGCGGCAACCCCGTTTACAACGCTCCCGCCGATCTCGGTTTCGAACAGGCGCTTGAGAAGGTGGGCTTATCTATCCACCACAGCTTGTATCCAGACGAGACGTCGCGGGTCACACACTGGCACGTTCCACAAAGCCACTTCCTGGAAACCTGGAGCGATGCACGTGCGTTTGACGGCACCATTACCATTCTTCAACCGTTGATTGACCCATTGTATTTATCTCATTCGCACCTTGAAATGCTCGATCTTTTTAGCCGTATTCCAAACTGGAAGAGCGAGGCGATTGTCAGACAGTACTGGCAAGTCAATTCAAAATCAAGTAACTTCAACCAATGGTGGCGTAAGTCGGTCGGCACCGGGCTGATTGAGAATTCGGCACTTCCGCCGATCACGCCGACTTTAAAACCCTTCGACACGTCTTTTTTGTCGCAGCCCGGCCGCAAAGGATTGGACCTGGTGTTTCAGGCTGACCCTTATATTTACGACGGGCGCTATGCAACTAATTCCTGGCTGCAGGAATTACCCAAGCCGGTTACCAAGCTCACCTGGGACAATGCGGTCCATGTCAGCCCGGGCACTGCTGCACGCCTCAAGTTAGAGTCACAGAAGATAGTCGAATTGAAGTGCCAGGGCCGGTCCGTAGAAGGATCTGTCTGGATCTCACCAGGACAGGCCGACGACACCATTACCGTTCACCTCGGCTATGGAAGAACAGCGGCTGGCGTGATCGGCAACAAGGCCGGGTTCGATGCGTACCGTATCCGCACGTCTGACGATCTTTGGCATGTCAACGGAGTAGAGGTTCGATCTACCGGCCAGACCTACCCGCTTGCGACAACACAGATGCAGAAGTGGGATGAGGGACGCGACCAGATTGTTTCGAGAAAGGTAGATGAATATCGGAAAGACGCAAGCTTAGTCCAGGAAACCCACCCGGACCCCCAGTACAACGAAACGCTCTATCCGCATTGGAAGTTTAGCGGCTATAGCTGGGGTATGACGATTGACCTTACGGCGTGTGTGAACTGTACGACGTGTGTTATTTCCTGCCAGGCCGAGAATAACATTCCGGTGATTGGCAAGGAGCAGGAGCTGTTTAGCCGCGACCTGCACTGGCTGCGAGTGGATACGTACTATGTCGGAAACGAAGACAATCCATCGCATGCCTTATCGCAGCCCAGGCCCTGCATGCAATGCGAGAACGCGCCTTGTGAGTCGGTCTGCCCCGTGCAGGCAACTGTGCACAGCTACGACGGATTAAACGACATGGTTTACAACCGCTGTGTCGGCACCCGTTATTGCTCAAACAACTGTCCCTATAAGGTTCGACGTTTCAACTGGCTGCTTTACGCCGATTGGTATACCGAGCAGTTAAAGATGGTGCAGAATCCCGACGTGACCGTGCGCAGCCGCGGCGTGATGGAGAAATGCACTTACTGCGTTCAGCGCATTCGCGAGACGGAAATTACAGCACGCAACGAAAACCGTTTTATCCGCGACGGTGAAATTAAAACGGCATGCCAGCAAGCCTGCCCTACCCAGGCGATCGTCTTCGGAGACTTGAACAATCCCGCCAATCGTGTTTCAAGGCTGAAGCAAGAAAAGTTGAACTATTCATTGCTAGCTGAGTTGAACACCAGGCCGCACACAACTTACCTGGCTGAACTGCGAAATCCGAATCCCGAGTGGGAGAAGGCATGAAGCCCGGTCAGGAAGAGCACGGAGCACTTGGCCTGGAGGAGGCACAGAGTGATGCCGTTCGTCCCCAAAAGCCTTCTGAGATAGGTGAGCCGCCGTTGATTGTTGCCGGCGTAACGGCCAGAGGGCTGACGCAGCAGGTGACGCAAATGGTCACGCGACCTCATGTGCCCACATTCTGGTTCTGCATGTTTCTGTTCGCGGTGGCTTTGCTGTTCCTGATGGTGGGCGCCATTGGCGTGCTGATGGATGTCGGGGTGGGCAAAATGGGCAACAACATCCCGAATGCCTGGGTTTTCCCGATTGCGAATTATGTCTGGTGGATTGAGATCGCCGTTGGCGGAAGCCTGCTTTCTTCCATTCTGCATGTCACAAACCAGGATTGGCGGAACTCGCTAAACCGGCTGGCCGAGGGCGTGACGCTTGCGGGTATCTCCTGCGCTAGTTTGTTTCCACTGCTGCACATGGGCCGTGCATGGGTCTTCTACTGGCTGATTCCATACCCCAATACCATGAGCATTCAGCCGAACTTCCGCAGCCCTTTGGTTTGGGACGTGTTTGGTATCGGCACCTATGCTGCCGCATCAATTCTTTTCTGGTATTTGGATATGCTGCCGGATCTTGCTTCCATGCGCGATCAGGCGCGCAGCCAAGGCGAATACGTCAGCTATGGCTTGCTCGCCCTGGGTTGGCGCGGAGGATCAAGGCATTGGAGGTTACACAACAAAGCCAGCGTTTTACTTGCCGGAATACTAACTCCGCTGGTGTTCACGGTTCATACCGTGGTCGCGTTCGACTTTGCGATAGCGCTGGTTCCTGGTTGGCATTCGACCGACTTCCCGCCTTATTTCGTGATCGGCGCCATTATGGCGGGAATCAGCATGGTCACTATGCTGGCAATACCCGTGCGGCGGCATTTCCAGTTGAAGGACATCATTACTGAACGGCACCTGGACAACCTGGTAAAGCTGATTCTGACTACATCTGTGCTGCTGGCATACATATACGTGATTGAGCCTTTTACAGCGTGGTACGGCGGAGATCAATTTGAGATGTACACGGTCCACAATCGTGCCGTGGGACCGGCGGCGTGGACGTTCTGGACTTTTATCGCGTTAGGGTTGCTGCTGCCCCAGTCGCTCTGGTTCAAAAGCGTCAGAACGAACACGCCCCGGCTTTTCATCGTCTGTTTCCTGATTGTTTTCGGCATGTGGGTGGAGCGCTACATGTTGATGGTGACAGCGCTTGGCCGTGACTTCATTCCTGCGGCTTGGGCAACCTTTTCAGCGACGGCCGAAGACAATGCGCTTCTCTATGGCTCGATCGGTCTTTTCCTGGTGGTCTTTCTATTCCTCATAAGAATGCTGCCCATGGTCTCGCTGCACAGCGTCAGAAGATTGCTGCCCTTCTCTAAACCAGCCGGAGGAGTTGTTGAATGACTGAACCGAAGCCGTATGGAATCTTGGCTGAGTTCGTTGGCCCAACACAGCTTTTGGCTGCAACGAAAACGGCACGCGAGGCAGGCTACCGGCGAATGGAGGCGTACTCGCCTTATCCGATCAAGGAACTCGATCAGTTCATCTCCGGTTGGGACTTACTGTCGACCATCGTCTTCGCTTCTGGAGTAGCCGGCGCGTTCATCGGCTTCTATCTGCAATATTTCATCGCGGCAGATTTATATCCGCTGGACGTAAGTGGCAAGCCGCTCAACAGTTGGCAGTCTTATGTAGTCATTACGTTTGAGATGGCGGTTCTGTTTGCCGTCATCGCGACAGTACTGGGCACGCTCTTTTTCGAAGGCTTTCCGGCTCTGTATCATCCCTTATTTCGCGTTTCTGCCTTCCGGCGTGCTTCTTCAGATGGCTTCTTCCTGTGCATTGAAGCGTGCGACGGCAAGTATCACACAATCGACACAACGCACTTTCTCCAGTCGCTCGATCCTTTGCAAGTCTGGCAGGTGGATCGTGAATAAGGCGTTGCTTCTCGCGTTGGCTGCAGTTTGCCTGATGACAACTGCTTGTCGCCGGGATATGCAGGTCCAGCCCAAATATTCGCCTCTCTCCCGAAGCTGGTTCTACCCTGATGGCCGATCTGCGCGGCCCACGCCTGCCGGCACTATCGCCATTGATGAAGTCAATCTGGATCCGGCACTGGACACGGGCAGCGTAGATGGGAAGTTCGTCACCACCTTCCCGATCAACGTAGACAGCGCACTTTTAGCTAGAGGTCAGAACCGATACAACATCTACTGCACACCTTGCCACGGCGCGAACGGTTATGGCAGAGGCATGATTGCTCTCCGCGGATTTCAGCAGCCAGCCAACCTGAATGGCGAACGCATCCGAAATGCCCCACCCGGGTACATCTATCAAGTGATTGGCAATGGCTATGGAGCGATGGCCGCTTTTAACTATCAGCTAAAGAGCACTCGTGACCGCTGGGCCATCGTTTCTTATATCCGAGCACTGGAACTGAGTCATGGCGCCAAATTGAACGATCTTTCAGAGGCGGAGCGCACCAAATTGGAGGCGCAGCGATGAGCGCCCTCACTTACCAGTTGAGTCGCGATTGGGAGCGAATTCGCTGGCCTTTTCTAATCGCAGGTTTGGCGATCTTAGCAGTGTCCGTTGTCGGCGCATTCTTCAATCCAGGTGAATTCTTCCATTCCTATCTGGTTGGCTATCTACTGCTGATCGGATTGGCGCTCGGGTCTATGGCGTTTCTGATGATCCAATACCTCACAGGCGGAGCGTGGGGCGTGGTGAGCCGTCGCCCGTTGGAGGCCGCTACTCGAACCCTGCCCCTGCTGGCTGTCCTATTTGTTCCTATTGCGTTCGGCATGGGCAATCTTTATGCCTGGGCCCACCCCGACTTAGTCGAACATAACAAGACTTTGACCCATCGCCAAGGCTATACAAATCCGGCTTTCTTTGTCGTTCGTGCCCTCTTATATCTGGCGATTTGGGTATCGCTTGGACACTTTCTGAATAGACTGTCTGCCGATCAGGACATCGACCCTGCGTCGCAGGAGAACCGGTTGGCAAAGATAAGCGTGGCGGGTTTGATCCTTTACCTTTTCAGCATCACCTTTGCGGCAATAGATTGGGCTGAATCGCTTGACATTGATTTTTCGTCCAGCATGTGGGGATTCATGTTCATTGCCGCCGAAGGACTCACGGCGCTTTGCTTTCTCATCCTGGTGATGACGATTCTCTATCGATGGGGACCACTGTCGGCGGTGTTGAAGCCCGATCATTTCCATGACCTGGGGAAGATGCTCTTCGCCAACCTCATGCTATGGGCATATTTCGCATTCTGCCAGTACCTGATCGTGTGGTCTGAAAACCTTACCTCTGAAATTCATTACTACATTCCGAGAACCAAGACGACTTGGGCCTATCTTGGCATGGCTCTCATCGTGGTCAACTTTCTGATTCCTATGTTGCTGCTGCTAAACCGGAGCCTTAAACGAAATCCATACCTACTCAGCGGCGTGGTAATCATCATCCTTGCCATGCGCTACTGGGACGTCATTTGGATTGTTTTGCCCGGCTATCACAAGTCAGGTTTCCAAATTGAGTGGATGGATGTGTTGACCCCGTTGGGAATGACTGGTATCTGGCTTTGGGCTTACTTGCGGGAACTTCCGAAATTGCCTTTGCTGCCGCTGAACACTCCAGGACTTGAGGAGGCGCTAGTTCATGAGTCGCAATAAAACCCTTCCAGGGACCAGCATTTTCCTGACTATAGTGAGCGCTATCGGATTCAAGCGCGGCGTGCAGGATGTCATTGAAGAGGCCGGCCAGCCTAGCGAACCGGTTAGTCCGCACACCTTCGCCATGCCCGACGACGAGAATACAAAGACGATCGCCAGAGTCGGTCTGGGCCTCCTGCTCGCGCTTTGGATGGTCATTATCTTGATCTATCCATTCTTCTCCTACCTCAAATATCACCGGACCGGCGGTAAAGATCCAGCCAGGACTTTGCCGTATCTTCCAAAACTGCCGCCCGAACCCCGAAACGTGAACGAGCCATACCAGGCTCTGGAGAAATTTCAGAAGATACAGCAGGGGCAATTAGAAAACTACTACTGGATCGACCGCAATAAAGGGATTGTCGCTATTCCGATTCAGCGTGCCATGCAAATTATTGCGCAACGCGGATTACCGGTCAGCAAGCCAGCCCCGCCGAATGAATACTATGCGCCCGTTGCAGGAAGCATGCGCACTGGATTCGAAGACAAAACGGAGCCGGATCGTCAATGAAACTACTGCGTTCACTACTCTGCCTACTTTTGTTTAGCGTGCTTGTCTGCGGCGATACCGCGGCGCTCCGTCCGAAGTATCTGGAAGGAGTAGGGATTTTTCAGAACCTGAATGCACAGGTTCCCTTGCAAGCGCAGTTCACCGACGAGTTTGGACGGCCGACTACGCTTGGCCGCTTGATGACTGGCCGCCCCGTAGTGTTTGCGCTTGTTTACTACACCTGCCCTGCGCTTTGCGACCAGATTCTTCATGGAATGGTATCGGCCATGCGTCAGTTAACCCTGCGCCCCGGACATGATTACGACGTAATTGCCATCAGTATCAACCCAGACGAGAAACCCTCTGAAGGCGCCGAAAAACGCATGAATGTGGTGAACGCCTATCTTCCGAATTCGCCCATGGACGGCTGGCACTTCCTGACCGGCAACGAAAAAAATATTCGCATGGTGGCCGACGCGGTGGGATATCACTACCGCTACGATCCAGCCACCAAGATGTTCTTTCATGGCGCGGGCTTCATGGTGCTGACGCCGGAAGGCAGGGTTGCGCGTTACTTATATGGCATCACTTACGAGCCCAAGGACTTAAAGCTGGCCTTAGTGGAAGCTTCCAATCATAAGATCGGCTCACCCGTTGACGAGATACTTCTGTTTTGTTGTAAGTACAACGCCGTTACCGGGAAATATGATCTTACGGTTCTGGCGTTGTTACGCGCAGCTGCCGCGTTGACCATCCTTTTGATGGCGGCGGGGTTCGTCATCATGGTGCGCCGTACGAAGCGGATTCGGGAGCATCGCGCATGAACTCGCTCCGTCTGCTGCCCCCCACCGCGTCCACTTACGCCATAGAGCTGAATAGCTTCTTCTGGGTGATGATTGCCTTGTGTACTACGGTGGCAGTGGGAATCGCGCTGTTCATCATTTTCTGCGCTGTCAAGTATCACCGAAAAGATCCCGACGAACTGCCCATCCAGATCTCGAATAACCGAAAGGTGGAGTACACCTGGACCATCGTGCCTTTCATACTTTTCATGGGTATGTTCGGGTGGGGCGCTAAGACCTATCTGGATGTGGAGGAACCGGCGCCGGACACCATGAATATCTTCGTAGTAGGTAAGCAGTGGATGTGGAAGATTGAGCATCCGAATGGCATTCGCGAGATTGACGACCTGCATATTCCCATTGAACGATCAATCCGCCTGACTATGATTTCAGAGGACGCCATTCACAGCTTCTTCGTACCGGCCTTCCGTATCAAGCAGGATGTGCTGCCTAACCGGTACACGACAATCTGGTTCAAAGCGACGAAGCCCGGCAAATATCATCTGTTTTGCGCTGAATATTGCGGCGCTAAGCATTCCGGCATGATCGGTTGGGTTTACGCGATGCTGCCCGGTGATTATCAAACCTGGGAGCAGGAAGGTGGAGCTGAAGGTTCACTTTCCTCCAGAGGAGAGAAGATGTTCCACCAGTTTGGCTGCGCCGATTGCCATCGTTACAGCGGCAACGGTCCCGGGCCTAATTTGCAAAGTCTCTATGGCACTCGGGTGACGCTGGATACAGGCGGCCAGCGGACGGTGGATGAAGCCTACCTCCGCGAATGCATTATGAACGAAGGCCGCCCGCTTGAGGACGGAAATGCGGTGGTGAATGGCTTCAAGGTGATCATGCCCAACTACACTGGCCAGCTGAATGAAGACAATCTGCTGGCCATAATCTCCTACATCAAGGCAATGGGTCCACAAACGGATGTAAACCAGCCGGCTGGGCCCGGAACTGATCTCGAAAGCGTCGGCCAGCAGCCAGGCATAGCGGGCCCGGGCAGCACAGGTATAGCGAACACAAAGCCAGATTCAAGATGATCACCAAAGTACGCGTAGTTGAAACTCCTACTTACCTCGATTCCGAACGCGGCATCTTATCGTGGCTGCTGACGACGGATCACAAGCGTATTTGCATCCTTTACTTGGTAACCATCACAGTCTTTTTTGTCATCGGAGGGCTGGCGGCCTTTCTAATGCGGCTGGAACTGGCTACTCCGGTTAGCGATTTAGTGCAGCCTGAGACCTATAACAAGCTCTTCACTGCGCACGGCATCATCATGGTCTGGTTCTTCCTGGTTCCGTCTATACCCGCCACTCTAGGCAACTTCCTCATACCAATCATGATCGGGGCAAAGGATGTCGCATTCCCTAAATTGAACCTCGGCAGTTTCTATGTATTTCTGATGGGCGCACTCCTGACGTTGTATGCCATCGCTCGCGGGGGAATTGATACCGGGTGGACCTTCTATACGCCGTTCAGCACGCTCTATTCGACCACTTACGTTCAGGCCGCCGGCCTGGGCATTTTCATCGTCGGATTTTCGTCGATCATGACGGGTCTGAACTTCATTGTGACCGTCCACACGATGCGCGCACCAGGCATGTCGTGGTTTAGGCTACCGCTGTTTGTATGGGCCAATTACGCCACCAGCATAGTGATGGTTCTAGCCACTCCTGTCTTGGCCATCACCATGCTGATGATGGTGGTTGAACGCGTTTTCGGAATCGGCATTTTCTCTCCCGAGTTAGGCGGCGACCCGCTCTTGTTTCAGCATTTGTTCTGGTTCTATTCGCACCCCGCTGTCTACATCATGATTTTGCCCAGCATGGGCGTCATCAGTGAACTTGTGGCAGCCTTTTCGCGGCGACGAGTTTTTGGCTATAAGTTCATGGTTTATTCCATCATGGGAATCGCGGTGGTCGGTTTCCTGGTTTGGGGTCACCACATGTTTGTGGCGGGAATCAGCGTTTACTCAGCCATGACATTCTCGGTCCTGAGCTTTGCGGTGGCTGTACCTTCGGCCATCAAGGTCTTTAATTGGAGTGCCACTCTCTATAAAGGCTCAATCTCACTGGACACTCCCATGCTTTATGCCATGGGCTTCATCGGGCTCTTTACAATTGGCGGCATGACCGGGTTGTTTCTGGCCGCTCTGGGTATTGATGTGCATGTCACCGACACGTACTTCGTGGTTGCGCACTTTCACTACATCATGGTGGGCGGAGCCATTATGGGATACCTGGGTGGATTGCATTATTGGTGGCCGAAGATGAGCGGCAAGCTTTATCCAGAACTGCTTGCAAAGGCATCGGCGCTGACCATCTTTATTGGCTTCAATCTGACATTCTTTCCCCAGTTCGTGCTGGGGTGGCTTGGCATGCCGCGCCGCTATGCCGCTTACCCGCCGGAGTTCCAGTTTCTGCACATTGTGTCCACTGCTGGAGCCACCGTGCTTGGAGTCGGCTACCTTTTGCCGCTGCTGTATCTGACATGGTCCTGGAAATTCGGTAAGCCGGCAGGCAATAATCCCTGGCGCGCCACCGGGCTTGAATGGCAGACGACTTCACCGCCGCCGAAGCATAATTTCGATGTCACCCCGGTTGTCACCCACGAAGCTTATGATTATTCGGGCATGAGAGAGGAGTTGCGACTTGTCTAGCGTCCAAACCCTGCTGCTGCGCGAGCAATTCAGCAATCCCCAACAGCAGCGCGATTCCTCCACCCTGGGAATGTGGATCTTCATGGCTACCGAAGTCATGTTCTTTGGCGGCTTGTTTGCTGCCTACGCCATTTACCGCATGTACTACACGCGTGGTTTTGAAGAAGGCGCCGAGGGCATGACGCTCCTCATCGGCAGCATCAATACGGTGGTTCTAATGACCAGCTGCCTGACGATGAGCCTGGCCATTCGCGCTATCTCACAGAACAAGCAGGCGCAAACTTATTGGATGCTGATACTGACGAATTTACTTGGGGTCCTGTTTCTTGTTCTGAAGTTTACGGAATATATCCAGCACTATCACGAGCATAAGGCGCCAGGCGTCTGGTTTATCTCTCACAAGCCCGAAGCGGGCGCAGAGCAAATGTTCTTCGTCTTTTATTTCGCAATGACAGGGCTGCATGCCATCCATATGACGATCGGCATTGGATTAGTGACAGCGATCGCCGTCAGGACCGCGATGGGACGCTTCAATGCCGAGTATCATACGCCCGTCTCAATCGTCGGACTTTACTGGCACTTCGTCGATATCATCTGGACCTTTCTCTACGTCATCTTCTATATTCCGGGATTCCACTAACCATGCAAGAACCTGAGTTAGAAGCCAAGACCTATATGTTTGCTTACTTAGCCATGCTGGGTCTACTAGGTCTTAATATCGGAATTGCTTTTTTGCATTTAGGCTGGGGCAACATGCTGATTGGTCTTCTCATCGGCGGCCTGGAGGCAGCGGTCTTGATTGGCGTGCTTATGCATGGGCTTTATGAGAAGGCCATGATCCATATTGTGATGGGCGGCGCCGCGCTGTGGTTCTTGATTCTGATCTCACTCACAATGACTGATTACATTACGCGTAATTGGATTCCAATCAGCGGCAAATAAAGGTTTGGTTTTTTCGGTTTAAGGAGTGGCCATGGAACATCAGGTTACAGATTCAAACCCGGAGTTAAAAGAACGCTCGTGGAAGGAGATTTTTTCGGATATTGTTCGCGACATCGAGAAGATTGTCCAGAACGAGATTCGCTTGGCCGGGGTGGAACTGAGGCAGAAGTTAGTTCAGGGCGGCAAGGCCGGGGCAATACTTGCAGGTGCTGGGGTGATGGGCTTTTTCGCGATGGCTTGTATGATTACGGCCTGTGTTGCAGCCCTCCACCTAGTGGTGCCTTTATGGCTGGCGGCGGTTGTGATGGGAGCGCTGCTAGGCGCAGGGGCTGGCGGCGCATACCTCGCAGGCAGGATGATGATGCAGGAAGTGGACTTGGTCCCGCGCAGGACCGTGGAAACGCTTAAAGAAGATATCGATTGGGTGAAGGCGCGAGCGGCCACCAAGTGACGAACCGGTGTACTATCCGCTGGCTTTGGAATGCGGCCCAAATTCCGTCACCTGCGCTATTCTTCATTCGATCGCTACAGCCACGGTCAACTGTTCGTGCTAATCCCCGAGTTCGACAACGTATTCAGAATGATGGAAAGAGGGTTTTGAGTCTGGTTTTGGTTTTGGCTTCCGCTCGTTTGAAGCGAAGCCAGGAATTGCTGCAGCAGGGTTTGGCTGGTTGAACTGGTGCTACTTGTTGACGACGAGGTCCCGGTTGAATCGGCATCCGGATCGCCGCCACCACCATGGTGGTGGTGATGGCCGCCGACGGCTTTTGCCAAGTCGCTCAGGTTGGGCAACTGCGAAGTACTGGAGGCAGTGCTAAAGTCGGTTGCGAGCTGGCTAAGCTGGCTCGACAAGGCCGTATTACCGTCGGATTGGGCGGTCTGCGAGGCGGTCTGCAAGTTGGTTGCTATCTGTTGTGTCACCTGCTGATATTCGGCAGGGTTCGACTGTTGTAGCTGCTGCAGCGTGCTTACCAACTGGGCGAACGGAGAGAGCTGAGAGTTGTCTGAGCTGCCCGTAGTCGCATTCGCCGCGCTGGAACCGTTGTTTGTCGCTAAGCCGGTGCCTTGCAGTGCATTGTTGACTATCGACTGCAGAAAGTTGTTGTTGAGACCGCTGATTGCGTTGGAACCCATAACTTACCTATCGGCCTTTCTATTGATTTCCTGCGATTGTCAGAAATTTGACAGTCTCGATGGAAAAAGACAATTTTCTAACGGCGAGCTATTGCCCGATGGATAGTGGGTCAACCAATTGGCCCTGGTTCTGAATCGAGTTGGTCTGAAAAGACGAGACCATCTGGCTAAGCAACTGACTAGGATTGCCGCTTTGCGAAGCGGCGGAAGTGCTGGAATCGCTGAACATTTGTGCGAAGGCGGAAAGCTGGCCTTTGGCGGGTGACTGGGCTGAGGAGCTTTGCCCACCTTTGTTCATCATTTGATCCGCGAGCGACAATTGAAGATAGTTGCTGGAGGCGTTGCTGATTGAGTTTGTGATCATGCAAGAGCATGAGCATTTTCATCGCCAAGTGACCAACGACTTGGTTTTAAGCGAGAGGGATAATCAGTATCGGCTTTGTAGTGGGTTGCGGAGAGCCAGAGCCGGGCTCGACACTAACCGCTACCGCGGCAATGCCTGCTGTATCTACCGGCTGCTTCAGAACGTCTACCGAGACTCCGGCAGTATTTGCCTTGAAGAGACCGGCCGGTTGAGGGTTTCCCTGGCGCGGAATCAGCCAGAGTTCAAACGTGCGGCCGGCGGCCAACTCAGGAAGTTGCGAACCAACAAACACGACACCGCCGTTGCCGCTAACAAAAACCCGGCCGTGGGCCGCACTTTGGTTCGCGCCAAACTGGACTGTCCTGGTATCCGACTCGCTGAGTATGGCAACGGCAGAGCGGAGGGCATTGCGCTCGCGCTGAAGTTCTGCCATTTCGATGGTCAGAGAGCGTTTGGCCGCAAGTTGCTGGTAGCCCCAGCCAAACAACAGAACAGCCAGCACAGCCGCCGCGGCAAATGCATAAAACCAATCATACGATTGCTTCCGAGGTTGAGCTAGCGCCAGCACTCTCTGCCGAAGTTTTCTGGGAGGCTCGACCACAGGAGCAAGGCTCGCAAGCGAGGATGTCAGTGTTCTGGCGGCGTAAGTCCGGCTGGTGCAGATATCACAACTGTCATCCAGGTGCGCCTGAATCTCCGACGCTTGTTCGGCATCGAGAAGATCAAGCACATAGAGTTCGTATAGATCCTCCATCTCGCTGTGGTTCACTTGGGAACGCCCCCGGAAGCTATGGAGACGCGCAACCGTGCCAATGCCGAACGCATCCAACTCTTTACCGTCCCCAGGGGTTCGGCTAAGCGTTTGGCGATTTCGGCTTGCGAAAAGCCTTCGAAGTAAGCCATTTCCAACACTCGACGCTGATTGTCGTTGAGCGTGGAAAAAGCTTCGCTCACCGTCCTGGAATTGTCGAGAATTGTCTCCGCCCCCTGTTGTTTATACGAAATCGCACTGTAATCGGTTTGTTCGATGGGCCGAATGCGGGAGTCGAAGCGTACTTGGGCCGAGCGGAGATGGTCGATAGCAAGGTTGCGAGCGATCGCCATAATCCATACCCCTAAATGGCCTCGGGTGGCATCGAAGGCCGCACTGCGATTCCAGACGCGTAAAAACAGTTCCTGGAGCAAATCCTCGGCCACGGCTGAATTGCGAGTTATTCGTAAGAGCAGTGAATAAGAGGCGGTTGAGTAGCGATCATACGCATCAGCCAGTCCAGTAGGATCACGACGACTCAGTCTTTCTACGATAGATAATTCAAGCGGGCTGTCGTCGGGGACCATGAACTGGTTGTTAGATGAACTCCCGGCAAAGATTGACAGGAAATGTAGTAGGAATCAAAGAAACTCTCGTAGGGATTCGCCGGACAACGCACTGCGCGGAGGCTTGGCAAATTCCTCACCTATGATAACCAAGCACCCGTTTGGCTGCCAGCTAGTGAGAAAAGTCGCCCACGTAAGACGAACGAGAAATACCCATACGGAGGGCTCTCTTACGCAACTCGACAGCATCGGCGTGACTCATCGGATCGCCAGCCACGACGTAGAAGGGAGGGGCATCGTTCTTTGTCAGCTTCTTTACGTCCAGATCGGGATGAGTCTTGTTAAGAGCTTCTATGCGGCGATCGGCATCCTGCTCCTGATCGTACTTACCCAAGACGAAGCGCCAGGCATTGTCAGCGCCGTTGGAAGATGGATCGGCTCCAGTGGAAGCGGTTTTCACCTCAGCCGGTTTCCCGTCTACATTTGAACCTTCGCTGCCAGCGACTGTTTTGGTGGGCCAGGCGTTACTTTGAGGGGTATCTGTTTTCTGTTGAACATCGGTCTGGCCAGCGGGGTCTGGGATGTTTTGAAACTTGGGCAATATGACCAGCCAAACCACCACGACGACTAGAATTAAAGCGGCTATGCCTGCGGTGATTCCGCGCCAGGCGCCACCTGATTTCACCCGAACTTTAAGCCGGTCTGTAGCAAATGATGAATCGAACTTGACCAGCTCCATGTTGGCGCCATCAAGCGGCCGAACCCGCTTGGGCTCCAGGCGCTTTCGCGTCACTTGGACGGGCTTTGTCCTGGCGGTTGGAGGAACCGGTACAGCCTCCACTTGGCTGGCCGAATCGGACGCTGGTTTGGCGCCAGGATTGATGAGCGCGGTGAGCTTAGACCTAGTATTTGGATTCGCATCCAGACAGCGCTTCAAGGTGGGCCCAAGATTCAGGCGATCAAGGTCGCTGAACCACGCCGTGTCGTACTTGCGCTGGACCAGCGATTCAAAAATTGTTGCACCTAGACACCAAACGTCGGCAGCAGTGGTAACATTGGCCACGCCGGTTTCCGGAGCCAGGTAGCGGGGTTTCGAAATTTCAATTTTAGGGACGGAGTTGATACGCCGCACGCACTCGGTAGACAGCTGTATCAGTTCGCCTACCGCAACTGCCATTTCAGGAGATACACAGCCGTGGGTAAAGCCATGAGACTGAAGATGTTCCAAGCCTCCTGCCAGGCTGCGCAACAATTCTTCGCCCTCTTCGTCCGTCAAGCCGCGATCGCCGAGGATCTCGGACAGCGTCTCGTCCGGCATGGAACAAACGACGTAAATGGTTTCGGCTCCGCCCACCCGCATGCGGCCGGAAGAAAGGGGGGCCTTGAGATTGGGATGGCGGAGCTTGCGCAGATCCTGCCAGATTTGCAGTTGTTCCTGGCCCGCTACGCCTTCGACAGCATAGAAACTGGCGTAAGCTTTGATTTCACTGTCGCCCAGAACGCGCGCGCGGAAGTGAGCAACCGACTCTTCACGATCTAGAACGTCACCCAGTTCATATCCGCCTTCGAGAGTTTTTCCTTGAAGGATTAGCCAATCAGGTCTGGTGATAACAGTTTCGTTTAAGATCATGTTCCGATTCAACCGGGGCCTTGATCAGCCCGCCCGACGCCGAACAGGCATTGATCGCCCCAAGCAGACGCTATTTCCGAACTATAACATTCTCGTACCCTATTATTTCACGGTCACCCGGAACATAGTTAGGGTGACGTCGGACTATTCCTGCGGCCAGTTTACCTATTGGACCTTCACGGGTAGTGTCAGTTTGGTGAATTCCCACGTAAGTACTAGATCGGCGCTGCTGGCACTTTTCTTATCGAAGGCCATTGTGAACGTTTCCACTGGCGCCGAAAGGGTGCTCTTAACTAAGTCGATACGGGCCAAGTCTTTACTCGGATCGTATTCAGTCCCCCATTGGCCAGTCTGCTTGTTTACAATCAATTTCCAACCCTTTTCTGTGGGCAAACTGTAAAGGGTATATGTTCCGGCTGGGACGTTTACGCCCCCCATCATCAGGTTTGCCGCCGTTTTAAGAGTAGTGGCTTCGTTCGCGCCGGTTCGCCAGACTTCGCCGTAAGGGACTAGGCCTCCCATGATTTTGCGGCCGCGGATGGATGGGCGGCTATACGCGATGGAAATCTCTTTGCCGTTGAGAGTGACTGTCGCAGTCGCCGGCGGACTGATCCGCGGCTCTTGCGCGCTCAGCAAGAGAGAAAGGCCGAACAGTGCGGCGGCGAAACCAGCAATCTTATTATGTAGATGCATTCAGAGCTCCACCTAGTAGAGTAGTCGAAATGCTTTTAGCACTGCGATACTGGTAGGTAATTTCAGTGACAGGCGGCAACCAAATCGGCGCGGACGGTCTCTCGCTTCCTGAGGTAAATGAAAGCGTTACGACAAAACATCCACGGCAGTGGCGACGGCTATTAGCTTTCGCCGGACCAGCTTACCTGGTTAGCGTCGGCTATATGGATCCGGGAAATTGGGCGACGGACCTCGAAGGCGGAGCCCGTTTCGGTTACCGACTACTGTGGGTTTTGGTGCTGTCGAACCTGATGGCGCTGCTGCTGCAGACGTTAAGCGCGCGCCTGGGTATTGTCACGCGGCGCGATCTGGCGCAGGCGTGCCGTGATGAATATCCGAAGGCCATCTCCTTTGCGCTATGGATACTCTGCGAAATTGCCATCGTCGCGTGCGATCTGGCCGAGGTTCTGGGGGCGGCCATCGGGCTTAATTTGCTCTTTCATCTACCACTGCTGCTGGGCGTTTTGGTGACCGCAGCCGACACGCTGCTTGTACTTTGGTTTACGCGGATGGGAATTCGCGTGATAGAAGCGTTCGTTCTGGTGCTGATCGCCACCATCGGAGGCTGTTTCGCGTTTGAGATTTTTCTAGCGAGGCCGGAGATTGCGGAAGTAGCCACCGGCTTGATTCCCCGGCTGAATTCCCAGAGTATTTACATTGCAGTGGCGATCTTCGGCGCAACCGTCATGCCGCACAATCTCTACCTGCATTCGGCGCTGGTGCAGACGCGGCGTATAGGTGATTCGGATGAGGAAAAAAGCAGCGCTTGCAAGTACAATCTTTTCGATTCGACTATCGCTCTGAACCTGGCATTGTTTGTAAACGCGGCCATCCTGGTGATGTCGGCGGCAGTGTTCTTCAGCCGCCACATCATCGTCACCGAGATTCAGCAGGCTCACAAACTGCTTGAGCCTCTGCTCGGCAGCACTTGGGCCAGCGTCCTATTTGGCGCTGCCCTGCTCTGCTCTGGCCAATCTTCCACGCTGACGGGCACCATGGCCGGTCAAATTGTGATGGAAGGCTTCCTGCGCTTCCGCATCCAACCCTGGCTCCGCCGTGCAGTCACGCGCTCGCTGGCGATTATTCCGGCAGCTTTGACGATCTACTTCGCCGGCGAAGCCAGCACGTACAACTTAATCATTTTGAGCCAGATTATTCTGAACCTGCAATTGCCCTTCGCCGTGATCCCGCTGGTTCATTTAACCAACGACAAGGAGCGCATGGGACAGTTTGCGAATGGTATCTGGGTGCGGCTGGCAGCATGGGGCTGCGCGGCTTTCATCCTGGTTCTGAATATCTGGCTGCTGATAGACCAGGCAAAAGAATGGATTGAAGGCGCCGGCAACTACCGTCCGCTGGTGATTGCGCTTTGCGCACTGGCCGGTATGGTTTTCGCGGCGCTGTTGGTGATCGTTTCGTGCTGGCCGATGATCCGCAAGATGGGCGAAAACCGTGCAGCCATTGCCAAGCGCGTCTCGCTTCCACTCGATTTGTCCACCAGCCTTGAATCCGAAACGGCGCCGGTGCGCTGGAATCGGGTTTACTCGCGCATTCTGGTGCCCTTAGACCACAGCGACTCCGACCATGAAGCCATCAGCAATGCGCTGGCACTGGCGCGGATGCATGGAGCGTGCATCATTCTGTTGCACGTGGAAGAGGGCGTCACCAGCCAGCTATTCGGCAACCTGGCTTCGACTGCGGAGGTGACAGAGGGGCAGGATTACCTGGCAGATCTGGTGGCCGGCTTGCGCGCGCAGAATATTCCCGTCGAAGTGGTGGTGCGGCACGGCAGTTCGCCATCGCATGAGATTGTGGGCGCTATCGAAGACCTGCAGCCGGACCTGGTTGTGATGGCGTCGCACGGACATTCAGGCATTAAGGATTTGATTTTCGGCACCACCATAAACTCGGTTCGGCACCGGGTTAAAATTCCGATGTTGATAGTGAGCCGAACTTAAATAATGATTGATCTCTCGAAGGGCAAAATCCTGGTGACAGGCGGCGCTGGGTTTATAGGGAGCGCCCTGGTTTGGGAACTGAATCGCAGGGGACTGACAAATATCATCGTTACCGACATTTTGGGTCGGGACGAGAAGTGGAAAAACCTGGTCGCGCTGCGCTTTAGCGACTACGTGGAAGCGGACGAACTACTGGCGCGGTTGAGCGATAAGCCGGAAACGCTGCGCAACATACGCACCGTTTTTCATCTGGGAGCTTGTTCGGCCACGACGGAAACCGACGCGTCCTATCTGATCCGCAATAACTTTGAATACACTAAGACGCTGGCCCATTTCTGTATGGAGGACAATCGACGCTTTGTTTATGCGTCGTCCGCTGCGACCTATGGTGAAAGCGCCGCAGGGATTTCAGAAAGTGAGCCCCTGGAGAAGCTGCGGCCGCTGAACATGTACGGCTATTCCAAACATCTGTTCGACTGCTATGCAGAGCGGGCGGGGATCCTGGACAAAATTGCGGGCGTCAAGTACTTCAACGTTTTTGGCCCGAATGAAAATCATAAGGGCGACATGCGCAGCGTGGTGCATAAGGCGTTTCAGCAGATAAAAGAAACCGGCACCGTGGGGCTTTTCAAAAGCTATAAACCAGAATATGCGGATGGCGGCCAGAAACGCGATTTCTTCTACGTGAAAGATGCGGTGAATGCGACCATTTTCGTGGCGGAGAACGCAGACGGCGGCGGGTTGTTTAATCTTGGCTCGGGTGAATCCAACACTTGGCTGGCACTGGTTCATCCCATTTTCGAAGCACTGGGACGTGAGCCTCAAATTAAGTTCGTCGATATGCCTGAGACTCTCCGTCCCAAGTATCAATACTTCACCAGCGCCAACATAAGCAAGCTGCGTGATGCCGGTTTTACGCAGCCGATGACCCCGTTACGTGACGCGGTTACCGACTACGTGAAGAACTATCTGGCAACCGGGGCGTATCTGGGTGACGAAGCTAGGCGGCAGCCAAACCCTTAAGATTCCATCCGCAGATACGGCTGGCTTCCAGCTTATTGCCGTTGGGTCCAGTCCAATGCGTTTCCAGGCTGATGTAGCCCTTGTAGCCGTCGCGCTGCAGAGCTGCGATTTGTTCTTTCCAAAGAACATGACGCGTTCCCAGCGGCCCCCAGATGGGTGTGTGACCATCCATGTGGCAATCCTTGGCGTGCACGTGGACAATCCGCTCGGGCGGCAGCAAGCTGTAGCCGTAGGGAAATGGATCTTCGCCGGCAACGAGGCAATTGGCGGGATCCCAAACTACTTTTAAATTGGGGTGGGACACTGCTGCCAGCACACGCGCCGTTTCGGTAGCCGTTCCTACGTTGCAGGCGTGCTCGTTCTCTAAGCCAATGACTACGCCTTCCTGGGCGCCTAAACGCGCGAGATTGCCGAGGGCCTGGATGATGGCATCTTCACACGCCTCCGGCCGCACGGTACGCCAGTAGGAGAACACGCGGATGATGCCGGCGCCAAAATAGCGGGCGATTTTGAAAGCGTGCTCAGTCAGGCGCGGCTGATCGTCAAAACCATGTTTGGAGCCGAAAACATCCTGCTGAAAACGGCTGTCGAGTTCGGGTCCGTTCGGCAGAACGCACTTCAGCAGAGGCGAAGCGATGGAGATTACATCTAACCCGGCCACTTGCAAACCGTCTTTCGCGCGCGCCAGTTCGTCTTCGTTTAAGTCCATGATGTTCTTGCCGTTGACGACGCGTAGTTCGGCGGCCTTCATGCCGATTTCCTGCATCACCGGAATTGCTTCGGCGAGGAAAGGAGCGAATTCGTCGGTGACGGCCGCTATCCGGATTTGAGGTTCAAAGGTAGCCATGCGCTCTATACTTGTAGCATGTTCTTTCGCCGGGTAACACCTAAAGTACAGACGTTTGCCGAACGTGTGGATCTACTGAAGCAAGCAGGTTTTGCGACTCAGAGCCAGTTGGGCGGACGCGTCAAAGTGAGCAAGCACGGCATCAGCGCGATAGTTGGCGATGAAGGCGATAACCACTGGACGATTGAAAAGGCCGGCCCGGTGATTGGCGGCGAGATGGCGACTCTCTTGAACATGGGATACCAGATGTTCCTTGAGACACCGGAAGGAAAGCGCTACCCGGCAACCGCCGACCAGCTAAAGGCGCTGCACACCTTTGAGGTTGATGTTAAGGAAACGTTGGGCTTGACGGATTTGTACAATACCTCACTTGGCACCACATCGCGCAAGCACATGTACGACCGCGTTACGAAGCGGGACACGGGCCATCAACCTAAGCCCTGGGAGCTAAAACGCCCCGGCGTTGTGCCGCCCGAAACAAAAGACGCGGCAGATTTTTAGAGGCCCAGCATACGCCGCATTTCGGCAAAGGGAATGGCGGCATAGAGGTCGCCGAATTCTGGCGCGAACGGCATTACCTTAATTTGCTGGGCTTGGCTTTTCTTTCCAGCGCGATCGAGCGAAGAAGCAAGCATGGCGCGTGCACGAATATCGTTGCCGTGGCTCTGATCGAGAATCAGTTTCCACTGAGTTGCCGCATCGTCGTAGTCAGCGCGCAGAAACAAACCGTATGCCAGCAGCGGTTCTTTCACGTTAGGCGGCAGCGGCGCTGCTTTCACGTGCTGCTGCCAATCGGCGGCCGAACCAGACCGGTCAATCAGCAAAGCGGCTACAGCAGGAAAAGAGACCGTGTGGCCTGCACTTGCGTTGGCGCGTTGCAGCGTTGCTGTCGCTGCGGCGTAGTTATTCTGCATGGCTTGCCAAAGCGCAGCTTCACTTAAGGCGACGGCTTCCGCATTAGGTGCGAACTTTGTGTTCAGCAGCGTGTCGATGCCCTGCTGGCGCTCGCCGGTCATGAACTGCCACGAAGCGGCCAGGAGCGGCTTCAATTCGGGGTTTTGTACAGTGGCAAATAGCTGGTTGGCGAGGGAATTCGCACGCGCCTTGTCACCTTCAAGCAAAGCGCAAGTGGCAAGATCGGGCAGCACGGCCGGGCTTTTTGCGTTGGCCGAAAAGATGGCATCGGCTTCTTTCAGCTTTCGCTCCCGCATCAGGCCGCGGCCGAGTTCAATTTGCAATCCAGCGTTGCCGGGATTGAGGCTGACGGCGTGGCGCAAGGTCTGCTCGCCCGCTTGTCCGTCGCCTTCCAGCAATTGATTCGCACCCAAAATCTCCAAAACTTCCAAGTCATTCGGCGCTATTTTCAAGGCTTCCTGTGCCTGCTTGATCTGTTCCGCCGCGGGCGCGCCCAAGAGGCGGCTAACGGCAAGGTCGAACTTGGCGCGGTCGTAGGCGGAAAATTTATCGCGATGGCTCTTTGCTTCGTCGAGGAAGGGCTTGGGGTCGGCTTGCCCGTGCGGAGCGATCATTTCGAGCAACGAAATATAAGCCAAGCCAAAACTTGGATCCTGTCTTATGGCCTGTTGCAGCATCTGCACGCGTTGCTGCCGATTGCTGGTACCGGCGGCAGCCAAGTAGCTTTCGAGCGCCTGCGGATTGCCAGTGGAGTACGTGGACGCATTGGGATCGAGCAACTTGGCCAGCGCATTCGCCGCAGTGATGATGCCGGCAAGCGATCCGGCATCTACACTCTTCACTTGCAGCACCTTCTGGCTCTTCAAATCGAATAGCTTGGATTCTATGTGCAAACCAGTCGCGCGGCTCTCCACCGTGGTTCGAAGCGTTTGTGTCGCTTTCGCCTGAATTGCAGTGTTTTCATCTTGTGTGACGCCTGGGATTAAGTCGCGCGCGGTCATCAGATCCTGCTGCAGGATCAGCGGAATGCCGATCTTAAGCCACTGCGACGAAGTGTCGCTAACAAGTATGTTGGCCGGAAGGATGGCAACGCGCTCTACATTGGCGTTGCGCTTGGAGCAGCCAATCAGAAAACAGAGAGCAACAGCCACAAACAAGCGGGATGTAGTAATCAGGAAAACCTCTGGGCCAATCGGCTAAAGAGGCTTTGGATTTTCGGCCAGCAATTGCAGGAAACCAGGATCTGTCTTAAGCGAAGCAAATTCCGGCATCTTTGAAATCTTTTCCCGGTCTTTGACGCCTTCTTCCAAAGCCTTACGCAGATAGATTAGCGCACGCTCGTTTGACCCATTTTGCGCATACATTTTTGCCATGTAAAGGTGATAGATGGCGCGCTCTTCGACGTCACGCTCCTGCATCAAGGTTCCAAAGCTGCTGTGGTGTTCAAAGACATCCGGATCAAGCTGGAGCGCCTGCTGGTAGTAAGCCGTCGCCTGCTTGTAGTCTTTGCGGGCAAAGTAGGCCGAGCCGAGATTCGAATAAATGGAAGCTGAAGGTGTTGTGAACCTGAGTGCTCGCTTGTAGAGCGAAATGGCACGCCGATAGCTCTTCTGTGAATAGGCTATTGTGCCAAGGTTATTGATGGCTTCGCTATACCTTGGGTTCAACTTGATGGCCAGCTGATAATTCTTGCGAGCCAGTTCCAGTTGCGACATCTGGTGGAAGGCGATTCCAATCTTGTTGGCCAGCACAGCCGAATCGGCTGGACCGGTGCGGTACATGTCGATAGCATCGCGATACATCTTGCGAGCCATAAAGATGTCACCGCGCAGTTCGTTTGTGATGACTGGTTGAGCGGCAGCAGGGGCAGGAACATCGCCTGACGCTCGAAACCCACTGGCGAGGTTGCTGCTGGGCTGTTGCGCGGCCGGCAGTAGCACCGCTAGCAGCAAGCCTGAGAAAACACACGACTTGAAGGGAAAGGAAGACACGTTAATCCCCTATAAAGCTACTATAGCTCCATTTTTCGAGATTAGTGTCAACCGTTTAGTGGAAAATACTTTTGATTTTGTCCAGAAAACCCTTCTTATCCTTCTTGTCCTTTTGTTCCTGCTGAGAACTGGCGTCGGGAAGAGTTTCAGAGGGAGCAGCGCTGGCGGTTGGCCCGCCAGGAGCGCCCATGGGAGGGGCTGAGGGTAACTGATCCCAGTTTGCAAATTGCGTGGTTCCACCATTATGCGTTGGGCAGAACTGCACCGGCTGGGTGCCGGCAAGATAATATTCCGTGCGCACTTCGCTTGGAGGGCATGCATTAGTAGCGAGACTACCGGTGGATGAATCAATCTGCGCGCTCACCACACCTTCAGGAACGGCGAAATCCTGAACGTCACGGTAGGCGCGGTGTTGATGAGCGCGCTTCATGAAGGAAGCCCAGATAGGAAGAGCGGCCTTAGCGCCTTCCATTTTTATGTCCTGGTAGTCGTCTAAACCAACCCACACGATACAGAGCAGCTTGGAGGTGAAACCCGCGAACCAGGCGTCGTGTGAGGTTCCGGTTTTGCCTGCGGCGGGCAGGGTGAAGCCGCGCGAACGCACGCCAGCGCCGGTTCCGTAGCTCAACACATCCTCCATCAGGCTGACCACCAGAAAATTGATTCGCGGATCGAGAATGCGTTTAGAAGAAGGCTGTACGCTCCAGATCTCATGTCCGGTTTTGTCTACAATTCTCGACACCATCTGGGGCGGCACCATCACGCCGTCATTGGCAAAAGTGGTATACGCACCGGCCATTTCGAGAGCTGTCACGTCGTAGGTTCCCAGAGCCATGGAGGGAGTGGCGCGTACATCCATCAGACCAACCTTGTGCGCCAAATCGGCAACGGTGCGATAGCCGGCGCGTTGCGCTACCTCAACGGCAGGTACGTTCAGCGATTTCACAAAAGCGGTACGAACCGTAATATCTCCGTACCAGGCGTCCTTGTGAAAATCGGTCGGGGAATACGCTTCCTGTCCACCGGTAAAGGTTTGGGGTGTATCGGAAACCATGGTTGAAGCCGTTATGGCGTTAGGCTCATCGTAGAGCTCGGCATTAAAGGCAGCCGCATAAACTATGGGCTTGAAAATGCTGCCCGCCGGCCGCTTGGCTGTAATGTGGTCGAACTGACTTTGGCCGTAATTACGGCCACCGACCAGAGCCTTCACTTCGCCGGTATGCGGGTCGAGACATATTAATGCTACCTGCGGGTACTCGGCTGGTCCTTTACGGCGCGCCAGGATGGCATCCACTTCGCGCATTCCTTCACTGACGGCTTCAGCCGCGTCGCGCTGCAGATCGGAGTCGAGCGTGGTGTAGATCTTTGCTCCCGACTCCTGAAAGTTCTGCTCGTCGAACTTGTCGGCTATCTGGTCGTTGACAAGATCGACGAAATAGGGCGCGTCGGCGGATTCAAAGCCCTGCCGCACAATTTCCATCGGAGCCGCGACGGCAGCACTGTATTGCGCTTGCGTGATGAACTCGTTTTCGAGCATCGTCTTCAGCACAACGTTGCGCCTGGTCTTGGCACGTTCGGGCCACTTGACCGGGTTGCGGTAGCTGGGCTCCTGGATCAGGCCTGCCAGCGTAGCCGCTTCCGGCAAAGTAAGGCTGCGAATGTCTTTGCCGAAGTAAGCCTGAGACGCCTCACCAAAACCGCGTATGGCGAAAGATCCGCGGCGGCCCAAATCCACCTGATTCGCATAGTACTCAAAGATCTTTTGTTTGGTTAGTTTGTGTTCCAGGTGAACTGTGATCAGCAGCTCTTCGTACTTGCGCTGGAAGGTCTTGCGCGGGTCGAGCCACAACATTTTCGCCAGCTGCTGGGTAAGAGTGGAAGCGCCCTGCGTCTTTTTCCCGTTCCGTAGATCGATAAAGACAGCGCGGACAATCCGGAGCGGGTCGAAACCGGAATGCTGGAAGAAGCGCTTATCCTCAATGGAAATGACCGCATGAACCAGCACCGGCGGAATGTCGTCGAAGCGCACCAGGCGGCGTTTTTCGCGATTCTTATCGTAAAGCGTGCTCAGCAGCGCGGGCTCCAAGGTGTACTCGGTGCGCGCCGAGTTATCGCTTAACGCGATGATCTCCGAGATTTTGCCGTCCTGAAACCTAAGTACCCCGGGTTCCGCATTACTGTAGGATTTGTCGCCGGGAAAAATCTCGATCGCGTCGGGGCGTAAGTGGAACCAACCCAGGGCGTTGTTTCTTGCGTCTTGACTGTAGCCGCTCTCGCGCAAGCGCCCGGCGAACTGCAGAGGCGTACCTTTATCGCCCACTCCTACGAGTTCCGGCGCAGCCAGCAGCAGGGAGGAATTGGGGAAAGGACCGTGTGCGAGTTTCTCATCCGCTACTTTGGCGTACTTGAAGTAGCTGAAGAGGAGAAAGCCGAACAGTCCGACTAAAACGGCAACCGAACCGTAGAAAAGAACTTTGCTTATAGTAGCGGCTGTCTTGCTGGGACCGCCTTTGCGGCGGGCGGACGATTTCGGGATTCTGATGCGTACGGGCAAATGACTGGCCTGGATTAAATTCTGAACTGAAATCCCGCAGCCGCCGAGCGGCTATTTCCGGGCCTGGTACGATTCTAGCTCTTTCCAAATGTTGTCATCGTGCGGCTGCCAATCGGGCGTTTCGCGTCCGGCAATTTGCAGCTCGGCAATGCTTAAGGTGCCGTGACCGTAAGGGCAGATCCATTCCGTCCTGGGCTGGCCGAAAAACACGACGTGCCCCCATGAACCTGTCGCGACGGGCATGATCAAGCGACGCAGACAGGAGCGGCAGCGCCGCTTTTGATCCCAAACAACCACGAAGAATAGCCCTGCTCCGATAAGCCAAATGCCTAAAGTAAGGAAGGTAAACGGCATTTCGCCTAGAAACAAAGGCTGCACCGGGTCGAGTCCGGTTAAACCCAGGCCGGTAGATGGGGGTTCCGGCATGACATAAAAGAAGTCCAGCACGAACTGAAGTGCAAGGACGACCCCGGCACGAGCCAGTAACTTTACCGCCAGATAGAGCCAGTACTTCATGTCTGTTTATTAGACTCCAGTAAATACTTCGGGGTTGCGCGACGCTCTACGATTAGGTCCGAGCCAGATTTTTGGCCAGGAAAAGCAAATTGGCGGGCCGCTCCGCCAACCGCCGCATAAAATACGGATACCAAGCGTCTCCGTAGGGAACGTAAAGCCGAAGCCGAAAGCCCTGCGAAACAAGCTCCCGTTGTAAGTCCCGCCTGATTCCATAGAGCATCTGAAATTCAAAACGATTCGCTTCAATGTTTAGTTCCCTGCAATGACGTACCGCAGCCCGGACGATCTTCTCATCGTGACTTGCAATAGCAGGTTCGACACCTTCGGCGAACATCAACTTCATCAGGTGAACGTAGTTTTTGTCTACGTCGGTCTTTGCCGGAAAGGCGAGGCTCGGCGGCTCGCGATAGGCGCCTTTGCACAGCCGGATGGGAATGCCCAGGGAAGAAAGATGTTTAATATCGGCCTCGCTTCGGTACAGGTAAGCCTGAATGACGGAGCGCACATGCCCCGGGAATTCAGCTTGCAGTTTAGAGGCCAATTCAATTGTCCTGTCGGTGTACGCGCTGGATTCCATATCAATCTCAACGCGCGTGCCCATTTCGGCCGCACAAGCCACCAGAACCGAGACGTTATCGAAGCATACGGAAGGCGACAGATCAAGACCGAATTGCGTTAGTTTTATGGAAACGGTAGCTGGAATGTTCACAGCCGCTATCTGTTTCAGCGCATCCAGATACGCATCGCGCGAATGGCGCGCATCCTGCTCGGTGGCGACATTTTCCCCCAGGCAGTCGAGCGTGCCGAGGATGTTCTCCTTTGAGAGGGAGCGGATAACTTGGACGCCCTCTTCAAGCGTGCTGCCGGCTACGAAACGAGCAGTCAGTTTCTTGGAAATGGAGGACGTTTCCATCCAATGGCGGAGCCATCGTTGTTCAGAAAGGTACAGGAGTGTGCCACGAATCATGATGGGCGGGTGGACATCTCACTATAGCGGTTTGAAGCGCGGGTAAATAGTCTTACTGCGACCCGCAGACGCACACACTTCAGAGAGACCACTCCAGACACACCACTTGAGGCAGACCGGGGGCGCAGGCTTGGGTGTTACTGTTTGTTCATCCGGTTCGCTGAAGGGCGTGGCAGCCAAGCGGCGGATGAGCGCCGCACAACAGCGGTGCCCTGCCCGACTGTTATCATAGACCCCCACAGGTGATAACATGATTCGAACACAGATCAGTCTGGACAAGGATGAATACGATCTGGCGAAACGTCAGGCCGCAGCTCTCGGTATTTCGATCGCCGAGTTTATTCGCCGGGCCGTGCGGGAGCAATTACCCGTCCGCAGACAGGGTGCTTGGATGAAGTACGCCGGGTTCGTCGAAACGGGCGATTCGCATTCCAGCCAAGCCATCGACGATCTTATCTATGGGACGAAGTATTGACCGTCGCGGTAGGGCTAAAGCAGCCACGGGCAACGCTTCTCTCGAAGCGTATCTTGATACCTCAGCATTCATTGCTTTTCTCGATAAATCAGACAGCTACCACCTGACATTCAAGCGGCTCTTCTCCGAACCGCCGGCGCTAATAACGTCCGCTCTGGTGATTGCCGAGGGCCATGGGTGGTTTCTACGACGCTATGACCAGGCGTCGGGCAACAGAGTTTCTTGCGTTTATCGACACGCTCCCGAATCTCACTGTTCAACCCTTCGACGCCGCGGAGTTGTCAAAGGTGCGCAAGACGCTCGTCAGATTTAACGATCAGACACTTACCTTGGCCGACGCCCATGGACTGGTAATTATGCAAGGCCGCCGAAACGTGATTTGCTGGTCCACGGACCGGCATCTGGGGCTAACGGGCGCCGACCTCGCGATAATTTGCTGAACTGCGCCAGCACGTGACGACAACTGCGCGTGGGAACCTGGGGACGCCTCGCCAGTAACCAGTCGCGTCTGCATCAAGCAAACATCTCGTGCTGGCCGGCCAACGCTCCCGAGGCCTTTCCCTCGGTCGCCCGACTGCCGCCACTCGACCGATTCTGCCCACGTCATAGAAGTGCGTCAGCTTGGGCAAGATCTCAAGAACTCGGAACGGGTGAGGCGTCCCCGCGTTACCAAGATGCGCAAGATACTCGCCAGATTTAACGATCAGACGCTCACCTTGGCCGACGCCCATGCGCTGGTAATCATGCAAGTCCGCCGAAACGTTTAACTCCTGAAATACCCACAGACTCGGCCCCACCGTTACGAATCCCCATAAACATCAACCACAACGATGCCTGCTTTCTGCCCTGTCTCGATGTAGCGGTAAGCCTCCGCCATCGCCGCGAGGGGGTATAAAGTATGCTCCGCGACGGCTAAGTCAAGCGAAGATCGAATGGCTGATGAGGGCTAAACCGGTGCCGAGAATAGCTCCTACGGCAACATCGCTGAAGAAGTGCATTCCCAGCAAGATGCGCGAGATGGCAATGCTGAAGGCGCAGAACAGCAGCGCCGGAAGCAAATAGGGGAAGAACTGGCCAAGTGAAATGGCCACTGAAAAAGCGGTAATCGTGTGACCGGAGGGGAATGAAAACTGGTCCGGCGGAAGCAACTTTGCCCAGCAATGCGGTTCCAACTCACAAGGGCGACGCCGACCGGAAAGTTTCTTAAGCGAAGTGAATAATCCGATGCCGACCAGGGCAGCGGAACCGGCACACGCAATAGCAGTGAGACGTTCTTCTCCGCCAAACAACAAAACAGATAGCCCGCAGAGATACCAAAGCCACCCATCGCCAGCGCGCGTCGCGGCTATAGCCCAAACCCTAATCCACCGCGGCGCAGGCCAATTATTGACTTTGCGCATCAGGCGATGGTCGCGGGTTGAAATATACTGGAGCATGTTTTGGTGGGCTGTCACCCGACTACTCCCCTTATTAACAAGTCTACGCGATTTTTCATGGCTTCAACGTAAGGTCTACTTCATTTGTAAAAGAAAAGGCATTACAAGCCGGTGACAGGTTGAACAATGCTGTGTAAACGCAGCAGAATTTTCTACAATTCATCGCCCCTGGGAGCGAATCTGCGGGCGGTCCCAGTACGATAAGACTTGCAAACTAACGCAACTTTAGATTTCGTTTACTTCGACGCCGGTGGCGGTCACCGCAGCGCGGCTATTGCACTGAAATCTGTCGTGGAATCGTTGGATTACGGCTGGGAAGTGCGACTAGTCAATTTGCAGGAGGTTTTGGACTCGCTGGATGTGTTTCGCAAACTGACCAATGTGAGACTGGAGGATCTCTACAACCATGCGCTGGCAAAGGGATGGACATTTGGATCACCCGCTCTGCTCTCGCTGATGCATGGCATTATCCGGCTCTATCATCCGGCCCAAGTACGCCTGTTGACTGAGTATTGGCAGGGGCAGCAGCCGGACATGGTTGTATCGCTGATCCCAAACTTCAACCGGGCTCTGTTCGAAAGCCTTGGAACTGCCGTGCCGGGGACTCCGTTGGTCACCATCATGACCGACTTTGCCGATTATCCGCCGCACTTCTGGATTGAGAAGCAGGAGCAATACCTGATCTGCGGAACCCACCGGGCTTGCCATCAGGCGCGGGCGGCAGGGTACACCAAGTCGCGGGTGTTTGAAACCAGCGGCATGATTTTACGGCCCGAATTTTATTCACAACCGCCGGTGGATAAGAGCGCGGAGTTGGAGAAGCTAGGTTTACGGTCTGATTTGCCGACCGGAATGGTGCTCTTCGGCGGGGAGGGTTCTACGGTTATGGTCCCTATTGCGGAGCGGCTGGGTAACGGGAAGCTCGATCTGCAACTGATTATGGTGTGCGGCCACAACGCAGGCGTCCGAAAACGGCTGGAAGCAATGCGGACCCGGAATCTCATTTTTACAGAAGGCTTCACCAAGCAGATTCCTTATTACATGCAGCTGAGCGATTTCTTCATTGGTAAGCCAGGACCGGGCAGCATTTCGGAGGCGCTGAAGATGAAGTTGCCGGTTATCTTAGAACGCAACTCCTGGACGCTGCCGCAGGAGCGCTACAACGCCGAATGGGTAGTGGATCAAGGCGTGGGTATCGTGCTTAAGAACTTCCGGTCCATCCAGCCCGCGGTGAAGGAGTTGCTGTCGCATAACCTTTTACAGACCATGAAGGCGCGTATTGCAGATTTGAATAATCAGGCCGTATTTGAGATACCGCCGCTGCTGCATAAGATTCTGGTAACACATCAGGCGGGCGTTTCCGGCCAGGAATGTTTAGGATAGCGGCGGCCGAGTTCGCGCCGCACCTGGGGATAGAGATTTTTCCAGAAGCTGGCCAAGTCGGTAGTGACTTGCACCGGCCGCTTGTTCGGCGCAAGCAGATGAACCACCAGCGGGACGGCGCCGCGGGCGACTGAGGGCGAATCTTTCAAGCCGAAGAAATCCTGCAGGCGCGATGCAACGGAGGGTGCTTGGCCGTCGTGGTACTCAATAGCGGCTTTCCGCCCGCTGGGCAGTTGCACGAAGGCGGGCGCCACTTGCTCAATCTGGCGCATAGGCAGCCTTGCTTCCATATACCTGATCAAGGCGCCGTTGCGTCCCGCCGTGCGCAGGTCGGCAAAACTGGTTAATCCTTCCGCCATATCGCGCATGGCGAGCGCAGTCAGATTGGCGGGCACCTCCACCTGCGCGTGCTGGGAGGCGAAGTTCGCACGCTTCAGAAATCGGGCCAGGTCTTCGGCATCGACAAAGCGTTCCGGGCCCAGTTCCATCGCTTTACTGGATAACAGGCCGGCGGCGGCGGAAGCGTTCGAGGGGGCACTGCGCGATTCATCGATAACTATCTGCCGGTAGCACAGAACATTGCGCTGCTCGACTCGTTCCGCTTCGCGGTTCCAGATCATCTCTTCCGCCGTTTCCACCTGGTCTGGAAAGAAGTCGAGTAGCCAGTCGGGCTGAATGTCGCAGGCGATGCGAACCAGTGGCGACGAACGGTCGCTACGGTCGTCGATTTCTATGGCGACGAGATATTCGCCTTGAACGCGGCTGGATCTATCCAGTTGCGCGGAACCGCCTCCGGCGAGTAGCAAGGTAGCGTTGCGGCGGCGCGCCACGCGATCGGGATAAGCGAGGAGCAGCGCTTTCTCCAGTGCGTGCTCATCGGGTTTTGATGTTCTGGTTGAGCCAAGCGACTGAGTAAGCTGTTGCTGCACGCGGCGCGTGATGGCGTTGTTCTCGCCGGCCAAAATAGCGTCGATGTCGGTGGCGCAGCTAGTCTGTGTGCGCTCATCCAGACGCACTCGGCCTTCTGACAAGCGAGCAGCCAGGTCGCACGCCTCTTTCAGCGAACCCATCTCGGCAGCGGCGATGATAAAGCGCGATAAACGGGGATGAACCGCGGGAGCGGCCATCTTTTTTCCCAGCTGCGTTACCGTACCGGCGGAGTCGAGGGCGCCTAATGCGAACAATAAGCCCCCGGCTTGCCGGACGTTTTCTTCTGGCGGAGCGTCAAGCCAAGGCAGACTTCGCCAGTCAATCCGCTTCGCTGCGAGTTGCAACAGCATGCCGCTGAGATCGGCCCGCTTTATCTCGGGCTCCAGTTGCGCAGGCCGGCGCACGAAATCGCTTTCCGGGAAGAGGCGGATAGCGATGCCGGGGCCGGTGCGACCCGCCCTGCCTGAACGTTGAATGACTGACGACTGGCTTACCTTCTCCACCTGCAACCGAGAGATGCCGCTCCAGGCCGAGTGCGTGAGAACGCGCGCCAGCCCGCTGTCGATCACGGCATCCACGCCTTCGATGGTGAGCGAACTTTCCGCCACATTGGTAGCGAAGATAATCTTGCGTTTTGCGGTGGGCGAAACTGCCGCATCTTGTTCTTCAGCGCTGAGTTCGCCATGCAGCGGAAACGTTAAAGCTCCGTTCTGTCTCGCAACATGCTCGCAGGCTTGCAGCGCGCGCCGAATCTCCGCAGCGCCTGGCAGGAAGACAAGCACATGCTGCCTGGTCTCTTTCAAAGCTCGGGCAACTGCCTTCGCCACCTGTTCTTCAAGCGGGTCGACCGATTGCGGCGTGTAGTGGACAGCGATCGGATAGACACGGCCTGGAGACTTTACGACGGGCGGATGCCCTAATTTCTCGGCTATCTGCTGCTCGGCAAGCGTTGCGGACATCAAGAGCACTTTCAAGTCGGGTTTGCGCTTCTGCAGATCGCGCAGCAGACTCAACGCGAGGTCTGTCTCGAGCTGCCGCTCGTGGAATTCATCCATAACCACCAAGCGAACGCCAGGAAGATCACCGCCCGCCAGAAGCTTGCGCGTCAGCACGCCTTCCGTTACAAACCAGAGCTTGGTGTTGCGGCCGCCAACTTCTTCAAAACGGACCTGATAGCCAACGGTCTCGCCCACTCTTTCACCAAGTTCGTCAGCCACGCGGCGTGCGGCCATGCGCGCGGCTATCCGCCTCGGTTCCAGCACATAGACGCTGCCGAAACCCGCTTCCATTAGCGCTACTGGAACACGAGTTGTCTTGCCTGCGCCCGGCTCGGCAGTCAAAATCGCAAGCGTGTTACCCTCAAAAAGCTTCACCACCTCAGGCAATAATGGATCGATAGGAAGGCTGATTTTGCCCAGTTTTTGCACAATAAAGCGATGGCTTTCACCACCAGTGTACGTTTCCCTTTGCGCACTGGCGGTTGTCTCCGCAGCGGCACCCGACTGGGACCGGGCCGGTAAAGCGTGGTGGAAGCATGTTGAATTCCTGGCCAGCGACAAACTGGAAGGCCGCAACGTGGGTTCAGCCGGTTACGAGAAAGCTGCCGACTACATGGCTGAGCAGTTCGAAAAAGCGGGCTTACAAGCGGGCGGCAACGGCAGTTATTTTCAAACTGTAACGCTGACCGAAACGGCTCTGAACTCGTCAGCCATTTCGCTGGTGCGCGATGGCAAGAGCGTGCCGGTTGCCGTTCCTGGCGAAGTTCATCCTGGCTACTCACCCACCTCTGTTGCCGAATTGGAAGCTCCCGTAGTTTTCGCCGGCTACGGTCTGGTGATTCCGGAAGCGAATTACAACGACCTCAGCGGATTGGACGTGAAAGGGAAGATTGTTGCGTTTCTTACCGGTGGCCCGGAGAACATAGCCGGCAACTTACGGTCGCATTATTCTTCCGCCGATGAACGTTGGAAAGCGCTGCGCGCGGCCGGGGCGATAGGCATCCTATCGATTGCGAATCCTAAAAGCATGGAGATTCCGTGGGCACGCCAGTCCCTAGCCTGGGGCATGCCTCGCATGCAGTTGAGCGATGCCAGCATGAGCGGTATGGAAGGTCTGCAATTCAGCGCCAGTTGGGATCCGGCTCAAGCCAATGATCTGCTGGGTGGTTCCTCGTATTCCTTTGAAGAGATCCTGGAAGCGGCAAACGCAAATAAGCCGCTGCCGCATTTCAACCTGGCCTGCCGCTTGAAAGCAACCGTCTCCATTTCGAATCGTCAGATTACTTCCAAGAATGTGATCGCCATTCGACCGGGAACCGATCCCGTCCTCAAGAATGAATTCGTTGCCATCTCGGCTCACCTCGACCATCTGGGCACGGGCAAGCCCGTTAAGGGAGACGCTATCTACAACGGAGCGATGGACGATGCTTCCGGCGACGCTTCGTTGATTGAGATCGCGAAAGCGCTGCAGGACGGCAAGATTTCCACCCGCCGGTCGATTGTTTTTATTTCTGTGACAGGCGAAGAAAAGGGTGAGTTGGGTTCGAAATACTTTGCACAAGCTCCGACACTAAAAGGCAAGATTGTCGCCGATTTGAACATGGACATGTTCCTTCCGCTGTTTCCATTGAAGTGGCTGGAGGTGCAAGGTCTGAATGAATCCACATTAGGCAGCGACATCCGGGCAGTGGCTGAAAGCGCGGGCGTGAAAGTGCAGGCCGACAAGGAGCCGAATCGGAATCGATTCATTCGCAGCGATCAATACAGTTTTGTCAAGAAGGGCGTTCCTGCGCTGGCATTCAAGTTCGGCTATCTGCCGGGAGATCCAGAAGAGAAGATTTTCAAGGACTGGTATACGAATCGCTATCACGGCGTCTCGGATGATATAGACCAGCCTGTGGACCTAGCTGCGGCGGCGCAGTTCAATGCCATTCTGAAGCAACTAGCAGTGCGCGTTGCCGATGCCACTAAAGCTCCTGAGTGGCTGCCCGATAGTTTCTTCAAGCGTTTTTCTCAAGCGGGGACTGAATAGACAGCAATGGTTTCGCTGCGGCTGGTATGTGCGCCCGGCGAAGCGGACGCCATATCGGCTGAACTGTGGGAAGCCGGAACGGCTGGAATTCGCGAATTGCAGGAAGGCAATAGCGTCGTTCTGATTGCAGGCTTTGAGGAAGAAGTGGACGGCTTAGCCGCAAGCCTGCAGCGCTTTCAAGCGGAGTGGGAGAGCGAAGAGGACACCGATTGGACGCTGGCCACAAAGTTGGCTTGGCCCGGGCGACTTGTTGGGGAGCGCATCTTCTTAGCGCCGCTTTGGAATGAAGAACCGACACCTGCGGACCGCGTTCGCGTTATTCACAATCCCGGATTGGCCAGCGGCACCGGCGAACATCCTTGCACACAGCTTGCTTTAGAAGCACTGGAAAAGTCAGTCTCTCCAGGAGCCATTGTCGCGGATATCGGAACTGGTTCTGGGATACTCGCCATCTCCGCATTGCGCTTAGGCGCGAAGTTCACCGTCGCGATTGACACCGATGAAGCGTCGCTTCAGACTGCGCGTGAGAATTTCGAATTGAATCAGCTTTCCGCCGATCTGGCGGCGGGTTCGGCCGACTGCATTGCCTCCGATTGCATGGACATCCTGGTCGCAAACATCAGCGGCAGCGTTCTGGTCGCTATTGCGGATGAACTGATCAGAGTGATGAAGAACAATGCCACGCTCATCCTGACCGGCTTCCCGGAGTCGGAGTTAGCGGCCCTGCAAAGCGTCTTTGGACATGGTGACGTGAGCGCTCTTAATGAGTGGCGGTGCTTGTCTTTGCACCTTTCCTAGCTTTCTTGGGCGCTTCGGCACTCAACGATTCCAGTGCGGTTTCGAGGCGCTGCCCGCCCTTCAAAACAGGCGCGAACAAGTCGCCCAACTTCTGAAATCGTTCGATGGTGTTGTCAATCCGAAAATTCGACGGCCGCAGACCATGCACCACTTCATTCCACGCCAGCGGCGTTGCCACCGGGGCGCCATCATGCGCCCGAACAACGTAAGGTGCCGAGATCGTCTTGCGTGAACCAACCTGCAAATAGTCGAAATAAACCCGGTGCTTCTTGCGCTTCTCAACTGAACGCGGCGTGGTGAAGAGATCCGGTGCGCGGTCCACGGCAAGATGCGACAAAATCTCCGCAAAACTCCTCACCTGTTCAAAGCTGTAAATGGGTTCCAGCGGCACATAGATGTGCATGCCGTCGCCACCGGTAGTTTTCGCATAACCCTTCAGGCCAAGCCCCAGCAACACCTCGCGAATCAAAATGGCGGCATCGACAATCAGGTCAAACGAAGCATCCACCGGATCCAAATCCAATAGCATCCAATCGGGCTTGTCTAAACTGCCAATGCGGCTCATATAAGGGTTCTGGTCGATGCATCCCAGGTTCGTAAGATATAGCAGGCTGGCTTTGTCGTCCGCCAGCGGATAGTTATTGATCTTAGGCGGATCGCTCTCCTGAATTGGCTCGCAATGCATCCAATCGGGAAAGTGAGTCGCGTTTTTTTGAAAGAAGTAATCCTGAGAAATCCCATTCGGATAGCGCTTGAGCGAAAGCGGCCGGTCCTTTAAATGCGGCAGCAGCCACGGCGCAACCTGATCGTAAAATCGCAGCAGATCGCGTTTCTTCCAGCCGTCTTTCGGGAAATAAACCTTATCAAGATTCGTGAACTTTAGGCGGTGGCCGTCTACATCGGCATTGAGTTCGCGGCCGCTCCAGTCAAGCCCGCCAGTCTCCGGCGGTTGCTCCGCCGGTTTCTCCCAAACTACTTCGTCCGCCTTTTTGTCTTCACGCAATGCTACAAATACCGGCGCACGCAGCATGCCATCCTGCGTCTGTTCCAGAAAACGCACTTGGCAAACCACTTCGGGCTTAACCCACGTGACGTCTTTGATCTTCGGCTTCGGCTTCAAGGGACAAATCTTGGTAATAAGAGGTTCAAGCCGCGCATGAATGGCTTTCATCAGCTTGTGGTCAAAACCGGTGCCGACTTGCCCCGCATGCCGCAGTGTGTCGCCTTCCCTGACCCCAAGAACCAGTGCGCCAAAATAATCGCGCTCGCCCTTGGTGAAGCCGGCGATAACAAACTCCTGTTCGTTGTTGACTTTCAGCTTCTGCCAGGCGGCGCCGCGCGTCTCGGCGTACTTGCTGTGCCGGTCTTTCGCCACTACACCTTCAAGCCCCATCTTGCGAGCCGCCTCAAACATCTGCTCGCCTTCTATTTCAAAAGCTTCCGAGATTCGCACGTGATCGCTTGCCTTGACGATGGCGGTTAATAACCGTTTTCGATCTTCCAAGGCGGCCCCGCGCAAATCGTAGCCGTCGAGGTAAAGCAAATCGAACAGGAACAGCGTCGCCGGATGGCTCTCCAGCAGACTCTTTACCGCATTTGGATTGGCCGAAATACGCGGCTGGATCAATTCAAACCGCGAACGTCCCTGTTCGTCCAGCACACAGATCTCGCCATCGAGCCACGCCTCTTTTGCATTCACATGCGACGCGAGATCAGCCAGCTCCGGATACTGCTTCTCACAGCGCAATCCTCGGCGCGAAAAGATCTCAAGTTGCTTGCCGTGTAGGTGGCACAGCGCGCGCACACCGTCCCACTTCACTTCGTAGAGCCAGTGCGATCCCGCCGGCGGCTTCGTGGCCAAACTCGCCAGCATCGGGCCAAGCGTCTTTGGCGCAGCAGCCTTGCGGGCACCCGGCAAACTCTCCGCCGAAATAGCCGCCACGTCCGCTGCAATTTGCTCTTGCGTCCGGTTCGTCTTCACGCTCCAGGCGAACTTCTCAATGTCGTATTGCGGAACAACGAAATCGTCCTTCTTCTTAATCAGCAGCCACTCATTGCCTTTTGACGATCGCTTGGCCGAAGCCTTAATATGAACGATTGCGAATGCGCCCTTCAGCTTGGTACCGTGCAACTCAAACTTGAAGTCGCCGCGATCCAACTGCTCCTGCGCGGACGGTTCGCCAATGACGTCAAACGTCCCGGTGTCCCAAAGCATCACGCTGCCGCCGCCGTAGTTGCCTTCGGGAATGTTGCCCTCAAAGGTGCCGTAATCGAAAGGATGGTCTTCCACCTTCATGGCGAGCGCTTTGCGCTCGGGGTCGAGGCTTGGACCTTTTGGCACTGCCCAGCTAACCAGCACGCCATTCACCTCAAGCCGGAAATCATAGTGAAGGCGCGTGGCATCATGCCGCTGCACACAAAAAAAGCCGCCCTTGCTGGTGCTGTGCTTTGCCGGCGCGGCCGGACCGGGCTCCGGCGTCTTGGCAAAGTTCCGTTTCTGCGCGTACTCTTTCAGTCCCATTGGCGTCGCAAATGCCTGCCGTCATTATGTCAGCGCTGATACCCTTAAAACACACCCGTAACGATGAATTTTGCCGAACAACTTAAAAGTCAGCTGAACATTGTGGAGGTTGTTGAACAGTATGGCGTTCGGCTCAAACGGTCGGGTTCTGGACTGCGCTACGTCGGCCTTTGTCCCTTCCATGCGGACAAAACACCTTCCTTCAGTGTCAATGGCGGCCTGGGTTACTACAAATGTTTCGGCTGCGGCGAAGGCGGCGATGTTTTCACCTTCGTCCAGAAGATAGAAACTCTGACATTTCCAGAAACGCTAAAAGTTCTGGCTGAGCGCTATGGAATTCCCATGCCGGAGCGGCAGCGTTTCGACGATCCTGAAGCGCAACTTCGGGCCACGCTGGAAGAAATGCATGAGAAGGCGGCCGATCTTTTTCAGAACAACCTGCGAGGACCGTCGGGCGCCGAAGCGCGCCGCTATCTGGAATCGCGCGGCGTCAACAAAGCCACGGCTGACGAATTTCGCCTGGGCTTGTCGGAACCTTCGGGCCAGCAACTGGCTTCCCGGATGCAGTCTTTCGGAGCCGACTTGATGGAAAAATCCGGCCTCGTTATCAAGCGCGATGAAGGCGGATTCTACGATCGTTTTCGCGGCCGCCTGATGTTCCCTATTCACTCTGAATCGGGCAAGGTTATCGGTTTTGGAGGCCGCGCGCTGCGAGCAGGAGATGAACCGAAGTATCTCAATTCGCCGGAGACGAAACTCTACAAAAAATCGTCAGTCGTATACAACCTCCATCGCGCCAAAATAGACGCACGCAAGCACGACCGGATGATCCTGGTGGAAGGCTACATGGATGTTATCGGCGTATATAGCGCCGGCATTCGCGAAGTGGTTGCCAGCAGCGGAACCGCGCTGGCCATTGACCAGGTGCGCGCCATCAAAAGACAGATCGCGCACCAACAAGCCAGCAAGGGCGAAATCATTTTGAACTTCGATCCCGATTCAGCCGGCATAAAGTCGACCGAAAAATACATTCCAGCTTTTCTTGCCGAAGGCTTGCGCGTGAAAGTGCTGGCCATACCCGGCGGGCTTGATCCCGATGAGTACATCCAGCAGTTTGGCATTGAAGAATACCGCAAGATTCTCACCACCGCCGCCTCTTACTTTCATTGGCTGGCGGACCGCGCCCGCGCTAAATTCGATATGCAATCGGCGGAAGGACGCATGGATGCGTTCAACTTCATGTGGCCCTCCATTCAACTCGTGAGTGACAAATTGGAACGTTCGGTGATTGCCAGCGACATCGCCAACTACTTGAACGTTGACCGCGAAGTGGTGATGCAGAACTTCAAGCGTGCTCCGAAGAGCGAAGTATCGCAGCGTCCGCGTGAGATATCATCCAGCCTGCCGCCTAATGAAAAAATTCTGCTGGCTTGTTTGCTGGCAAGCGGCGAGGCACGCATGGCCGTTCGGCACTACCTGGCATCGACGGAAGAATTTCCTCCCTTAGAATCGCGCAACATCTTCGAGGCGGTCTTAAACGTAGACGAAGAGGCTCAAGCTTTCTCGCTGGAGTCCATCTCCAAACAACTCGACGAGCGCTCCCATCGTATACTCACAGAAATTAGTTTTGCCGAGACTCCCATTGATGAGGAAAGCGCTGCGGGACAAGCGCTGGATTGCCTGCGTGCTTTTGAGACAAAAGCCAATAGCGGCCGGCGCGACACATTACGGCGGCGTATTAAAGAACTGGAAGCAAACGGCGATTTCGCGGGCGCGCTAAGCCTCGCCGAGGAGCTAAACAAGCTGGATAAAGTCAACTCTGGAGGGGGCAATCGTGTTGTACTATGAGGAGTCGAGGACACGTATCGCGCTACGGGAAAAAGGCGACGGTACTGCTGCCAACCCATGCGCCGGGCAGTCGTTCCAGAGCTATGAAGGCGGTTGATGCAAGACAGTAACGACAAGGGGTTCACACTCTACGACGATGTCACTGGAGTTGTGCGGGAAGATCTGTCAAGCGATCGCGACCTGAACGATATCTTCTCCGACATGGAGAGCCCCGCCGTTGAACTGCTCGATGAAGCCAAAGATTTCAGCAAGAAAGACGAAGAGTCCGAAGAGTTAACCGAGCTTGATCTAACGCCCGGAGCGATGGACAAGAACAATGATTCTGTCCGCGTTTACTTGCGTGAGATGGGAATGGTCCCGCTGCTCACTCGCGAAGGCGAAATAGAACTGGCCAAACGGATTGAGCGAGGCGAAACGTCTGTCCGGAAAGCGCTGTCGCGTTCCCGCCTGGTTGCGGAACTGCTGCTCGATCTTAAGCCTGACATTGAACGCGACAAAATCTCTGTGTCGGAGATTCTGCAGGTTCCCGAAGTCATTGCCGAGCCCGGCGAAGAAACTCCCGTACAGCATCAGCACCCACTAAAAGGTGAGTTGCTCGACTGCCTGCAAAGTATCGAAAAGTTCTACCGCAAATCGCAACAGACCGCCCAAAAGCTTTCCACTGTTTCGCGCAACATGAAACCCAAGCAGCATAGAAAGCTGCGTTTCGAATACGCGCGCCTGGTGATTGCTATTTCACGCGCCATCCGCTCACTCCCCTTCTCAACGCGTTTTCAACGTTCTCTAAGCGATGGACTTCGTAAGGTTGTGGGCCAGATCCGTCCGCTTGAACAGGAGATTGCCCGTTTACAACGCCGACTGGAACAACCCAGCGCCGCGGAATCGGGCGTTGCCTCAGCCGTGCGAAAAGAGCTGAAAGCTCTGTCCGCCCAGTTGGAAACGCTGGAAGAGAAATGCGGCACCAACGCCACCGAACTGAAGCGCACGCTGCAGATTGTTGAACGCGGTGAATGTGAAGCCGATGCAGCCAAGAAGCGCCTGATTGAGGCAAATCTGCGCCTGGTGGTGTCAGTTGCCAAGCGCTATACCAATCGCGGCATGCAGTTTTTGGATCTTATTCAGGAAGGCAACATCGGCCTGATGCGCGCTGTCGATAAATTTGATTACAAGCGCGGTTACAAATTTTCCACTTATGCCACCTGGTGGGTGCGCCAGGCGGTAACCCGAGCCATTGCCGACCAAGCCCGCACCATACGCATTCCGGTGCACATGATAGAGACCATCAACAAGCTGGTCAGGCTGCAGCGAATGATGCAGCAGGAATTCGGGCGCGAGCCCACCACCGAAGAACTTGCTATTCGCATGGATCTTTCGCCTAGCAAAGTTCGGCGCGTCATGCGTATTGCCCAGGAACCGATATCGCTGCAAACGCCGGTTGGCGAAGAGGAAGAGTCGAATTTAGGCGACTTCCTGGTGGATAGCCGGATGGTGTCGCCGTCGGAAGCAGTCATCAATTTGAACTTGCGTGAACAAACGGCCGAGGTTCTAAAGACTCTGAGCCCGCGCGAAGAAAAGATTGTTAAGATGCGCTTCGGACTGCAGGACGGCAGCGAGCACACGCTGGAAGAAGTTGGTCAGAACTTCGCGGTTACTCGCGAGCGCATTCGCCAGATTGAAGCCAAAGCTTTGCGTAAATTGCGGCATCCCAGCCGCAGCAATCATCTTCGAAATTTCCTGGAAAACGGCGCACCGTCTTAGCTGGTTATCGTCGGGCCGCTTATTTTCTGCGTCGCCCCAGGAAAGATACCCTGCAATGCTTCGCCCCGATATTCGAACGTCTGCATGAGTTGCGCCTTCACCATGACGGCGTGCGCGATGGCGCCCAACGGACCAAGCGGCAGCGAGTATTCCACGTGGTCTCCCACTAGAACACCCTCCGGCGTCTCAGTAAAAGTATGCTGGTGATGCCACGAAGCGTATGGGCCTTTTACCTGCTCGTCAACAAACGAAATGGGAGGGTTATATTCGGTTATTACCGATCGCCACTTCAGCGGCAATCCCATCCACCGGATGACGTAATCGAACTCCGCGCCCTGTTGCATCACGACATCTTTCGTAACAATCCTAAAATTCAACCAGGATGGGGTGAGTTTGCCCAGGTTGGCCGGATTCTTGAAGAAGTCGAATGTGTCCCGCAAAGACTTCTTTACCAGCGTCTCGCAGCGCAACGTGTATAACCCCATTGTCTTGGCCTCTCTGTTTATGATGCTCTAATCACGCTGCATGCGTTATCTTAGTCCTTTCCGTATGCCGTCGAAACAAGTCGCTGAACCTACCGAACTTCATCCCGTTACGCCTCCCAAGAAAGTAGCCAAACCCAAGACGGCGGCGGAGCGCAAGGCTCGGGTACAGCGCATTCAGCAGGTGTTAGACGAGCACTTTCCAAACGTCACCTGCGCCTTGAATCACAAGAGTGCCTGGCAACTGCTGGCTGCAACCATTCTTTCCGCGCAGTGTACAGACGAGCGTGTGAATAAAGTGACGCCGGGCTTATTCAAGAAATATCCAACCATCTCTGATATGGCGAATGCCGCGCAGGAAGAAGTGGCCAATGATATCCGTTCCACCGGATTCTTCAATAACAAGGCAAAATCGTTGATTGGCGCGGCGCGCAAAATCAACTCCGACTTCGGGGGCAAAGTTCCTCAGAACATGGATGAGTTACTAACGGTTCCCGGAGCGGCACGAAAGACTGCCAATGTAGTGCTGGGAACGGCATTTGGAATCGCGGCTGGAGTGGTGGTCGATACTCATGTCCAGCGCATCTCGCAGCGGCTTGATCTAACGAAGAATGAAGATCCAGTGAAGATTGAGCAGGATCTGATGAAGCAGCTTCCCACTGAGAAGTGGATTCTGTTTTCGCATCAACTCATCCACTTTGGACGGCAGATCTGCATTGCGCGAAAGCCCAGATGTGGCACATGCCCTATGGATTCGTTGTGCTACGCAAGCGATAAGAATCTGGCCATTGGCGTTCCTCCGCGTTCACCAGCGGCCAATCCCTCTTGAAACTTCAAGATTATGGTCCGCGGAGGAAAGCCAACAAACGCGGATAATGAATGGATACTCGCATAAATGAGCAAATTCTACCTGGGTGTCGATGGCGGTCAGTCGAGCACAGTTGCTTTAATCTGCAATGAACAGGGAAGGATTGTCGGGCATGGCCGAGGTGGCCCTTGCAACCACGTATCCGGGCCTGAAGGCCGCACAAAATTCTTTCAGGCGGTTGGAGGCTGCCTGCATCTTGCCGGCCTCGAAGCATGTTTCGATCCGCGAAGCTCGGAGTTCGCCTCCGCTTGTCTCGGATTCAGCGGCGGCGCCGAGGACAAGGTCGGCTACACCAAAGAGTTGATCAAGAGCGCGCGCTATCACGTCACCCACGATGCGGAGATCGCTTTGACCGGCGCCACGGGTGGAGAACCCGGCATCATTACTATCGCCGGCACTGGCTCCATCGCGTTCGGCCGCAATGCGGAAGGCAAGATGGCGAGGGCCGGAGGATGGGGCTATATTTTCGGCGACGAAGGCGGCGCATTCGACATAGCCCGGCAAGCTGTTCGCGCCGCGCTCTATATGGAAGAAGGCTGGGGGACAGAAACCATCCTGCTGGAAAGATTGCTGCAGGCGACAAACTCCGCCACGGCATCACAACTGCTGCATCAGTTCTATGCCGAATTTGATCGGGCCGCAATCGCCAGGCTTGCGCCGCTGGTAACTGCCGCCGCGCAGGAAGGCGACCCNNTCGGAGTGTATCGGATGCTCTTCCATCGCGGACAATTGCCAGCCGTCTCCTTTATCGGAGGGGTTTTCGAAAGTAAGTTTGTGCTTAGCGGGTTCAAGCGTGAGATTAAGTCGGAGATGGGCGTTGAAGCTGCAGCGCCCATGTACCCGCCTGCCGCCGGAGCACTGCTGCAGGCGCTTCGCATGGATGGAAATTTTAGCCGGTTGTCTAACCTGCCCGATATTAAACAATAATTACTGCTTCAATGGTCCGGTAAGCGATTCCTGTATCGGAAAAGCAAAGCCGATGCCCATCTTTGCTGCTGCTTCCATGATTTGCAGCAGCAGTTCGCTCTGCACTTTTAGATACTCATCGAAATCCGCTGTCGTGACATAAGCGAAAATTTCAAGCTTCAGCGCCTGATCGTCAATCTTGGTAAACCTTATGGGTACTCCACCAATGCTCACCATCGGATGTTCCTTCAGGATAGTCGTGAGGCGGTCCATCATCGCTCGTACCTGTTCGGCAGTTGAATCGCGCCTCAAATGCAGAGTGGGATGAAACCACATGCGGTCGCGCCTGCTGTAGTTCTCCAGAGTCATGGTTGAGAACTGCGCGTTGGGAATGGTCACTAGCGTTCGATCCAGCGTGCGGATGCGAGTGGAACGCAGTCCAATATCCTCAATAGTTCCGACTTGGCCTCCAAACTGGCAGAAATCTCCAACCAAAACGGGCCGGTCCGAAATAAGCGAAACGCTGCCGAAAAAGTTTTCGATGGTCTTTTGAGCGGCTAGCGCAACGGCCAAACCGCCGACGCCTAATCCGGCCAGGATGGCGTTCGTGTTATAGCCCCATCCGCTAAGAACGAAGATAATCGCAATACAGAATATAGAAATCTTTAACAGCCGCATGCCGATAGGCAGGACTGAATAGGTAAGTGCGCGCTCCCGCGCGTCAAGGCGCGATTGCATCTGATCGAGCAAGACGTCCACAACCCGCATCAGGAACGAAGCCACGCCGATTGCAAAAACGACGACAAGCAGCTTAATAAGATAGTCGCGGAGCAGAGCGGAAGGAGCCACAAACTGCATCGACGCGCGCAGAGCTACTGCCAGCAACAGCACCCGCAGCGGTTCAGTGAAGGACTCCACGCGGTACGTGTGAATCGATTTTACGTATCGCCTTGCCACTGGAACGGAGATCGCAATAACGAGTTTCGAAAGCAGCCGCGAAAGCAGGACAAGAACGGCCCATGTCAGAACGAGCGCAATACAAATCCACAAGGGCGTGTCGATAAGTTTCGTCTGCAGAAACCACGCGGGAAGCTTCTTCGCAAAAGCCGGCTCGTGGTCCAGACTTGCCATTTGCGGAATTTTGTCCAAGCTCTCCGCCGAGACCATCCAGATGCTTAAACCTTGCTGCGTGACGCGCTGGAGATAAAGCGATACGGGCTGGCCGTCCAACGATGCGGTAAGAAGCGTTTCCAGATCGGGCGATAATCCGTCTGTAGTGTTGCCCGCCGGCGCATCGCTTAGATTGTTTAGCTCAAACTGTGGATCCCGGTCTAACAGATCAGCTAATTCCTTTGCCAGATCGGGTCCTTCAGAGATCCGTTCCGAAACTCGAATTTTGCTCAAATCGAGATAGCGCGCCGCCAGTTCGTAGCGTCCTGAGTGACACGCTTCCAAAAAACTAAACATGGAACTGCGCGGAGTAGCGCGGTTTAACGGATCGGTGGGAGCGGCCGTTGCAGTGGAAGCTTTATTCGTTCCGAAGATGGAACCAAGCCCCTGCGCCGGAAGCGAACGTGCGGCAATCAGCAGCAGGCAAAGCCCGGCTGCGGTCGGCAAACGCCGCTTTGGCTGAGTATCTTTCATCTGTTTCCTATTGGATCTTCGCAAACCGCTGAAGTTTCGTTCACAGATCTAAGCCATTTTTAAATAAAATTCTAAATCGCTTTGAATCATTGACTTAGCATCAAAACGGGAATCCTCAGCTCGCTCTGTTGAGGATCCACAACGGCTATTCTCCGGGCCGGGGAGAGAGATTCCTATGTTTTCTTATGCAATCTTAGACGGCAGCCATCGGGAGCATCCGAAGGACTCCGTTTTCGTCGGCGAACCTTCAGGCGCCGACAAGTTGAAAATCAGTTGTGTCCTTCGCCGGCGTGAGGAGGCTCCTGACTATCCAGACGTTCAACTGACGCACGGGCAACTCCAGGATGCTTACGGCGCCAGCCTGGAAGATATCCAGACCGTTGAAGCCTTTACCGCGAAGCATCATTTCACCATCGAGTCAGTCAATCCGGCGGCTCGGTTGGTAACGTTTTCAGGCAAGCTTGAAGCACTCGCGGCGGCCTTCGGCGTAAAGCTTGAGCTGCGGAACGTGGGCGGCCAAATCATCAGAACGCGTTCGGGCGATATTCATATACCGATAGAGCTAAAGGACGTTGTTGTCGCGGTTCTTGGCTTCGATGAGCGGCCATGCACGCGCACGCTGCATCGTGTGTTGAATCGCGCCGGCCAGGTTTCTTACCTGCCGAACCAGGTGGCGTTGGCGTACAATTTTCCAACGAATAAAGGCGCAAATCAGACCATCGCGCTGATTGAATTGGGTGGCGGTTATAACGATTCGGACTTGCAGTCCTATTGGAGCAAAGTTGGTATCGCTCCTGTGTCCGTCACTGCCATTGGAGTTGACGGAAGCGACAACAGCCCTTCCGGCGATCCCGAAAGCGCGGACGGAGAAGTAGCTCTCGATATCGAAGTGGTGGGTGCGGTGGCTCCTTCGGCGCGCATTGCGGTGTATTTCGCACCTAACACAGATCAAGGTTTTCTGGATGCGATCAACGCCGCCATTTACGACACGGTTCGCAAGCCATCGGTCATCTCCATTAGTTGGGGTGGGCCGGAAAGCTCGTGGACGCCGCAGGCTATGAACGCCTTTAATGCGGCCTTTCACGATGCGGCTTTGTTAGGCATTTCGGTATGCGTCGCCGCGGGCGATGGCGGATCGAACGACGGCGTGGGCGACAACGCGAATCATGTTGATTTCCCTGCCTCGAGCCCTTGGGTTCTGGCATGCGGCGGAACCAGGTTGCAGGCGCACGGCAACAAGATCATCTCCGAGACTGTTTGGAACGATGGCGTCAACGGAGGAGCGACGGGCGGCGGCGTCAGTACTCACTTCTCTATGCCCGCTTACCAGGCGCATTGCAATGTTCCGCTGCCTCCAGCGGGCGGGAATCCGACGGGACGCGGAGTGCCGGACGTTGCCGGCGACGCGGACCCAGCTTCCGGATATTTAATCATTGTGGATGGTCAAACGGGCGTCATCGGCGGCACCAGCGCCGTGGCTCCGCTTTGGGCCGGCCTTCTCGCTCTGTTCAACGAAGCTTTAGGCAAAAATGTCGGCTGGATTCATCCGCACATCTATACCGCGGGCGTTCAACAAAAAGCTTTCCACGACATCACTTCCGGCAACAATGGATCTTTTTCCGCGCGGCCGGGTTGGGATGCTTGCACCGGCTTGGGCTCGCCGAACGGACAAGCTATTCTTTCGCTGCTGAAGTAGTTTCCGGGGCCTGAATCTCGGCGAGAATTTCTTCGCACGCTTTTCGCGGATCTTCCGCGCGCGTTACTTGACGCCCAATCACGAGGTAATCCGCTCCATCGCGGATTGCCTCATAGGGCGTTGCCACTCGCTTCTGGTCGCCCTTGGCTGAACCCGCCGAACGCACACCGGGAGTGATCAGCTTTAACTTTGGACCACCCACTTCCCTTACCCGACCCACTTCCAGCGGCGAACAAACGATGCCGTCGATCCCGCTTTCCAGCGCTTTCTTGACGCGCAGTTCAACCAGGTCAGAAATCGGAACCGAGTAACCAAGATCGGCTAAATCATCCTGATCGAAGCTGGTCAGAACCGTCACTGCTAACAGTTTTGTTGCTGTCGCACCGCGTCCTTCTACGGCTGCTTTCATAACGGTTCGGCTGCCGTGCACCGTCAGAAACGTGGGTTCGGCAATTTTGCAAATCTTGCTGGTTGCACGCTTCACCGTCTCGCCGATGTCATACAGTTTCAAGTCGAGAAAAACGTTCTTGCCCATCTCCGACACTCGCGTCACGAAATCCATGCCGCCCGTTGCGTATAACTCCATGCCAACTTTGTAGAACTCGGCCACTGGACCTATCTGCTGAATCAGTTGCAATGCCTCGGCGGTATTATCCACATCCAAAGCGATAATCAGTGGATTGGTCAAGCAATTACCTCCAGTGGTTTCGTTCCTCGATCTTTCACTCTTCCAATAACGTAGGCTCCGGCCAACTGTGCCGCATCCTGCGCTGGAAGCGATAGTAACAAACCACCGGAGGTTTGCGGGTCATAAAGCAGCGCTTCAATCTCGGGCGGAATGCCGCTATCCATCTCGACGCAACTCTCAACGAAATCGCGATTGTTGTTGAGGCCGCCTGAATGCGCTCCGGCGAGCGAATATTCAATCGCTCCCGGCAAATAGCGGATCGCGCTCGCCCGAATCTCCAGCGTCACTTTGCTTCCCAATGCCATCTCGCGCGCGTGGCCCAGCAAGCCAAACCCCGTCACATCGGTGCAGGCATGGACCGTTAGTCCGCTGAGCGCCTCGGCCGCTTCGCGATTCAGGGTCAGCATCTGCTGAATGGATTCATTCACGTGCTCTGTTTCAGCAATGCCCTTCTTTAGCGCGGTAGAAATCACTCCGGTGCCAATCCGTTTCGTAAAAACGAGCACGTCGCCGGGCTTGGCTCCGCTGTTGGTCAGAATTTTTTGCGGGTCAATCAAGCCGGTAACGGCGTAACCGAACTTGATCTCGTCGTCCGAAATGCTGTGGCCGCCTAAAATTACGCAGCCGGCCTCATGAATCTTGTCGGCGCCGCCTTTTAGAATTGCTTCCAGGTCTTCAACATTGCCTTTGGCCGGAAAGACCACCAGCGATAACGCTGTCACTGGCTTACCACCCATCGCATAAATATCGCTGAGTGCATTCGCCGCTGCAATCGCGCCAAACGTGTAAGGATCGTCCACGATGGGCGTGAAAAAATCCACCGTCTGCACCATGGCGAGCGGTGCACCGCCAATTTGTGTCAGATCGTACACACCCGCGTCATCCGCCGTGTCGTAACCAACAAGAACTTTTTCGTTTGTCACACGCGGCACCGACCGCAGTGCCCGGTCTAATATTTTGGGGCTCAGCTTCGATGCGCAGCCGCCTGCCTTTACGTTCGCCGTTAATTTCGTGGCCATCTCTACCAGTTTAGGAAGCGGCAACGGCGCCAACCGAATACTCCCACTCCAGCCATTCATCCAGCAAAGGAAAATACAAACCTAAGAAAATCGGTCCGGCTTTCATGCTGGAAACAATCGATGCATAGCTTTCCAACTGCTGGCTGTAGCGGCGTTTCTCGTTTTGCAAGAATTCAGCCAGTTTGCCGCCCTTGTGCTCGCCTGTCTTGAAGTCGATAATCCAAAAACGACCATCTTCGTCGCGGAACGCCCGGTCCACTGTACCGGAGACTTCGCTTCCCACAAGGGCCCATTCCGAGTACTGCTCGGCGCGCTTGCCCAGGATCCATCGGCCGCGCGCACTGGCCAGCGTATTCAAAAGCGCCTTCACCACTCGCTCAGAAGCGTCTTCGGCTCCCAGCCGCATCAGTTCAGAACTGACCAGCGGAGCAAGCGCTTTCACACGCTCTGGAGTCCAGGCATCCAACCCTTCCGCGCTCATCCGCTTCAGCAATTCATGAACGACCGTTCCGGTATGACGTCCGGTGTCACTCACCCATTCGTAAGTTGTGGGCCTGCCGGATGCGACGGCCCGGCGGACAGCAGGCTGCCATCGAATCGATGGTTCGGCCACGGGAGCTTTCCACTCCACCGGCAACCTCGACAACAAAGTCTTGCCTTGATTCGCAGCGTTGAACAATCCCGTCTGCCTGGCGGCGCGCTGGATGCGCACCTTCTCGAAATCGGCGCTGACTGCTGTCCACAGCATGCGGAGAAACGTTCCGGTGCCAGGAGTTCTTAGTTTTCCGTTGCCAGACTCAGCGCTTCCAAGCAAATACAAGTGGTTCTTGGCTCGAGTACACGCTACATAGAACAAGCGGGCCGTCTCCTGATTGTCCTTCTGCTTCCTTATCTCATTGATCCGTTCGTACTCCGTTTTATCTTCGCGCTTGCCGGGAAGAGCAGCAATCTCCAACCGGCCGTCTTCCTCCGTCCAAACCAGCAGTTCCTGCTCGTTCGTACGCGTGCTTCTGCCCATCTGCGGAATAATCACCACGTCGAACTCGAGGCCTTTGGCCTGATGCGCCGTCATCACTTTCACGCGGCAATCGCTGGCAGCGGGTTTAGCAAACAGGCTCTCCAGCTTCTGCGAAAGCAAGCTGAAGTCCAGAATCGTCCCGCCGTCTTCCATGCTCTCCAACATGTCGAGGAATGTGCCGGCATCGTCAAGTTGATGGGGCGCGCTCAAGCTGGCTTCTCCGCCCAACTGCCGCCATGTGTCAAGCACTAGACCACGCAACGACGTTCGACCGACTTTCTGCAGCGCCGCCACCATCGTTTCCTGAAAGCGAACGGCTCGCCAGCGTCCATCAACCGACAGCTGTGCGATCTTTTCAGGACTAGAGAGCAAATCAAATATCGTTGACGTTTCATCTTCTTCCGCCAAGGCCGACAGATCACCCAAGGTCAATCCACACCAAGGGGCGCGTAAACACGCTAGCCACGAAACACGATCCGCCAAATGCACAAGCGCGCGAGTCAGCGAAAACAGATCCATCACGTGCTGCTGCTTCTGCAAAACATCGATCTCGACTGCTTCATAGGCAATGCGCGCATCTCGCAAAGCAGGCAGAATAGCGGCAATATGTGTACGGCTGCGCACAAGAATGGCGATCGTCTTGCTGGTTTTGTCCTGGCGGATAATTTGTGCGATCTCAGCCGCTTCTTCCGCGCCTTTATCATCCACCAGCGCGGTAATCTTTGGCGCGGTTCCGGCATCGCTACGGCCAGCAACCGAAGTCCTGAACTTTACCGCGCCAATCTGTTCGTTATCTTCCAGCATGACGGGCGTAAAGGCGTTCTCGACCCAACTTAGGATTTCAGCAGTCGTCCGGAAGTTGGTCTTCAAGCGAATCTGATGCAGCCGCACTCCGCCCAGCAGGCAGCTTTCCCACAACCTGAGAAACAGCGACACTTCGGCTTCGCGGAATCCATAGATGCTCTGCATGGGGTCGCCCACCACGAAAAGCGTATGGCCATCGTCCCCGGACCACTGCTCGGTCAGCGCCTTCACCAGGTCGTACTGGGCTCGCGACGTGTCTTGAAACTCATCCACCAGCAGGTGCTGGATGCGATAGTCCAGCGAGTACAACAGATCTGTCGGCGCTTCGGGCGTACCCAACGCGCGGCGCGCAGCTCGTGCGATCTCGACGAAATCCACTTTGCCGCACCGCTGAAAAACCTCGCGCAAGCATTCGCCCGCCTTCTTCAGCAGCGCACAGAAGTCAGACACCAACTGCGAATCGTGCACGGAAGCGATATGTTCCCACTGGTCGCGCTTATTCAACATCTTGACCAAGTGGGCTTCCAAACCGCCCATATTGTTGTCGAAGTGAAGCGACATGCGGTGAAATAATGCCTGGTCTTCCGTTGTGCCTTCGGTGAGTTCGAGAAACATCTCGCGCGCGGCCTGGGTATAAAGCTCGCGCGGATCTTCGACAACTTCGCCGACGCCGCCGAAATCGGAAAGTATAGGCATCTGGCGCGTCAGCATCGCGCACAAGGAATCGATTGTTTGAACCTGTAGACGATCTATGTCGGATAGCAACGTTGGATTGTGACGCAGCGCTTCGGAAGCCAGTTGGCGCGTTCGCGCTTCGAATTCGTTCTTCGCCGGAGCATCGTCATGAGCAGATTGCAGCGCTTGGACAATCCGCTCTTTCATCTCTTTGGCCGCTTTGCGTGTGAACGTCATGGCCACAACTGCTTCCGGCCGATCTACGGTAGTCAACAAGCGCAGCATTCGTTGCACCAGCAAGCCTGTCTTGCCTGATCCGGCAGGCGCTTCGACGATGAACGATCGAGAAGGGTCCAGAGCCTCTTCACGCTGCGCGCTATCGGGAGTCAATCTTCGTCCTCGTCCAAGGCTGCCGTCTCATTGACGCGGCAAATGGGGCCAATTTTGCAGTATTCGCAGGTTCTGGGCCGCACTACTGCTTCGCCGCGCACAAACTCGGCCGCCAGGTTCTCCACGGCATCCTTGGCGTTGGAGAGAAAGTCGTCCCAATTCTTATTCTGAACTTTTACGCCTCCGCCCGTACAATGCTTCTCGTGCGTATGCCCCACCAACCGAGTGTCAGCAGGCGTCAACTCACCGAACATGACGCCCTCCACAGGCTCATTCAGCGCCGCCGCATAGACCAACAATTGCGGCTCTCTGGGCCGATCGCCTTCCAACTTACCTTTAGTCTGCGCACCGGTTTTATAGTCAATCAGCACCACGCTGCCATCGGCGAGGCGGTCGATTCGATCAATTCGCAATTTCAGACGCAACCCTAGAGCTTCAAAGTAGCGCTGCTCCTCCACATGCTCCACTGTGAATGACTTCTGCCGTACTTTCTCAACATCAAGCCAGTCCATGACCAGTCTCTCCAGCCGTTCGCGCTCCGCGATGGACGCCAGATGGTGCAGCGGGCCATCGTCCGCAGTTCCCTGCACCGCGCTTTCCACTGATCTGCGAACCAAATCGCGCAGTTCCTCGGCACCCAGCGACTTCAACCGAGCCTGCGAACCGAGTTCTTTCCAGACAAACTCCAACGCTTTATGCACGAACTTGCCGCGATCAAGAGCATCAAAACCGAAGCAGGCGTCCTCTGGCGGGCGCGCGTGCAGGCGATATTCAGCAAATGCTTTAAACGGGCATTGCGACTGTGCTTTGATGACACTTGCTCCTCCGTTGACTAACTCCGAAGCCAGCGGTGGAGCTTGGCGGTCTTCAACCTGCTCCAGTTCAGACGGTGCAAACGTCCTCTCGGGCAGTGAGCCTTTTGCAGCTTTTTTCAGGAACGGCTTAAAGGATAGAGGAACTTCGGCGGAAAATGTGGCGACCGTCTTACGGGCGCATCGAAACAGAGCTTCCGCCGAGTTCATTTGCATAGGAACACCATGCCGGCGCTGTAACTGAAAGGGTAGTAGAGGCGACAGCCAGGACGGTTGCAGAAAGGCTTCCTCGCTCAGCCCGAGCACAAAGGCATGATCGAACTCAATTCCATCGGCCGAGCCCGCATCCAGAATCTGGACAGGCGACGACCAACCACCCACTTCCGTGCGGCGCGACAGAATCTCGCGCAGCCGGCTAATCGCCATGCGTAAATCCATCTCTGGCGTAATCATCCCCAACGTGGATAATTCGGAGAGCGCATTGCTCCACTCGTCGGAGGCCTCGTGTTCGCACGCACTCAGCAACTGGCCGAAGAGGCGGTTCCATGCCGATGGGCTTTGCTTTACGGGTGATCCACGCAGGACGTTCCGAGCGGCCTTTATCAACCCAATAAAGAGTGGACACTCGCGCGCGGCATACTCCAGGTCGCGTAAAGTGACGTCTAACTCGCGCGCTCGCCCCAGCCTTACTTCGGCTCGTGCGCGCTGGCTGCGTTCCTCATTCGCTCCGGCGATAAAGGGGCTGCGAAGAATCGCGGCCGCCGCGGCATAGTCGATCCTGGGCTTAGCCAAGTCCAGCAACAGTAGCGAAGAAGCAATCAGCGGCTCTTGCGCTAGCGGATGCAAGCTTAAGTGAAACGCGCAATCCTCTTCTGCTCCGCCGGGGTAAAAGACAGCATCGAAAGT
>PLRJ01000196.1:17718-17859 GCA_003163855.1 Bryobacterales bacterium | reverse complement strand
GGATAGTTCGGTCGTGGCGGGTCTGCTGCAGCGCGACGGTCACGCGGTGGTCGGCCTCACCATGCAGTTGTGGAACCAGCGGCGGCTGCCGGAGTTGACACCGGAGGGCGGGGCCACGGGGCGCTGCTGTTCGCTGGACGA
>PLRJ01000196.1:0-17634 GCA_003163855.1 Bryobacterales bacterium | reverse complement strand
AAGTTCGATCAGTTTCTGGAGATGGCGGATGGCGTAGGTGCGGAGCAGATTGCGACCGGGCATTACGCGCGGCTGAGTTTTGATGCGGCGACGGGGCGCTACCAGATGCGCACCAGCGCCGACCGGTCAAAAGACCAGACATATTTTCTGTTTGGCCTGACGCAGCCGCAGTTGGCACGTACGTTATTTCCACTGGGCGGCATGGTGAAGAGCGATGTGCGCCTGTTGGCAAAAGAACTTGGCCTGCCGGTAGCGGATAAGAATGACAGCCAGGAAATTTGTTTCGTTCCGAATGGCGATTACGCGGCGTTCATCGATTCGTACTTCAAAGAGCAGGGTATCGACGTTGCGCTGACGCAGGGCGAGATTGTGGATACGGCCGGGCGGGTGCTGGGTCAGCATGAGGGGACGCACCATTTCACCGTGGGACAGCGCAAAGGGCTGCGCGTGGCGGCTGCGGAACCGCTTTATGTTATCGCTACCGATCCTGCTTCGCAGCGCGTCACAGTAGGGCGCGGCGGGGATTTAATGCGCTCGTCGTTAGTGGCCAGCCGGCTGAATTGGATTTCCATCGCCCCTCCTAGCGGGCCGGTAGCGGCGCAGGTGAAAATTCGCAACAAGCATGCCGCAGCGCAGGCCACATTGATTCCAACCGGCGACGACAGCCGCATAGAAGTGCAATTCGCCGAACCGCAGCGCGCGGTGACGCCCGGACAGGCGGCCGTCTTCTACGACGGTGACCTGGTGCTGGGCGGCGGCTGGATTGACTAAGCGGGATCGACTAAACTTCACAGTTGGCAAAGAATAAGAGTTGGGTCGTCGTGCGGGCAGAGTATGCCGTGGCTTCAACGCTGGTCTTTGCGATGGAGAATTTGCCGCTGCCGCTGGCGCGCAAGGTGGCTTCGCTGACGGCGCGCACGTTGGACGCCTTGATTCCCAAGCTGCGGCGGGTGGCGAATAAGAATCTTTCGTTTGCGCTGCCGGAACTGGACGATGCCGGACGTAAAGGGATTGTGAATGGAACGTTTGAGAGCGTCGGGCGTTTGCTGCTAGCGCTGGCTCGTTTCCCGCGCATTAACGCCGGGAACGTAGGCGAGTGGATCGGCTATGAAGGGCTGGAGAATTACCATGCGGCCAAGCGCAAGGGCAAAGGCGTGCTGGTGGCAACGGCGCATCTTGGCAATTGGGAGTTGAGCGCCTTCACGCACGCTTTTATGACGGAGCCGATGAACGTGATGGTGCGGCCGCTGGATAATCCGCTCATTGACGCAATGGTTGAGCGCCGCCGGGTGTCTTCCGGGAATAAGTTGATCTATAAGAAAGACGCTGCTCGCAATGTTCTGAAGGCGCTGAAGAACAATGAGGCCGTGGGCATTTTGATGGACCAGAATGCGAGTTTGAACGAGGGCGTGTTTGTAGAGTTTTTCGGTGAACACGCTTGCGCCAATGCGGCGTTCGTGAAGTTTGCGCATCACTCAGGAGCGGCGGTGATTCCAGGATTTGCTTTTTGGGATGCCAGTGCGGCGAGATATATTTTGCGCTTTTATCCCGAGGTAGAGATGAGCGGCGATGTAGTTGCGGATACGCAGCGCGTGCATCGTGTTTTGGAGCGGATTATTCGGGAATATCCGGACCAGTGGATGTGGATCCACAGAAGGTGGAAAACGAGGCCGCCGGGAAGCGCGGGGATTTATTCGTGAGTGACCCTTTACACTTCCAGATGATCATTCCTTGTGGAACAAAATTCTTACGTCGGACGGATGGCCGAGTTGGCCTTTTGGTCCACTCGCCCGCAGGGGAGACCTACTATAAAGCGCCGACCGAGTACGTTGCATACCGCTGCTTAGTCTTCTTGGCGTCTTGGCGGCTTCGCGAGCGATTCTTCTTCAAGTCCGTTAACGATACGCAAGATGCCGTCCTTGATCAGGGCAGCGTTGAAGTTGATTAACAGACCAAGGCGCTTATCGGCTAGCCGCAGATAGGTCAGAAGCTGCTTTTTTTTTGGACAGGCGCGAGCACCTCCACCGACTTGATCTCGACAATCACCAGGTCCTCCACAATCAAGTCCGCCCGGAACCCGATGTCTATTCGAAGCGTTTCATAGACCACCGGGATGGCCTGCTGGCTGACCGTTCGAAGTCCACGCTGAGCAAGTTCATAAGCCAGCACTGAATGGTAGACCGATTCCAAGAAGCCCGGCCCGAGTCAAGGATGAATGCGAAAGGCGGCGTCGATAATTTCTTTGGCGATGGCGTTCTCGGTCATTACGGCTGTTGTTATGTCTCGCCAAGTCGCAAAGACGCCAAGAAAAGCTAAAGGAATCCAGCTCCACGCGGCTTGGCGATGGGCCGCTGATCCATACCAAGTACCGCAATCACGTGCCCGGCTAGTTCCGCTGGCAACTTGAGCTCTTCTTTCGGGTGCATCGGCTCGTCCACACCCTCCGAGCCGAGCGAAACACCAAACGCCGCCTCCAACTGTGCCACGGTGCCGGCGGCTTTCACTGTTCGTGACGCCGCGTTCTGGCTGACCAAGTGCAGCCCGTGTTGCTGGATGAAGTCCACTACGGCCCGCATGTCGGTAGTCCCGGCAACCATGGCTTCTTTATTTGCCGCAGAAACTTGATAGCTCCCGGAAAGCAATTGCCGGCCTATCTCTTCGGCTGCAGGCGCGGGCCGCAACACGAAGGTGATGGTCCAAGTTGGGTCGGCTTCCGGCATAGCAATTTACGATTTGCCCGATGTCGCGACGGAGGAGGTTGGTGGCGTCGTCACGGTCGGCGCGAGCGCATTTAACAAAGCTGCGCCATTGGGTGAACCTAAGCCGGTGCAAGCGTCCCAGCCCTTCGCCGCCGAGTAGAAACCGAGACTCGAATCATCATTGCTTCCGCTCGTAATATCGTGAAACCCGGTTTCTTTAAGCGCGTAAATGGCTGGATTGAGAAATCCTAGATTGCTACCGAGTTGTTGATTGAAAAGCGCAACCAGGCCGGCCCATAAGGGAGCCACCGCGCTGGTGCCGCCAACTACCGTGTTAGAGCCGTCGACCAGAACCTGGTAGCCGGTAGAAGGATCGGCATCTCCTGCCACATCGGGAACGCCGCGGCCCACAAAACTGGTGTTGGGATTGGCTGGAACGCCGACGCCGGTCTGATAGGAGGGCAGCGCAAAGACGGTGCTGACTCCGCCACCGGTGGCTCCTTCGTTGTTGGCGGTTTCGTTCCAGACTGTTTCCGAAGAGATGGTGGTTCCGTTCGCCTGCAATGTTGTTCCGCCGCAGGCAAGAGCGTATGGGCTTGAGGCAGGAAAATCGACATGCAGCTTGCCATCGGTCTCGCCGTCGCTCGATCCGTTATCACCTGCTGCCACCGTAACCGTAACGCCAAGAGCAGCAGCGTCCATCAGCGCAGCGTTCAAAGCCGTCTGGGATTGCGCGGTCCAGGAGTCTTCCGGGCCGCCCCAACTGATGGAAATAATTGACACTGTGCGAGCGGTGTCGTGCACGGCGTCGGTGATGGCGTCAATGAAGCCCTGATCGGTGTTGGGCGCGAAATAAACCGCTATGTTGGCGCCGGGCGCAACGGATCCCGCTACTTCAATATCCAATAGCACTTCATCGTCTGCATCGCCACCAGGCGTGTTGGCGCCTCCATCAACGGCAACGGCGGTGACGTTGGGCTCGGTGATATTTAACGATTTGAAATAAGTGGTCAGGTCGGCTGCCGTGTAACCGCCGCCCAGTTCAATGATGCCGATGGTTTGTCCGGCTCCGGTGACGCCGGTCGGAAAGTTGTACAACTGTGCCACGCTTGGCGGTGTGTAACTTGTTGCCTGAGCGGCACCTGTTGCTCTTGCGCGGATATGCGGCTTGGCCACCGGCCGGTTATCTAAACCCAGCACGGCGACGACGGAGTCCTGCAGGAACGATGGAATAGAAATAGATCCGGTCCGGCCGCGGAACAGTTTTCCCGTCTTGCGGCTGCGATAAGACGCCAGTTGGACCCCGAAAGCGGCAGTCATTTGGTTCACGGTTCCACTTAGAATCACCCGCCGCTTGGTCAGGTCGGCATTGACAACGGTCAGCTGATGAAAGTGGGCAAAGCGCTCCATCAGTTGCATGCTTAAAGGCGAGGCGCCATGATGATGGCCGAAGGTAAGGCGATCAAAAAAAGTCTTCACGTTGTGGAAAAGGTCGGGCAGTTTATTAGCACGGTGCAGCACCACCGTGACCGTCATAATTTCCTGACCGCTGAGTTCGCCGGCCAGTTCGGCGTTACTAGGCTCCCGTCGTTCGCTTCCGATAAGTTTTACAAGGTTGTCGAATACCATGGTGCCCTTAGTTTATCCCGGTGCGTACTGGTACTTGCAAGATGTCGATTTTACACACGAACGTTTCGCTAGCCCTACAATGGGCGATTACGTCTTAGAATGGCCCAAGATATCAGCATTTACCAGCTTTCCAAGTTCGAGGAGTTTGCAGAGGTGGTTACTCTGCAACGCGAGATTTGGGGATATGCAGAGGTGGAACTGCTGCCGCTGCGGTTCTTCATCGTGGCTAACAAGATCGGCGGACAGGTGCTTGGCGCTTTCGACGACAAGAAAATGGTGGCCTTTTGCATCTGCATTCCAGGCTTGAAGGAGAGCGGCAAGCACTATCTGCATAGCCACATGCTTGGCGTATTGCCGAAATATCGCAACACGGGACTTGGACGCCAGATGAAGCTGAAACAACGGCAATATGCGCTGGCCGAAGGCGTCGAACTGATTGAGTGGACGTTCGATCCGCTTGAACTTAAAAATGCCTTCTTCAATATCGAGCGGCTGGGCGCGGTGGTCCGGCGTTATGTTCACAATCAATATGGGATGACTAGCAGCCATCTGCATGGCGGTCTTCCCACGGACAGACTTGTAGCCGAGTGGTGGGTGAAATCCAAGCGAGCGGAAGCGATTACTAGTGGCGAGGCGTATGAACGGCCGCCCGTGGAGGCACGCATCTCGCTGCCGCGCGACATAGCGGATTTGCGGCGCGATGACGCCGCTCGCGCGAGGGAAATTCAAAGCAATGTGGCTGACCAGTTCGCGGAACATTTTCGCGCCGACCTCACCGTTATCGGTTTCGAGGCCGGCCAGGATTCTGGAACCTATCTGCTGGGACATTTTGAGGATCGATGGGAATCAAAGTAGATCGACTGATATTGCGGCACATTCGTATGCCGCTGGTGCATTTTTTCGAGACCAGTTTCGGCCGTACGCACGAGCGCGACATCATTCTGGTGGAAGCAATTGCCGGCGAGATCTCGGGCTGGGGTGAAGTAACCGCAGGCGAGAATCCTTTTTACAACGAAGAGTGGACCGGTTCCGTCTGGCCGCTGCTGATTGATTACGTTGCGCCCCGCGTATTGCAGCATGAGTTTGCTTCGCCGGCGGACGTCAGCGCCCGCACGTCGCATATCCGCGGACACAAGATGGCGCAGGGTGGCGTGGAAGCGGCCATTTGGGATCTGCAGGCGCGGCTAGCCAATGAACCCCTGTATAAAGCCATAGGCGGCGGCGCGCATCTGGAAATTCCGTGCGGCGTCAGCATCGGTATTCAAGATTCAGTGGAGCAACTGCTGGAGAAGATTGAAACCGAAGTCACGGCGGGCTACCAGCGGATCAAGATGAAGATTGGTCCGGGCTGGGACGTGGACGTCGTCCGCCGCGTACGCGAACGTTTTCCATCTATTAAGCTCATGGCGGATGCCAACTCAGCCTACACGCTGGCGGATTTGGAGCATCTAAAGAAGCTTGACGAGTTTTACCTGATGATGATTGAGCAGCCGCTGGCGCACGACGACATCATCGATCACGCCAAACTCCAAAGGGCGCTGGAAACGCCTATCTGCCTGGATGAGTGTATCCGCACTCCTCATCATGCCGAGCAGGCCATCGAGATGGGCGCTTGCCGCATCATCAATATCAAGCTGGGACGCATGGGCGGATTTACACCGTCGAAACGCCTGCACGATATCTGCCGGGCGGCAAACATTCCGGTTTGGTGCGGCGGCATGCTGGAATCGGGCATCGGACGTGCACACAATATTGCGCTCTCCACGCTGCCCAACTTCGTTTTGCCCGGCGATGTCTCGGCCAGCAAGCGCTATTGGAAGCGCGACATCATTAGCCCGGCCGTGGAAGTAAGCGCCGGCGGAACCATTACCGTCCCACAAGGCCCGGGTTTCGGCTATGAGATCGACGCCGACTACCTGGATAGCCTGGTTGTAAGGCGGGAAATGCTTCGGTAGTAACCCCGGCCTAGGCGGCGGCAAATATCTATTTTTCACCGCAACGGCTATTCTGTTTCTTTATGCTGAAAGCCAGTATTTTTCGCGAATACGATATTCGCGGCATTGCAGACGAAGAGCTGTTGGATGCCGACGTCGAGCTGCTTGGCAGATCTCTTGCCACTTACTTAATCAGGCACAGCGGCTACACCCTGTGCCTGGGCCGCGATTGTCGCCTTAGTGGCAACCGCATTCATGCGGCATTGCGCAAAGGCATGATGGCCGCGGGTGCGCATATTATTGACATCGGCGTGGTGCCAACCCCCGTGCTGTATTACTCCGCGGTCCACTTTAAAGCCGACGGCGCCATTATGATCACNNCAGATTCAGCAGATTTACAAGCTGATTCAGAACAACGATTTTGAAACGGGTGAAGGCACCGTGAAGGAAATGGATGCCGTTACGCCGTATGTGGATGAGATTGCCGCTCAATTCAAGTTTTCGCGCAAGGTAAAGCTGGTGCTGGATGCTGGCAACGGCACGGCGGGGCCGGTGGTGCATCGCCTAATGGAGAAGCTGAACGTCGAAACGACGGAGCTTTTCTTTGAAATGGATGGGCACTTTCCGAATCACCATCCCGATCCGACGGTTGTTGAAAACTTGAAGGATTTGTCGGCCGCTGTGAAGCACGCAAAAGCGGAGTTGGGTATCGCGTTTGATGGCGATTCCGACCGCATTGGCGCGGTGGACGAGCACGGCACGGTGATTTTCGGCGACATGCTGCTGCTGATTTTCGGACGTGAAATACTGACGCGCAAACCGGGATCGACTTTCATCGGCGAAGTGAAGTGTTCGCAGGTGATGTACGACAAGTTGAAAGAACTGGGCGGCAACCCGATTATGTTCAAGACGGGCCACTCACTGATCAAGGCGAAAATGAAGCAGGAGCATGCGGAATTGGCCGGTGAAATGTCGGGCCACATGTTCTTTGCCGATCGCTACTACGGCTATGATGATGCGTTGTATGCGGCCTGCCGGTTGATTGAAATTGTGGCCAAGTCAGGCAAGCCATTGTCGCACCAGATGGCGGATATTCCAGAACTGGTTTCTACGCCTGAACTGCGAGTGGATTGCCCTGACGACAAGAAATTTCAGGTGGTTGAGAAAGTGGCCGCTCTGGTGCGCCGCCAGCATGAAGTGGTGGATGTGGATGGCGTACGCGTTCCGTTTGAACAAGGCTGGGGTTTAGTGAGAGCTTCGAATACCCAGCCGGTGCTGGTGATGCGGTTTGAGGCGCCCACGCAGGCGCTTCTCGATAAGTATCGGCATTATTTGGAAGGTGTCGTTGAGCAGGCTAAGAAGGAAGTGGGCGCGTAGGCAAGAATCAGCCGGCAGCCCGCACCGATAGCCACGCCGACCGTGTAAGCCAGCATGTCGAACCAGGAAAAAGTGGAACCGAGCACTAGATGTCCGATGGTTGTGGCTCTAATTTGATTGATCCACGGAGCCTGATCGATCTGGCTGCATTCATCCGCGTAGGAAATTAGCAACGCGTAGGCGGCTTGCCTGGCTATGGACTGGCGCGGCTGAAAAAATCCCACAATGCAAAAGACCATCAAGGCCCATAGAGCGTCGCCTGGATACTTACCCAGAATCGTGGGAAACATGCCAGGATTTTTGCGCGACAACAAACCGAGCACAATGACAACCAGGCAGGCGGCGGCGTAAAAAAGTCTGCGATTCACTGAGACTTATAAACGTTCCAGGCAGAGTACGGCTTTGGGGTCGGCGATAGGGCTAATGCCTTCGTTAAATTTGTATTTAACGACAACTGTGTAAGCATCCTTTACGGGAACTCGATGCACATGAACAAGGTTATTAGGAATATCGACGACCCAATACTCTACAATTCCGGCACGCGCATAAAGACGGGCTTTTGTGCTTAGATCAAAGTTCACGGTGGTATCTGCGATTTCTATGAGCAGGCGAATATCAGCCGGAGTTGCATTGTCCTTGTATTCGCGAACCGATTTTGATGTGACGATGAGATCGGGTTCAGGCTCATTGGTAAGAACGTCCTCGGCAGAAACATAAATGGAGGATTCCACCTGAACATATTCTGATCCGAATATGGCATGCAACCATCCCAAAATCAGATTTTGCCAGAGTATGTGCGGCTGGTTCTTACCCACTTTCTGGATGATTTCTCCGTCGATTAGTTCGAGTTTTTCCGCGTTAGGAAATCCCAGCTCGACAAGAAGCCGGGTGTCAGCCCGTGTCCATATTTTTCGAGGGATCTCAACACTGGAAACGACCGACATGACACTATGCTATCAACCGGGCGCGCGATAATCTGTGCTACGATCTGCCCAATATGCGAACTTGCCTAACTCTGCTCCTGACGGCGCTGATAGCTGCTCCTGCCTATCCGGCGGTGACGCAAAAACCCTTAAAGCTTAACGACGTGCTGGGGTGGAAACGCATTCAAACGCCCATCGTTTCCAACGACGGCGAATGGTTTGCCTACAAGCTGGTTCCGAACGACGGCAACTCCGAGCTTGTTCTTACGCATTTGACCGACGGCAAAGAGCAGCGGTTTCCTATTGGTCAGATAGTGCGCCCCAATCCTTATCTGCGCAGCGGTGAGCCGCCGGAGGGTTTGGGCGGGCGTCCGCACGACATGGCGTTTTCAGACGACTCGAAGTGGATCGCCTTCAACGTGCATCCGCTGGAGAAAGAGATGGCGGTGCTGCGCAAGACACATAAACCGGTAGAAGACAAAGTAGTGCTGGTGGATCTCAGCACGCAAACGAAGACTGAATTCGAGCGCGTGAAGCGATTCAGTTTCTCCGGCGAGAAGTCGTCCGCCATCGCTCTGCATCGTTATGGAGCTGCCGCTCCAGCCACGCCTGCACCAGCAGCCGAAGGAACTGCGAAACCGGATGACAAGCCGCAGGGTTCCGACCTTATCGTGATGGACCTGGCCAGTGGCACCGAGCTAAGCGTCGGCAACGTTTCCGATTTCGCATTTAACAAGAGCGGCGAATGGCTGGCGTGGCTGGTGGATGCGCAGGACAAGCTTGGCAACGGCATTGAACTGCGGAACATGGCAAACGGATCGGTGATGGCGCTGGACACGCAGAAGGCGCTCTATAAACAGTTGAGTTGGACCGAAAAAGGTGATGGCCTGGCGGTTCTGCGCGGCGTTGAAGACAAGCATTGGGAGGACAAACTCTACTCCGTGGTTGCATTCAAGGACTTCCGCGACGCCGGCACGCCTAAGAAATTTTCATTCGATCCTGCAAAGGACACAGGGTTCCCGGAGAAGATGACTATCAGCCCCGATAGGCGGCCCATGTGGATGGCCGATCTTTCGGAGGTCACCTTCGGAATACGCGAACTGAAGCCGAAGGAGCCGAAAGCGGAAGGTCCAGACGCAAAGAAACAAGAGGCGGCGGAAGACAAGCCCGAGCTGGTCATCTGGAACTGGAAAGATCCGCGGCTGCAATCCATGCAGCAGGTGCAGGAACAGCGCGACAAGAACTTCAGCTATCTGTGCGCCTGGCAGCCCGACGGAAAGTTCGTGCGCCTTTCTGATGAAGCCGTGCGTGAGGTTTCTCTATCGCCCGAAGGGAAATTCGGCATTGGCAGCGATGTGCGCGAGTATGAGCTCGAAGCCAATCTGGATGGCAAGCGTTTTGAGGATGTTTACCGTGTTGATCCCAAGACCGGCGACCGCAAGTTAGTGTTGACCAAGGCGCGCTGGGTGTTTGGCGCATCGCCCGATGGCACTCATCTGCTGCATTATGCCGATGGCGCTTTCCTCAGCGCCGATCTGACGACGGGCGAAAGCCACAACCTTACTAAGGCTGTTCCAGCGGTTTTTATTAACACCGAGGATGACCACAATGTGGTGAAGCCGCCTACGCGGTCGCTGGGCTGGTCGAAAGATAGTAAGTTCGTTTTCATCTCGGACAACTGGGACATCTGGAAGATTGCGGCAAACGGCGGTACAGCCGTCAACCTGACTGGCAACGGAAAGAAAGATCAGATTCGCTACCAGGCCATCTGGCAGCTTGATCCAGACGATAAAGGATTCGATCTGTCAAAGCCGCTGTACATTCGTGCCTACGGCGAATGGACCAAGAAGGGCGGCATCGCGCGCGTCGATCCGGACAAGCCGGGAGTCACGATGCTCCACTGGGACGACGCCTCTTACGCCAGCCTGGTAAAGGCTAAAAATGCCGACGTGTATCTGTACAGCCGTGAAACCCCGCAGCAGAGTGGCGACTTCTACATGGCGAAAAGCGACCTGGCGGATGGAAAGAAGATGACCGATGCCAATCCTCAGCAGAAAGATTTCTTATGGACCAAGGGCCCCAGGCTCGTCGAATATCTGGGGCCGAAAGGCAACAAGCTGCAAGGCGTTTTGTATCTGCCCGCCGACTACGAGCCGGGCAAGAAGTATCCAACAATTGTCTACATGTATGAAAAGCTCTCGCAGAATGCCAACACCTATCCGGCTCCTGGAGTAAATGGCTTCAGCGTCGGTTATTACACCAGCAACGGTTATGCGGTACTTACGCCAGACATCACTTACAAAGTGAATGACCCGGGAGTTACTTCTATCTTCTGTATTCTGGCGGCGCTGAAAGCTGCCGAAGCCACCGGCATCGTGGACGCCGCGCATGTCGGTTTGCATGGCCACTCGTGGGGCGGCTACCAGACCGCTTTTGCCGTTACGCAGACCAATGCGTTTCGAGCGGCGATCGCAGGCGCGCCACTTACCGACATGATCAGCATGTACAGTTCTATTTACTGGAACTCGGGATCAACCAACCAGCCGATTTTTGAGAGCAGCCAGGGACGTTTCTCGGGCGGTTACTTGCAGGAGACCGAAGCATACATCCGAAATTCACCGGTTTATCATGCGTCGCAGGTGCAAACACCGCTGCTGATTCTTCACAACGATAAAGATGGCGCGGTCGACCATACACAAGGCATCGAGTACTTCAACACGCTGCGCAGGTTAGGGAAGCCGGTGGTGATGCTGGAATATAAAGGCGAAAATCATGGCTTGTTCAAGATTGAAAACATGAAAGACTACACGGTGCGGATGAAGGAGTTCTGGGATTATTACTTGATGGACAAGCCTGCGCCTAAGTGGTGGACTGAAGGTGTTCCGCTGTTGAAGATGAGCGACGAACTGAAGGCGCGCGAAGCCACGATGAAGGAACAGTCCGCCCCGCCGGTTCCTGTGCATACGGAAACCGGCACTCACTAAACTGCATGTTGAAAGCTGTTCTTTTCTTAGCGGTGTTTGCACCGTTCTGGCAGGATCTGCCGCCTATTCCGCAGCCGCTGAATGTTCCCAAGCCCGGGCCGGCGACATCGGCCCCGTATGCTCCGCAGCCTATTCTGCCGGGCGGAATCGTGATTCCTCTTTATCCGCCTGACTCTCCGTATCTAAACAAAAGCCGCGTCAATGAGCCCGAACAGTACAACATGAGTCAGGCGGTTCCGGGCCGCATCAACAGCATCGTCAATATCCACAACCCATCGATCGAAATTCACTTGGTGGAGAAGGGTATCAATACGGGCGCCGCGGTGATTCTGGTGGCGGGCGGTGGACATAACTCCCTGAACGTCGGTAGTGAAAGTGCCGATTTCGTTCCCTTTTTCTACAACTACGGCGTCAACACGATTATTCTGCGCAGCCGCTTGCGCCGCGACGGTTACAACCCGCGCACCGATGAAGTGAACGATGCGGAGCAATCCATTCGCATGGTGCGCGCCTACGCCAAAGAGTGGAACATCGATCCGAACAAGATCGGCATGATGGGTTTTTCAGCGGGCGCTGAATTAACCGCCGCAGCGGCTGTGCTCTATCCAGATTTCGATAAGAAGAACAACAGCCCCACCGATCCCTTTTCGCGATTTACTTCGCGGCCTGATTTCGCAAGCATCATTTATCCAGGCCCCTCACCGTTCGCCAAAGATCGAACGGCGCCGCCCATCCCGCGCGATGTGCCGCCGGCGTTTATTGTTTGCGGCGGCTCGGGCGACCGCGTCCATGCGGTGTGGGCCATCGAGTATTTCTCGGCGATGTTGGCCCTGAGTGTGCCCAACATTGAGATGCATATCTACGGCAATGGCCGCCACCCGGGCGACGCCTTGAGCGACGGCAGTCACATGAGCGGTGGATTGACTGATCGCAACGACACGCCGTTCGGAACCTGGCAGATCCGGTTTATCGATTGGTTCCGCGATCTCGGTTTTCTGCAAAAGCCCGGAGTGGAAACCAAAGCAGCGAAGGATGTCGCCGCGTACGTAGCGGCGGAGAAGCATTAATGGCTTCTCATGACGTCCAGCTTGATGATCGGCAGTTCCTTCTCATAAGCAAAGCACTGGCCGATCCGAAGCGTTTCGAGATGCTGCAAAAGATCGGCGAATCCAAGGACGCGCCCACCTGCACCTGTTTGGGCGAGTGTGTTGGTATCGCCCCCGCTACCGTGTCTCACCACATCAAGGAATTGGACAACGCCGGGTTAGTGAATGTCGAACGAGATGGCAAATTTGCCCACGTTACGCTGCGCCGCGATGTTTGGAAGGCTTATTTGAAGCGTCTTTCGGCACTCTAATCATTTTCTTGAACGCTCAGCGCCCGAAGGCGGTCTTAGGGGTGGAGGTCGTCATGACATGGAGGAGAGCGTTACGTCCTGTGCAGCCGTGAACGTAGGCGCGCGCGACGAGTCCCAGCCGTGCGATGAGGCTTTTGCGGCGCTTGTCCATCGGCAGTCGCAGTTTGTCTTTCGCGTCGTCTTCTCCGTCGTCCGCAACGTCCAGGACGCCGAGGATGTGGTTCAGGAAACCTTTCTCAAAATTTATCGGCTAGGCAGTTGGAAGGACGTTCGGGATGAACGGGCGTTTTTGGCGCGTGCGGCCTGGCGCTTAGCGGTTGGGCGTATTCGGCCCAATCGCAGCGAGCAGGTGCTGGCGGAGACCGCGGATTCCACTCCGAACGCAGAACAGAGTCTGCTGAAAGAGGATGCGGTGGCGCTGCTACACCGTCTTCTTGACGCACTGCCGGTAGAGTTGCGGCTGCCGCTGGCGTTGTCCACCGTGGACGACATGACATCGCCGCAGATCGCTAAAGTGATGGGGATTCCTGAGGGCACGGTGCGGACCCGCTTGCTGCGCGCGCGCGGGATTTTGAAGAAGAAACTGGAGGAGATGGAGGTACGGCGTGGATAAGGAACTCGACGATATTTTGCAGAAGGCTTTAGCGAGTTACTCGGCTGCGGAGCCTCTAAGCGGGTTGGAGGAGCGAATTCTGGCGCGGGTGCGCGGCACGCGTGTTCGACGGCAGGTCGGCGTTTGGGCTTGGGCAGCGGTGGCGTTATCGCTGGCTTGCTTTTGCTGGCTGGCGTGGCAGCACAAGCCCGTGGTCGTTGCCCCGGTGAGAGTTCAGACGGCACGAAATGTTCGTTCAGAGACACCGGGTGTGGCCCTGCTTAGACCGGTTCGTATGGTTCGGCGCCGCGCAAGGAAGAATCGACTGACCCGCGAGGAGGCCGCACTGCTGCGGTACGTGTCGGCTGATCCAGAAGGAGCAGCGAAAGAGTTTGCCGCTTTGAACGATTTTGTAAACCGTGATTTGGCGGTGAAGCCGTTGGTGTTTGAACCGATCAAGATTGAAAGTCTGCAGTAAAGAAAGAGAAAAACAATGAATCGGATTTGTTTGGTGATAATGGCGCTGGCGGGCAGTCTAGGCATGGCGCAGACGAGTGATGCGGCGAAAGAGATGCCTAAGTTCTATAAGCTCGATTTTGTGGTGAAGGATATGGAAGGCGGCAAGGTGATCACAGCGCGGAATTACTCCGTGATTGTCGAAAGCCCCACCATGGCTGGCTCGATGAACCAGATTCGAGCCGGAAGCAAAGTCACGATCAGCACGAGTCCAAGTACATCGACCACAATCGACATCGGCACCAACATCGAGTGCAATCGCGTGATGGAGATGGAAAACTCGTTGTCTTTCCAGCTGATCGCCGAAGTTTCAAGCGTGCTTGGAGAGACGGACCCACACCCGGTTATTCGGCAGAATAAGTGGAGTTCAGTCGTGATCGTTCCCTTCAAAAAACCCACGGTTGTCTTTTCTTCGGACGACGCCACGTCCAAGCGCGTACTGCAGTTAGAAGTAACCGCAACACCACGGATCTAATTACGAAAAGTGGACGCACGAAAAGTGGACGGAGGTAGTTTTTATCTGATGGGGAATAATACGGTTCAGATAAAAACTCCGTCCACTTTTCGTGCGCTATCCGTTGTGCTGCGAACGTTACCTAAAAGTGCAGTATGTGTTCGAAACCATCCATGTGGAACAGCGGAAATTGCTGCCCCGGCTTCTTGAATCCTTCCCGCGGCGCTCTACATCAGTTCGATAGGTATCGAAATGACGAAGCACCTTGCTTCGCCGGAAAGTGTGAGTACTATGAGCAAGTTAACAGGTAAAGTCGCAGTCGTAACCGGGGCTTCCAAAGGCATCGGAGCCGCTATCGCCAAGCAACTGGCGGCCGATGGCGCAAGCGTTGTTGTGAACTATTCTTCCAGTCGCGAAGGCGCCGACAAAGTGGTCGCGGGAATCGAGAAGGCCGGTGGAAAAGCCGTCGCCGTCGGTGGCAGCGTCACAGTTGAGGCCGATATCGAGAACCTTTTCGCGGAAACCGAGAAGGCCTACGGCAAAGTTGACATTCTGGTGAATAATGCCGGTGTCTACGCCTTTGCTCCCTTGGAGCAGATAACCGCCGTTGAGTACAAGCGTCAATTCGACATCAACGTGCTCGGCGTATTATTGACTACGAAGGCCGCTCTGCCGCTGTTTCCCGCCGAAGGCGGAAGCGTGGTGAACATCAGTTCCGTAGTCAGCACCCTCGCTCCACCCGCGGCTTCAGTTTACTCATCCACCAAGGGTGCGGTGGACACCATAACCAAGTCGCTGGCGAAGGAACTCGGACCGCGCAACATTCGAGTGAACGCCATCAATCCCGGTCTCGTCATCACGGAAGGCACGCACACAGCCGGGCTGGCGGGCAGCGACTTCGAAAAGGGCGCCGTCGCTACCACACCGCTGGGTCGCGCCGGCCGGCCGGAAGATATCGCTCCTCCGGTTTCATTCCTTGCTTCTGATGATGCGCGTTGGATCACCGGAGAAACCATCTTTGTTTCCGGCGGCGCTGCCATCTAAGCGCCGCGCAGGCAGCAAGCCGCGGCACACCTTAACCCATTGACGTGAGACCTAATCGATGTCCACTTGAAGACATCGATTAGGTCACCGCGCACCGGCATCTGCAAATTTCTTGTAACGGTTTGAACGCCGCCGTCACGACTACAGTGGCGGTTCGCGCCAAGCTAACCAAAAAAGGAATTACTCAATGGGATATTTTGTGCCCGGAGGCGGCATCGCCGCTTCAGAACAGTTCGCATTCAATCAGACCGACGTCTTCTCCGTGGACGAAGACGGACAGCTAACCGTCTCGTGGGTTGACAACGCAGCCGAATGGCAGGGTCCGATTACGATTGGTCCGTCAGGCATCGCTGCCCCAGGATGCTTTGTCGCCGCCTGCCGTCAGTTCGGCCTTAATCAGACCGACGTTTTTCTGTTTGATAAAAACGGACAGCTCAATGTTTTCTGGGTGGACAACGCCGGTGGCTGGAATGGTCCGGAGAAGATCGGTCCCGCTGGATTTGCGCCGGCCGGCAGCTTTATCGCGGCCTCTCAGCAAATCGGCCTCAATCAAACGGACGTTTTTGTCGTTGATAAGAATGGCCAGCTCAACGTGTTTTGGGTCGATAACGCAGGTGCCTGGAACGGCCCGGAGAAGATTGGTCCCGCCGGAATCGCGGCAGCTGGATCCTTTGTCGCCGCATCGCGTCAATTCGGTCTTAGCCAGACGGATGTGTTCCTGGTAGATAAAACTGGTCAATTAAATGTCTTCTGGGTAGATAACGCGGGTGCCTGGAACGGACCACAGAAGATTGGCGCTGCCGGATTTTCCAACGCCGGAAGCTTTATCGCTGCTTCGCAGCAATTCGGCTTAAATCAAACGGATGTCTTCGTGGTCGATAAGATTGGCCAGTTGAACGTGTTCTGGGTCGACAATGCGGGCGCCTGGAATGGTCCGGAAAAAATTGGATCCGCCGGCGTTGCCAATCCTGGAAGCTTCCTGGCTGCCTCCCAGCAATTCGGTCTGAGTCAGACTGATGTTTTCGTGGTGGACAAGTCCGGCCAATTGAACGTCTTCTGGGTAGACAACGCGGGTGCCTGGAACGGTCCGGAGAAGATTGGACCCGCCGGCGTTGCCAGTGCCGGATGTATGCTGGCCGCCTCCCAGCAATTCGGACTTAACCAGACCGATGTGTTTCTGATGGATAAGAATGGTGAGTTGAATATTTTCTGGGTCGACAATGCGGGTGCCTGGAACGGACCGCTGGTTCGCGGCAATCCGGTTCCTGCGCCCGCCGCCGGGCTGGGCAGCAATTCCAACTACTTCCTGAACAGCGCCTGCGCCAACTTGACCGGAGTCTCGGTCACCATCAATGTGCAGACGGGCATCACCGGCAGCGACGGCTTCGGCTTCCAACTCAACGCATACTCCGCTAAGGGCGATGTGGACGCAGCACAGCAATATCTCATTTATCTCAGTCCAACAAGCAATCCACCCCAGTTGACTTGCATGGTAGATAACTGGACTGCCTCAAACAGCCAAATCGTCAATGTGCAGGAGAAATTGGCAACACTGCCGACCCATACCCTGCCGGCTGGCTATCAACTGAAAATTACGCTCCAGAACGATTCCAAGGGGAATGTGACAGGCGCTAACTACCTGGCTATAGACAATACCGGAAAAACGATCGGCAACCAGACCATCACGCTGCTGTCGCAGAGCGGCTTTTCGTCTACGGACCTGGCGCCGATTACGGCGTATCAATTGAACTTCGTGGATTACCTGAATGGCGGGAAGACGGTTCTGTCGTCAGGCGCCGGCACGATTTTCTACTCCGCCACGAACGAGGTGACTGTACTGAGTACCGAACCGTCGTGCGTGGATTGGGACTATATCACGCTGGAGACGGCGAATAGCGTCTATGGTGTGATGTGCTCGACCCCGAGCCATACGTTCACACAGTCGTTCGCGGCGGACTCATCGGGCGCGGTTATTCGCAAGCGCGGCACGATGGAGCATATGACCAAACTGAGCGAAAAACTGGTTCCTGTCGGCAGCTAAACAAGCGACCGATAGAAGCTGAGCCTCTGGCCACCAGCCTGGCCTTTACCAAGGACGGGTTGGTGGCGAATCGGGAACCAGCCC
>PLRJ01000208.1:39741-58440 GCA_003163855.1 Bryobacterales bacterium | reverse complement strand
CTACCCGCAACCGAAAAGCCGCTTTGCTCTGCCTCCGAACTAAACACGCCGTTCCTGCTACACTGCTCGGAAATGAAAACTGCGTTGCTGCTTCTTCTTTCCCTTACCGCCTTCGCTCAGGAAAATTATGACGTTGTCCTGACCGGCGGCAAGATTGTCGACGGCACCGGTAACCAGTGGTTCTATGGCGACGTTGGTATTTCCGGCAAGCGGATCGCGAAGATCACCGGCCGCGGACTGCTCGATCATGCGAATGCCAAACAGCGCATAGACGTTCACGGCTTGGTAGTCGCTCCGGGCTTCGTCGATATACAAGGTACGCTAGGCGGCGCGGCAATCAGTAAGATCACGCAAGGGGCAACCATCGAGATCGCGGGCGAAGGCTGGACGGAAGCGCCGGCCAACGATATCACGCGCGCTGGCGCGGCAGGCACCGGCAGACGCTCAGTCGATAAAAAGTTCGATGGGCCGCATGGTTTTGACGCGATGCTGCGGGCGGCGGAAGAGCGCGGCTCGGCGATCAACTTCGGCTCTTATGTCGGAGCGACCACCGTGCGGCAGTATGTGAAGGGCCTCGCGCCGGGCAAAGCCAGTCCGGATGAGATTCACAAGATGCAGGAGCTTGTCGACCTGGCCATGCAGGATGGCGCTTTTGGGATTGGCTCGGCGCTCATTTATCCGCCCGCGACGTATGTCGATACCGAAGAACTCATTGAAATCACTAAGCCGGTGGGCAAATATCGCGGCATCTACATCTCGCACATAAGGTCGGAGGCCGATCACTTTCTAGAGGCGCTCGATGAGGCCATCGAGATCGGGCGCAAAGCGGGAACGCCGGTTGAGATTTATCACTTAAAAGCCGCGGGTAAGCGTAACTGGGAAAAGGAAACTGCCGCGATTCAAAAGATCAACATGGCGCGGGCCGCAGGCGAGGATGTCAGTGCCTGCATGTATCCTTACACGGCGGGCGCCACCGGGTTGACCGCGGTGCTGCCTCCCTGGACGGCTGAGAACGGCAAGTTGTTTGAGAATCTGGCTGACCCGGATGCGCGAGAACGCATTAAGCGCGAGATCGCGCAGGAGAAAACCGACTGGGAAAACATGGGGCAACTGGCGGGCGCGGAGGGCATTCTGGTTCTCAAGCTGGATAAGCCCGAGAACCGGAAGTATGCCGGCAAGCGCCTGAACGAAATAGCCCTGATGATGGGCAAAGACTGGCGCGATGCGGCGATGGATTTGATTCTGAGTGAGCGCACACGGGTGGAGACGATGTACTTCCTGATGAGCGAAGATAACGTCAAATTGCAGCTGCAGCAGCCTTGGATTAAGTTCGGGATGGATGCGGGCGGGGTTGATCCGGAACAGATGAAGGGGCGATTAGCGCATCCGCGGGCGTATGGGACGTTTCCTCGGATTCTGGGTTTGTATGTGCGGGAGGAGAAGGTGCTGCCGCTGGAGGATGCGGTGCGGAAGATGACTTCGGCGGCGACACGGCGGCTGGGGATTCGGGATCGCGGAATTCTGCAGGAGGGGTTTTATGCCGATATCGCCGTGTTTAACCCCAACACCGTGATCGATAAGGCGACCTACGAAAACCCGAACCAGTTATCAACCGGCGTCGAGTATGTGTTCGTGAATGGCGTAGCAGTAGTAAAAGACGGCAAAGTGACGGGAGCAAAGCCGGGCGTAGCGTTGCGCGGCCCAGGCTACCGGAGCGCCAGTTAGGCATTTTCGAAAAACGAACCCACCACCAAGTTCGTTTCGCAAATAACTCATTCCACTAGCCTTTCGCCGCCCGAAAAGTGCCCGAAAAGTGGACGGAGGTAGTTTTTATCCGATCCGGACTATTCCGCATTCAGATTTAACCGCCTCCGTTTACTTTTCCCCAATTCCAACCCGTCCACAAAAGTTCTGACTTTTTTTTCTACTTATCTTTCCAACCACTTACCGCCAAACCACGCCCCACCCCGAACCGCCCCCTTGCAAGATCAAGTCAGAAATTATGCTTTCTGACGACCAAATCCCCGCCGAACCCGAAAAACGCAACTCCGGCCGCACCGGCCCGACCTCTGAAGAAGGCCGAGCAATCTCTTCCCGCAACGCCATCCGTCACGGCATGTGCGCCAAAACCCTCATCCTCCTTCACGAAAGCGAAGGCGACTGGCTCCTGCTCCTCAAAACCTGGCTCGAAGCCTATCAAAACCCCGCCGAAAACACGCTCCTCCACAATTTCGTCCTAAAAGTCGCCCAAGCCGAATGGCAGCGCCTCCGCATCCAGCGCGAATACGATTACTTCCTTCTCACCCACGGCACCCCGCCCATGACCGCCTGGGATCCCCGCGAAATCAAAGACCACGACCTAGTTACCCGCTATCTCACCGCCGCCGAACGCCGCTTCCAGCGCGACTACCGCCTCCTCGAACACCATTGGAAGACACATCATAAGCCCCTTCCAGAGCCCAAAAAAGTACCCAAACAACCCGAACCTGAACTCTCCAAGGAAATGCCCGACATCCGCTTCATCAACAACGAAACCGGCGAATCGTGCGACTGTTTCGGCAACGACTATCCGCCCCCACCCAACTACGTATCCCGCCCCATCATCCCCGGCGTCTACGACCCCAACCACCCCGCGTATGAAGGCCCCTGAAAAAGCGCAAAACCGGGACTGCCTCTTTCCGTTTCCGCACCACCACTGCTCAAACAAACAAACGCTCGAGGCGGAAACGGAGTGGCTGTCCCAGCGTTTTGCACCGTCCGCAAAGCCCCTGTCTTGCTTGGCTCAGTCAGGCTTTCTGTCAGCTGACTTTCGAGGACGCCCTATCCCCATCAGGAAAATCGTTAGAACTATCGGTGTTATACTCAGCGGAAAACGATGCGCACCCTTTTGGCAGTTGCTTTGATGACCGCTGGCTTGGCGGGGGCGGCAACGCCGAATTTGGCGGGTGTCTGGAAGGCCGATCTGACCAAGAGCAAGGTGCCAGGTCCGCCATTGACGAATTACCTGGTAATGATTGAGCAGAAGAGCGCAGTGTTCGACCGGCGCACGAAGGAAGAAGCTCCCGAGGTAATTGAAACCACCGGTACCTGGAGCCAGCGCGGCGCTATGCGGTCAGTATTGACGGCGTTCGACAACGGCAAGCCCATCGTACTGTCATACGAAGGTGTTCCCACCCGGCTGACGGGCACGTCTTCCGGCAACACTTTTACGGTTATCGGTCTCGTAGCCGGACGGCCGGATCATTTCAAGCGCACCTACGAGCTTTCAACCGATGGCCAGACGCTAACCATTAATGTTGAAGGCGAGGCGGGCGGCCATCCGCAAATGAGCACCGTGGTGCTGACGAAGCAGCCCGATGCCGAAGGCGAACCGCTGCGCAAGCCGGAGGAATTAGCTTCGGTAGTCTTCAAGAACGTCAAGACAGAAACCATGAAGAATATGGGTTCCTCCGACTTCATCAACCAGATGCATTACTTTTCCTGGTCGCTCGGTAAGCCCTGCACGTTCTGCCATGTAGAGCACAAATTCGATGCCGATGATAAGAAGGAAAAGAAGTCCGCCCGCAAGATGATCGACATGGTTGCGGCCATCGATAAGGACAACTTTGAAGGGCACCCTGCGGTGCGCTGCTTCACTTGTCACGGCGACCACGCACATCCGTTACAGTATCCGCAATTCCCCGACGAAATTGCCGCGGAAGCAGCACGCAACGCCCAAGCCGCGCCTGCCAATGCTCCTGCTCCGCACTAGATCTTAGTTCGTAAATTGGAGTTCTTTTGATCAAGCAATTTGCTGTCGCACTGCTCGTCTCGACGCCTTTTCTACTCGCGCAGAATACGCCTAAAATAACCACTCCGATGGAAGCGCTGGGCTTCAACCTTGGAGACGACTATCACATGGCCAACTACACCCAGTTGGAAGCCTACTGGAAGAAACTGGCCAGCGAATCCGATCGCATGAAGCTGGTGGATATCGGTCCGACGGCCGAAAACCGCAAGCAGTATATGGCGATTATCAGTTCACCTGAAAATATCAAGAAGCTCGAACATTATAAGGGCATTTCGCAGAAGCTGGCGCACGCGGAAAACCTGACCGACGAACAGGCGCATGCACTGGCGCGCGAAGGCAAGGCGGTCGTGTGGATTGATGGCGGGCTGCATGCGACCGAAACAGTCGGGTCGCAGCAGGAGATGGAGCACGTCTATGAGATGGTGAGCAGGACCGATCCCGAGACGATGCGGCTGCTGAACGACACCATTCAACTTTGCGTGCTGGCCAATCCGGACGGGCAGGAGTTGGTTGCCAACTGGTATATGCGCGAGAAGGACCCGGCCAAGCGCAAGATGGAAGGCTTGCCGGTGCTGTTCCAGCACTACATCGGGCACGACAACAACCGCGACTTCTATATGGCGAACATGCCGGAATCCACCAACATGGACCGGCAGATGTTTATCGAATGGTTTCCGCAAATTGTTTATAACCATCACCAGACCGGACCGGCGGGCGCGGTCATTTTTATGCCGCCCTTTCGCGATCCATTCAACTTCAATTTCGACCCGCTGATTCCATTGGGAGTAGAAGCCGTCGGCACGGCCATGCATCAGCGGCTGGTTTCGGAAGGCAAGGGCGGCTCGGCACAACGGTCAGGCGCGAACTATTCCACCTGGTGGAATGGCGGCCTGCGAACTATTGCTTATTTCCACAACAGTATTGGGCTGCTGACCGAGATTATCGGAAGTCCGACCCCCATTCAGATTCCACTTGTTCCGGACAAGCAACTGCCGACCGGCGACTGGCCGCTGCCGATTGCTCCGCAGACGTGGCATTACAAGCAATCGATTGAATATGAAATGTGCAATAACCGGGCGGTGCTCGATTATGCCTCGCGCAACCGCGAGACGCTGCTGTATCAGCTTTATGAGATGGGACGGAACTCTATACACAACGGAAGCACGGACCACTGGACCATTACGCCGGACAAGATTGAAGCGCTGAAAGAAGCGGCTCCAAAGAACACGGGTGCGGGAGCGGGCGGACGTCGCGGCGGGGCTGCCGCGACAGCAGGGAACAATGGACCTTCGGATCTGCCGGCGGGTTTAAGCGTAGGCGGCTTGAATGCGCAGACGGTGCCGGCCGATCTTTATGCGTCGATCTTGCACGACCCGAAGCAGCGCGATCCGCGCGGCTACATTATTCCGTCCGATCAAGCCGATTTTCCCACCGCGGCCAAGTTTGTGAACACGTTGTTGAAGAACGGCATCACCGTGATGACGGCAACGAAGGAATTTCAGGTGGCGGGCAAGACGTTTCCGGCCGGATCGTACGTGGTCAAAACCGACCAGGCATTCCGTCCGCACGTGATGGATATGTTCGAAGCCCAGCACCATCCCAACGACTTTTTGTATCCGGGTGGTCCGCCGGTTCCCCCTTATGACAGCGCCGGTTGGACGCTGGCGTTTCAGATGGGCATAAAGTTCGAACGTGAGTTTGAGGGTTTTGACGGTCCTTTTACCAAAATTAGTGGCTTGTTGAGCGCGCCGCCCGCCGAAGTGACAGGCATTTCGAAACCGGCCGGATACTTGATCAGCCACGAAATCAACGATTCGTTTATCGTGATCAACCGGTTGCTGAAGGCGGGCTGCGACGTTTATTGGCTGAAAAAGCCCCAGACCGTGGAAGGGCGCGAGTTGGGCACAGGTACGATTTGGGTTCCTGCTACGACAGCGTCGATGGCAATTGTAAAAACGGGCGCAAAGCAACTGGGCGTGGGCGCTTATGGAATGGCGAGCGTGCCGCAAGTGGAGGCGTTCAAGCTGAAGCCGATCCGCATTGGATTGTTCGATCAATACGGCGGGCTCATGCCGTCCGGTTGGGATCGATGGCTGTTTGAGCAATATGAATTTCCATTCCAGCTGGTCTATCCGAAGGGCTTGGATGCGGGCGATTTGAAGAGCAAGTTCGACGTGCTGGTGTTCACCGATGGCGCGTTCCGGCGGGCAGCGCCCGAGCGCGGTGGCGGGTACAACATGCGGCAACCTGACGCGGATGACATTCCAGAAGCTTATCGCGGCATGCTCGGACGCATTACCGAAGACAAGACGCTGCCGCAGATCAAGAAGTTCGTCGAATCGGGCGGGTCGGTGGTCACCATTGGCAGCGCCACTTCGATGGCGGAACTGCTGGGCGTTCCAGTGGACAATTACCTGACCCAGATGGGCAACGATGGCAAGCCCCATCCGCTACCGCGCGATAAGTATTACATTCCGGGATCGCTGTTGCAGGTGCAGATCAATAACAACGATCCACTGGCCTATGGCATGCCCGATCACACCGATGTGTTCTTCGATAACAGCCCGGTGTTCAAGCTGGCGCCGGACGCCGAGACAAAGAAGACTTCGGCAGTGGCATGGTTCCCCAATAATAAGCCGCTGGTGAGTGGATGGGCCTGGGGCCAGCAGTATCTGGATGGCGGTACGGCGGTGGCCGAAGCATCGGTGGGTGAGGGCAAGATGTTCATGATGGGCCCCGAGGTAACCTTCCGAGGCCAGCCTCATGGCACCTTCAAACTGCTCTTTAACGGCTTGTACTACGGCAGCGCCGAGTCCACCGTCTTGAAATAAGCACATGAAATAAGCACAGAAAAGTGGACGGAGGTAGTTTTGTCTGATGCGGAATATTCCACATCAGACAAAAACTACCTCCGTCCACTTTTAATGCGTCATGGCGTAGACAATGTAGTTGACACCGATACGGATTCCCAAGGCGGAGTACTTTTCGGGATATTCGGGTGAATCGGCCCACTCCCAGGAGTCGCCGATGTCGGAGTTAAAGGAAGCGGCTACCATGATGCGGCCTTTGTCGTCGTAGATGCCGCGCCAGCGGGCGATAAAGCCGTCTTTCTTGTGGCCGGTGTCCAGGTGCTCGTAGCCGACGATCTGATAGCGGTCGTCCAGGTCGTAGACGGTGTGAAAGATGGGGTCGGTGTCCGGGATGTCGATCAGTTGGCGGTCGGGAAATACGCGCTGCATGGTTTCCTGAAACACGCCCCATTCCTGGGTGCCATGGAAATCGTCGGCCATGAAGAAGCCGCCGCGCAGCAGATAATCGCGGAGTTTGGCGGCCTGCTCATCGGTGATGCCCCACTCGCCCACTTGCACCGCGTAGAGCCAGGGCCAGTTGTAAATCTGATCCCCGTCATCCAGATTGACGGCCTGCTCAACGGAGTGGACGCTAATGCGGGTCAGGCGTCTGACGGCAAGCGAGAAGTGGCGATCGGCGCGAGGAAAATCCTGCGTCCAGAGCGATGGGCCTTCACGCCAGTCGCCCTCACGGCCGGCATAACCATCCAGCCAGCCACCTGGATACATTAGGCGGGCGAACGTCCATTCGGTTCGCTCAAGATAATCGGGTGGAAGAGGGATAGAGCCTTGGCGATACTCAACGCCGGGGTATTCCTTGAAAGGGCGCGGCAGATTACGGTCGATGGCGTAGGCGGAACCAAGGCAGAGCAGCGCGGAGGCGGCAAGGATAGATGCTGACTTTCGAAAGTTCATGCGCGATCTGCTTGACCGAAGGGTAGCACTGCTAAAGTGACCGGGTAGGAAGGTCCCGTGAAAACGAAAGTTGCAATGAAGCTTCATTATGCCGCCGCTTTGCTGTGCGGCCTCATTCTGTTGTTGCCTTCGCCGGCCAAGTGCCAGCGCGCGGGTAACTTTGATTACTATCTGCTCGCGCTGTCGTGGTCGCCTGAGTTCTGTTATAGTCATCGCGACAGCCCGGAGTGCGGCAAGCATCTTGGTTTAATCGTGCACGGGCTTTGGCCGCAGTACAGCAACAGCCCGAGTGGGCCGGAGCATTGCGGCAATCAGCCGGGACTGGCGAATCCTGGGAGCATGCTCGACATCATGCCCGATCCGCATTTGATTGAGCATGAATGGTCCACGCATGGAACTTGCAGCGGCATGAGCGCGAACGATTATTTCGCGCTGATCAGGCGGCTTTACCAGTCGATTCACGTGCCGGGCGATCTGCAGCAGCCGCGCCGGCAGTTCATTATCAAGAGTTCGGCTCTAAAGCAGGAGTTTGAGCGTGCAAATCCGGGTTTGAATGATTCGGAGATAGCGTTGGGTTGTACGGGGCCTTATTTGAATGCGGTGGAATTTTGTTTTACAAAAGATGGGAAATTGACGCCGTGCAAGGCAGTACGGGATTGCAGGGCCCCGAGTTTGCGCGTGCCGGCGGTACGCTAGCGGGGACCCGGGACGACAGGTAAGACTTTGGACGTTTCGGGCGTCTAGAGTTAAAGGACAATTTGGACGATAAATGAAGAACTTCTGTCGGATGTTTTGTTTTTGGGCGATCGTGGCGGCGTGCGGCTGGTCGGTGAGTTGTAACAAATCGGCGGACCAAAGCGCGGAATCGACGGAATCGGGCGCCGATCCGGCCCAGGCTAATCTGGCCCAGCCTAATCTGGCCCAGCCTACATCACAGGCGCCCGCGCCTGTCACTTCACAGCCGGCGCAACAGGCTTATTCTCAACCGCCGGCTGCTCCTGCACCGGAACAGAGTTACAGTCCTGCCCCTGAGGAAACGGATACGAGCGAGCCTGTTGTTGAAGCTCCTGACCCGCCGCCGCCGCTACCGGAATATAGCCAGCCTGAGGCTCCGGGACCGAACTATTTATGGAATCCTGGCTATTGGGGCTATGCTTCGGCCGGGTATTACTGGGTACCGGGAATCTGGGTAGTGGCGCCGTACGTGGGTGCGCTGTGGACGCCTCCTTACTGGAGTTATGCGAACAATCGCTATCGTTGGCATCACGGTTTTTGGGGTTCGCACATCGGCTTCTATGGCGGAATTAATTATGGTTTCGGCTATGTCGGTCGCGGTTACGAGGGCGGTTACTGGAACCGAGGCGAGTTCTTCTACAACCGTAGTGTGAACCACGTCAACACGACGATTATTCACAATGTTTACAACTATCGAGTGACGAACATTACCAATGTGAGGGTGAGTTACGAAGGCGGCCGGGGCGGACTGAACGTTCGGCCAACAGCAGCGGAGCTGGCGGTGGTTCATGAGCAGCGGATTGCTCCTCTGCCCGCACAGGTGGAGCATATGCACCAGGCGGAAGCGAACAGGTCTCAGTTCGCTTCGGTGAATAAGGGGCGCCCGGAAAAGCTGGTTGCAGCAGCGCCCTTGGCGACCGCGTACCGGGCACCAGCGGCTCGTCCTGCGGCTGTGCCGGGAGCACGGATGCTACCTCGGGCAGCGGCTCCGAGGGAAGAAGCTGGGCGAGCACCGGAAGCGAGGGGAGCGGCCCCTGTCGCGCGGCCGGAAGAACATGCTGCGCCTGCTGCGAGGCCGATGGAGCGCCCGGCAGAGGCCAAGCCCGAAGCGCGGCCGGCCCCTCAGCCCAGACCAGAGGCCAGACCGGAGGCTCGGCCAGCCCCTCAGCCCAGGCCAGAAACCAGACCGGAGGCTCGGCCAGCCCCTCAGCCTAGGCCAGAAGCCAGACCGGAAACTCGGCCAGCCCCTCAGCCCAGACCGGAAGCCAGACCGGAAGCTCGGCCATCCCCTCAGCCCAGACAGGAACAGCGGCCGCCTGAACAGCCGCGAGCGGAGCAGCGGCCGGCTCCACAGAATCACCAGGAGGCGCGGCCTTCAGCTAGGCCGGAGAAAGAGGCCCCAAAGAAGGATGGCGAGCACCCTCACTAGGGCCCGCTAGCTTTCGTCCTCATCGTGGCCCACCATGTGCGCTTTGGCAGCGGTAATGATCTTGTCGGCCTGGGCTGCGGGTACGTAGTCGTAATGGTCGAATTCCATGTGGAACGAGGCGCGGCCTTGAGTTTTTGAGATGAGGTCGTTCTGGTAGTTGAGCATCTCGGACATCGGCACCAAGGCGTGAATAGTCTGAGCGGCGCCTTTTACGTCCATTCCGGAGATGCGGCCGCGGCGGCCGTTGAAGTCGCTCATGAGGTCGCCGGCGAAGTCGGTAGGGGTTTCAACTTCCACTTTCATGACGGGCTCTAGCAGGGTTGGCTTGGCTTGCTCCATGGCGGCCCGGAAGGCTTTTCGTCCAGCCAGCTTGAACGCCATTTCGGATGAATCCACGTCGTGGTAGGAACCGTCATAGACAGTAACCCGGAAGTCGGTGACGGGATAGCCAGCGAGGAAGCCATGTTCGGCGGCTTCGATGATTCCTTTTTCAACGGCTGGCACGTATTGCCGCGGGATGGCGCCGCCGAAGATTTCGTTGACGAACTGGAATTTCTCGCCTCTTGGGAGAGGTTCGAGCCTGATCCAGCAATCGCCGAACTGGCCATGTCCGCCGGTTTGCTTTTTGTGTCGTCCCTGCACGCTGGCGCTGCCGCGGATGGTCTCGCGATAAGGAATCTTGGGTGCTTTAAGTTCTACTTCCACGTTGTAGCGGCGCTTGAGACGGCTGACCACGATCTCCAGATGCTGCTGGCCGTTGCCGGCGAGGAGGAATTCTTTGGTCTGCGGGTCGCGATAGAAGCGAAGGGAACGGTCTTCTTCGAGGATCTTCGAGAGCGCCGCGCTTAAGCGGTCTTCGTCATTGCGCGACTTGGCCGATATGGCGTAAGCAATAGATGGTTCGGGAGATTGAATGCCTTCGTAGGCCGGACAGGTCTGCTTCTCGCATAAGGTGTCGCCGGTGAGGGTGTCCTTGAGTTTGGCAACCACGCCTATGTCGCCGCAGCATAGTTCATTTACCGGCTGCATAGTCTTTCCAAAGGGGGTTGCGATGTGGGCTAAACGCTCGTTTACATTGGAGCGGCGATTGATGAGATGGGCGTCTTCCTTGACTACGCCTGACATCACTTTGAAGTAAGTGACCCTGCCCGCAAACGGGTCGGCCGAGGTCTTAAACACGAAGGCGGCGGGACTGTCATTCGGCTTGGCTGGTGGGGGCGGCGGGAAAGATTCGGCTATGAAGTTGGCGACTTGGTCAGTAGCGACGTTTGGGCACGCGGCCGCGCACAAAATCGGGAAGATGCGGCGCTCAGCGACCGCTTGCTGCAGGCCGCTGACGATGTGTTCCAAGGGCAGCGTGCCGGTCGAGAAAAACTCCTCCAGCAACTCATCGTTGCCCTCGGCAATCATTTCCACCAGCTCTTCGTGAGCTCGTTTGGCGGCCTCTTCCAGCGGGGTTGGGATGTCGCCTTCCTTGCCTGCGCCGTCACCGCCAGGTTTGTAGCAGTACGACTTCATGCGGATGACATCCACAATGCCGGTGAAACCCTTTTCGACGCCGGCGGGGAGTTGAACCGGAACGGCGGAGCGGCCAAAGCGCTGATGGATCTGGTCCACGGTTCGTTCGAAAGAGGAGCGTTCGCGGTCCAGCTTATTCACGACAAAAGCGCAAGGCAGGTTGCGCTCTTCGGCAAAGTGCCAGACCTTTTCGGTAGAGACCTCGACCCCGGCTACGCCGTCGAGCAGGACGAGTGCGGCATCGGCGGCCCTAAGCGCCGCTTTGGCATCGTCGAGGAAGATGTTGCAGCCTGGCGTGTCAATAATGTTCAGCTTGTTCTTCTGCCAAGGCATGGCCGCGATGCTGGAACTGATGCTCAGTTTGCGGGCAGCTTCTTCTTCGTCGAAGTCGGTGACGGAGGCTCCCTCGTCAACTTTCAGGAGCCGGTCGGTGGCACCAGCGGTGAAAAGCAGAGCCGACGTCAGCGACGTCTTGCCACTGTGTCCGTGTCCAATTAAGGCCACATTCCTGACGGCGGAACTCTCGAACACCCTCATAGGCGAACCTCCAAGGTGGACGCACTTCCCGTCGGGCACTCTGCGCTCGGCTAGTGCGCTATCGGCTGGGCAGACTAAGGCCGCCGAAACCGAGAGCATATCAAAATTTGGTTACGGTTGGGACCGGGAAGTGGCTGAAAGCTCCGCCGGTGAGACTTTTGCTCTGTCTGGGCGACTGCATAACTGAGGCAGAATCGCATCCAGATAGTTTGTTTACTTTTCGAACGCGAGTCGCCGCATGTTAGCTAAACAACGTCTAGGTCCGGAACTATTAGGTATGGCTGGTGCGGAGCGTGCCCTGTTTAAGGACAGCCCGGTAGCCATCATACTTGCCGGGCCGAGCACACAGGTTATTCTTACGAGCAATGCCGCGGCTCATCAGCTCTACGGCTATAGCGAAGAAGAGCTTGTCGGTTTGCCACTGCACAAGCTTTGCAACGCCTCATTTGCCGGGAAGTCACGAAAGCATATCCGCAAGGACGGCGCAGAAATCGTGGTCGACGCTATTGCCCACGTAGTCGCCCTTGAGGACGGCGAGGCAGAGTTCCTCTTTATTATTGACAGAACTGAGGCCCAGCAGACAGAACAGCGTTTATGGCAGGAGTTAAACAAGGCGCAGGCGGCGCTGCGCGTTAAGAACGAGCTTCTGGCTATGATGAGCCAGGAAATCCGAACACCGCTGGCGGGCGTTACCGGTATGGCCGCCCTGCTGGCTGAAACGAATCTGAACGAGCAGCAGCGTGATTTTCTTAGCACCCTCCGTTCGTCGAGCGACCTGTTGACGACGGTGGTGAACGAGGCCGGCGATTTGAGGAAGATGGAAGAGCAAACCCTCGACCTGGAGGCGGGCGACTTCGATCTTCGCAACACCATTGAAGATGTCTTCGAGATTACGAGGCTGCTTGCCAGCCAGAAAAAGCTGGAACTGAAGCACGAGTTGAGCGCCGAAGTTCCGGCGAAGCTGAAAGGTGATGCGGCACGGTTAAAACAGATTCTCCTGACGTTACTGGCGAACCTGATAGGTATCGTGGATGCGGGATCGGTGAAGCTCGCGGTGACTGTCGATAGCGGGCCCTCTGCCAACTCGGGAGAGATGCCTATCCGACTCAAGTTTGAACTGGCTGAAAATGGCGCTGGCACCTCATCGGAACGCGCCCGGCTGCTGTTTCGGAGTTTCGGACACGCCGATTCTCTTAGCAACGGAAACTTTGATTGGCCGGCAGTTGGTCTGGCAATCTGCAGACGATTAGCGAATTTGATGGAGGGAGAAATCGGTTTGTCGGGCGCACCCGGGCCAGGTACAATCTTCAGCTTCCGCTGCGGATTTTCTTTGCCTGCCGACGAGCGTGCAGCAGAAAATGCGCAAGACCTTTCCGGGCGAGAGGTGCTGCTTGTCCAAAGAAGCAGCGAGGAGCGCTCCAGAACGCGGGGCTTACTGCAAGCGCTGGGAATGATTGTTACCGAGGCGGGGAATGCTCCGCAGGCGCTGGCCTTGGCTTCGGCACGAGGCTCAAAGAAGCAGGCATTCCCATTAGTTTTAGTCGATTGGTGTCTGCCGGTGATTGACGGCATCAGTTTTGCGCGGCTTCTGCGGGCTCAAGCGACTAATCAACATGTAAACGTTGTACTTTTGGCAAATACATCGGTTCCCCAGCAACTTGAAGACGCCAGGCAAGCTGGGGTGCTAGATGTGCTGGTGAAACCGTTGCGGCAGCGGCAATTAGCGAAGTGCATTTCACAAGTAACCCTCCCCGCAGCCCCCGCGGCAGCGCCCGCTGCTCTTCAGGTCGACACGCCTCCAGTCGCTGCCTGCGAGAAAGTGATGGCATCAATCCTGGTGGTGGAAGACAACCTGGTTAACCAGATGGTGGCTTCCCTATGTCTGCAGAAACTCGGCTACGCGGTGCAGATCGCCGAAGATGGCTTTGCCGCTGTAGACGCTTTTTCAAGCAAGCGATTCGACTTGATCCTGATGGACTGCCACATGCCTCGTATGGATGGAGCTACTGCCACTAAGAAGATTCGTGATATGGGCGGCTACGGCTCGAGGATACCGATTCTGGCCTTGACGGCGGACGTATTTCAGACTGAGCGCGATCGATGCATGGCTGCCGGTATGAACGATTTCCTGTCGAAGCCCATTCGTGCCGAGCTGTTAAAGAGCAAACTTGAGTTCTGGCTGGAGCAGTCTACCTAGATCCCTATGTCGTCAGCGACCAATTTGCTGCCGAGTGAACCGGTAGGAAGCATCCCGCGGCCCGACGAGCTGATTGCCAAACTTGAGCAATTCGAGCTTGGCCGCCTATCGCTGGAAGAACTCTCCGTGGCCGAAGATGAGGCGGCGGCTAAAACTATCGCCGAATTTGAAGCAACCGGCTCGCCCGTAATTACCGACGGGGAGCAGCGTAAGCCGAGTTTTCTGACCTATCCGTTGCGGGGATTGACAGAACTGACCACGGGACACTTCAACCTCAAATTCTCAGATGGCCATGTCAGGCAGATGCCGCATATTACGCGGGGTCCTTTTCGGTACGGCAAATACGCGGTGGATTATCTTCGGGCAGCTAAAGCAAAGACTTCGCGACCTATAAAGCAAGCGGTTATCTCGGCATCGGCTATCAGCATGGCGTATCCACCCGGCGGCATAGCCGGCTACTCGCGCGAGGCATTCCTTTGCGATGTTGTCGACGAAGTGGAAAAAGATATTCGGCAGTGTTTGGAAGAAGGCGCGGACTCGGTACAAATGGACTTCACGGAAGCGCGGCTTGCGATAAGAATTGACCCCACGATGAAGCTTCTTGAGGACTTTATCGAGATTAACAACTGGGTCCTGGAGCGATTTTCGGACGATGAACGCAAACGGCTGGGTGTGCACTCATGTCCAGGCTCGGATTGTGACAGCAAGCACTCGCCTGAAGTGGGGTACGGGTCTCTGCTACCGGCGCTTCTTCGGCTGAAGGCGGGCCGGTTCTATCTTCAGCTTTCAAGCGAGAAGGATCGTGCGTGCGTTCTGGCATTGATAAGAGCGAATGTTGATCCAGACCAATTCATTTTCGTGGGAGTTGTCGATCCGGCGTGCCGTGAGGTGGAGACGCAGGAGCAGGTGCGCGATCGAGTGCTGGAGGCGGCACGATTTTTACCGCTGGATCGACTGGGAACAACGGACGATTGCGGATTTGCTCCCTTTGCCGACGACCGTTCCACTTCCCGGGCCACAGCGTTCGCGAAAATAAGGGCGCGGCTTAAGGGGACGGAGATGGCGCGACAACTCCTGAGTTAGCGCGTGTTCAAGCGATCTGCTTGCCAGCATCTACATTCGCTGCAATATCGATGACGGGATTATAGGTTAGGATGCGGCCGCAACTTTCGCAATACATGACGTTGTCCCCTTTACGCAGATCCTGAAACAGTTGTGGGCGGAGCGAAATCTGACAGGCGCTGCAACGGCCGTCAGTGGCGTCGGCAATGGGCCGATTCTTGGTCTTTTTGCGGATTCGTTCGTACTCTTTGTAGAAGGCTGGGGCCATGAGTTCACTGACGGCTTTGCGGTCGGCCTGCTGCACCGCGAGTTCCTTGATATCCAAAGCGGAGCGTTCACGGGCATGGGCTTTTTCCGCTTCCACTTGTTTCTGCTCAGTTTTCAAGGCGGCCTCAGCCGTTTTCACGTTGATGTCAAGAGGTTCAGCCTGCTCCATCAGTTCCAGGACGCGGTCTTCGCATTTGCGGATTTCGCCTTCGATGAAGTTGATTTCGTTTTGAAAGGCTTTGTAGTGCTCGTTGGTCTTGGCGGCGGCCATCTGGTCGCGCAGTTTTGAAATTTTTTGCTGGTGCATCTGGATGTCGCCATCCATTTTCTTGCGCTCACGCTGGTTGGCAGCGAGCGAGTTGCGATCCGCCTCCAACTTGCGCGTGTGCGCTTCCAGATGCTTTTCTACTTCAGCTATGTGTTTGGGAAGAGTCGCAATTCCGGTTTCCAGAGTTGCTATCTTGCGGTCAAGCGCCTGAAGACGCAGCGCTAGAGCAAGGTCATCCTGCATTAACCCTAACTTTATCACGCGCTCCGAAGATGCGGCGGCGAAGGGGTGTAAGAAAGAAGTTGGTAGCGGATTCCAGCTCTTCAACAGCAAACAATTTGGCAGTGGCCGCAAAGAGAACGACGCCAAGCGGGGCTAAGAAGAGCAATTCGCAAAGATATGTCAGCCTGGTGGCTTCAAAGTGGCGAGTGAATTCCCAATCGGCGATGGCTAGCGGGAGCGCCATCACCATGCCGGCTGCAACGATGCGCACAAAACGGTCGGCGAGGATGCGACCTTCCAGACCGCCCAGCTTGCGGCGCAAACCTTCAAAAAGACAGGCGGACTCAAGCGTCATGGCAATGGAGGTGGTGAGCGCCATTGCGGCGAAGCTCATGTTCATGACGTCTAGCAGAAAGAGCGGGAGCGCCACGTTGGCGAAGATGGAAAGAAGCGTCAAATACATAGGGGTGCGGGCATCGGACAGGGCATAGAAGGCCGGAGTAAGGACGCGTGCCGAAGCAAACGACACGAGCCCGGCAGCGTAGCAGGCTAAGGCTATCGCTGTCTGTTGTGTGTCGTAGGCGACGAAGTGGCCACTTTGATAGACCGCTCCAATCATGGCCTTACCCAGCACCATCAGCAGCAGGGCTGAAGGAATGGTCAGAAGGAAGACCATGGTTAAGGAGCGAGCCGTGGTTTTTCTAAACTCGTTGAAGTCTTTAGCGGCGGCGCTGCGCGAAACAGACGGCAGCATCGCAGAAGCGAAGGCCACGGCGAAGACACCCATCGGGAACTGTACGAAGCGGAGCGAGTATCCAAGCCAGCTCACCGGCCCGTTAGCGCCGCGAATGGGATCGCTTAAGCGGGAAGCGAAACTTGTGTTGACCACCAGGTTGATCTGCATGGCGAGGCTCGAGATGACTGCGGGAAGCATCAACCGGCCGATGCGGCGGATGCCCGGATGCGTCCAACGCCACGCGGGATAAAGTCTGAAGCCCATACTCCTCAGCCGGGGTAGTTGCCAGGCTAGTTGCATAAAGCCGCCCGCTACAATGCCGTAAGCCATGCCTTCAATCGGCTGCAGGCCTATGTGCGGGCCAACCACGTATCCCAGCAATAAGCCAAATCCGACAGCGCCAGCATTAAAAAAGATGGAGGCCGTAGCCGGAATGCCGAAACTCCCTTGCGCGTTTAACATGCCCATGGCCTGAGTGGAGAGGGCAATGAGCAAGAGAAAAGGAAACATGATTCGCGTCAGGCGAACAGCGAGGTCGAATTTCTCCGGTTGCATGGCAAAGCCGGGCGCCAACAACGACACTAGTTGTGGCGCGAAGATCATGCCAAGTACGCAGAACGTTCCCACCACCACCAGAATCAGAGAGGTGAGTTGACGCGCCAGTTCATCGGCATCGCGCTTATCCGCTTTCACCAGGGAATGGGTAAAAGTGGGAATGAAAGAGGACGCCAGCGCACCTTCGGCAAACAAATCTCGGCTTAAGTTGGGAATGCGAAAGCCCAGAAGAAATGCATCGTGGCGAAAACCTGCGCCAAACGCGTAGGCCATCACCATTTCGCGCAACAAGCCGCTTATACGGCTGACAACGACGGAAGCGGAGACAATGCCGGCTGATTGCACCACCTGCTCCGCCTGGGAGAGCGGCTCAACGGGGGCCTCGGGTACAGGTGTAGTAGCCTGTTCTACTTCAATGGTCACAGACATGGCATGCCTGGAGTGCGCCAGCGCGGACACACTGATCCGGGCACCATGCTACTCCCCTTTTACCAACGGCTCACTAGTTATGAATGTTCTATGTGTCTACTTGGTTACCTTATTTTGCCGTAGACGTCAAGAAAGTGGGCGATGGTCTGGATACCTAGGTAGTAATTGGATATCCGGTACTTTTCGTTAGGGGAATGCAGTCCGTCGTCGGGAAGTCCGAACCCCATCAGTATGGTTGGAATTCCCAAGTGGGTGAAAAACTCGCCGACAATGGGAATAGATCCGCCGCTTCTGGTGAAAACGGTGGGCTTTTGTAGCCTATCCGCCATGGCTTTCGCTGCAACTTCAATAGCGGGGTGATTGGGATTCACCAGGACGGCAGGCGAGGCGCCGAGCAGGCGTACTGAAGTTTCTATTCCTTTTGGGGTATTGGCCGCCACCCAGCGGGTCAAACTCGCTAGTACTTTCTCCGGATTTTGTTTCGGCACCATGCGGATGCTGACCTTCGCCAATGCCTTTGCGGGAATGACGGTCTTAGATCCCGCGCCGGTGAAGCCTCCGGCAATTCCATGCACTTCAAAGGTAGGCCGAGCCCAAACCCTTGCAAGCACCGATTGTTCCGGCTCCCCGGTGAGAGCGCTAGCGCCTACACCGGTTTGCAAGAACTCCGTTTCTGAAAAGGGCAGGCGCTGCCAGCTTTCAAGTTCTTTCGCGTCGGGCGCTTCGACATCGTCGTAGAGTCCTGGGATGAGAATGTGTCCGTCGGCATCCTTCGCTTTGGCGAGCAGTTCGATTAACCCGTAGACCGCATTGGGCGCCGCCCCGCCGTACATGCCTGAATGGAGGTCGCGCGCCGGACCTTTGGCCTCGATCTCCAGATACATCAATCCGCGTAGACCGACGCAGAGAGTGGGAACGCCGTCGGCAAACATTTCGGTATCGGAAACGAGGGCAACATCGGCTTTCAATTTGTCTTTGTGCGCGGGAACATATTTCGAGATGCTTTCGCCGCCGACTTCCTCTTCGCCTTCGATCAGGAACTTTACGTTGATGGGGAGCTTGCCGCTATATTGCTGACGCAGCGCTTCCACGGCCTTGACGTGCATGTACATCTGGCCCTTGTCATCGCAGGAGCCGCGCGCATAGATGTTGCCATTCCGGATGCTGGGCTCAAACGGAGGCGATTCCCA
>PLRJ01000208.1:0-39725 GCA_003163855.1 Bryobacterales bacterium | reverse complement strand
CCGGCGTCTTTGAGACTGGCGGCTACGAATTGTGCCGCTTTGGCGACGTCGCCCTTATGTTCAGGCAGCGTGCTTACGCTTGGTATGCGTAGGAATTCCAGCAATTCGTTTAACAGGCGGCTTTCATTGAGGGAAACAAACTCGACTGCAGTCGGCATGGAACAAGTATAAGAAGGCGGTGGGCATAGAATGAGAGACCGATGAGCAGCAGCCATGCGGCGAGAATTCGCCCCACTCCAGCAACCGCCAACCGGGTTGAAAGATGTCTCACCCTGCGAAAAGCAGCGGCGGAAAGCGACGCTTCCTTCGGCACCCCGGCGCAAATTACCAATGGTGACGAGCACCGGTATCGAGACAAGTGCGGCACCTACACAAAATGCATCCGGCAAGGGGCCATTGGGCGGGTGGATCTCGATGCCTGGCAAACGTTCCGCGCTGCGCTGGATAGCGGTGCTCCAGCCGATTTCGACGCCATCATCCTGGGCGGACCCCGCACTTTGAACGGACCCCAAGGCGGGCTCGCGTTCGATCTCCAATGTCTGGATGTAGCCCAGTTTGTTGCACCGCCGGCGCCGGCATTAGCCAGCGAGTTGTATGCCACCGAACTGGTGGAACTTTACTGGGCATCGCTGCTGCGCGATGTTGCCTTCACCGATTACGGAACGAACCCCATCGCCGTCAGCGCGGCTGAGGAATTGTCCGGTATGCGCGATTATGCCGGTCCCACCACTGGCGGGAAAGTCACCACCGGCACCTTGTTCCGCGGCGGTTATCCCGGTGAAACAGCCGGACCCTATCTCTCGCAATTTCTGTTGCAGGACACGGCCATGGGCGTTCTGCCGCTAACCCAGAAGTATGTCAGCAACACGGCCGGTGTGGATTACATGCTCGATCCCGTCACGTTTCAGCAGGTGCAGAACGGCATCGCGACCGGACTATCGCTGCAGCCGCTGGCAGAGCCGCTTTATCTTCACGATGGCCGCGGATTAGCTGCATACACTCATGCGGACGTTCTGTATCAGGCTTATTTTACGGCGTACCTGGTGCTGAACAGCATCAACGCGCCATTCAATCCCGGCAATCCTTACAACGGAGATAAGACACAGAACGGGTTCACCACTTTCGGTCAGCCGGATGTCGCCGCCACGTTTGCCGCCGTTGCCTCCGAAGCGCTGAAAGCGGTTTGGTATCAGAAATGGTTTGTCCATCTGCGCCACCGGCCTGAATCAGGCGGAGCCATCGTGCACTTGGACAGGACAGGGGCCGGCGAAACTCTGGATGGCAGAATCAGCCGCACAGCGCTTCATTCGCGAGCCATTGAGGCCAGTTTCAAGGCGAATCACAGTTACTTCCTGTCGCAAGCTTTTCCTGAAGGTTCCCCCAGCCATCCCTCCTATCCCACCGGCCATGGCGCCGTTGCCGGCGCGTGTATTACCGTCTTGAAGTTTTTCTTTGATGGCAACTTTGTGATTCCGAACCCAGTGGTTCCATTAAATAGCGGACTTGCGACAGTCCCCTACACAGGCGCTGATGCCGGCGCGCTCACGGTCAACGGCGAACTCAACAAGCTGGCCCACAACATCAGCTTCGCCCACGGAATCCATGCGGGCATCCACTGGCGCAGCGACACCGATAGTTCGATAGAACTGGGCGAAGCGGTGGCGCTAAGCGTACTGCAAGATCGCGCAAACACCTACAACGAAAAGTTCACAGTTCAGTTGCAGAAGGTGGATGGGACGATGGCGACGGTTTCGCATGTGTAGACGCGTCTTTACGGCTTGTCTTCCATGCCCCGCAGAATGGCAGCCATGATGCGGGGGCTGCGGTGACCGTGCAGGATCGCTACAACCCACAAGGGCCGCTCGTCTGGCGCATAGGCAATCAAGTAATCGTACACTTGTCAGAAGCGCAATGGGCGGGAAGTAAGATCGGTACGACGGTCGCCTTGATGCGGAAATGGCGCCAATGAGGAAATCGCCTCAAAAATTTCAGTACGCGTCGATTTCATAAAGGTCGGTGTAAGCCTCCGGGTGAAGCTCAGACTCCCTCATGCCTTGGGGGGGCGCCCGTCAATACTTTCCATCAATCGCGCGTAGGCGAGCTTGACTTTCCCGCTTTTCATGTCGAGGACGAAGAAAAGCGGCAGCGATGTTTCCTTCGCCGACGGGTAGCTATTCGAGGACGATCCGGATCTTCGAGTCATCTGGTAGGCGCGCAATTTGAGCGGTGAAATCGGCGAGAAAGCGGATCTGCTCACGCGCGGAAATAGGCTTAAGCGAAGCGCCGTTTGCAGATTCAACGGTACAGAGAGGCGGGTATATATTGAGAAGTTGCCCCGGCTCAAGCCAGCCGCCTTCGTTCCTGAACCGCTCGAGCAGTTGTAGTGACAGGAACTCGGTGGGATTGGCTGCGGCTGCTGCAAGAAAGCCATGCCAACCCAGCGCCAGATCCTTAAGTTCACCCGTGTCGCCGTGTAGCCGGAAAACGGATTTGGATCGCAGTAAGAACTGATTGCCGAAGCAATCCTGAGCGAACGGGACATCGTCGGCGTTCACCCCCGAGTAGAGTGCTGACAGGCTGTCGTCGCCGATCCAGAATCGTCGTAGCGAGTGCCAGTCTGGGATGCTGCAAGCTCCGCGGATGTGAAGGCCGCCATCATAAACAACGCATCCGTTGACTGACTGAAGGAAGCTGGCGTAGTTCCGAGGTAGCATTGCCAAAACTATGTTGTCATCCGCCAGCGGACCCACAAACGACGCCGTTGACAAGCCGACGATAGGTCTCGTGCGCCGAAACTCTTCGATGTACTCGGCAGTCGTGTAGGCTGTTCCTGTGGCGTGCAGCGAACCGCTCGTGCGGTCTACGATCACTGGAGCGTTTCCGGCGATTGCATCGGCGGAGTTGTAAAAGAACACCCAACCAAACTCCGTTTCCAGCGTTTGTTGTTCGAGCAAAATCAATCGGATGTTCGCCTTGGCTGATTGACCAGCGAGCCAGTCCGAAACGAGGTGGTTGGCTTCTTCGCGATTGATCATGACGGCATCCAATTAGATGGAACGCGGAACACTTTTGTGCGCCCTATTAACCCCGAATCGAAAACACCGCAGTCTCCGCCAGCAGGTTCGGAAACCGCTTGACCTGTTTGTCTCCCTGCAGGAAAATCTGTCGCTCAATCACCCACCGCTGGGCACGGCACAGCAGTACAAAATCCTCAATCGTCAAAAAATGCAAATTCGGACTCTCATACCAGTCATACGGAAACAACTCAGTCTTCGGCGACCTTCCGCTCAACAGATGCGAAAGTCTCATCCTCCAGTGACCGAAGTTCGGAAACGCCACAATCCCGTGCCGGCCAACGCGCAGCATCTCACGCAGGACGCGCATGGGATAACGCATCTCCTGCAGGGTCTGGCTCAAAATGACAAAGTCGAAGGCGCCATCCGGATAATCGGCCAAACCCTGCTCCAAGTCGCTCTGATAAGCCGAAACGCCGCGTGCGATCGCTTTCCTGACCTTGGCGGTATCAATCTCGACCCCTTGTCCGCGCACATGCTTTTTCTCACCCAGCCACGCGAGCAATTCGCCCTCCCCGCAGCCTAAATCCAGAACGCGCGCATGCGGCTCCACCAGTTCGGCGATCATGGCGTAGTCGAGCCGTGACAGCAATTGGCGGCCTGGTTCGTGTTCTATTACAGGCGCGTTGGAAGTCGATTGCTGGGCGCGCTCGAGGAAGCCGGTTATCATCTCGCTCTGCTCTTTAGTCTCGACAAGAAACGCGTCGTGTCCATACTGCGACGGCAACTCGCAAAAGGCGGCATCCACGTTACGGCTGCGCAGGGCACTCACCATCTCCAGGCTTTGATAGGTGGGATAGAGCCAGTCGGAGGTGAAGCTCAAGATCAGAAAGCGCGTCTTTGTTTTTTCGAACGCCGCAGCCAAGGAGGCATGGCCAGCGGCGAGGTCGAAATAATCCATCGCCTTGGTGATGTAGAGATAGGAGTTCGCGTCAAAGCGGTTCACAAACTGGCTGCCGCGGTAGCGCAGGTAGCTTTCCACCTCGAAATCCACCGAGAAGTCGAAGCCGAAGGCGTCTTTATCGCGCAGGCGCCGCCCGAACTTCTGGCGCATGGAGGCGTCGCTCATGTAAGTGATGTGCCCGACCATGCGCGCCACGGCTAAGCCGCGAGCCGGGGGTTTGGCGTCGTAGTAGTTGCCCTCGTTCCAGTCGGGATCGGCCATTACCGCTTGCCGCCCGACCTCATTGAACGCAATCTGCTGGGCGCTGTGGCGGGAGCTGGTGGCGATGGGCATGGCTGCGGCAACAAAATCCGGGTAAGCTAGCGCCCACTCTAGAACCTGCATGCCGCCCATGCTGCCGCCGGCGACGGCGAGCAAACGTGGGATGCCGAGGGAATCGACCAGCATCTTCTGCAAGCGCACCATGTCAGCAATGGTGATGACCGGAAAGGTCATGGCAAAGCGCTTGCCGGTGCGCGGGTCAATGGAAGCTGGACCGGTGGTGCCGCGGCATCCGCCGAGCACGTTGGAAGAAATGACAAAGTAGCGGTTCGTATCGAAGGCCAGACCGGGGCCGATCATGGCAGACCACCAACCTGGCTGCCCGGTTTCGCGACTGATGCCGGCGGCATGCGCATCGCCCGAAAAGGCATGCGCCACCAGAATCACGTTGCTCTTATCAGCATTTAAGCGGCCATAAGTCTCATAAGCGACTTCAACATCGACCAGCGTCACGCCGCAGTCCAATTGCAGAGATGGGAAGGCGGCGATCTGCGTTTCTACTAAGAATTCGGTCTTGGTTGCCGTTGCCATTGCCTGAATCCGCACGATAACATGCCCGCGCTACCATCGGACTAGCTTGTACCTGTTGATTGTATTCCTGTTGTTCTTTGCGGCTGCTCCCGACCAGTATGCGCCGTTAACGCTATATAACGGCACCTGGGCGGTGACACGCAAGGACGGCGGCAAAGCGGACACGATGACCAATCAATGTTCGAAAGTGGGTCATTTTTATGCCTGTGACCAGTCGGTGAATTCAACACCGGGCGCGCTGCTGGTCTTCATTCCTATTCCCAATAAGCCGGGCCGCTACTATACCCAGAATATTCGGCCCGAGGGACGAGCGACCAGCCGCGGAGACCTGGAAATTAATGGCAACCAGTGGATCTTCCTGAGCAACTGGGATCAGGGCGGACGGACCACCTACTACAGGACCATCAACACTTTCACCACGCACAATCACATTCATTTCGAGCAATCGGAAAGCGATAATAACAGGGATTGGACCGTGACGGCGAGCGGTGAAGAAGTCCGAACTACTGCGCACCGCTAAGGCTGTCTGAGGGCCTAATAGCCGCAGGTGATAAGCATGGCTACTCCCGTTCCATCTCACACAGCGGGCTAAAGGTGAATATTAAATCGACGAAAAAATGCAGGGTTGACGATAAGTCCAGGGCTTCTGTGTAGCGATGTTCAGGTCGATATGTATATTGACCGATGATCAAACCAGCTCGGATTTCGATCAAACGCAAGCTGCAGACGCTGATCTTGCTGACATCCAGCATTGCGCTATTGAGCTGTTGCCTGGCCTTTTTCGTCAACGAATACCTGGAATTGAGAAACCGAAGCGTGCAGGATCTAGCAAGTCTGGCGGAGGTGCTTGGCGCCAATACCGCAGCGGCACTTACCTTTAACGATCGGAACGCCGCAACCGAGGTTTTGAAGGCGGTTCGCACCAGGACGAATATAACGGCGGCATGGTTGTGTTCGAGCGAGTCTAAACTTTTTGCCACCTATACGACCTCCGAACCAGCCGTTGTGGCAGATTGCAAAGCAGGGGCTCCCGATTCCCAATTCGAGGCGGGCAGTCTGAGCATCTCGAGACCAGTATTTCTGGGTCGTCAGAAACTTGGAACCATCAATCTCACCAGCAGGCTAGATGATTTGCAGGCGCTGATCTGGCACTATCTGGCAATCTCCGCCTGTGTGCTCTTAGGCTCGCTGTGTTTAGCGTTCGTCATAGGTGCACGATTGCAGGCGATAGTCTCTAAGCCCATTTTCCGTCTAGGGGGCGCAGCCATTCGGGTCTCAGAAGAAAAGAACTATTCACTGCGCGCCGAAGTGGGCGATCTTGATGAGATCGGCGATTTGACGGTTCGCTTCAACGAAATGCTGCACCAGATTGAGCTGCGCGATGCGGAATTGAAATCGAATAGTGAAAACCTGGAGCAACAAGTAGCGAGCCGAACCGCCGAACTGGTGACGATGAACGCCGATCTGCAAGCGGCGAAGAACAAGGCTGAGGAAGCAAACCGGGCCAAAAGCGAGTTCCTGGCGAATATGAGCCACGAGATAAGAACTCCCATGAACGGCATCATCGCTTTGACAGAACTCGCGCTGGAGACTGAACTGAGCGTCGAACAACGCCAGTACTTGAACGACGTGAAGTTTTCGGCGGACTCATTGCTGGTGATTTTGGAGGATATACTCGACTTCTCGAAGATAGAAGCCGGTCGCCTGGAATTGGAGAGGATCGATTTTCAGGTACGAGAGGTGCTGGGTGGAGCGATGAAAGCATTCTCAGTCCCCGCAGAGCTGAAAGGAATCGAGCTACTTACCCGAATTGATGCCGATGTACCGGAAATGGTCGTCGGCGACCCAGGCAGACTGCGCCAAGTGATGCTCAACCTTGTAGGAAACAGTGCGAAGTTCACCGACAAGGGCCAGATAGCAATTAGTGCAAATGTAAAATCGCGGGGCGCGGGTGAACTAACGCTCGAGATTTCGGTGTCCGACACCGGGATCGGCATTGCGCCGGAAAAACAGGCAGAAATTTTTCATCCCTTTACGCAGGCCGACGGCTCGACGACCAGGAACCACGGGGGAACAGGGCTCGGCCTTAGCATCAGTAAGCAATTGGTAGAGATGATGGGAGGAAGACTGTGGTTGGTGAGCGAGCCCGGGAAGGGAAGCGTCTTTTCGTTCACGGTCAAGTTTGGGGAATCGCAGTTAAATTCGGGTTCGGAGCGGGAGTTGGCGCATTTTCCATTCATTGGTCTGCGCGCGCTCGTCGTTGATGACAATCCAGCCAGCCGAGGGAGCCTCGAAGACAGTCTGGCGCATTTGCAAATTGAAGCAGCGGTGGCCGACGGAGCTGAAAGCGCTGCGGCGCTGGTCGAGGAAGTGCCGGAGGGCGCAAAACCATTCGACTTCTTATTGGTTGACGCCGGTCTTCCTGGTCTCGAGACACTTGGATGGATTGACATGGCTAAGACGATCATGATGCTGAGTCCAGTGGCTTTCAGAGATCAGTGCACTCACTCTGAAAAACTTAACGCGGCAGCGTACGTGATGAAGCCGGCAACGCCAGGGGAGCTGAGAAGGGCCATCATGGAAGCACTGTGGCCCACGGCCCGAGAGCAATCGCTATCCACTCCAACGACTGAAGAATTGAGTGCCACGCACTTCTCCAAGCTAAGGATACTGCTGGCTGAGGACAATCCAATCAATCAAAAGATAGCCCAGAAGATATTAACTAAAGCCGGACATACGGTCCATGTTGCGAACAACGGCCATGAAGCGGTGCGGGCACTGGAGCAAGAGGCGTTCGATCTTGTGTTTATGGATATCCAGATGCCAGTGATGGGGGGCTATGAAGCGACGGAAAGGATTCGCGAACAGGAGGCACGCCTGAAGAAGCGGACTCCTATCATTGGCTTAACCGCGCATGCAATGCACGGCACACGAGAGAAATGCCTCCGGGCGGGGATGGACGGCTACGTCTCCAAGCCTATTCGCAGGGATGAACTATGGGCGGAAGTGAAGAGCGCGATCAATGGACATAACTCCCCAGGGCCTAACGGCGATACTCGGGGCGGCCCGACGGTCTAGCATACAAACTCAACCATTCAGAACAAGGCTTTGTTGCAGCGACTGCAAGTCCCTATAGGTCTGATCGCCCGAAATGCCCGATTCCTCCAACGCGCGCACGCAATCTCCATCAATGATGTTTGGTGAATCTTTGCGCAGGATGGCGAACACGGTCTCTAGCGGCAGGCTGTCGCGATAGGGACGCTTCGCGGAGAGAGCATCAAAGATGTCAGCTACGGCAAGGATGCGGGCTTCAGTCGAAAGCTGGCCGGCAGTCAGGTTCCGATAATACCCGGTGCCGTTGAGCTTTTCATGATGCGAAGCGGCTACCTCGCACAGTTCTTCACAATGCGGGATGGAGCGCAAAATGAGCCAGGTGTCTTCAGGATGACGCTTCATGGCTTTCCATTCCTGCTCATCGAGTTTTCCTGGCTTCTCGAGAATTGTGTTTGAGACACCTAACTTACCCAGGTCATGAAGCAGGGCTGCGTGGCGCACAAAGATGACCCGCTCGCGCGGAAGATTTAGCTTACGTGCGATGGCAACCGAGGCATTGGCCACACCGTTGGAATGGTTGAAAGTAAACGGCGACTTGGCATCGACAATCTGGGCAAAAGCACCGCAAATAGCATCCAGCGTTTCATCGCCGCGAGTGAGTTTTGCCTCCCCACGGTCGAGGCTTAAGACGACCTCACCCATGCTCGGCGAGTTGATATCAGTCCACAACTCGCCGCGTCGCGCAAGCGACCTGGAGGCCTTCACCATATCCGGGTCAAACCACTTTCGCGAGCGCTTCTCAATTACCTGTTCCGCTGTTTCCGCGGACTGCGCCGTAGCAAATGTTTCAAGCGTTTGAGCGAGCAGCATGATGCGCGAAAAAAGGTTGATCTGGCTCCCGTGCACATTCTCGGGATAACCGCTGCCGTCCCAGTGCTCGTCCAGGTCCAATATGGCCGCTGCCGAACCCTCGGGCAACCCCATCAGGCGGGCCAGTGTCGCGCCTCGCTCACAGCGGAGTCTAGTGACGTCCCTGGCGTGCGCTTTCTGCGTGAGGGCGAGGCGCCCTAGAACCCGAACCCGTTCAAGGAATGGCTTGCCTACGGCAACATGCTCGAGCGCGTAACGGATGCTCTCCAGGCCGGTACTTGTCCAGTCCGTCACTTTGAGGTCGCGTTTAGCCGCCAGATCGTCAGCCGCAAGTGCGTGAAAGGTCTTTGAGGCGTTGCCGCTGCAGCCGCAGTCCTTCAGCAGGAGTGCGTAATAAAGTTCATTCAGTTGGGTCGTGTTGAGGCCGTATTCCTGACCGATGCGCATACCCAGGATGCAGGCTTTCGCCGAGTGGCCTCGCGGCTGACCAGTGGAAAGATCCAGCGCCTGTGACAGTGCCGAAACCACCGCTGCCACCCGGATCTGCGGAGCATCGCAGCCCCATTCAGCCCGAGCATAGGCCTGAGTTGAAGCGGGCAATAAGTCCTTCATCAAATTTCTTATCGGTAACTATGCGGTCGGGCTATATTGATCTTGCCCTTTGGAAGCTCCTTTTCATAGCCATGACTATTCTTACGGCGCAAGCTTTTTTGCGACGGCGGATTCAGCGCGGACACCGGAGGGGCGGCCCTTTACTTGAGTCAGTTGCGGACATCTTCGCTCGCGGTAGCTTCTCAAATGCCCGTAATAGCTAAACCCAAGTCAAAGGCCTTAGCTTGTAAAGCAGGGACACCGCCATGGCTGCTGGAGCCGTGCTGTTGCCGCGCGTCCGGCTGGAAACTCAGTTCCGTAGCAAAATTTGAAATTCGCCGGCCTTGGCGTCGAGAATCACAAGACTGCCGGGAGGTATTTGACCTTGCGAAACCAAAGCAGCCACAGGCTGTATAAAGTTGCGCTGCACCGTCCGCTTCAACTCGCGAGCGCCGAATTCAATGCTGGTGCCGGTATCAAGCAGCAGGGCGCGGCCAGAAGGCGTACATTGCAGTCGAAAACCTCGGATGCCAAGGCGATTATTGATGAGGCGCGCAAAGCTGGCGAAAATCTGGTCGAGAATCTCGTCGCACGCCTCACGGTTGAGCGGCTTATAAGTGATGACCGAATCGACTCGGTTAACGAATTCCGGTGAGAATTTCCGCTTGACCGCGGCCATGCCAATGTTCTGCAGCTTTACGTTGTCTTGCGAGGGCTCGGAGGACACCATCGCCTCAAAACCAAAGTCAGGTGTGTTAGCCCGCTGAATGGCTTTCGCCCCCAGATTGCTGGTCAGGAAGATGATGGACCGTTCGAAGCTGACTGTCGAGTTATCTCCCAAGCGCAAGGTGGCTTTATCGAGGATGCCGAGTAGGAGCCGGTTCATGGAGGACGCAGCCTTCTCAATCTCATCAAAAAGAATGAGTGAAATGTCACTCTTCTCGCTGGCCACGCTATTAACCTTTGTCTGGTTGAGCATAGGTTGGGTTTCTCGGTGGCCCAAATAACCAGGAGGCGCTCCAATCAGCTTTGCTACTTCATGTTCCATCTGGAACTCGCCACAATCAACCTTCAACAGGTTCTTCGGACTCCCGTGCAGTATGTCGGCCAAAGCCTCCACCGTTCGGGTTTTGCCAGTCCCGGTTGGACCGAGCAAAAGCACCACACCGATAGGCCGGCCTTCGGGAGCCAACCCGGCCTGGTGCATCTGGACGAACGGCACGATGGCGTCAATGGCTTCAGGTTGTCCCACGAGTAAGTTGCCCAGTTGTGCGGCTAACCCATCGGGATTCTCGGGCGTGACGGACCGTTTCACACGTCCGCTGGAGTGATTCATTCGCATATATCCTCGTCAGGACTCTTAGGCTTCCTTGAGCTGTCAGAACCAAAATTCGGTCAACTCGAATTTAGCCTTGGCGAGGGCCTGAACGCTGCGGAGCAAGCGGCGGAAGAACTCTGTTTCATTTGCTTCGTTACTCGCTAAGAACATAAAGGCAAAAGGCTTAGCGGATGACGAAGTATTTTGCCGCGAAACTGGAAGAGCTGTGACTACTTGCCAAAAGGTTTGCGCACGCCGTTCGCCTTGAAGTCCAAGCTGGTGCAGGACGGATGTAAAGGGAACCGAGAGAACATAAGTCAAATTCGGACGCGCGCGATACCAGCCCGTCCAAAGCGGCGCTGTCGTCGTTGGATGCGTGAAGATCAAGGCGGAGTTAGCTCGTCACTACTCGAGGGTTCAAGGGAGGCGCGCCACCAGGTCTTCGAGTTCCTGGTCCTTCTTAACCCAAGCCTTTAATGTTGGCGGAGACTTTAAGTTTCGGCGAGCTTAGCAGATCCTTGCTACTTAGAGATGTCAGTAGCAGGGACTTGTTTGCCATAGTGTGCGGGAGCAGGGCCCGCCCGCTGGCTTCATCTTCGATACGGCAGATCCATTCGAGCATGCAGCTGGTTCCAGTTCCCTGCCGCTCTGCTGAAGAGGAAGCAGCCGGTAGGCAAGAGGACGGAGCGCCAAGTCTGTGAGGAGCACCGCAGATTGTGGCTGCACATGGCGGCCGAACAGCAGTTATCTGCGCTTCGCTGTGCGATCCGCCACGGACCAGTTGTAACCAGCGAGTTGGTTATGACTCCAACCATCCGCTGCCGCCATTGTCTTTCCATTCCGACTAACTTGCCAAGCCGGAGAGATATTCTCAAACGCAGCAGAAACTCGAGTTAGGGCAGCTGCACGATTAAAAACTCTGCTTCCCCAATTCCCAATGCAGGCGGAGAGAAGGAATCCAAACGGGCCCGCGATCCTGATTGTAGGCGGGATTTGATACGTGTTGCAGATCGAGCGTGGCGAAGAAGCCGCTGAACAAACGCGCGCTGTAGTAGCTTTCCCACGCATACTCGGGTGCGTATCGGATACGTCCATCTCCGATCAGAAAATCGTGGCCGCCCATGGCCAGGTACTCGGCGTGAATTGCAGAGAGTCCACTGGTGGTGAGTTCGGTGGCAACCGTGTCGAAGGGACGACGCCAGCGTTGGCCGGTGAGCGAGACTCCGCCGGTGGCTAACCGATCGATGGCGGTGAAGGCAAAGCTTTCAGTCTTGCCATCGTTCCAGCCGAGCCTGGCGAAGACGCCTAATTGCCTGGTGATTTGTTGATCAGCACTGATGCCAACGCCATACTTGACAGTCCCGACGCGGCGGGTGGCGGTGATGTCCGGCACAGTTCCGGTTGCCTTTGCCAGCGCGATGGCTGCGCTGTAGGTCCCGGCATCGGCGTGGTTCACGTACTCCATAAAGCGGACAGCACCGGGATTCTTGCGCATTTCCCAACGGCATTCTTCTTCAATGACGTCGCCCCGGTCGCGAAATAGGCGCCGGTCAAAGCGCAGGCCGTTGGCGACTCTAGGCATGGCCGCGCTGGCGTAACGAAGCGACCAGTGGCGGGTATGAAATTCATGCACCCATCCCCACGTGTAGCCGCGGACATCGGCGGGATAATCCCAGGCGCCGTTATACATCACGGCCCACCCCATGAATTGGGTACGCGGATCATGCGAATAGCGGTTGTCGTCGAAAAAGTCAGTCAGGGTGAAGCGCCCCAACATGACCGTGTAGCGGTTCATGGGCCGCTCGCCGGCGAGTTGATTCTCATCACTGTCGAATGACTCCTTCTCCCAACCGAAGCCAAAATCGTGAGAAAGGTAGAGGCGTGCTAGGTAGGGCTTTGGCTCAGCTGTTGCGACGCGCGGTAGTTCTCCGTTGGATGAATTGGCCAGACCGTCAACGCCGCTGAATCCGCGACCACCGGCGATTTCTGGGTTGAAATACAACTGCGTATTCTGATCGAGGCGCAGGCCAAAGAACAGAGTGGTGGTTAAGGATACATCGCGCTCGGGATAGTCCTGGAGGCTGAAAGCGTCTTCATACGGCGAACGAAATGTGCCGTGATATTGGCCGATGGAAGTAGCCTGCCAGAAGAGATTCCAACGTTCTTCAGCAACAGGCGGAGGAGGCGGATTGGTGGTGCCTTGCGCACGGCCATTTAAGGTTGCGGCGAGGAACAGGGCAATCCTAATGAGATGGCAGCGTAGCATTTTCGGAGCTTGTCTCCAACCGCAAGGGTAAACCACCGGGGGTATACTTGTAAAGCGTAAATAACGATGTCACACACCGCTGAAGAATCGAAGAGACTGATAAACAGATCGCGCCGCATCCGTGGTCAACTGGATGTCGTAGTCCGCTTACTTGAACATGAGGCGGACTGTTCGGAGACGCTGCACGCGATTGCGGTATGCCGTGGTGCACTTGATTCGTTGATGGCGGAAGTCATTAACGGTCACATCCGTTATCACATTCTGGATCAGACGCGCGAGCCCACGGACGAACAGACGCGCGCGGCAGAAGATCTTATTGATGCGCTGAAGATGTATTTGAAGTAGACCTACATCATGGCGACCGGAGGCGCAGGTTCTTCCGGACTACCCGCTGCACGCAACGGCGCCTGCACCATCAAGAATCCGAGACCAAATAAAACCGCCACTCCGAGTAAGTAAGAAGGGTGAGCGAAAATTTGCAAACTGTCCAGGATATGTTTAGGCGCGAATTGCAGACCGGCCCACACTAATCCGAGAATAGCTTCTCCCGCGATGAGGCCGGAGGCCGTTAAGACGCCGGCATTCTCCACGCGAGCTTTTTGCGCCGCGTTGCAGCCGCGCTTTTCGACGATCAGGTCGGCAACCCAGCGAATGACGCCGCCAGCGAAGATGGCAGAAACGGTTTCAAACGGTAAGTACATGCCGACCGCAACCAGCATCGGACTGCGAACATTCATGGCGATGAAGGCAATTCCCAGCAGCGCGCCTGTTATAACAAGCGGCCAGGGCATGTCGCCCCCGACAATCCCCTGTGCCAGGAGTGCCATTAAGCCCGCTTGCGGGGCCGCGAGCTGGCGATCTCCGAAACCGGTGCCGCCGGCCTTGATATTCCCCTCGTATAGCAGCACCAGCGGGAAGTACATTACCAGGCTGGCGACTACCACGGCGATCAACTCGGCAATTTGGATGTTCTTCGGAGTTCCGCCGAGAATGAAGCCAACTTTGAAATCCTGCAACAGTTCGCCCGCAACGGCCGAAGATACGCAGACAACCGCAGCGACCCCAAGCACAGCAGCAACGCCTCCAGCGCCCGAGACTCCCAGCGCCACCATCAGCAGCGCGGCAATGATCAAGGTAGATAGAGTAAGACCGGAAACTGGGTTGTTTGACGATCCGATGAACCCGCAGAGACTACCGGAAACAGTGGCGAAAAAAAACCCCAGAATCAGCATGACAACAGCGGCAACTACGCCGGCCAGCACCTGTTGAGAAAAGTAAATGTAAAGCCCGATCATGAGCGCGAACACAACGCCAATCAGGGAGAAGACCAGTTTCGAACTCATGTAACGTTCGGTGCGGGTGTTTTGGGCCTGCTGCTCGGCGGTCTGGCGCACATCACTGATAGCGCGCTTCAAACCCGATGCCAGGCTGGTGCGCATGCGGAAAAGTGTGTAGGAGGCGCCGACAAGCATCGCGCCGACTGCAATTGGGCGCACGATATAACGCCAAACGGCGTTGGAAAGCGAAGTCCAGGAGCCGTCAGTCGCTCCCGCGGGCAGAAATGCTTGAATGTGCGGCCCCATAAAAAACATCAGCAGCGGAACCATAACGCCCCAGGCAAGCACCCCGCCGGAAAATTCAATGGCGGCCAGTTTGATGCCGATGATATAGCCGACTCCTAAATAAGCCGGACTGATACTAGGAGCCGAGACGCTGCTGATTCCACCGGTTTGGACGATGTTGCTGGTCTCCGCGCCGCCAAGACGCACGCGACTGGCTCCGATTCGGCCGACGTGAATGGGAAATTCCGCATCGGAGGCGAAGAAACCCATGCGTCCGAGCAGAAAGATCAGCCCACCGATGCCGATGTTCCAGAAAAGAAACTTGGCGGCTTCAGCGCCGCGCTGCCCGGCCTTGTGAATTTCAGACGCGGCAATCGATTCAGGAAATGGAAGCTCTTTATCCTCCACCATGACTCGACGCACGAGAGATATAAATAGGACTCCCAGGACGCTGCCTACCAGAATCAGGGTGCTGGTCTTCCAGTACGCGTCGGCAAAGCCAAAGGATGGCCATGCGTGCGCGATGAGGAACGCCGGAATGGTAAAAATGGCGCCCGAGGCGACGCCTTCGCCGATGGAGCCGCTGGTGCGGGCGATATTCTCTTCCAATAGGCTGCCTTTCCATGCCCGCATGACAGCCATGCTGATAACGGCCGCCGGATAGGTAGCGGCGACTGTAATACCGGCTCGCAAGCCGAGATAGGCATTGGCGGCGCCGAGCACCACCGTCATGCAAAGGCCCAAGAGCATGGCCCGGAGCGTCAACTCGCGCATCTGGACGTGTTCCGGGACGAAAGGTTTGAAGACTTCCGGCTGAGTGCTCATATATAGAGTTAGCCGTTATTGTACGTGGTAGGAGGAACTTCAGCTCAGTTTCGCTTTGATAAGGTCACTAAGCGCCTTACCGTCCACTCTCTTGCCCGCCAGTTTGGCTTGCGCGGCTTTCATGACCAATCCCATCTGCTTGGCAGTGGTTGCTCCGGTTTCGGCCATGGCCGCCGTGAGAGCCGCTTCCAGTTCTTCGACTGACGGAGCGGAGGGGAGATAACTCTCCAGAATCTTAATTTCGGCCTCTTCCTTCAGAGCCAATTCTTCGCGGCCCCCTTTGCGAAACATGTCGGTGGATTCGCGCCGCTGCTTCAAGAGCATATTCATCACCTGCATTTCGGTGGACTCGTCCAGGGGCTTCATGGCGTCTATCTCGTGCCTCTTGAGCGCCGATTTTGCCATGCGTAGTGCGCTCAGCCTGGCCTCGTCCTTGCTTTTCATGGCTTCAACCATGTCTTTTTGTATTTTTTCGAGAAGTGCCATCGCCCACATTGTATGTGTTTGTGGGTCGAGACCGTATCTAACGGCGTTTCTGATTGAAACCCAATACGGGGGAGCCCACGTCCTAAGCGCTGTTATACTTAGCTAGCTTGGCGGTCCCTAAATTGCTTGCGTCGGCAAATGGATATTCGACGATCGGAGAACCGCTGAGCTCACCGCCGTGAGTTACCGGCCGGTAAAACCGTTCTTTGGGGTCTTTTGTTGAGAAAGTATAGTTTATTTCTTTTCGTCTTCCTTTCTGCTATTTCGGTTCAGGCACAGATCTTAAGTAACGGCCAAGCCGCACGCGCCGTTTATGGACAGATAAACTTCACGACAGGCAGCGCAGTTCCAAGCCAGCAGGTGCTAGGCGCGCCTAGCGGTATAGCCTATTACAACGGGCAGCTCTACGTCGCAGACGATAACGTTGTAGGCGCTACGCCCGTCGACCATCGCATTATGGTCTTCCCAACCAGCCAGATGCCCGGCTTGCGGGACAACATATTCTTGCAGGACAGCCTGGCTAACGGGGATTGTTATCTTTGCGGGTTCCTGGCCTCGTTCAGTCTGGGCCAGACCGTTTTCGCTTCGGTGGATAGCAGCGGGAACCAAACGTCTTTTTCGCCAGGTATCAGCGCTTCGGCCATGAACCTGCCCACGGCGGTAGCCACTGACGGCCACATCTTTGCGGTTGCCGATACGAACAACAATCGCATCCTGATCTGGAAAGAAATTCCAACCATGATGAACCAGCCTGCAGACCTGGTTCTTGGCCAGCCGAATTTCACGGCGTTTCAGACGCCTCCGCTGGGCTATGTGGATGCTAAGACCATGCGCGGCCCGCAAGGTGTCTGGATACAGAACAACAAGCTGTTTGTGGCCGATACCCAGGACTATCGCATCCTTATTTGGAACTCGATTCCAACAACTAACAACCAGGCGCCGGATCTGGTGCTGGGGCAGCCTAACTTCACTTCTCTCGACGCACCCGTGCCCACAGCGGCAAATCCGGTCGCTGCGGCAAATCGGTTGTTGAATCCTGTCTCCGTAACCTCCGATGGTACACGCCTTTACGTTGCCGATCTTGGATTCAACCGCGTGCTGATCTGGAATTCAATTCCAACAACAATGGACCAAAATGCCGACGTGGTGGTGGGACAACCCGACATGGTGAGCACGGCGGCAAATAACTCGGTAGTTTGCGGCGCACTTCCTACTGGCATTATCGGGGAGTGTCAGAACAGTCTGAATTATCCTCGCTTTGCGTTGTCGGATGGCACTCATTTATGGATTGCGGACGGCGGGAACGATCGCGTCTTGTACTGGAACAGTATCCCTACCGTTAACGGCGCGTGGGCAGACCGCGTAATAGGCCAGCCCGACTTCGTGCAGGATGTAGTTTCGAGCGCGGCCATAAGTATCGCAAGTACTGCCATAGACAACACCGGTTCCGTAGATACGATCCCGTCCCCCAATTCACTGGCGCTGGATGAGCTGGGCAATTTATATGTGAGCGACCCCTACAATCGGCGCGTTGTTGTGTACACACCTGGCGATACCTTACTGGCCGACAATTCAGTGATCAACTGGGCCAGCGAGATCATCCGCCAGGAAGGCATTGTTGTGTTCACGGGAACGGTGGTTGCAAACGACACCGTGACGATAACGATCCAAGGGACGGATTACACCTACACCGAGAAAAAGACAGACACGCTGGATACGATTGCGCAGGCTGAAGTGGGTTTGATTAATGCCAGCGATCCCAATGTGACCGCAATTTTTGCCGGCGTGGGCTCGGGCAGCGTTTACTTGAGTTCGAAGCAAACCGATTTGGCTTATGACAGTATTACCTTGGCCGCCTCAGAGTCGAACAGTGCAGACGTAACCGCCACTGCGTCGGGCAGTTACCTGTCGGCGGGAACAGCCGCCACGGCGGCTATTGGCATGCTTGTAGAAGTTGATGGCACAGGCCTGTCGGATAGCAGCGCCAATGCCACGCTAGATGGTACGACCGTGCTCCCTAATACTTTGGCCGGAGCGCAGGTTTATATGGACGGTTATCCCGCGCCGCTTTTGAAGGTTTCGCCGACGCAGATTATTACGCAGGTGCCTTACAACTATCAGGACAGGAATAGCACCAGCGTATACGTGCGAACACAACATAATGATGGTTCCGTGACCGTGACAAATCCGGTTGCGGTTTACATTGCTCCGGCCAACCCAGGCATTTTTAATGCACCGCAGTATCCGGGGCAGCAGCGCCCGTGGCCAGTGTCGATGGCTTACCATCAGCCAGGCAATCCAACCGCGGTTGTTTCCATTGATGGATCGGTTACGGCCGGCAACACCGCAACTATTACAATTGCGGGGACAGCCTACACTTACACGGTGCTTGCGACAGATACTCTGACAACTATACAAACCGCGCTGATCAATCTCATTAATCAGAGCGATCCGAATGTTACGGCTTCAGCCGCCGACTCTTTCAATCGCATTGTCCTAACCGCTATACAAAGCGGCGCCGCCGGCAATGGGATTACTGTCACGGGAACATCTAGCACCAATGCGGATGTGACCGTTACGGCCTATTCCGCCACCACCTGTTGCGTCGTGGTGCCGAATTCGCTAATTACTCCAGCGAATCCTGCAGGCGCTGGCGAACTTATTACGTTGACCACCGCCGGCCTGGGAATCATAGTCGATCCGAGTGGGGTAGCCCAAATGTCGCTGGGTACTGGTGTTCCGTATGTGGGCCCCGCAGACAATACAGTGGGCAATTTCGTGAGTGCCACGTTGGGTGGAAGCACGGCGCAGGTTATCAATGCTTACCTGCCACAACAATCCTACGGCACATATAACGTGCAAATTGTTGTTCCTTCCAATGCGACCAATAACCTTATCAGTCCGCTGTACATTGCGCAGAACGCGTTCATCAGCAACACCGTGACCATACCGGTAGGTAACCCGGTGCTGGCGAATCCAAGCCCACCGACAACCCTGCCCAGTGTATCGCCGTTCACGATTTTTGTAGACAATCCGACGATGAACCAGACTTTATCCGGACCTAATATGATTAGCGGCTGGGCATTCGACGGGAATGCTCCAATTACGGGCATCCAGATTCTGGTGGATGGCCAATTGTTCGGGAACGCCACCATTGGCGTGGCGCGACCGGATGTCTGCGTGGTTTATCCCAATGAGCCTGGCTGCCCGAACCTGGGATGGAACTTCAATCTCCAAACCGATCAATTGACCGATGGACAGCATACCCTGAATGTCCGCGCCATCGGTGCAGACGGGCTGCGCTACAGCTTTGCGCAAGCCTTCTCCGTGGCCAATGCAGGCTTGGCAAACAATACCCTTGCTTTTGTCGATTCGCCGGTGAATAACGGCTTCTATCGCGGCGTTGCAAAGTTCTCAGGCTGGGCTTTAAATACCGTAAAGGGCATTTCCAGCGTCAGCATTTCTGTGGACAGCGTTATCATCGGTACCGCTACCTACGGTTCATCACGCCCGGATGTTTGTGCGGCTTATCCTGGACTCACCAATTGTCCTAATGTGGGCTGGACCTTTCAGTACGACACCAATCAAATCGCAGACGGTGTGCATACCTTTGGCGCTACTGCCACCACGGCAGATGGCCAGGTAGCGACGGCCGAAAGCACATTCACGATTGCGAACTATACGGGGCAAAGTAGCACTCTTTACAGCGTGGATACGCCGAACGTAAATACGGGAACTCTCAGCGGTTTGGCGGTGGTGGGCGGTTGGGCGATCGACGCCAATTCAGCCGTGTCGTCGGTGACTATAGCCGTCGATGGCATTCCTTTCGGCAGTGGAAATTATGGTGTTCCACGGACCGATGTTTGCAACGCCTATCCCGGCTATCAAGGCTGTCCGAACGTTGGCTTCAACACGATCATCGATACCACAACCCTGTCCGACGGCGGGCATGAACTCGAAATCACCATTAATCTAGCGATGGGCCAGAGCCTGACTGTTTATTCCACCTTCACGGTGGCAAACATCGCTACTGCCGCGAATCCGATTACTGTTTACATCGACAATCCCGCCGGGGGCTCCACTTTTTCCGGCAACGTTGCGGCATCGGGCTGGGCCCTTAGCAGTACGTCGCAAATCAGCAGTGTTGCGCTCCTGGTAGATGGAAGGCCATTCACCACCGCGACCTATGGCAGTAACCGAGCGGATGTGTGCGCCGCCTACCCGGGCAGTCCCGGCTGTCCGAATGTCGGCTGGAGCGGAAACATCAATGCCAGTCTGCTGGGGAATGGGCCGCATACGCTGCAGGCAACGGCTACCAGTACGTCGGGCCAGCGGGCAACCACCAGCAGCACCTTTACTATCGATAATACGGCGAGCGGTCCGGGCCGCGTCTTCATCGATGTCCCCGGCGCCATCAGCAATCCGTATCTGGGTCTCGCTACGTTCAGCGGATGGGCCATCAACGACCATGCTTCTGTTGCCAGTGTTTCCGTGACCATTGACGGAATACCTTATGGCACTGCCACTTATAATCTGCCACGGCCCGACGTCTGCCAAACCTATCCCGGACGTGCTGGATGTCCGAACGTCGGCTGGACCTTCTCGTTCGACACAACACAATTGCCAGATGGCGCACACACGCTGGGCATCACCGAGAACAATTCGGACGGCACCTTTGCCACTACTTCCGACCCGTTCACAATTGCAAACTACACGACCAGCAATCCCATGCATCTGTTCATCGACACGCCAATTCCAAGTATTGCCACTCCGATTTTCGGAACGCAGACTATTCAGGGATGGGCTCTCGACGACAATAGCTCCATTCAGTCGGTAGTGGTTTCGATAGACGGAAGCGTGATTGGCGATGCCGCCTACGGGTTGAATCGGGCGGACGTTTGCCTGGTTTATCCAGGGGACCGCGGATGTCCGAATGTCGGTTACACTTTCAGCTACAACACAACGTTTATTTCAAACGGCATACATACTCTGTCCATAACCGGCATTACGCCGCTGGGCCAGACGTCAACCATTAGCGAACAGATCAGCGTTTCCAACTAAGTAAGCGCTGCGAAGGCAACTATGAGCCTGGAGGGCTGCTGCAGAGCGGCCCTCAGTTGACTCGGCGGCTGTTATTCTGAAGATTCTGCAGTCTGCGAGTTTCACTCCGCCTTATCGTCTCTGGAGTACCCGTTTAAGCCATGTACATAAGAAAGCAACGCCTACTCACCCCTGGACCGACGCCATTGTTGCCGGCGGCCCTACACGCGATGATGGGATCGGACATCCATCACCGGACCGAGGATTTTCGCAAGCTCTACAAGCAAGTGCTGTCGGATTTGGGCACTGTGCTTGGCACCACGAATGATGTATTGGTGCTGGTTGCCTCCGGTTCCGGAGGGCTGGAAGCGGCCACCCAGAACTTCTTTTCACCTGGCGACGAAACGCTGATTTGTTCGGCGGGCAAATTCGGCGAACGATGGGTGGAAATTATGAAAGCATGGGGAATGAAAGCCACCGTGCTGGCGGCACCGTACGGTTCGGCAGTGAAACCCGAGGCGGTGGAAGAAGCGCTGGCGAAGAACCCCAACATAAAAGGTGTTTTTGTTCAGGCGTCGGAAACGTCCACCGGAACGCAGCACGACGTGAAGGCAATGGGATTGGCGGTAAAAAAGACCAACGCGCTGTTCGTAGTCGATGCCATAACGGGTATCGGCACCATGCCGCTGGCAATTGAAGACTGGGGCTTGGACATTGTCATTGGCGGATCGCAGAAAGCGTTCATGATTCCTCCCGGTCTGGCGTTTGTGGCCATCAGTTCCAAAGCATGGGCCGTGGCCGAGAGTGCCACCGCACCGCGCTTCTACTTCGATCTGAAGAAGGAGAAGAAGAACGCGGTAAATGGGGAATCGGCTTGGACGCCGAATACCTCTCTGCTGTTGGCTTTGGCCGAGGCCTTGAAATACATCAAGACGCTGGGCATGGACAATTTGATTGGCAACGCTCAGTTGCTGGCGCGCGCCACGCGTGAAGCCATGAAAGCGTTAGGGCTGGAACTGTTTTCCTCCTACCCTGGATCGTCGGTAACTTCCGTCCGTCCACCCGCGGGGATGGATTCCGGCGTCATCATCAAAGAATTCCGCACTCGTTTCAACGCCATTATCACGAATGGTCAAGGATCGATGAAGGGCCAGATATTTCGTCTCGCTCATCTTGGTTATTTCGACTTTCATGATCTGTTTGCGGTGGTTGCCGAACTGGAGTTGATCCTGGCGGCCAACGGCCATCCGGTTCGTTTTGGATCCGGCGTAGCGGCGGTGCAAGAAGTGTACGCGGAAGCGGCGATGCTGAAGGTTCCTGAGCTCGCAGTGCAATAAAAAACCCATGAAAATTCTTGTAGCGGAGCCGCTGGCGCCGGCGGCTCTTGACTTGTTGCGCGCCCAGCCAGGTTGGGATGTAGTGGTGGCCGATCCGAAAACATACGCTCCGCATCTGGCCGATTGCGACGCGCTGCTGGTGCGCAGCGCGGTAAAAGTGACAAAAGAGGTTTTGGCCCAGGCTCCCAAGCTGCGCATCATCGGACGCGCCGGAGTAGGCGTGGACAACGTCGATCTTCCGGAAGCAACCGCGGCCGGTGTTCTGGTGATGAATACGCCCGGCGGCAACGCGGTATCGGTTGCCGAGCACACGCTGGCGTTAATGCTTTCCATGGCGCGTTCGGTTCCCCAGGCAAGCGCGTCCACCAAGGCAGGCAAGTGGGAGAAGAAGAAGTTCCTGGGCAATGAACTGCGCGGCAAGACGCTGGGCATTATAGGGCTGGGCAGCATAGGGCGCGAAGTCGTGAAGCGCGCCAAGCCGTTTGAGATGGAAATTGTGGGCCACGATCCGTATGTCAGTCCACAGACGGCAAGCGATCTCGGAGTGGAGTTGCTGCCGCTTGAGGAACTGTATAAGCGCAGCGATTACATAACCCTGCACGTGGCGTTTACTCCTGAAACAGACCGGATGCTGAATGCCAAGGCATTCTCCATGATGAAACCGGGTGCGCGCATAGTGAACTGCGCGCGCGGCGAACTGGTTGACGAAGCGGATTTGCAGGCAGCGCTGGAAAACGGTAAGATCGCCGGTGCCGCGTTAGACGTCTTTCTGAAAGAACCTCCGGGTGAGCTGGCTCTTTTCCAGCAGGAGAACCTTCTGGCAACCCCCCATATCGCCGGCTCGACAGAAGAAGCGCAGGAGATTGTCGGCATACGGATTGTTGAACAGATGGTGGAGTATCTGAAGAACGGGGTCGCGCTAGCGGCGGTGAACATGCCTGCTCTCAGCGCCGAGCAATACCGCGCGCTGGGCCCCTATGCTCACCTGGCCGAACGGTTGGGTCTCTTTCTCATCCATATTGCAACGGGAAACGTTCATACCATCCGGTTCATTTATCAGGGACGATTAGCCGACAACAATACCCAACTGCTGCGCAACGCTGGACTGGCGGGAGTCATTAGCAGGTCACTGGAATATCGCGCCAATGTCGTGAACTCCATGCAGATTGCAACACAGCGCGGCTTTCGGGTTGCCGAACAACGGGAACCCGGGGACGGCGGCATGAGTTGCATTCGCATGGAACTGGTCACGGACGCAGGCAGTTTCTCGGCCACGGGCGCCGTCGTGCTGGACAATCCGCGCCTGATTCAAGTGGAAGGAATTGCCTGCGAGGCAACGCTTGCGGGCAATCTGTTGTACTCCAGAAACCAGGACGTTCCGGGCGTGATCGGCTATCTTGGCACTACGCTTGGCAAAAACGGAATCAATATTGCCAGCTTCGCTTTGGGACGTCAGGACGAATCGGCACGCAAGCCAGCGGAGACGCTGATGGCGTTGGCAATCATTCAAACGGACCAGCCGGTAACTGATGACGTGATAAATCAGTTGTTGCAGAACCCCGCCATGAAAGTGGTGCGGCGAGTACTGATCAGTTGACAGCGATATGGAGCCTGGCTTCGAACTTTATGATCTGCGAGTCGAGGTGGTTGGACCGCCGGATAGCAGGATTTATTGCGGCGCCAAAATCGGCGACTACTTCGACCTTCATGGCGAGATGCTGATTCTGCCGCCGGGGCAGGGTTTCTCCATCTACTCACTGGCCGCACTGCTGCCGTTGCTGCCCGCGAAACAGAGGGTAACCGATCCGAACGACTGGATGACTACCGATTCGGAGGTTGCCTGCCCCGATCCAAATTGTCTGGCTCGATTCCGTATAACGCGTACAGGTCTGCGGCATTTTCGCCCGTCCGATGTGACAGCCGTACCGCTACCTGAGATCACCGGCTGATGATTCCCAAAAGCGTTTTAAGAGATGGCTTTGAGATTTCGCAAATCATCAAAGGTGGCTGGCATCTGGCCGGCGGCCACGGGGCGATAGACGCAACGGCGGCTCAACGCGATATGGCCGCGTTCGTCGAGGCGGGCATCACCACCTTCGATTGCGCGAACATCTATACGGGAGTAGAGCAACTGATTGGCGACTTTCGTCGCAATTATCCCGAGCACGCCAAGCGCTTGCAGATATTCACCAAGTTTGTGCCGGACCTCGGAGATTTGCCTAACGTCGATCGCCATTATGTGGGATCGGTGATTGATCGCTCGCTCACACGGCTCGGAGTCGAACAGCTCGACGCGGTTCAATTTCACTGGTGGGATTACTCAGTGCCCGGCTACGTAGAAACGGCACTCGAACTGGAGCGGCTGCGGCGGACCGGCAAGATCGGCCGGGTGTCGGTGACTAATTTCGATACGCCGCGGCTGAAACAAATCGTGGACGCGGGCGTGCCGGTCGCCAGTCATCAACTGCAGTACTCTTTGATCGATACGCGTCCTGAGTTGCACATGGTGGATTATTGCCACGCGCGCGATATTGCACTGCTTTGCTATGGGACCGTGGCCGGAGGCTTTCTGTCCGAACGCTGGCTTGGGCACCCGGAGCCATCATGCGAGGCGCTGGCGAACCGCTCGCTTGTGAAATACAAATTAATCCTTGACGATTTCGGCGGCTGGGAAAGTTTTCAACGGCTGCTGGCCGTTTTGCAGCAGATTGCTACGCGCCACGAATCCGATATTGCGAGCGTTGCCACGCGCGCCATTCTCGATCGGCGCGGTGTGACAGCCGCCATTGTCGGTGCTACCAACACGGCACACTTGCCCGCGCACACCAAGATAGCGACTTTAGTTCTTACCGATGAGGATCAAACCTTGTTGACGGATGGCTGGCGAGAAAAGGCTGGGCTGCTGGGAGACGTTTATACGCTTGAACGTGATCGGGCGGGAAGGCATGGCCGAATCATGAAATATGAATTGACCAAGACGGGGTAATTGCGCGCGCTCCCGCCTCATTGCGCGAGAGTTGGCGGCGCGGGGCTGGATCTATAGTCGGCGCCCGGGTTATCCGTTGTTTGTTCATGAATGTTCGGCAGCCATTTTGTCAGTACCGACGCCAACTCGCGAGGCACCACCGGCTTGGAAACAAAATCGTCCATGCCCGCCTGCCTGCAGTCCTCGCGGTCTCCCGCCATTGCGCTGGCCGACATGGCGATCACCGGCAGGCCCAATCCGAAGCGCTCGCGAATGCGCCTGGTCGCCTCCAGCCCATCCATTACAGGCATCTGCATGTCCATCAGCACAAGGTCGTATTTGTCGGCCCTTAGCGCTTCCATCACCTCTGCCCCGTTATCCGCAGTGGTAGCGCGCAAGCCCAACTTCTTCAGAATGCCAACGGCGATTTGCTGGTTTGTAAGATTGTCGTCGGCAACCAGGATCAGTCCCGCCCGGCCATGGAACAGGTTGCGCGCATCCTCAATTTCGTGCGCAGGCTTTTCGACCTTACGCCGCGCTGAATCGGCAGCGACGCCCAAACCGAGCCTTACAGTAAACCAGAAGGTGGTTCCCCTTCCAACTTGGCTTTCGACCCCGATGCTCCCGCCCATTAGTTCCGCGAGCCGTTTCGCGATACTTAATCCAAGGCCGGTTCCGCCGAAACGCCGCGTGGTCGAGCGGTCCGCCTGTGTGAAGGCCTGAAACAGATTTCTTTGTTGTTCCGTTGTCAGTCCAATGCCTGTGTCGCTAACGCTGAAGCGCACCACGGCTGAGTTGCTGTCCTGGTGTTGCTGGCTCGTAACGAGCACACTCACCGATCCGTCTTCGGTGAATTTCACGGCGTTCGATAAAAGGTTAAGCAGAATTTGCCGCAGACGTCCGGAATCGGAGATGGCCCGCGAGGGAACGGCCTCGCCAATCTCCAAAGAAAGTTGAAGGTTCTTTCGGGCGGCTGACTGCGCCACAAGACCCATGCATTCCTTAAGGACAGTGTGCAAGTCGAAATCCGCGTCATCTATCACCATTTTTCCCGCTTCAATTTTGGAGAAGTCGAGAATGTCATTGATCAGGCTGAGCAACGCCTGGCCGCTGGAACGTATGGTGTCCAAATATCCGGCTTGAACTTCATCAAGCGAAGTGTCAGCCAGAAGATGAGTCATGCCGATGACACCGTTCATGGGAGTCCTGATCTCATGACTCATGTTGGCAAGGAAATCGCTCTTGGCACGGCTAGCCGATTCCGCTTCCAGCGTGGCAGCGCGCAGACCGTTCTGCGTTACCAGCAGGCGAGCGCTAAAACAAAGAAATGAAGTAACACCGATGGCGCCGGCAACGGCAGGATAGTATCGTGCAACAGGCCCTAGCAGCGAAAGGATCAGTGCGGGATACAGCAATGGGAAAAGCTGCTGAAATACCGCATTCGCCTTTCGCGCCGACAAGACCGCAGTTCCGCCTTTGGGACTGTCCCAAGTCACAGCAATGGCAATCGCATCCACCAGCGTTGCTTCCCAGATAAGGTCGAACCAGCCGCCATCCTGCGGGAGTGGCGGCATACTGGCAAGAAAGTTGGCAATGCCGCACAAAATGCAGTAGCTGGAGGTTCTTAAGAAAAGCCGCTGGATTTTCAACGAATCCGCGAAGAAGCCACGCATGAGAAAAGAGCACACCAACAGGCCGTCAATCGCCAGTGTTCTACTTCCCAAAGGACCATAGATAGTGGGAGCACCGTGACCCGGAGTGAAATATACGTAGAGAGTGATCCATAAAAGGAGCGTTTGCCCCAGATCGGTCCAATGAAGCGGGTCAAAGCGCACCGACTGCTGCCGTGTCTCGACAAATAAAGCCATGCCCAAGGGCAGCGTCGAAAACTGAAAGAGAAAATCAGTAAAGGGGCCGCCACGACAAAGCACGTTATTTGCTTGAGCCACCAGGAAAAGGAGAAACGATAGCATAAGGAGCTGCCAGAAATAGCGCGCAGTCGGACCGGAGCGGCGGCTCGCGCCGTAACAGGCTGCAACGCACGCTACTCCGTCCAGCAGGAAGATAAGCCCTGAAACAAGCGGCCCCGGGCTATGAACGCCGAACTCGAACAGGCAGAGGAGGTGCGCGGAAAGCAGCGAAACGACCACCAGGGCCCAGCTTCGCAGCCTATTATGCCGCTCTGTTTGATTTGTTACGGATTCGGCCATGCCGCTTACTAGGTTTTATCGGCTGACTCGGTCATTCGCTTCAGTCGGTGCACCCTAATACTGCGCGCTACAGAAATAGAGCCGCCGGCTCTTCACGTTCTAAGAACCGGCGGGTGGATCGAAGCGGGCATCGCGGGAGTGGTTCTTAGCGCTTTCGTAACGGCGCCACCCGATGCGGAGTCAGTGGGCGTTGGGGTATGTGACGGATCTCGGGACGATGAAGTGCCCGTTTAACCTGCGCTTGCGGAACGTGATATTTGGCGGCCGAAGCCGAGGGGGTGAAGGTGGCTACCATAAGGATCGCCAGCACTCCAGTCAAAGCGAATTTGCGAAACATTCTTGATTTCTCCTCTTCCTTTTTTGAGTGCCAAATCATCTGGCCTCACTTAGATCAGCGCAAAAAGGGGGAGGAATGGCTCAAGTTTTTCGAGGGCTCAGATCACTCGAATTGTTTCCGCGCTTCCGGGTGCATGTAAAAGTTGAGTGGCGCAGAAGGCATCCTTTCCGGTTTTCATTTCTTACACAGCTGGACGCCTTCCTCACCCTGCTCTTTCGCAAGCGATGCGACGCAGCGGAGATCTAGCCCCAAATTCCCGTTCAGATCTGCGGAGAACTCGGCGGGTTCGCTGAAGTCTGTGCAGCTTGTGCCTGCTGCGCCAGTTGCTCCATGGCGGTTTTCTCGGCCTGGTCGGAACCTTGTAACTGCTGGTTGATTTCAGTTGCCGCGTTCGGATCCGGAGGGGGCGCGGCAGCCAGGAAAGCCGAATTAACTGGCGGCCCGCTGGCCGATGCGGGAGGGGTAGGCAAGGCTTTGTTATTGCGCATTGCTTCAAGGCCCGCATCAATGGTTTCGCGCATATGGTTCTGCATTTCCTGCAGATCGTCAATGCCGACGGCGACAACGGAAGCGATTTTGCACTCGTAGCCGCCTTTGCTGGCTAGCACCACTAGCTTGGCCGTTTTCGCCTCCGCCGCCGGTGGTTCGATAAGCCGAAAGGCGTCGCCTTCAGTGATAGAACACTCTGAACCTCCGTTGTCGATAACATCCAGATCGTTGCCAGCGACGAAGATATGTGGGACGTTGTCGGTAAAGTCGCGCTCAACGCTGCTGGAGGCTTCGGTCTGGGCACCGCTTTGCGCCTCGGCGTTTTCCAGTGCAATTTGGCGTTGCACTTCGCCCGTGATGAGAGTCTTGACCTGTGGCGTCATCGGCGCCGCGTCAGTAGGCGGGGCTGCCAATGCCTGGGCATTCGCATTCGCCTGATAAGCCGCCGCAAGTGTGGTTGAAAGCATATAATCTGTCAACCATGCGGGTGGACTGCTGTAGCTCTGGGCAGGCGTGAAATAGGCGCCATAGTATTGGCTCCAGGAATTTCCAGCCCATTCCCAGGCATAGGGCACTGGGGTGCTCCAACGGTTGTACGAATAGCCATAGTAAGCAGTTGGATAGTAGCGAACGGGAGTGTAATAGTTGATGTCAACGTCGTGATAGCGACTTTGGGCATAGTAACGATCGTAAATGCGGCCATTATAAATGTAACGCCGCTTGGCGTAATCCCGGCCTCCATACCTGAAGGGGCGTTGAACGAAGCTTCGTCCGCCGCGCTCCGCCACTATCCGCCTTCCGCCTTGGTCTGATACGACACGAGTTCTGCCGGTTAGTCCATGTTTGATTGTCAGCCCACGAGTGGGGTCGTGCAGCTCTTTGATTCTGCCGTCACTACCCATTTGCACAGTACGGCCACCGGTGAGGTGAGTAATTGGCGGTTTGCGTGGCTGATCCTTATGCTGATCAATGGTCTTCGGCTTTACCTTTGGCTCAACGATTTTTTTCTCATCCTTTGGATGGGGAGGTTTAACTTGTAGTTTGACGGGTTTCGACGGCGGTGCTACCTTCGCGATTGTGACCGCAGGCTTCTTCGTTGTCGTCTGTGCTCCCGATGCTACATAGAACAGGCCCAGGCCCAGGAGTGGCAGTATGATTGCCACTCCTAAGTGAGCACAGTATTTGTTGGTTTGCAATGTTTTCACTAGATCCTCCGAGATAACTAGGTGCGACACTGCGCACCAACAACTACTGAATGTCAGTGACTTTCCCGTTGAGGAATGTCACTTTCATGTCCTTATAGACATAAACCTGTTTCGCTCCTACCTTGTTGATCCGGTCGGGCTGCCCAAACTCGGTGGTCACTTCATCGGGCGACTGGCCGAGCGCGATGACCTTAGGATCGGCCGGCGGTGGCGGGGGTGGGGGGATGACGGGTGGCTGCGGCTGCTCGGGAGCAGGCGGCGGCGCGGCCGGTTGTGCGGGCTGCTGGGCGGCGCCTTCAGAAGAGGCAGCGGCTTGCACCGAGAACACTTCAGCAATTAGGCCTTCTACCTGATCGGCGGTGAGTTGGATTCCTCTAGGTAAGGCGAACTTGAGGTCTGCTTTATAACGGACATCGGCACCTTCTGCGTTCTTAAAGGCGTCAGTGAATAAGCCGAAAACGGCTGCCTCGTCTGTGACTTCAATCTTAGTAAGCCATACTTTCTCTCCAGGCACAAAAGTCCTGCTGGGTATTCCAGTTGGCACGCTTTTTCCTATCCCGGGAATGCGACCTATGGTCCTGCCGATTTTGTCAGCCTTGCAAATGGCGTTCTGTGTAAGTTTTCCGTCCTTGTAAGTGTTCTGACAGACGTTTGTGCTTGTCACGGGAACCATCACGACATTTCCCTTTTTCAGAACCAGCACCGATCCCGGTGTGACAATGTCGTCCTGAGCAGCGGTTGGTTGAGTCAGAACATACTTCGATGCCAAGTCCTGCTGAATAGCGGCCACGCTCTGTGAGTAACCTGCGGTACACGCTGCAAAAAAGATCGCAGCGGCGCAGATGGATATGTCGATGTTTCGCATTTGAAACTTCACCCTTCCTTATTTGTATTGACTGTCCAACTAAGTACGCGCAGGAGTCGGCGCGAAATGCTCACAAGGTATATGCGGAGTGGTTCATCTCAGCCCTTCACTGGTATGTCGAAACACCAGGGCATGAGTTAAGGTCAGGGTGAAACTTTTTTCGGTCTTAGGACTCGGGCTGCTGCCGTGCTTCGCATGGTCACTTTCTCAACGCCCGAAGCTATGCCTTCGATGAACGTGACCTTCGTCCGGTCATACAGAAAAATGCTCTTGGCGCCAACGACAAAAATTCTCCGAGGCTCCCCAAGAATGCTGGTCTCTTCGTCAATGGTGCGGCCCAATTCGACCGACGTAGTTCGTGGCCTTTCAATTGTGAAAACATCGGCAACATCGCGCGCCACTTGATCTGCCGACGGCTTTGTTCCTTCGTCGAACGGGAAACCGATAAAGGCCTGATACTGGGCGCCCGGAGTGTCGTCGGTGGCCACATCGAAAATAATGCCATCATCGTCGGCATAGATATTCTTCACTCTCATTCTTTCGCCTGGCACAGCAAACCTGCCGGGCCGCACACGAGGCACCGTCGCGACCTTTCCGAACGCCGTTGGAGCCATTACGTCAGGCGAGATGCGGCCATTCTCGTAAGTGTTTTGAACAGGCCCACTCATCCACATCTGGCCTTTTTGCAGGACAACAATTTGCGCAGGATTTCTTAAGTATTTCGCGGCAAGCGCATCCCTGATAGTGGAAGAAGCGTTTAGCTCCGGGCTGCGCGTCGTGGTTACTGAGGCGACCTTAGCTTCCGGCGCAGGATGAATAACGGGGGCGCGGTGTTGGGCTTCCATGCTCGGCGTGCGGTACTTGCTGGTTCTCGGCGATTCAGCGACAACAGGCACTGTCTTATCTGCAGTTCGATGAACCGGCTTCACTTCGGAAAGTTTCGAACTTGTGTAGTACAAAGCGCTGCCGGCTACAATTGCCAACGAAGCTGCCGCCACCAGCCATGGCTTTTGCCGATACCAGGGTTGACCTGCAGATGTCTGCGGCACGGCCGGTGTAACGGCGTCAATAAAGCGCTCAACGCCGCCGGTTTCAATGCAGTCGTCAAGCGCCGCATTGTCTACATCTGAAAAGGAGATGACACCATCCGCGAAACCAGCCAAAGTTTCGGCCTCGCCAGTACAATCGGTCTGCTGCCCGGACAAAGCAAGCGCTTCCGCCCGCAAGCGGATTGCTTGCATCGATTTCTGACTTTCCCTGCTTACCGGCATCAACCGTTTTCCTTAATTAGGCTGATTCTAGAGTCGTTAGTTAAGCTGCCTACCATAATCTTAACTACTCCCCCACCTCGCTCGTGACCTCAAATCCATGAATCCTAAGGCACTTTCGCAAAGCATCGCGGGCTTTTTTTAAATGCTCGCTCACCGCGGCGGGGCTCACTTGAAGCGCCTGCGCCACCTGTTTGGCCTGCATCTCGCGAAGCCACACCATGGTCGCTACAATCCGCTGCCGCGCCGGTAGCAATGACAGGCAGCCTTTTATACGCTTCCGCAACTCCTCAACCTGAAATTGATTGCTGGAATCAGCCGCAAGTCCCAACTCTTCCAGCGTCGGAAGGTTTTGCACCCGGCCACCGGCATCCACACTGGCGCCGGTCTTTTCAAGTTCCTTAATAACATCATAGGCAACGTTATGAGCCACCTGACAGGCAAGCGTCGAGATAGCGCTAAGCCCCAGAAAGCGCCTGCGCGCCCTGACGCTCCAATAGTCGCAGAACAACCTGGCCCACGCCTCGTCCGCGATTACGTCCGGGGCACCGGCCCGTTTGCCGAACCGGTTGAACACATATCCCGCTACTTTGGCCTTGTTCTTTTCATAGATAAAGTGGAACGCCCCGTTCGCTGCAGCTAAATCCAAGGGCCGTGACGATTCGTTCTGCCAGTCCTCGCGCTGCTCGCAAGCCACCGACAGGCAAAGTTCCGCTAGCAGGCAGGAATCGCTGCCGGGAGGCGGTCCGGTGAGCACACTCCATATATGGCTCCACCTCACCTCCGGGCGCCATCGGTCAAGGTAGTTGCGGACTCCCCGCCGCGACGCCAGTCCGTCCACATTGCCGTCGAGATTCCACGCTAACGCCCAGGCAAGACGCATCGGATTCATGACAGTAGTGAAATTCTCCTTACATTCCTGCAGAGTCTGGATTGTCACTTCCAGATCGTTGTGACCCGTCCGCAGAATGAAGGCGCACCTGTCCTCGGGCGAAAATTCAATCAGTTGTCCGATCGAGATGGACGAAATGTCTTCGCCGTGCCACCCGGTTTTAACAGAAGTCGCCATTTTGCCTGGTTTCATTTACTGCCGCTAAGCGCCTTGCCAGCCGGTCGCGTAGTCTCGGTGTCCTGACATTTTACGGCATTGCAAAGGCTAGACCTAAGCACGAGGCGGAACTGCCTGAGTAAACCTGCATTGGAACGACACCGCACAATAAGTAAAGCGTATTTTCCGGCGTATAGTGCGCGTGAATTTCGCCGCATCGTAAGTGTCGTTGAGCCTAGCACGCAAATCAGAGCATGGACCCGGGCACGTGGAAAAGATAAACTGCAGTGGTCTGGCAGGAATGCAGAAATGTCTCACTTGTTTTTTCAAAAGGCCGCGTTCACAATTGTTTGTCTTGTCGTCGTACCGCCGTTCATGCCTCAGTCTGTGCCCCCCGCGCTTGAGTCTCCCGCCGCCCAGCCTCCACAAACCGGCTCGAATGGAGAAAAATTCCCGGGGATGCCGAAGTTCCACGATCCCGCTCCGTACGATATCGAGGAGCACTCAGGTTTCACGCAGATATTCAACGGCAAGGATTTCAGCGGCTGGGACGCGGACCCGAGTATTTGGCGAGTCGAAAACGGCGAGATGGTGGGCGAGACCTTGGAAGGCAAGCCCAAGGGCAATAACTACATTGTTTATCGCCGCGACAAGGCCCGCGACTTCGATTTGAAGCTGCAGATGAAAATCGAAAAGGGCGGCGGTGGCGGTATTCAATACCGGAGCGTCACTGGGCTACCGTGGACGCGGCCGCAGCCTAAGGGCGTGCCCCCTTACGATCTGAAGTTCATGATGACCGGTCCGCAGGCAGATTTCTGGTTTCCGGTAAACGATCGGCATGCAGGTTATACAGGCCAGTGGTATTCGGAAAATACGATGCAGGGCATACTTGCCTATCGCGGTCAGGTGACCGAGGCGCTGCCCGGCCAAAGTAATCGCCTGGTTGCCAATATCGGCGACAAGCAGGCATTAGGCGGCTATGTAAAGGTCAACGAGTGGAACGACTACGAGATCATTGCGCGCGGCGGCATTATGATGCACATTATGAACGGCCAGTTGATGGCGGTTTTCATTGATGACAACAGCGACTCGGTTAATAATCAGGCCGGTTTGATTGGGTTTGAGATCGAAAGCCAGCCGTGCAAAATTTCTGTGCGCGATATCTGGCTGCGGAAGTTTAATTGAGAAGATTGCGTTACTTCCGTTATAAATTTTCACCCTATCTGGAGGTAGTAAATGAAACACCGATCATTGATTGCCAGTTGCGCCGTTTGCTTCATGCTCGGCACGCTGGTCCCGCTCACCCAAACTAGGGCGCAGGGACCGATGGAACCGAAGAGAAAGTAATACAACATCTCTTTCATGAAGAGCCGGCCCGGGCAAGATCCCATGGCCTTGGAACGAGGCGACTGGGCCACCATCCATCAGGACCTGGTTAAAAGCGGCATCATCAAATCCTGGGCGGCCCTCGAACCCTTGTACGTCGGCGCCCACAACTACGACCACATCACCATCATTGCCTTCACCGACATGAGTGCCTACAACAACCTTGAGTATCAATCGCTGTTCAAGAAGCACTGGGGAGACAGAATGCAGGCGGTTCTGGAAAACACTGGCGCCTCGCGCGACATGATTGGAAATGAAATCTGGGGCGTTGTGGCGAGCGTTGGCGGAAATCGGCCCGCCACTCAGTAACCCAGGGAACAGAGAGCGCATTTTCAGACGGTCTTGTCTTTCGGCACGCAATCTGCAGATGTAGTTCTCCTGCGGCGTCGCGCCACATAAGCCAGCAATGCGCAACCGACTGCTAAGAGCCAAAACGTGAATACGACGGTATTGCCCATGCCACCTAATCGGCAGAATGAACTATAACCGCAGGTCTGGCCGGGTTAAAGATACAAATGTCTGGACCACTGCGCGATAGGCAGTTTCCGCCGGATGGAGAAACGGGTCCATTCGGCCCAAAGCAGCGGTCCGAGGCACGAGAACAACAGCCAGGACCATTTCAGCGTATTGGGACCGTACACAAAACCAAGCGCACTCAGCAACACGAGCCATTTCAAGCAGCGGAAAACACGCGCGCGCAAGGGTGTGTAAACAGGCAGAATGGGTGCGGCAAATAGAAAACCTGTTCCCATCGCCACCACCAGGAAAGCGCAAGCTACATCGGTGAAGCGAGTAACAAGTGTTCCGATAGCTGCGACCATCGCGGCCAGCGAGATTGCCAATAATAGAGGCCGCACGCGTCCGCGCGAACAAACAAAGCCGGCTTCCCGCTTGCTATCGCCGAGCACTCTGGCTTCCGCCGAAGTTAAGAGGACCCTTCGATACTGGCGGTTCGCAAGTTTGGCATCGCCCAGGGCGGCCATGGCCATTTGGTCTGCATCCTTGGCCGATCTGCCGCCGCTGACAGCAGGCTCTAGCGCCGACTCATAATGCTCCAGAATCTCGCGTCGCACCTGAGCGGCTGAATCCATTGATAGATGCCGCGTTGCTTGATCCAACCATGTTTCTAATGACGTCATAGACTATGCCTTTCCCAGAATCATCGTTACAGCTTGTGAAATTTCCCGCCATTCGGCTCGGTCTTTGGCCAGAGCCACTCGTCCGGCTTTCGTAATCCGGTAGTAACGTCGCGAGCGGCCATTCTCAACAGATTCAAACGACTCCACCAAGCCTTCGTTTTCTAGCTTGTGAAGAGCTGGATAGAGAGTTCCCTCTTTAAAATCGAGAACGCCTTGCGAACGCTCTTTGATTTGTTGAGCGATAAGATAGCCGTGGCTTTGTTCATGCGCTAATGCGTGCAAAATGAGTGTGGGCAGGGTTCCCTTGAAATTCACTAGATACCTCGCATTCCTATGCATAGGATAAGAAGGGAGATCGTGCTTGTCAAGGAAGAAAGATATGAGAGAGTGTTTTGCAAACTAATCATCATCCTGGCGCCAGCTATGGCGCTGCTGACCGCGGCTCAAGATTCAAAGATCGCGAGCAAGTATCCGGCACACTGGTGGACGCCCGTGCACGACCCGCACAAGCCAGATTGGGAAATTCTCCCGCAGGCCGCAAAACCCGGCGAAGTCATTCTTTCTAAGCGTAATGAACTGGGCATTCTCTCGAACTTTGCGGCTACTCCTTTCACCTATCGCGGCGGACATTACGCCAGTGTCGAAGGTTTTTGGCAGATGATGTTATATCCCGAAGGACCGAGCGATCCAAGGGCTCAGGCGGCGATTCTAAGGTGGCCATGTAAACGGACAGATGTAGCGCAGATGACGGCATTTCAAGCCAAAGCGGCAGGTGATATGGCTGAAGACAACATGCGCAAGCTTGGCATCGACTGGGTCACGTTTGAGGGTCAGCGCATGCCGTACCGTTCTATGAAAAAGGGTGATCATTATCGCTTGATTGTTGACGCGATGCGGGCGAAACTTGAGCAGAACCCGGCGGTGCGTCAGGTCTTGCTTTCAACCGGCGATCTGATGCTGCTGCCGGATCATAAACAAGAAATCAATGTCCCACCGGAGTGGGCCTATTTCAAAATCTGGATGGAGATTCGACGCGAACTCCAGAAGGGCGGACGATAGACTAAGCAGGCTATGAAACTGGTTCTGATTCGGATTGCTTGGTTCGCCGCAGGTGGAATTGCTCCGGACGTTGATACCTCTCTATCCAGGTGTGCCGGCTGGTTCCGCGGAGGCGAACTACCCGGAGAAAGAGTATTTCTCGAAATCTCTTCGCCGTGCACCCGGTTTTGAGAGCGGTCACCATTCTTGCCTGGTTCAAGTGCTCCGCCCAAGCGTTTTGCCCCACAGGCGTGGTTGAAGCCATAAAAGTCAGGGAAATCTGGTGAGACGCGAAACAGTTGCTGAGTGACTGTTACTACGGCGCGTCGTTTCGTTTTCACTAATGCCTTCTTATAGCGCACCGCTAATTGCTCTTTCCTTAGTCCTATCTACTCTTTCGGCTTTCGTCGCCGTCGAACTGGCTTCGCGGGTAACGCAGACTTCGGGGCGCGTCCGTTCCATTTGGCTTGCCGGCGGGGCTTCCTCCCTCGGCATTGGCATGTGGTCCATGCACTATGTCGGCATGCTGGCTTTGACGCTGCCGATACAGACGGCTTACCACGTCCCTACCGTCGTACTTTCGCTCTTTACCGCGATTGCCGCTTCCTATCTCGGACTCTCCGTCGCCTGCCGTTCGGATCCAAGCAGGATTCGAACCTGCATCGCAGGCACGTGCATAGGCAGCGGCGTCGCCACCATGCATTACGTGGGAATGGGCGCTCTGCGCATGCCTGCCGAGTGGGACTGGCGGCCTGGCTTGGTGATGCTTTCCATTACCTTGGCCATACTAATCTCAATTGCCGCGACGGGCCTGATCTTCCAGATTAAGGGGAGCGAGGAACAGTCGCCATTCCGCAGGCCCGCGGGTGTGCTGCTGCTGGGACTAGCAGTTCCCGGCATGCACTATGCGGGCATGGGCGCGGTGAGCTTCACGCCAAACTTCGAGATCATAAACCTGGATAACTCCGTTAGCTTGAGCATGCTGGGACTTTCGGATTTTGCTCTAGCGTCCATCCTGGTGCTTGGGCTAATCATACTTCTGGTTGTAGTGGATCGACGTCTCTCCGCCCAGGATCTGCTGCTACAGTCCGTTGAAAGAAGAAACAGCCAACTGGTGGAATCGATCCAGGCAATCTTGTGGCAGCGCAACTGCACCTCAATGAAGTTCACTTTCGTGAATAGGAATGCCGAGATCCTGCTGGGCTTTCCTATGTCGGACTGGGTGGCAAATCCTCAGTTTCTGGAGGAAAACTCCTATCCTGACGACCGGCAACTGGTCCAGTTCTTCTGCCGGCAGGCAATTGAACTGTTAAAGCCGGTAGAGTTTGAGCATCGCTTTGTACGCGCCGACGAGCGCACCGTGTGGCTCCGAACGTACCTTCAGGCTGCGGAATCTTCACAAGGGTCGGTGGAACTGACCGGCGTGGCGCACGACATAGGCGCCACCAAGTTGCTGCAGAACGAATTGCTGGAGCAACGAAGGTACTTTGAGGCCCTGATGAACTCGACGCCCGACTATATCTTTTTCAAGGACGACAAAAGCCGCTTCGTCCAGATCAATCGAGCCATGGCTTTGTTATTCAAGTTGAACGCGCCCGAGGAGGCGGTTGGTTTAACCGACCGCGACTTCTTCGAAGAGGCGCACGCTAAAGCAGCGCTGGCCATGGAACAGAAAATAATGGATAGCGGCGAGCCCGTTCTTGACTTGGAAGAACGGGAGAAATGGCCCGATGGCCGGATGTCGTGGGTGACAACCTCTAAGATGCCGATGCACAACGCGGACGGAGAAATTATCGGCACTCTTGGTATCTCGCGCGATATCACGCGAAAAAAATTGATGGAGATATCGCTTGCGGAGAAGACCAGGGAACTCACTGAAGCCAATGCCAGCCTTAAGCTCGAGATGGAAGAGAGAAGAAATCTTGAAGGCCAGTTGTTCCAGGCGCAAAAGCTCGAGTCGATTGGCCAACTGGCGGCTGGCGTCGCGCATGAGATTAACACGCCGGTCCAATATGTCAGCGACAACTGCCGTTTTCTGTCTGAATCGTTTCTGACTCTGCAGGAAGTGCTGGCCGGTTATAACAAGCTTCTGGAATCGATAAAACCCACCGGCCTGTTGCCTGTGGCTGTGGAGCGGCTGGAACAGAAGATTCAGGAATCAGACCTGGATTTCCTGGCCGACGAAATCCCGAAGGCGATCAATCAGTCTGTGGATGGCCTGGAACGAGTAGCGCAGATCGTGCGTGCCATGAAAGAGTTCGCGCATCCCGGGCAGGATGAAAAGGCGCCCATAGATCTGAATCGTGCGATCGGCAACACTCTCGCGGTTTGTCGGAATGAATACAAATATGTGGCCCATTTAGAGACTGCGTTTGAACCTGATCTTCCGCCTGTCTACTGCCTGGTGGGCGAGATCAACCAGGCCGTAGTCAATCTGGTTGTCAATGCGGCCCATGCAATTAGCGATGCTAAACGCAGTGCCGACACGGGCTTAATCCGAGTTTCCACCGAACGCGCGGGCGATTTTGCGGAGATCCGCATCTCCGATAACGGGACAGGTATTCCTGATTCCATTCGAAACAAAGTCTTTGACCCCTTTTTCACAACCAAGGAGGTGGGAAGGGGATCGGGACAGGGTTTGGCGCTGGCGCGTCACGCAATTGTTAAGAAGCATCACGGCTCGCTCAGTTTCGAAACAGTTCAGAACGAGGGCACCACGTTCATTCTGCGGATCCCCATCTCCGGCCAGCCATCTTCAGCTTAGGCAGGCAGAAGCCTGTCGACGACTAACGTCAAATCCTGCATGCCACAGGGCTTGGTCAGGTAGGAATGCGCCAGGCCATTGGCGCGTACCTCAGCCTCGGCACTGGATTGGCCAGAAAGGACGATGCGAGACATCTCAGGATACTTACCCGAAGCGGCACTCAAAAGCGCCCGGCCATCAACTTCCGGCATCTGCATATCGGTGACCAGCACGTCGAAAGACTGTTCAGCTAAGCGCTCCAAAGCCTTTTTCCCGCCGTCTACGAAAGACATTTCCCACTTGTCCCGCATGGGGCGCAAGGTTCGACGAAGCCCATCAAGAACGCGCGGTTCGTCATCGACAAAAAGGATGCGAATCAAACCCTGCTCCTACATGCTTATCGGCCCGAGTTTTGGGAATCTTTAAGATAGACCAGGTGAGGGCTAAAGTCGGAGCGGCCATTCTACCGATTAGCCTCTAGCTCCACTCGCATGAATGAAAAAATCCTGTTTGTTGATGATGACCCGAACATTCTCAGCGGCTTTCAGCGAATGTTCAGGGGCCGATTCCAAGTCGAGACGGCTCCCGCCGGAGCGAGCGCGCTTGAAAAGCTGAATGCAGATCCAAGTATCGCGGTGATCGTCTCGGACTATCGCATGCCGGGCATGAACGGGGTCGAGTTTCTAGCACAAGTGGCGCACGTGCGCCCGGAATCGGTTCGCATGCTGTTGACGGGCGAAGCGGATACCAAGGCCGCAGGCGCGGCTGTGAACCAGGGGCAGATTTTCCGTTTTCTCTTAAAACCTTGCCCGGCGATGATCCTGGAGAAGAACTTGAACTCCGCGCTTCAGCA
>PLRJ01000189.1 GCA_003163855.1 Bryobacterales bacterium | reverse complement strand
TCGATGCCGAAGGTGTCGTGCAGCACCTTGGCCACCGGCGCCAGACAATTCGTTGTGCACGATGCATTGGAGACCACGTGATGCTTCGCGGCATCGTACATATCGTGGTTCACGCCCAGCACGATGGTAATGTCCTCATTCGAGGCGGGCGCGGAAATAATCACCTTTTTCACCGTTCCGCGCAGGTGCTTCTTGGCTTCCTTCGCATCCGTAAAGCGGCCCGTAGACTCAACCACAATATCGACCCCCATGCTGGGCCAGTCGATTTCCGCCGGGTCCTTCGTCGCAAATACTTTGATCTGCTTGCCGCCGACATGAATCATGTCGCCTGCAAACTTAACTTCGTGTTTCAGTTGACCTAGAATCGAGTCGTACTTCAGCAGATGAGCCAGCGTTTTGGTGTCTGTAAGATCGTTGGCGGCAACAAATTCTATTTCCGGGTTATGCAAACCCGCGCGGACGACATTCCGCCCGATACGGCCGAAGCCGTTAATTCCTACCTTAATTGGCATGCTTCCATTCTACGGAAGGGGTGAAAATTTCGCGATCAAGGGCAGGCGCAGTTGTGGCGCTGACTTCGCCGTACATGTGATGTTGGGGGCGATTTAGGCGGCCTGTTGGGCCTGCTTTGCCTTCTCGTCTGCCGTAATTTGCTGGGCGGCACAGTGTTCGGCCATGTTTTCCGCTACCCCTTCCAGCGGGGACACCCCGCAACGCTCCGGCTTTCCCGATGATTTGCCATTGCTTGGGCTAACCTTGAGAGATTGGAAGGGCACCATATATGTCTTTGTTTCACGCCAAAATGAAAATGAGAAAGCCAACTGTGTTGGCGGTTTTTGCCTTTCTGGCCTTTACCAATTCCGCACGTTCGCAGGACAGCAAACCTTCTGAAAGGTTTGCTGTATTCGTGACAGGCCTCGACGAAGCCGCGCCCGTAGCTCAATCTCTGGTTAAGAAGTTGAACGATTCCAAGCCGTTCGTAGCAGTGACCAACTCAGACCCGAGCAAGGTAGCGGTTTTGATCTCCTGCATGCCCCGCAAGCAGTCTGGCAGCGTTTTGGCCTGTATGTACGTTGCGCACTATGTCGGCGCGACATGCAAGACATTCCTTGGTGGAGGAATGTTCGTCAGTACGAGTGTTGATGATCTGGTCGGTAATAAGACGTTTTTCCCATTGTGATGCCATACCCGAATTGATCGCCCAGATACCCGGCCCCGCCTTTTACCAAATTTGAGGTTGAGCCGCGAAAGGGTTTTTCGTAGGCTAGAGCTATGGAAGTACAATTCACCCCAGATGTGCAAGCGCGGCTAACGCAGCGAGCCACACAGGAAGGCATGAACCCGGACGAGGTTGTGCGCGATGTTGTGGCGCGTTACTTCAAGGAAGAAGACCGTTTCGTTGAAGCCGTCAAACGAGGCGAGGCAGCTCTAGAGCGTGGCGAGTTTCTCACGCATGAGCAGGTAGGCGACCGCTTGCGGCGCTTTCTCAAGCCCTGATGGAAATCAGGTGGTCTGAACCTGCCGCTGAAGACCTAGAGCGCATATGCAAGAGTGGATTGAACGCGAGAACCCGGAAGCGGCCAGCCGTGTTGCCAAGATCATCTATGAAGGTTGCTCACAGCTGGATTCGGTCCGGCTTTGTCTCACGGCTCTTGTTCTGCGGCTTGCCCAGCGCCAGCATCACCTGGTCCTTATCCATGCCCGGTATCGCCTTCTGCTCTTTAATCGCCTTCTTCACCGGCTCGGGTAAAGTATCGACATATTGCGCTGAAGCCGAATGCTTCTCAAAATCCAGCACGCCTGCCAGCATCCGCTTGATCTCCACCGATTTCACCGATGGCACCGGCCCCGGAAACACCAGCACCAGGTTCGAACCGTTCGCTGTTCCGGCGTTCTGATTTCGTCCCACCGGCGAAGTGGGTCCGCCCATGCCCACCTCAACGTGGTCGTACCAATGGCCGGTCCCTTTGACACCGCCGTTGATCTCCAGCAATTTTATTCGACTCGATCAGCACCCGCGTCACCTGAACCTGGTCGCCCACCCGCGACGCTGGTAACGCGGGGACGTCTCACCCGTTTCTGAGTTCCTGATATATTGCCCAAGCTGACACACTCTATGACATGGGCAGAATCGGTCGAGTGGCGGCGGGCGGGCGACCGAAGAAAAAAGGTCTTGGCAGCGTTGGCCGGCCAGCAGGAGATGTTTGCTTGATTCAGAGGAGAATGGTTACTGGCGAGGCGTCCCCAGGTTTCCTCCCCAGGTTTCCTCCCATGGCCAAGCCTGCCAATGAGGTGCGAAAGCAGACATTATCGAGAGTCGGTGTTAACTAGTGCTCATCGCCAATCAGGAGGAACGCCGTGGGTCGGATAGACAAAGCTCAGATTCGTAGAGAGGCACAAGATGAAGCAGTTCAAGCCGAGCAGCAGGAGACAAGAATTCTGTTGCGCCTGAGGACGTGGAAGCTGGGAACATTTTGGGTTGGGATCGCTTTGGCGGCAGCTATTGTGTCGGTTATACCTTTTCTCCGTGACTTCCCTCTCCATGATGAATGGGACCTTGTTGGGCGGAAGATTCTTTTGCTCAGCATGTGCCTACTAGCTGTGTTCATGTACGTTGCTGGAACTACATACAATTTTTGGGCATACCTCAGGGATGTTAGAAAGACGAACGGGAAGTTTGCGCCTCCGCGCGACCCACATCGAAGAGGCTAATGAAATGGGGATTTCAAGAACGGTGCTATGCACCGGCTTAAACTAGACACGCCACCCCGAAGGTCGGAACCTCATCCACCGGAGCGTCAATCTTTGAGGTAACACGGGGTAACACGGAGGTAACACGGGGTAACACGGGGACGTCTCACCCGTTTCTGAGTTCTTGATATCTTGCCCAAGCTGACGCACTCTATGACATGGGCAGAATCGGTCGAGTGGCGGCGGGCGGGCGACCGAAGAAAAAAGGTCTCGGCAGCGTTGGCCGGCCAGCAGGAGATGTTTGCTTGATTCAGAGGAGAATGGTTACTGGCGAGGCGTCCCAGGTTTCACGACTTCTACTCTCTTGGTGTTTATTTTTCGGCAACTGGGAACACCTTCGTAAACGGCAGAGAGGTCACCTCCACGAACCTCACGCCGCCCGGTGGCGGTAACTGATAAGGCGATTTAAGAAATGCGTATACCTCCACTAATTGCCCTGGCTGTGATTGCTTGCATCGTGGCGACTCTCGTTTTCGCCGCCTTTATTTTGCGCCCGGTAATGATTGCGAATTCAATCCGAAACGAGATGCGTGAGTTTCACGCGGGACCATTTTCCGCCGAGCGTCTCCGTAAATGGGCCGCGGATCACGCTGGCACCATCAGGTGTGATGGCAATAGGTGCTGGAGCGATGCCAGCGTTATTAATCGGCCTCTCTCTGCGCTCGGGCTTGCCCCGCCTGCAGGATTTATCGCCTCGATTGAAACGAATGACGGTAAGCTCAGCCAGACTTCCATACAAATTATTTCCGACCCGAGGGATGGACCGGGGAGAGCTTCAACGCAGCTACTTGTGCACTTCACTGACAAAGGAGCGATCGAGTCAAAACTGGGTGCTCATGGCGTCCACGTTGGACAGGAGCCAATTGGCAGACCGCCGGCGGTTGTGTATTCAGTTGATTTGAGCGCTGCCCCGCATGACATCGCGCTGGCTTATGACATCAATGTATGGTGTCTGGCGCGAGTCGGAGGATGCACCGGAGATCAGCAGGCACCAGGAGTCTGGGCTCTCCGGAAGTCGGAAACTCGGGACGCAGCGTTCAACATCCGGCGCTGATAGATCATTTCAGGCTTCTCACCTATGGTAACTCGGGGTACCCGGGGTAACTCGGGGACGCCTCACCAGTTAACCAGTTGCTCCAGCCTCCGAGGGCTACCCGGAGTAGACGCCATTTCTGACGACCTACAATAACGGCAATGGAAGCCGCTCTCCATGCTGGTTCTCTTTTAGCCGCTGGTCTTGGTCAGCCGCTAAGCGAAAACTCGCGTCCGGGCCATCAGCTTTCTACCCTCGCCCTGTATCCGGGCATCGGCTTCATTAACTCCAACACAGCGACAGGCTTGCGCGTTTGTTTGTACGACGATGGCAGAGGATCTCGTGATACCGGCAAAGAACGGGATTCTGGGCGGCACTTTGTCGGAATTTTGGGCGGCGGACCCTCGGGTAAAGGGCCGGATTTTGGGCAACGCGGGGACGTCTCACCCGTTGGGCAACGCGGGGACGTCTCACCCGTTTGTGAGTTCTTGAGATCTTGCCCAAGCTGACGCACTTCTATGACATGGGCAGAATCGGTCAAGTGATGGCAGTCGGGCGACCGAAGAAAAAAGGCCTCGGCAGCGTTGGCCGGCCAGCAGGAGATGTTTGCTTGATGCAGGCGCGATTGGTTACTGGCGAGGCGTCCCCAGGTTTCCCAACTTAACTTCGTGTTTCAGTTGACCTAGAATCGAGTCGTACTTCAGCAGATGAGCCAGCGTTTTGGTGTCTGTAAGATCGTTGGTCTGGCATGCGGCTGGCGCGGATTGCGGACTATCGTAACCGCCGCGCTTGAAGTGCTACGCGGAAATCACTCATGCCGAGCGAGAGTAGCGCCCGCCTTGACCGAATTGAAGCCAATTTGGATCGTCTCACGCAATTGGGCGTGCAGAGCGCCGAAAGCCTAAGCGTCATCGAACACATTGTGGACAAAATAGCTGTAGCGGTTGCGGCTGACGGCGAAAACATTCGAGCTTTGGTTCGCATCGCAGAAGCCCACGAACGCAGAATAGATGACCTTGAAAATGGGGACACTTCGTTTAGCAGCTAGGCTAGTCACGCTGGACTTCGATTATCCGCCAGGCTCACACGCCTGCATCATCGTATTGCGTCCGAACAAGCGGACAAGGCGACCCCGTATCTCTGCTCCCGCCCTCTACCGCACCCGCTTAGCCGCCACATCATGCCCCGACTGATGCAGCACCATCTCGGTAGCCTTTCCCTCCGTATCAGTTCCAAACGTCACACTCACCTTCGCCACGGTGAGAAAATACTCGCGCTCGCCGGCCGCATACAAACGAGTCTTAGGCTGCCCTGCTGACTCCGCAAACAACTCATCGCCCTCCCGCGTCACGCGAAACACTCCAAACGGGCTCTTATATTCCCCAACCAGCGAATCAAAGATCTTGGCGTCCACCTTGCTCACACTGCGCGATTCCGGCTCGAAATCGGGCCATCCATATTCATGCGCCACGCTGCGCACAATCTCCATCGTCAACGGACCGCCGCTATCGCTGTTGGTCATAACCACCACCCCATCGCCCTCGTCATACGCCACCAACTGGCAGCGATAGCCCTCGTTCGCTCCGCCATGCTCGAAATACCGATGCCCCGCACTCCCGCCGAGCTCCGGTCCCAAACCCCAGTCATGCAAGCCGGGGGTAAGCATCTGCTGAAACATTGCTTTTGACAGGACCTTGCTCGCGCCGCCCGCCACGCCGCGCTGCACCTCCAGCGCATAGCGCGCCAAGTCCGGCGCCGTGGTCCACAATCCCGCCGGAGCCATCTCCGGATACGTATGCGGCCCGCCCTCCACCGGCTTGCCGTCGGCGCGATACGGCAGCGCCGCCTCCGCCATGCGTCTCTGCGGCAGGGGTTGCTCATAAGTGCTGTGCATCATTCCGATCGGCGCCAGCACGGTGTCATGCATCAGCTTCGGAAACGGATGGCCCGAAAGATCCTGCAGCATTTGCTGCGCCACCACATACCCGCCTCCCGAATAGCGCCAAATTGTGCCCGGCTTCACATCCACCCGGATCGCCTCACTATTGGCCGGCTTCTCGCCATTTAAAACCTGCCGCAGTTCCGGCACAACCGCACCCGCCGCATAACCGGCAAACCCATGCACCGTCAACCCCGCCGAGTGTGTCAGCAACTCCCTCACCGTCACCTTGCTGGTGTCAGTGAAACTGTTCGCCGGCACCTGCCAGCTCTTCAGATATTGATTGACATCGCCATCCAGGCTGATCTTGCCCGCTTCCACAAACTGCAAAACAGCCAGCGCGGCAACCGGTTTACTAATAGACGCCGCCTGGAACAACGTCTCCGGCGTGACCGCCGCACCACCAACGCTCTTCAGCCCGAACCCGCGAGCCCACTCGATTTTGCCCGCATGAATAAAGGCAACGCTGACACCAGGAACATGCATCTCTGCCATCTCATCAGCCAATTTCAGTCCTGAAGACGCATCGCCCGCGATCACCACCGGCCTCAAAAGGCCATTCTGAATCCGCGCAATTCGATCCTCCACACTTTGCGCCGTCGCGACGCCGCTGGCTATGCAGAGTAGTAAGACTTTAGTCCACATGGATAACCAAGCATAGCGACAGGCGCTACCGTTTCGGGGCCAGTTGCTGCTTACTTCAGGCCCGTGTGGTCCTTAAGGCGCAATGTCTTTGTCATGCTCCGCCCGGGCCTTATAAAAATACGGCAACTCACCGAGGCGGTGCCAGCGGCGGCGCCGTTGTCCCGCCAATATTGGCATACGAATCATGCACGTCAATCACCTTGCCCTCGCTGAACCGCACAAACGTCATCTTCCCTGGAGGCTCTCCAAATACCCAATCCTCCACCTCATCCCCATCCGGCTTTGTCTCGCGGCTCTTGTTCTGCGGCTTGCCCAGCGCCAGCATCACCTGGTCTTTATCCATGCCCGGTATCGCCTTCTGCTCTTTAATCGCCTTCTTCACCGGCTCAGGTAAAGTATCGACATATTGTGCTGAAGCCGAATGCTTCTCAAAATCCAGCACGCCTGCCAGCATCCGCTTGATCTCCACCGATTTCACCGATGGCACCGGCCCCGGAAACACCAGCACCAGGTTCGAACCGTTCGCTGTTCCGGCGTTCTGATTTCGTCCCACCGGCGAAGTGGGTCCGCCCATGCCCACTTCAACGTGGTCGTACCAATGGCCGGTCCCTTTGACACCGCCGTTGATCTCCAGCAAAATTTTATTCGACTCGATCAGCACCCGCGTCACCTGAACCTGGTCGCCCACCCGCGACGCCGGCCCTGCTTCGCGCATCGCATCTTCCCAAGCCGCCTTGTCATACTGCCCATCGCTTTTTATAACCAGCGGTTTCTTTGATCGCGGCAGCGTGACCTTAGCCGTGGCAAACTCAGCTGTTAAGCCGCGCTCAATTTCTATACGCTCGTCAAAACTGAGCTTGTCGGCGCACAAAGGTAAAGCCAGTGCGCATAGCAGCCCAAGCGCTAGGAGAACTCGAGCGGGTCGGGTTCGTTCAGGCTCACCGCAATGTAGGCCGTCTGGGGCTTGATCTTGATTTTGTAAAGTGCAACGAAGAGACCGATCGCAAAAATGGTGGTCAGCACGCCGCCCTCCGGCCCATACTCGCCGCCGCTCCAGAGTGCCCCAAGATCCCATTGGTAGTTGTACCTCGTCACATCAATTGTAAGTCCGCTCAAATTGACGCCGAAGAGCGGCAGCACTGCGTTCCATCCGTAGTGAAGACCAATGGGCAGCCATAAATCGCGACTGCGCAAAAATGCGTAGCCCAGAATAACGCCCCAAAGAGTGGTGTTGAGAATGCCCAGCCACGTGACATGCGGATTCGAAGAGTGGGTCAAACCGAAAATAACCGCCAGCGGCAGCAACGTCGCATAGGGACCCATCTTTTCCACTAACAGCTGAAAGACGTAGCCGCGGAAGATCATCTCTTCGCCGGAAGCGGCAATAAACAGCGCCGCCAAATAGAAAATCAGTCCGATCCAGGTGAACTCGGAATGCGGATTAGGCACAAAACGGGCCGCTCCGGCCACGATAGGAAGCAACAACATCAAGCCGGCGCAGCCGCCTCCGAAAACGAGGCCCAGAACGAGGTGCCAAGCCGACAAAACGCCCAGCTTTAACCCGATTTCATCAAAATTGCGCCTGTCAAAAATCTTCATCGTGAGAAGATTGGCGAGCAACCCAGTGGCGCAGAGGCCTACGGTACCCGCCACCAACACCCCAAAAAACCAATACAGCAGGGGAGTAAGCAGCTGCACACCAATGAAGACGGTCGCGATAAAGAAGGCTGCTCGTAAAACTACGCTCCATTTACTGGAGCCAACGCCGGGCGGCTCTTGTGTTTGACTGTCCAACGGAGAATCCATATTTACTTCCAACGTTTGTAAGTCTAATCCTAACTATCGGGGCGCTAAAATCCGATGAGTAGTTCATGAACGAGACTTTAGATCGCCGCGGGCCAGATCGTCTGCTGTGTGCGGAACTGGTCGAACTGACTTGGGTTGACAGCAAAGGCCGCCATCACCGGCGCGTAGCCAACCTGGAAGACATTTCGCTCTCGGGCGTCTGCCTTCAAGTCGAATCTCCCATTCTGACCGGAACTCCACTCTCTATCAGCTTTGGCGACGGCGAACTTGTGGGTACCGTTCGTTACTGCCGTTTTGAAGGCATGGGTTATTTTCTGGGTGTCGAGTTGGCAGAGGGCTGCCGCTGGTCCACCCAGCATTACCGTCCGGAGCATCTGCTGAATCCAGCGGATCTGGTGGAAAGTACCGTCCGCCGAAAGCGCGCTCTCTAAACGAACCAAAGCGCAAAAAAGGGACTGCCTTCGAGTTTCCGCACTACCAAAACCCTTAAACCAAGCAGAATCACGGTGCGGAAACTCGTTGGCTGTACCCTATTTGCACCGTCCGAAACGCCCCTCCACCGTTCTCTGCACCCTCCGACACCGGGAAACAAAGCGTGCGTCAGGCTGTTTGCCTCTACTCCAACTCCCGCACCCAGATATTGCGGAAGCTGATGGGCTCACTCTTGTCCCCGTGCGCCTGCAGCTTAATCGGCGCTGCGTCGTACTTCTTGTAAAACGGCTTACCGATATAACGAGTCTCGCCCTTCAACTCGAAGTGGTTCTCCACCAGCACGCCATTGAATAGCACCGTCACATAGGCAGGAGTCTTCAACGATCCGTCCTCATTAAAAGTAGGCGCGGTCCAAATCACATCGTATGTCTGCCACTCCCCGGGCTTCCGGCAAGGATTCGCCAGCGGAATCGCCTGCTT
>PLRJ01000038.1 GCA_003163855.1 Bryobacterales bacterium | reverse complement strand
CGCGTTGGCGCAGGAACCAGAGGTGCTGCTGTTAGATGAGCCGGCCACGCATCTGGATCTGCAGCATCAGGTTGAGCTTCAACGGTTGTTGGCGGAACTCAGCCGCAAAGGTTTGTTGATTGTTTGTGTGACGCATGATTTGAACTTGGCGGCTGCCTATGCGAGTCGCATGATCCTGCTGCATGAAGGCCGGCTCCGTGCGGACGGCGCTCCCTCGCAAATATTGCGTTCCAATCTGCTTGAGGAAGTTTTTCAGGTGCAGGTGGAACTGCATCACCGGGCGTCGGGCCAACCGTGGCTGCTCTATGGCGACTAGGCGCGTGACGCAGTCAACCGCTGTGTCCGTTTCGGCGGTGGCAATGGTGGCCGCGTTTGCGCTGGCAGTGCTCGTTGGCTCGGGAGCGATGAACTTCAGCCGCGCTATTCATGGCACCACGCCCGATTATGAAATCCTCATAGCGTTGCGAATTCCGCGCGCCTTGCTGGCTTTATGGACGGGCGGCGCGCTGGCTCTTTCCGGAGTGCTGTTACAAGCCATGTTGCGCAATCCGCTGGCGACTCCTTACACGCTTGGAGTTTCGGGTGGCGCAGCAGTAGGTGCTGTGGCGGCCATTCTAGCCGGATGGGAAGCCATCGGCGGATTTTCGCCCGTGAGTCTGGCGGCTTGCGCGGGCGCCGCGGCGGTACTCTTGCTGATTGTAGTCATCTCATCCGAGCGCGGAAAGATGTCGTCCACCAGTCTGCTGCTGGCGGGCATTACGCTTAACAGCATTTGCAGCGCGGCCATCTTGTTCTTGTCGAGCCTGGCAGGATTTTTGCGATCGTTCTCAGTAAATCGCTGGCTGATGGGCGGAATGGACGCACCCAGTTATCCAACGCTCCTGTGGTTGAGCGTGTTGCTGACGCCGGTTTGCTTGGTGGCGTTCTGGCACGCGCGCGAGTGGAATCTGCTGGCCGTGGGGGAACAGTGGGCATCCACGCGCGGATTGTCGCCCAGCCATTTGCTGTTACTTGGCTGCGCAATTACTTCCATCTTGACGGGTGCGGTCACCGCGCTGACGGGCCCAATCGGATTTGTCGGGCTGATTATTCCGCATGCTCTGCGTATCTGGCTGGGCGCGGATCATCGTGTAATTGCGCCCTGCTCTTTTTTAATCGGCGGCGCTTTTGTCGCCGTCTGCGATGTCTTTTCCAGAACGGTGCTGGCGCCTGTGGAGATACCGGTGGGCGTCATTACGGCGTTGTTGGGAGGCCCGGTGTTTATCTGGATGTTGCGCGGCCGGCGCAAAGGGTTCAGCGCATGATTCTGATTGGCGGCGGCAGTCGCAGCGGCAAGAGCGCAGCGGCGCTGCGCGTGCTGAAGGCTTCGGGAACGCGCCTGGGATTTATTGCAACGGCGCAAGCGTTCGATGATGAGATGCGTCAGCGCATCGCCATGCATCAAGCCGAGCGTGATGGCTCCATCGTGACCTGGGAGGAGCCTTTGGACGTGGCCGAGCGCATTGGCGCGGAAGACGGAGGGTACGACGCCATCGTGGTGGATTGCCTGACGCTTTGGTTGAGTAACATCATGCTGGCGGAAGATCGTGACGTTGAATGTGAGTGCCGCAAGCTGGTGGATGCGGCAGCGCACGCACAGACGAAGGTGATCTTGGTATCGAATGAAGTCGGCTGCGGCATTGTTCCAGAAAATGAGTTGGCTCGACGCTTTCGAGATCATGCCGGCCGCCTGAATCAACGCGCGGCGGAACAGGCCGCTGAGGTTCACTGGATGATTTTCGGCATCGGGTTGCGCATTAAGTGATGAACTCCTTCTTGGGTGCGCTGCAGTTCCTGACGATTGTGCCAGTTCGCGCGAAAGCAGCGGCACTCGCTAACTCAGCCATATTCTTCCCCATTGTCGGCGCGCTACTGGGATTATCGGCGGCTGGAGTTGTTTCTATTGGAGGTCCGCTTGCGGCACTGCTCGCCATCATCTGGCTGATGGCTAGTACCGGATGCCTGCATGAAGATGGACTGGCTGATGTGGCGGATGCTTTCCGGGCAGGCCGCAGCCGCGAGAAGATCATGCTGATTTTGAAAGACAGCCGCATTGGGACGTATGGAGCTGTCGCACTGGTCGGTTCAACACTGCTTCGATGGCAGGCGCTGGTGCAGTGCAGCATCGATCCTATTCGCGCGTTGCCGGCTGTGCTGGCTTTATCGCGTGCGTCACTCGTCGCCATGGCGCACTTCGCGCCGCCGGTGGGTGAAGGCTTAGGTCAGGAATTCGCGCATGGTTGCACCCGAACAATCACAGCACTAGTGATCGCCCAAGCGATCGCGTTTTCGTTTCTGGCGGGATGGCGCCTGGCAATGGCCATGACTCTGGTGAGTAGTCTTACAATCGTGCTGGCACGTACCTACTTTTTGCGGCGGCTGGGCGGAGTGAATGGCGATTGCCTCGGCGCCACGTGTGTCGTAGTTGAAACCGTCAATCTGGTGATTCTTTCGTGGCGACCCTCTATTTAATTCGTCACGCGGAACCGCAGATCCAGGGCGTCTTGTTGGGGCGATTGGATCCGCCGCTATCGGCAGCGGGATGCCGGCATGCCGAAGAAGCTCTGTCCGGCATTGAAGTAAAGGTTGCCTATTGCAGTCCGTTGTTGCGCGCGCGTCAAACGGCGGCGTTCCTTCGCGGAGCGCGCAGAGTAGAAATGGCCGCTCTGCGCGAAGTCGATTTTGGCCAATGGACCGGCAGAACCTGGGCGGAAGTTGAGCAGGAATGGCCTGCATTGGCCGCCCAAAAGTGTGCAGACTGGCTGGGTGTCAGTCCGCCGTGCGGTGAGAGTTGGCAGGAAGTTCTAGATCGCGTAAAACCCATATGCCAAGCCATTCGTAACGGCGAAACGCCGGTGGCGGTGGTGGCGCATCAAGGCGTGAACGCGGCGCTGGCCAGCTTGCTTGATAACCGTAACCCGTTGGAATTTGCGCAACTCTATGGAGAGGTGATTCGTGTTGAATATTCTTAAAGACATTCCCGACCATTTGCCGGTGGCCATTGGCCAGGCTGTCGAGGAGCGTTGGGATTCGCTGACGAAACCACGCGGCAGTCTCGGCAGGCTGGAAGCGGACGTTATTAAGTTGGCGCAGATTCAAGGCGCTACTATGCCGAGAGTGGACCGGCGCGCGATGTACGTGTTCTGTGGAGATCATGGCATCACGGCCGAAGGCGTCAGCTTATATCCGTCGGTAGTTACGCGTGAGATGGTCAAGAACTTTATGCGCGGCGGCGCTGCCATCAGTGTCTTGTGCAGGCAACTGGATATAGAAACCTTCATTGTCGATGCGGGTGTTGCGGGCCCCAAGATAGAAGGCACGCTTGACCGGCGCGTCGCGGAAGGAACCGGAAATTTCTATCGGGAACCTGCCATGTCGCTGGAGCAGGCGCAGGCTGCCCTCCATAGTGGCATTGAACTGGCCCAGCAGGCAGCGGAGCACTTTGACCTCGTGGGAGTGGGCGAGATGGGTATCGGCAACTCCACTTCCGCCAGCGCTCTGCTGTGTGTTTTGGCAGACGTGAGACCCGAGGATGCGGTAGGCCGCGGCGCCGGCCTTGACGACAAGGGAGTTCGATATAAATGTAGAATTTTGTCGGCTGCGTTGGCCGCGCGAACGGTCGACAAGAGTGATCCACTGGCGGTTCTGGCGGCATTTGGCGGTTTTGAAATCGCAATGATGGCGGGATTTCTGCTGGGTGCGGCCGCGCGGCACCTGCCGGTGGTGGTGGACGGATTCATCAGCGGCTCGGCGTTTCTCATCGCCCGCGCGTTTTGCTCTTCTATCGGACAACATGTGTTCTTTGCCCACCGCTCAGCCGAACGAGGCCACAAATCTCTGCTGGCCGACGCAGGCGCCAAACCCATCCTTGATCTGGGATTGTGCTTGGGTGAAGGAACCGGAGCGGCGCTGGCAATGGGAGTGTTAACAGCGGCGGTAAAGCTCTACAGAGAGATGGCGACGTTCGCAGAGGCGTCGGTTTCCGATGCGGTGAACGTCTAGCTGCGTATTTGTTTCTCAATACGAACCCGACCTAAGTCGTTTCGCAAAACGCGAAAAACCACCCTTTTATCCAACCCTTTTATCCCACCCAAAATCGGCAGCAAAGCATGGATTTAAGCGGACTGGATCGGCGGCCCATTTTCGAACCGAGGAAGTCCCGTTCAGAATCCCATTCTTCAGGATGGCGACCCTGTCCAGATAGGCCGCCTTGCGTTGGAGAAGCCGCGAGCATGACCGTTGCCACAACTTGTCCCTATTGCCGCACGCCCATTGACGAAGGCGCATGCATTAGTGAAACCGGAATAGTGAGATCAGCTAACAGATGCGAGGTAACTGCTCGCCCAGTTGCATCGGAACCACGCGAGTCGCGCCAATTCGCGTTTTGCTCACCACTAGTCCTGGATGGTCTGGCGTCACTCGCCCGATGATGCACGCTCTCTCACCCAGCGGATGGCTCCGCAGGCGCGCCAGAATCTCGTCGGCACGTGTAGCATCGACAATAGCGATCAGCTTCCCCTCGTTAGCCACGAACAGTGGATCGAGACCGAGCAGGCTGCACGCCGCCTCCACCTCGGGCTGAATCGGTATGCGCACGTCTTCAATCACCATACCCACATGGGAACTGACCGCGATCTCATTCAGCGATGAAGCCACACCTCCTCGCGTGGGGTCGCGCAGCGCATGGATGCCGCCAATAGGCAGTATGCTCGCTACCAGGTCTGCCAGTGATGCACAATCGCTCTCAATCACCGTGTCGAACTCCAAGCCCTCGCGTACGCTCATAATGGCCATGCCATGGTCGCCAATCGTGCCGCTAACCAAGATCGCGTCACCCGGCAGCGCCAGCGTGGGGCCGATGTTCACGCCGTCTGAAATCACGCCAATTCCCGAGGTGTTGATGTACACTCCGTCGCCGTGGCCGTGCTCTACAACCTTGGTATCGCCAGTGACAATCTGAACTCCGGCCTGGCATGCGGCCTTCGCCATACTGTCTACAATCCGGCCCAGGCTTTCCAACGCGAAGCCTTCCTCCAGAATGAAACCGGCGCTTAGATACAAAGGTTTTGCGCCGCTCATCGCCAGGTCGTTCACCGTCCCATTGACAGCCAGCTCGCCAATGCTGCCGCCGGGAAAGAACAACGGTCGCACAACAAATGAGTCAGTCGAGTACGCCAGCCTTCCGGCCGGAACTGTCAGTACAGACGAATCCCCCAAATTCTGCAAAGCCTGGTTCTTGAACGCGGGCAGGAAAAGATGCTCTACCAACTCCGCCGAAAGTTTGCCGCCGCCTCCATGACCCAGCACCACCGTCGGATAGTCGCGCAGAGGTAAAGGACAAGTCCAGTTTTCAAAATTCATCTACGTTGCTGCCGCTGCAATATTGTGAAACCGGCCGTAGTTATAATAAGCCGCGCAAGCGCCTTCGCTTGAAACCATGGTTGCCCCCAGCGGTTTTCTCGGAGTGCATTCCCGCCCGAACGCCGGACACTCATTCGGTTTCAAGCGCCCCTGCAGCACTTCGCCGCTATGACACAAAGGCGATTCACACGTCTGAATATCGGAGACGGTGAAGCGATAAGCGGCATCGAACTCGCGGTAAGCGGGCTGCAGACCCCAACCGCTTTTCGGAATCACTCCAATGCCGCGCCATGCTCGGTCCGTCACTTCAAAAATGTCGCCTAGAACTTGCTGCGCAGTCTGGTTGCCCTCGAAATTCGTGGCCCGTTCATAAGCATTCTCCACCTCCGCGCGCCCCGATTCCAGTTGCTTGACCGCGCGCCGGATACCGTCCAACACATCCAAAGGTTCAAACCCAGTGATGACGATGGGAACACGATGCCGTTCAGCTAACGGCGGATACTGCCAGTAGCCCATAACGCTGCATACATGTCCAGCCGCGAGAAATGCCTGCACCCGATTACCCGGCGACGTCATTATGGCTTCGATGGCCGGTGGAACTAAAACATGCGAAACCAGAATGGAGAAATTCTTCAGCCCCTGCTGGCTGGCCAGTTTCACCGCCATAGCATTCGCCGGCGCCGTCGTCTCAAACCCGATGCCGAAGAAAACCACTTGGTTGCCGGGCGTTTGCCTGGCAATCTGAACGTCATCTAAAGGCGAGTAGACCACCCGCACATCCGCGCCCTCGCTCTTTACTCGAAACAGATCTTTATTACTGCCCGGTACCCGCAGCATGTCTCCGAACGAGCAGAAGATAACCCCAGGCTGCGAAGCAATTTCAAGCGCCTGGTCAATCAGTCCCAGCGGCGTAACACACACCGGACAACCCGGCCCATGAATTAGCTCGATCTCCGGAGGCAGCAGTTGATCGATGCCGTTGCGAATAATGGAATGTGTCTGTCCTCCGCACACCTCCATAAGCGCCCACGGCCGCGTAGTAATCTGCCTGATCTCCCGCGCTAGTTGTTGCGCAATTTCCCCATCGCCAAACTCAGTCAGGTACTTCATGCAACTCTTCCTCGAGCAGACCTAACTCGCGGAACATAGCCAGCGTTCGGTGTGCCGCTTCCTCATCCACCCTGGTGATGGCAAACCCGACATGGACAATGGTGTATTCGCCCACTTGAATATCCGGCATGTAGGCGAGGCACACATCTTTCTCGATGCCGCCGAAGTTCACCTTACACATGCGCGTGCCATTGGCCTCGAAAATGTGTTTAATCTGTCCTGGTATTGCGAGACACATTCTGCCCTCCATCCTTCTAACGACCAAAGCATGGCGCGGTTGTTACCGGAATCCGCCACTGCGATTCTATCGCCATGTATCCAAATGCCATACGGCCAGCACAGAGTCTCATGCGTAACAGCCTTCCACCCGTTCTCACCGGTCGAATCGAAATCCGGCTGACCCACCACGGCATCGGCGGCGCGAAACGTACCGCTTTCTGGCAGACCTTGCCACAGCAGCACGCGATTATTGGCTGTGTCGGCCACTGCCAGCGTGTCGCCATTGCAAGCGATGGAATAAGGAAAACGCAGCCGCGAAGCACCTTGCTTTACGTACGGAAACTCACCCGAGGCTTCAAAATTCTGCTGGCCCAGAACCACTTGCGCACCTGAATCGCTTCGCGGATGCGGCGACCAGCCCAGCGCTCGATGATTACCGGCATCGGCCACGTACAAAATTTCATTATTGCCGGCGATAGCGTGCGGCCAGCGGAACGACCGCGCGTTCGACGGGCCGCCGCGGTTCTCTTCGCCTTCACCAGAGCTGCCTTGCCCCAGAACAAGATCGGCCGGCCGGTCGTCCAATGGCAGACCTTTCCATCCGAGTACCCTCCGATTGCCCGTGTCGGCAACATAGAACCAACCCGCAATGAACGCCATGCCATAAGGCCAGTACAGACCCACAGCATCGATGCCGCATCCGCGATTTGGCTCCGTTGATGCCTGGTCCGGCTGCCCGATAGCGTAATCAGGCGGGGTATCGTTCAGTGTCGGAACCTCATTCCAAACCAGAATGCGATGGTGCCACGCATCGGCGACCAGCAAGCGTCCTTCGCACACCATCAGCGCGGTAGGAAGATGCAGGCCGTTCTCTGGTCCGCGTCCGTGGGCGTTAGGTCCTTCTGTATGAAAATCGGGCTGACCAAGCACCACTGCCGCCGCTTCGCCATCGCGCGTTGGCACTCCATGCCAGATCAGTATTCGATGATTCCCGGAGTCTGCCACCGCCATCAGATCGTCATCGAAGTAAATGCCGCGCGGCGCATAGAGTTGCGCCGGCGTTGGCTGCGCGTTGGGCAGAGCAAGCCCTCTGCCTCCGGGCGCGCCTAGCCATGCCAAAGGCTTCATAGCGCGCGAACCTGAACGCGGCCTTGCTCGATCTTTATATCCACCCGCTCCAGTTGCGCCTGCGGAGCAGTCAGGCATTCGCCCGTGGCCGCATCAAATCGGAAACCGTGCCACGGGCAGGTAATGGTGCATGCCTCGTGATCCACCATGCCGCCATCCAACGGCAATCCCTGGTGCGCACACTCGTTACGAAACGCGTTGACCTTGCCGTTCAGCTTCAGAATCAGGACGCTCATCTTATCCAAGTCAAGTCGATGGGGCTTGCCTTCCGTCAACTCACTTAATAAAGGTCCATTCTTCCAGCCCGGCGGCATCAGCAAGTCGCCCAGCGGCACAAAGGCCTCCTTTGTTCTTGCCGGCGGTTCATCGGTGCGCACAATGCCATGCATGGCAAACAGCGTGTAGACGGAAGGATCTTCCGCTAATTCCATCAGCAGTTCTTTACCGCGCGCATCAGCCCGCAGATGCCTGACAATTCTCGTCAGGCCGTCTTTGTGAAATGCTTCAATCACGCTCTTCAATTCAAGCGCCCGCGTCCTCGCCGGTTCTTCCAGGTTGCGAACTTCAGTCACCGCTTCATCCACGCGTTCGGCCAGCGCATCTATCTGCGCGCTTATTTCTTCTACTGCGGCTGCCATCTCGCCTCCACTTTTTTCTGCAGCAGATCGGAGAAGGCGCCCTTCGCCATCCCAATCAAAGTCGCTTCCGTTTCTCTCGACAGCGCGCGCAATACAAAGCAGGCGCCGTCCGCGTTGTCTAACAAAAAGTCGGCAAAGATAGCGTCGGTAAAAGGCCTCACTTGAGCCCGCTGCTCGCCTAACTGCTGAACCCGTTCCACAAACCGCTCCACCGCTATCTGCAGCAGGAAATCAAATTGCTGACGCTCATGCAGATCCATTCGCATGACCTCTCTGCTGACTTATGTTTTCAACCAAACCCATAGCGGCAGCTGCCATCTCCGGTTCATCGTGCCATTGAAAAAGCTTGTAAGCCTCACTGATCTTTTCCATGGCGGGAGAAAAGATTCCTAAGTGTGCCAGCGCATTCGCCTGGTTCGCCAGCAGCCGCGCATACCCCACTGGATCAAAAGCCTTCGTCCGAACCGCCAGAATCTCGTCGTAAATCTCGACCGCCTGAATCAGGTTCTCTTCCGGGTGCGAAGTCGGGATGTACTGCAACGCGTTCGCAAGATTCAGCTGTGCGCTGGCCCACTGCTCGGGATAATTTTCCTTGGTGTAAACCTTCAGTGCTTCACGCAGCGATTGAACCGCAATCCCAATCCGTAACTGATCGCCGGCTTCCGTCATCGGCATGGCCAGATAGGCGAGCGCCAAATTGTTCTGCAGCAGGGCAAAGCTTTCCGGCTTGCTCTCAATCGTGATGCCGAAGCGCAGCGACTCCTGATACGCTTTCACCGCTTCCAGTAAAGCAGCTTTGCTGCCGTGCGCCGCGTCCTGAAGAGCGATGCCCAGTTGCAGCAGCAGGTCAGCTTTTGCCATTCCTTCCGCCAGTCCAATCGCCTCGCGCAGATGCTGAATAGCCAGGGCTATATTTTCGCTTTCAAGCGTGGCCAATTGCGCCAATAATTGAGCTGTAAGCTCCGGCGAAACGGGACGGGCCACCGTAATCGCGGCGCGCAAAGTTGTCATTGCAGCCGCACAGTCGTTCTTCTCAATGGCGTTAGTCGCCTGCAGCATCAGCACGAAGGCCAAAGCTTCACCGTTTAGCCCCTCTGCAGATGGCGGTTCTTCCACACTTCCCAAGGCGTATTCTAGGGCCTGCTCCATCACTTCATTCCGCGTCTTTTCTTGAGCAAGGAAACTAAGCGCGCCCTGATAATCGCCCTGCAAAGCTAAAGCAAGATAGTCCATTTAAAAGCCTAGGTTCCGATGCGGATTATTGCGGTCCGCCGTCCGTTCAATCCAGTGCGCGGCCACTTCGGCATCGCGTTTCGTGGGATAGTCGCGTATTCGCTTGCGCACACTTTCAAGCGGATTATGTTCGTCATAGGACCCGTTCTCGCGCCAGAAAGATATGTCTAGATAAACCACCCAACGTCCCTTTTCCTCTTCGATATGCGCCTTTATGCCGACAGCCGGCCTTGTCATTGCAGCGCCTGTGCTCGAAGCGCCACGCGCAGAGCGTGATTTGCGGCATCCCAAAAAGCCAGCCGCGTACCAGCCGTAAAGCCGGCCGGCAGATGTTCCCAAATAATCACGCTGCGGTCGCCCTGCGGAGTATGCTGCTTCAGAAACAATCCACCCGATGCCGGACCGCGCGTCGGCAGCAGCCACATCTCAGAACCCTTTACCTGAACCAGCAGCGTATCCTGGGCGAAATATTCGCGCGCCAGCGTTACCGGCAAATGCAGCGAACCCTGCGGCGTAATCTCAACTTCCAGGCGCGGTTTTAAACCGTCCATCAGCCGGCGCGCCAACACCCGCATCGATTTTTCCACCGGTTCCGACAATGCCTCGCCGAATTCAAACTTCGAACCTTCAATCAGGTAGACGGTTATATTTTTCGGATAGTCGTCTTTCAGCAGCCATCTGCCAAACGCCAACGCATGATCCCATCTGAAAGCATGCGAATGGATCCCCGTCAGCGGTGGCAGCGTTTCCAGTTCCCCGCCAGGAACCTGAAAAATGGCACCCGCTTCCGACCCGCTTTTGCAGGCATCGATCAGGATCACTTCAGGCACACCGCGCATTTGGAATGCAACGTCCATGCCCCCCGTGCCGCCATCGGCGCAGTGCACGCCATTTGGCAGACCCATATCCCATAGATGACGTATAAGAATGGGCCCCACCGCGTCATCACCGCGCAGTATGTTGCCGCAGCCAATAATCAGCGTGCGAATCATTGAAGGTTTTGCTAGAGACTACGATCCTTCACCGATGCGGAAGCGTGAGAGTTCCTTACCGGTCTTCTCATCGTAGGCGTGAACGGTGCAAACCAGGCAGGAATCGAACGAGCGCGCCACGTGCCCCATCTCCACCGGATCTGTCGGATCTTTGATCTCGGCGCCGATGAACGCTGTTTCCATTGGGCCTTTCATTGAGTTCGAATCACGCGGACCAATATTCCAGGCGGTTGGAGTGACTATCTGATAGTTCTCAATCTGCCCGTTCTTCAACACAATCCAATCAGACAACGAACCGCGCGCCGCCTCGGTTGAGCCAAAGCCTTTGCCATCGGCGTGTTCCACCGGCTTGGTGTAGAACTTGTCATGCAGATGCAACGCGTCAAGCCATTTGCGCGCCAGTTTGTAATACTTGGTCGCTTCATGCATGCGCGACAAAACTCTCACAAGCACGCTCGGCCCGGTCGTGTTGATGCAATCAAGGAACAGCGGGTCGAAATCCTGGTGAGCAGCGGCGTTCGGACGCCCTGCCACTACCTGGCGCGCCAGCGGACCGGCCTCCAGAGGAACTCGGCCATTTGTTCCAGGAACTTCATAGCGCGGCGATTTCGCCCAGCTGTATTTGCCCTGCTTGTGTCCCTCAGCCGGATCCAGCGGCTCAGTTACGCCGTCCCAGGGATGCAGATAGCTGGCGCCGTTGTAGAAAGAGTGCGCCGTGTCTTCGCGCACGCGCATGTGATCGAAATCGTGGAACGTCCCGGCGTTATAAACACCCGAACGATTGATGAGCGCGTCGTTCCGGCCTTCAACGGTCGGATTCTCATACAGCTCCGGCTGAAAATAAGTGCCGGTAGCAAGATACGATCCACAGCCACGCCCGAACTTGTCGAGACCCACCTCTAGACCCATGCGAATTAGCAGCGCGCAATCGGAGTTGCGCTGGCTGTCATTCTCATCCGCCCAGGCCAGCACATCTTTCCAGGTCTTGTTCTCCAGCCATCGGTCGATGGAGCAGCCCAGCCAGGTTTTCTCCAGCCATTCGCGTTTCCAGTAATCGAGAATCGAGATGGAGCGAGTGACGTCCGAGAGCGTGGGCGCGCACATGACGCCGCCCGGGATCATAAAGCTCGAGTGCGGCCACTGACCACCAAATATGGCGTACACTTCCACCGGTTTGCCGGAGAGCGTTACTCCTATTTCGTAGCTGGTTCCCACAAACGGCGCAAACCGGCGGACGGCTTCGGCATAATCGGTTGCGCCGGCGTAGTTCTTGTTCGTCAAATCGATGGCAAACAAGGCATAGAACCAGCGCGGTATGGACTGCAAAGTCTCGCACGCCTGTGCGATGTTCCTCACCAGCGTGGCATTCTGAGGAACATGCGTTTTCCAGGCTGTATCCAGCGCGTAGCAAGCCTTGTAAAGATGGCTGCCGCCGCAAATACCGCAAACGCGCGGCGTGACAATAAGCCCTGCTTGCGGATCTTTGCCTTTCAAGATAATCTCGAAGCCTCGGAACATGCTGGCTTCTGTCCAGGCGTCTGTGACAACGTTGTCGCGCAGTGTAACCCGAAGATCGAGATCGCCTTCCACACGTCCCAGAGGACTGATGCGCATGTTGGAAGAGGGAATGCTTCCGGTTCCGGAAGGACTGGTGGTGGTTATGGTGGCCATAGCTTGATCTCCTTTGACTTAGACGACGAACATATCTTCTTTGGCCCATTTCGGCGCAGCTATGCGGGCTGCGGCTGCCAATGCCATGTACGTGACATGGTCAGTACCCACGGGCACTTCGCGCGGAATGGTACCGCTGATCTTTTGGGTCTTGAAAACCGTTCCGGGCTTGAGATCGTAGAACGGGAACTCCGGCTCGGTACATCCTGTGCACGGCATACCCGCGCGAGTCTTTGAAGACTGGCGGTTCCACAGAATTCGGTTGCAAGGGCTGTGTGTCATAGGTCCGCGGCAGCCGAATTCATAAAACAGACACCCGGTTCGCGTGCCCTGCCCGAACTCCACCGGCGACTGCTTGTACTCGAAGAACTGAACCCGCGTGCAGCCGGTCTGCGTAAACGTCTTGAAGAACGTTTGCGGCCGTTGTAAATCATCTAGCGCGATATCGGCGGCGCGTCCGGAGGCGATGGCAACCAGAATCTGCGTGATCCAATCAGGATGCGCCGGACAACCCGGAATGTTGACAACCGGCAGTCCCCACTTGGACTTGAAGTCAGCACCCAGGAAGCCGCCGTGATTGCGTTTCAAATATTGGAGGCCGATGTTGTCCACCGGGTTCGGGGCCGTGGCCGGAATGCCGCCCCAGCAGGCGCAATCGCCAATCGCCACAACCGCTCCGGCTCGGGCGCAAATATCTTTCACCCAATCTTTCATCGGGCGGTCGGCAAACATGTTGAATCGACCGGTGCCGTTCGGCCCCTGAATGACAGTGCCTTCAAACACGAATATGTCGAGCGGACGCGTGCCATCGGCGACATCTTGAAAAATCTTCTTGGCGTTATCTCCCATTTCCATACCGAGCGAAGGGTGCCACAGAACATCTATGCCGAAATCCGTCACCAAGTCGCATGCGCTGGGCTCCTCCGCGTTCAAAAAAGACATGGTGTTGCCGCTGCACGCACCACCCTGGAACCATAAAACGGTCGCCATTGTTGCCGCTCCTTCTTCGATTGCTAATGCTTACACCGTGACTCTATGCCCGCCGGGACTACCGAGCAATAGCAAGAACTGTGTAGGTTTTCCTGGAAATTTACTTGAGGATGATTATGCCCTTCTGGGCAGCGACGCGCACTAACTCCACTTGATTGTGGGCGTTCAGCTTTTGCATCAAATTGGCGCGATGCCGGGTTGCCGTATGCGGACTTATTTGCAAAATCTCGGCCAGTTCCTGCGTGGTGTGGCCGTCGGCGATCAGTTGCAGAACTTCACGCTCGCGCGCGGTCAGTTCCTGCGACTGGATCATGTGCTCCTGAACACGCCCCATATCGATAGCCGAGCTGACATACTGGCAGCCTTTGGCCACTGTTTCCAACGCCAAGAACAACTCCTCGTCCATGGCCTGTTTCAAAATGTAGCCGCGCGCGCCGTCACGCAGCGCTTCCGCCACAAACTGCGCGTCGTCGTACATGGAAAGAACCAGAATGCCTACACGGCTGCGCTTCTTGGCGATTCGGCGAATGGTTTCAAAGCCGTTCATGCGCGGCATGGAGAGGTCGAGCACCAGCAATTCGGCCGGAGTCGTCTCCACTCGCGTCAAGGCGTCCTCGCCGTTATCGGCTTCCGCTACTACGCGGTAACGTCCATCGGTTTGCAGTAAAGCGGCCAGGCCGCGGCGTACTATGTTGTGATCGTCAACAAGGATCACCCGTGCAGTTGTCATAAGGAATCGTCACCGTAATGCGAGTGCCTTCACCCGCCTCTGCATACAACGAGAATTGCGCGCCCAGCATAGCTGCCCGCTCGCGCATTCCCAAAAGACCAAGTCCTGCGCCAACCGCGGCCTGGTCAAAACCTACTCCGTCGTCGTGCAGGCAGAATTGCAGCTGGTCGCCGCTTCGCTGCAAACTCAGCTCTACGCACAGTGCATTGGCGTAGCGTGCCACGTTAGTCAAAGCTTCCTGGGAAATGCGGTACAGCGCCGTTTCTGTGTCGGCCGGCAAGCGCTCAACCAGTTCTTCCAGGTTGCAGGTTACCGGCACGCTCGTCCGCTGTGTAAAGTCCGCTGCCATCTGTTTCAGCGCGACGTTCAATCCTAACTGGTCCAGGATAGGTGGCCGCAGCCGGCGCGCCAAATCCTTGATCTGCAGCGTCGATTTGTTCACCAATTCACGTAAGCGGTCCAGTTCCTCGCGCACTTGCGGCTGGTCCGGGGGTAGCGTTCGCGCCAGCACCTGCAGGTTTAACTTGATGCCGATCAAAACCTGACCGGCTTCATCGTGAAGTTCGCGCGCTATATGTGTCCGTTCAGCCTCCAGGCGCTTTACGTGGTTTGCCGACAGCGCCTGTATCTGCTGATTCTTAATCTCCAAAGACTTTAATAGTTGCGCGTTGTGGATGGCCACCGCGGTCGTGTTGCCAAGCGATTCCAGGAACGCCGCGTCCTGCCAGGTGAACGCTGGTTTGCCAGGACCGCGCAGCAGCTCAAAGAAACCAAGCAGCGTTTCGTCCATGTTCTTGATGGGCACACAAAGCGCGCGGCGGACCTCATAGTCTTCAATGATTGAGGAGTCGCCTAATCGGTCGTCGCAGTATTCGTTGGCAATGTATGAAAATTCGCTCTCCAGCAGGAAACCCGGAATGCCTTGCCCCGATTCCCATCGGCCGGGCCTTTCGTGCCAGTGACCTCGGAACCAATAGGCATCGGAGACCATGACCTTTGCCCCCGCTACCGCAGCCGGTACGGCAAGCCCTGTCCTGCCGCCGTCAGCCTCCAGGAACCGCGCGGCATTTTCCACCAGGCGGCGCACTAGTTGCGCCGGCTCAATATGCTGATGGATGATGGCGTTGAAGGAAAGCAGCATCTCTAGCGATCGCGTCCAATCGCGCATGCGTTCGAAAAGACGGGCACGCTCCAAGCCCAGCGCCGCCTGCACCGCAAAGGTCTGCGCTACCCGGCTTTGGTCGCTGTTGAAAGGAAACTCATTCCATGCCTGCAACAATCCCAACAAGCGATGCTGGTGGTCCACAATGGGAACTGCCAAGTCATAGCCGCCGTCTGCGCCAGGAAACATGGAGGTCTGCAGATGCTGTGCCGCTCGACCAGCGGCGAAATTGCCGCTTCGAAAATCAGGGAGTTCAAACCGCGCAGATTCCTGAGGCCAGCTGGCATGCGCAATTGTTTCGCTATCTTGCAGCACCAAAATCCAGGAACTTTCGGCTCCCAGCAGCACGCCGAACTGGCGTGCTAACGATTTTGCCAGCCTGCCGGTATCAGGTTCATCAAGCACAAGCAGCGAGGCTTCGCGCAACCGCTCTGTCTCCAGGCACAGCCGCCTGTTCTCTGCTCGCAGTTGCAGCAGTTCCGCGTAAACGTCTAGCTCACTTGAGGGAGCGTCCGAAACTGAAGAAGCCAATCTATCCACGCGGTCATCCCGGCCCCATGCTTGGCTGAAACCTCGAAAATTCGAACGCCGGGGCGAACCGCATCTATATTGTCATAAGCCGACTGCCGATCAAAGTCACATGCTTCTGCCAGGTCCATTTTGGTGATGATGGCCACGTCGGCGGAGTTGAACATGCCGGGATATTTCAGCGGCTTATCTTCGCCCTCGGTGACCGAAAGCATGGCGATGCGCAGTTTCTCGCCCAAGTCGTAGCTGGCGGGACAAACCAGGTTGCCCACGTTCTCGATGAATAGATAATCCAGGTCGCTTAAATCCCAGCCGGCAAGGTGTTCGCTTATCATCGCCGCTTCCAGATGACAACAGCGGTGCGTGTTGATCTGCCTGACTGGAGCCCCGCTGGCTGCCAAGCGCCGTGCATCGTTGTCGGTCTCAAGGTCGCCCACAAGCGCGGCTACCCGATGTCCCGCTTCGCGCATGCAGCGCAACGTTCGCTCCAGAAATGCAGTCTTGCCGGTTCCGGGCGATGAAACCAGATTCAGCGTGATGACACCGGCCTCTGCAAAGCGGGACCGCAGCTTAGCCGCCAGTTCGTCATTCTTGTTGAGAACGCCTTTACGGATCTCAAGTACTCGCGTATTCATCTACAACCACCGATTCGATTTCGAGTTCGCGTCCCTGGCGAATATCTCCGCTTGGAGTGTCGCACACGGGGCAACGGAAGCTTTGCACGCCTGGCAGTTCGCGCTCCTGGCGGCATTGTGGGCAGAAGATGATTACCGCAAGGTCTTTCACGACCAGCTTGGAGCCTGCCAGCTGCGTGTCTTGCGTGGCGATGTCGTAACAGAAAAGAAGCGCACCCGTGGTGACTCCAGCCAGCGCGCCGACTCGCAACCGGACCTCATGTATTTGCGCACTAGGCATCCGTTCCGCCGACTCACTGACCATGGCGACGATGGAATGAGCGATGGAGAGTTCGTGCACTTTAACGCAGCTTCTTACCCGCCTGCTTGGCTGTCTCCAGCAGCAGCGTTACCGATCGGTTTACATCGGGATCCTTCAGCTCCATCAACAAACCGAAAACCCCTATTGTTTTCACCGGCGCCTTCTTGGCCTCGTTGTAACTGGCGCTCAGCAACTGCCCGCCTTCGGCCAGCGAGGCGATGAGGTCAGGCCGCAACAAACCCGACGACTGAACGGTGTCTATGGTCTTCACCAGTTGCGGTAACTGTCCAACCAGCCCGCTTTCCAGCAGCGCCTTCGCGCCTTCGGCCAGCGAGGCGAGCAGATCAGGGCGCAGCAAACCAGAAGATTCAAGAGTGTCTATGGTCTTAACCAGCTGCGGCAATTGTTCGAGCAAACCGCTTTCTAGCACAGCAGGCATTGCATCCAAAAGTTTCGGAAGAACCTTCAATTTTTCGACATCAACTGACTGCGCCAGTTGCCGCACATCACTCAGACTCTCGCCGATCGAATCGGTAATATCGTCGCCGCGCTTCAAGAATCCATCAACGGCAGTCAGTGCGAACGACGCCAGTTCCAGCTTGCTCAGAATGGCCTGAAGGCTGGCGATGGTGGCGGGATCGCCAAACTTTTCCAGCAGACCCGATTCCAACAAGTTTTGAAACGCCGGCTTCTGGGTCACCGCCGCCACTTGTGCTCCGGCACGCGCCATCTGCGGCAGAGACGATACGAAGTCTGACGTCGCCGATTGAAAGTTTCCAACAGACTTCAGTTCTTGGATGCTTGCCGCGAAGGTGTTCGTTAGCTCCTCGCTACGGCGCAGAAAACCATCTATTGCATCGACGCTAATGGCGACTAGAGGAAGCTTGTCGAGCAGGCGTTCCAATGCCTCGGCGATCTGCGGTTCGGCCAGTCTCGCTTCCAGTCGCTCCTGCCGCGTTGCTAAAACGGTTCCATTTGCTGCCATGCTGCGAAGTATATTCCGTTGGGCGGGAAAAGCTATGGCATGATCTTGCTATGCCGCCCTGTCGACGCCGCATTCAGGTTACTGGCATTGTGCAGGGCGTCGGATTCCGGCCCTTCGTGTACAACCTTGCTCGCGAATTTAAACTCACCGGGTTTGTCAACAACCACAGTGCCGGCGTAACGATTGAGGCCGAAGGCGAGCCAGAAGCTCTGGTGCTTTTTGAACGCGAGTTAGCGGCCCGTCATCCTCCGCTCGCGGTCATTGATGAAATCACTTCTCTGGAAATTGTTCCCGGCGGCGACCGGAGCTTTGTGATTCAGGCGAGTGCAACTGCGGCTTGGGAGAGCACGCCTGTTTCGCCGGATATTGCCACTTGTGACGATTGCCTGCGCGAACTAAATGATCCGGCTGACCGCCGTTTTGCTTATCCCTTTATCAATTGCACAAACTGCGGTCCGCGCTTTACCATCATTCGCGATTTGCCGTACGACAGACCTGCCACGACCATGGCGGCGTTCTCTATGTGTTCTCATTGCAATGCCGAATACCATGATCCAAGAAACAGGCGCTTCCACGCTCAGCCGAATGCGTGCCCGGTGTGCGGGCCTTCTGTCGCCATGAACAGTCTGCCGCAGGCTCGGTCACGCCTCGCTAAGGGCGAGATTCTGGCGGTTAAAGGGATAGGCGGCTTTCATCTTGTTTGCGATGCCACCAATGAAGGTGCACTCAATCGCTTGCGCGAGCGAAAGAACCGCTTTGAACAGCCGTTCGCCGTAATGGCGCGTGATCTGGATGCCGTTCGCCGCTTTGCCGAGGTTGCTGACGAAGAGGCGCGCCTGCTGACTGGCCGTCAACGGCCAATCGTGTTGCTGCGCAAAAGTGCGCACGGTGTGCTCTCGGAACTTGTGGCTCCAGGCAACGGCTATGTCGGCGTTATGTTGCCCTACTCGCCGCTGCATCATCTTTTGCTGGGCGAAAACCCGCTGGTAATGACATCGGCCAACCCCTCCGGAGAACCGATTGTTCGTGAAAACGACGAGGCCTTCACGCGCTTGTCGTCCATCGCCGACGCCTTTCTTACGCACAATCGAGATATCGAAGTCGTGTGTGACGACTCCGTAGTGAGGACGTTTGAAGGATGGGAAATGCCATTGCGCCGATCGCGCGGTTACGCGCCCTTTCCGGTGCGCTGGCGGCGCCAGACTCCCAGCATCCTGGCAGTGGGCGCCGAGTTGAAGTCGACGTTTTGCATCACCAGGCAGCCGTTCGCCTACGTTAGCCAGCATATCGGTGACATGGGCACGCTGGAGACGCAGCAGGCCTTTGAGAAGGCGCTCAACCACATGCTGACACTGTTCCGTGTCGAGCCCGAACGGGTGATTTGCGATCTGCATCCGGGCTACCAATCTTCGCAATGGGCTGAGCAATTTGCCAAGCTGCGTGGCGTCCCACTGCTTAAGGTGCAGCATCACCACGCGCACGTGGCTTCGCTGCTTGCCGATGCGGAACTGCCGTTTGAAACGCCCATGATCGGAATCACCTTCGACGGCACAGGCTATGGCACGGATGGCGCTATCTGGGGCGGGGAAGTGCTCATCGTCAGAGGCCTCGAATTTGAGCGGTTCGCTCATCTGCAATATGTTCCACTGGCAGGCGGTGACGAGTCCGTGAGGACTCCTGGGCGCGCAGCCCTGTCTCATCTTCATGCAGGCGGAATAAGTTGGGATGCGGATTTACCATGCGTCAATCATTTCAGTTCAATCGAACTCGGCGTTTTGAGCCGTCAGCTTGAACGCAAGCTGAACTGTGTGCTCTCAAGCAGCATGGGACGCCTTTTCGACGCTGTTGCCTCATTGCTCGGAGTGCGCCAGCGGGTGAACTACGAAGGCCAGGCGGCGATTGAACTCGAGTTCTTGGCATCGACTGGAACACCCAGAAGCTATCCCACTTCCATAGCGGAAGGCGAGCCAGTGATTATCGATCCAGCGCCCACTCTCCGCTTGATCCTTGAGGATTTACACGCAAGCATCCCAAAGCAGGATATCGCCGCCGGTTTTCATGAGGCGGTCGCGAACTGGATTTTGTCCATCAGCGTGCTGGCACGAGAGCGAAAGAACTTGAATGTCGTCGGCCTGTCGGGTGGCGTATTCCAGAATATGCTTCTGCTGAAGCGAACAACCTATCTTCTACGAAAGAGTGGATTTAAGGTTGTAGTGCATCGGGCGATCCCTCCGAACGATGGAGGATTGTCGTTGGGACAAGCGGCTTTGGCCAGTTTGTTCGATTGAACGTTAAACTGCAATCCGAAATCCGCCGATGAAAGAAGCAGAGTTGCACCAGCATGAACAACAATTGTGTCGTTTGTAGCCGGCAAAACGAATGCCTCGAGGACGCAGCGTTCGTTTATGCCACCACCCCCATTCTGCGCCAACTTGTGGCGTCCCACCTGGATCGCCTGGATGTAGCCTACCGCCTGGAGAGGGAACTCTTCAGGATCGAGCCGGGCGCAGCAGCAGCAATTAGAAGCTTGCAGAGTAGCTTGTCAGAAGTGGAACGGGCAGACGTGCGCGTAAGCCGGGAGCGTGGCGCCGCGCTAATGGCGGCGTCTACGCTTGATGCTTTTGGACGGCAACTGGAGACGGAATGGTTTGATCAAGCGCTGCGAAACGACACCTTTACCATCTTCTTCCAGCCAATTGTCGACACGCGCGGCATGAATGTATTCGCGCATGAGTGCCTGATACGGTTATCTGCCGACCGCTTCTACAATGGCGGCGAGATTATCCAAGCGGCCTTCGCGCGCGGTAGTGTCCATTTGTTCGACTCCTACGCCCGTCGCTTGAGCATCAGGAAGGCCGGGTTACAGTTTATTCCCGGTACGAAGGTGTTCATTAATTTCATGCCATCTTCGATTTACGATCCTGCGTTCTGCATGGCCTCGGCGCTGGAGGAAATGTCACGCACCAGCATGAAGCCCAGAGACATTGTGTTCGAGGTTGTGGAGTCGGAAGAAGTGCAAGATGTGAAGCATCTGCAGAAAATCTGCGACTACTATCGCAAGGAAGGCTTTGGCTTTGCTCTCGACGACGTGGGAACGGGATCGAATTCGCTGCAGATGGTTTGTGATCTAAAGCCGGATTACATCAAGTTGGATAAGTCGCTGATCTCGCGAGTATCGGACCCTATGTATCAAGGGGTAATCGGGAAACTGGCGGAGTTTGCCGCGCAGTTCGGTCTTTCAACTATCGCCGAAGGGATCGAGACGGTCGAGACCTGCGAGTTACTGCGTGAGCTCGGTATCAACCTTATGCAAGGGTATTACTTTGGTAAGCCTGCGGCGCAAATGCAACCTCATCTGAATTTGCACGATGACGACCTGAAACAGTTGAGCGACCAATTAGGGAGAGCGGTGACTCCACAAGTGGCGTCAGGCTTGATTAACATGTCGGTTAAAAATTAAGTCGCGCCCTTTTCGACGCCTGAAGCCGATGTTACGAAGCTTTCCAAGCTGTCGATACATTCAAGCAGCCTGTCTGCATCGGCAGCCTTGGCTGCCTGTTCAATCTTTAACCCCAAGGCGGTGATTTCGGGAAAGCCGAAGCCGTTTCCGGTGCCTTTGCAGTTGTGGCCGATGCTCTGGATTACGGCGAAATTTGCATGGGCCAGGGCAGTCCGCATCTTTTCCAGATCGGCCTGACGTTTGGCCAGGTAGTTTGGGCGATAGGCGGCTACGGAGTCTTGCACTTCTTCTTCCACAGTTTCACTCTTCCCGGGTTGCGCATGTTTTGCAATTACTTCGAATAAGTCGCGCCGGTCAACCGGCTTCGTGAGATGGGCGTCACAGCCGGCTTTCATACTGTCAGCAGCCGCTCCAACAAAAGCGTGTGCGGTCAAAGCCACTATGGGCACGCGCGGCGCGCCGTTGGTTTGCTCCCATGTGCGAATGGCGCGGCAGGCTGTATAACCGTCCATGATCGGCATTTGGATATCCATCAAGATCATGTCGTAAGCGTTCTGGGTGCGCTTTTCCACCGCCTCCTCGCCGCTACTGGCGAAGTCCAGCGTCAGATTTTCGAGGTAAGCGCGCATCAGAATGACATTCTCCGGATTATCCTCAACCAGCAGCAGGCGCGTGCCGGGATGGACTGTTTGCGAAGGCGCAACAAGGCGATCGTGCATTTTCCGTTCCACAACCGCCGCTTCTGTTGCGGGCGAAAGGAAAACTGTAAAGACAAAAGTCGCCCCGGGATCGGATTTCTCGGCCAGCCAGATTTTGCCTCCCATTTTTTCCACCAGCGATTTGGCGATCGAAAGACCGAGACCGGTGCCTTCATAGCGGCGGCTTGTAGAGTCTTCAGCCTGTTGAAACGCTTCGAATATGACGCTGGCCTTTTCCTTCGGAACGCCGCAGCCGGTATCTGTTATTTCGAACCGAAGCCCATCTGTCCCATTTTGATTAAACTCGGGTCCTACCCGTACTTGAATACTGCCCACCCTGGTGAACTTTAATGCATTACCTATCACGTTCAGGAGCACCTGTTGGAGGCGCTCCGGGTCTCCGCTCCAATAGAGCCTCGTAGCTGGATCAATGAAAACCTGAAAGTCCAGTCCTTTGCGCTCGATGGCAGCAGAAAGAGTAGCGCTGCATTCTCTTATAAGTTCTTCCAGGCAGAAGGGAATATTTTGAAAATGCAACTCCCCGGCTTCTACTTTTGACAGATCGAGAATACCGTTCACAAGGTTTAAGAGCCGTTTCACGTTGCTATAGGAGACTTGTACCTGCTGCCGCTGCTTCTCGTCGAGCGGGCCTTCCAGGAGCAGTTCGTTCATCCCCATAATCAGGTTCATCGGCGTGCGAATTTCGTGGCTCATACGAGCCAGAAAGTCGCTTTTCGCCTGATTGGCGCGTTCAGCCTTATCGATAGCACCCTGCAATTGTTCCTGGTGGCGGCGTTCAGCCGCGGCGGTGGCGCCAATGGAAGTGCGAAATTCGATTTGTTCAGCTGTGATAGCGGCGAGATCTTTCAGGCTATCGAGCAGTTCCCGTTTCGGGCGACAGCGAGGCGCTTTATCGACAACGGAAAGAGTGCCAAGCGGGAGTCCACCACGCGACAGGATGGCGGCTCCGACGTAAAAGCGAATGGACGGGGAGCCCGTTACAAGCGGATTATTAGCGAACCTTGGGTCGCGAGTGGCATCACAGACAACCATCGGCTCAGGTTCGAGCATGGCGTAAGTACAGAAGGAAAAAATACGTGGAGTTTGCGTAGCCTCGAGGCCAAGCCTGGCCTTGAACCACTGCCGCTCATCGTCTACTAGCGACACCAAGGCAATGGGAGCTTCGAAGAGACGCGCGGCCAGGATGGCAATGCGATCAAACCCAGGTTCCGGGCCGGAGTCGAGGATGCCGTGTGCGCGCAAAGCAGCAAGTCGCTCATCCTCGTGCAGATGAAGAGGATAGGGCCGAATAGTTTCAAAGTTTGTCATCCGGGCTGACGAAGCCAAACAAATTTGACTTGAGCGAAAAAACGGCTCACTGTTAACGAAAGAGGGAAACCGCTGACGTGCCTCTCAGAAAAAATGAAGAGGCCCGCCGGGCTAACTGATTTGATGAAGTGGATGGTTGCCCGTAGGTTCCGTTAGGGGCATGTTTACAGCACGCGTCACAGCACCGGGTTTCCACTGATCAAGCGCGTTTAGAAAGCCTTTTCTTGAGATCGGCTTAGACAGATGAACGTCGCAGCCCGCCTGCTCTGCCGATTCAATGTCGGTAGGCATCACGTTGGCGGTCAGGGCCAGGATCGGTGTGCGCCTAGCCCCTCTACTAGACTCCAGGTCACGAATTTGGCGGGTTGCAGCCAAACCGTCCAGCACGGGCATCTGAATGTCCATCACCACAATCTGAAAAACGCCGTCGCGATAAGCCGCTACCGCTTTCTCGCCGTCTTCAGCGAAAGTGGGGTCGTAGAAAGTTCCTTTGCAGTAAGCCTCCAACAAAAATCGGTTGTCTTCTGAATCTTCTGCAATAAGGATGGGTACACGTTCCGAGTTCATGTAGTTTTTAGTCTCATCGGCTCGGTTTTAGGCGTTCTTAAAAAAAGGGATCGATGGGTGAAGCGAAGGAGGAGACGGCAGTTAGCCAGCAGCCAGCGGAAACAATCGTGCTTTAATCTGCTGGCAGGGTTCCTGATCGTAACTGGCATGATCTTACTCAGCCTGCTTATCGCCCGATTCGTGGAAAACCTATCGATGTTTTTCAGTGGTGGGCGGGTGGCAGAAAAAAAGTTGCATGTTTTATTGCCGCTGTCCGATAAAGCTCATGTGCCGAGTTCCGACTATGGGCACAACAACTGGAAGATGAGGTACAAAAATGGCCACTACAGCACTTCAAGTGAAAGAACTTGCGGAATCGTTGCCGCGCGAACCAGGTTCAGCCCCGAAACGTGAGGAATGCGTACTGTTGATTGAGGACAGCGAGGAGGCAATGTTACTAGTCCGGTACGCCTTACAAGAGTACGGGCAAGGTAAATACAGGCTCGAATGGGCTAAGTGCCTAAGCGATGGTCTAAGCATGATGCTGAAGGGTGGAGTGGATATTGTACTTCTAGACTTGGGTTTGCCGGAAAGTTCCGGAGCGTTGAGCTACGCTTGGGTTCGTGAAGCCGCGCCGGATGTGCCTGTAGTGGTGCTGACTGGCGACACGCGGGAAGAGACGGAACTTTCCGTTTTTTCGAGCGGGGTGGAAGATTATCTGGTCAAGAACCGGGTGTCGGGGTCGCTGCTGGTTAATACGATACGCGATGCTCTGTACAAGGATGATCTTCGCCGACAACAACGGAAAGCAATCGGGAAGAAAGGCGCCCAGCCATATAACTGGAGCCCCAGCGTTGAAGCTAGAGCGACCAAGTAGAGTAAGGCGGCAACGATAGACTCACTAGCGGGTCTATCGTTGCGCCGCAGGATTTTGCTAAGCGACGGTCAGGAGCGACAAGGCGCCGACATCCCCCGCCGCAGCGGCGACTACTAATTGCTTAACCATTGCCAGTCCGCTATTTGTGGTCGCACCCCCATTCGTACCGCTTAAGTATTGCTGCGCCGTATCGCTCAATTGGACTGAGTCTTCGCGACTGCTTGCCTGACTAGCATCGGTTGGTGAGACGAAGCTTGACCTCGATAGCGATGAAGTAGCGATCACGTTATTGACGGTCGGAGCTGTTGAAATTTGAGTTGTCATGGCCGGTACTCCTTCTCATTTACGTTATCGATTAGAAGAAGCAGAATTTCAGTTCAATTATGAAAAAAATAGGCCCTAGGATTGCTTCACCCTTTAGAAAATCAATTTCATCGAGAACTGGATCTGGCGCGAGTTTGCAGCGGTCCGGCTGATCTCGCCGAAGCCGGTGCCGCGCACGATGTTGGCCGGCAATCCGAAGTTCACGAAATTGAACAAATTGAAAAACTCGGCGCGAAACTGGAGGACCGCGGCCTCGGCACCGCTCTTCTTCAGCAAAATGGGTGTTGTCTTGATCAGTGAAAAATCGAAATTGTGGAGATCCGGACCGCGAAAAGTATCTCGTCCCAGAGTTCCAAAAACACCGCTATTCGGCCCGGTGCCGCCGGGCACATTAATGGGAATCGAGAAATAAGACGCGTTGTTGGCACCCAAACCGAAATAATCCTCACGTATGGTGCGGCTGGTAGATAGTTGCGGCACGCCCACCTGATCGGGCCGGTCGGATCCGATGGAACCAACGCCAGTCTGCTGGACGCCTGAGTAGACTGTGAATGGAAGGCCGGTGGTGAGGGTTGAAATACTCAACAACTGCCAACCTTCGGTTGCCTTTCGCGGAACCCAGGCCAAACCTGGAGTGCGGTCCACGTGCAGATCCTGCACTACGCTGGCCGAAAAGGCATGTGCCACATCGAAAGTGGATGACCCTTTTTCGGCTGCGGTGTCAAATGGATTTTGCGGCCAGGATACGGCCGTTGCGCCGGCAGCGCCGGCCACGAAACCGCCGATTACCGTGCTGGTGTCATCCAGCGATTTGGACCAGGTATAGCTGGCCTGAATACCCGGTCCGCCGTGCGGCACCGTTCCCGAGACAGACGTTTGCAAAGCATGATAGGTGGAATGGGAACGGTCGGTGAGATAATTTTCCAGTCCGAATCCACCTGTCACTAGTCCGGCGCTGTTGAATTGGCTGTAGCGCGCGAACTCGGGAGTGGCGCCTGAGAAACCATTGGGGAAATCCATGGCGGGCAGCCGCACGCCGGCCGTACCGACGTAAGCCGCGTTAAAATCCAGTCCGCCGGCCTGGCGTTCCAGCGCGGCTGTCCATGTGCCCAGGTATGCGTTGCGGAAATAGGGTGCAATGGATGCCACATTCAACGGTGAAATCTGCGAACTGTGTGTTACAGCCGCCAGCGCGATTTCGAAACGATTTACGTCCATCGCGGTATTGGCCGGCACCGCTGTTGTCTTGCCGCTGGCATAGATGTTTGCGCCGGCAGGTGTGAAAATTCCCGGCAACTCGGAAGGCAAGATCTTGAGTCCGAAGTCGATGGGTGCGCCCGGGGCCGCAGTCGATTGCGGATAGACCACAATCGGCGTCGAACCAGTTAATAGGTTGTCCTGCCAGATATTGGGCGGAATAGTAGTAATGGCGCCGCCGGCGCTGAACTGCGTTTTGTCATTTACGCGATAGGTTAAGTGAACACGAGGCCCCAAGCCGTCCCAATCCATCTTGTAACCGGGCTGTGGATTGATCAGATACTGCTGGCTGCCATCGCTTAAGAAGCGCAGCCCTGAAGTTCGGTGGGCGCGCTCCGTGATGGGTGTATAAACCTCATAGCGCAGGCCGTAATCCAACTGCCAGTGTAAGGAAATCTTCCAACTGTCCTGAAAGTAAGCATTGGTGTTGTAACGGGAAATGGCCGCTACGCCTATCTGATTGCCTTGCGGAAAAATAGACGGGGCCACAGCGGCCGTATAGGTGAACGGGCTTGCAGTCAACAAAGCAGAAAGCGTATCGGGCAACGGCGCGCCTTGCGCGATGTTATGCGCGCCGCTTAACGATCGGATGGCAAAGGGCGCATAGGAAGTGCCACCGCCAAAGGTGTAGGATCCATTTGGGGTGGTGCCGAAGTATGTAGAGTCTCGGTTGGCACGAAACTCCGCGCCCGCTTTTATACTGTGCTTGCCGAGGGTCCAGGAAATATTCTGCTGGCCCTGAAACAAGTTGCCGTATGCTGCGATCACCGATCCTGCCGCCGAATTGAACGACTCATACAATCCATCGCTGAAATTAAGCGCAGGATCGGTATTGTTCGGAGTGAGGAAAGATGGCGTTGTGCGAGTTACACTCAGCGACGCATCCCAGGTGAGGTTCGGAGAAACGGTTCGCGTGAAACGAGCAATGCCGTTCCGCTGGCGGTCCACATATTTCACGCCAAAACTGCTATCTATCGCCGTCTGGTCGGGGTTGGTGGTGGGGCCGGTCAAATTGTCGAAGTTGAATCGGGCAAAAAGCTGGTTTTTGTCGGACAAGTTATGATCGATGCGGATGGAGAACTGATCGGCATTCGTCGTTACTTTCGAAGAGGTCGCGTAGGTTCTGGCGCCGTAAGCTCCGCCCGGATCGTTTGGCAGGGGATAGCGATCAATGAGCTTTTGGATGCGCGGGTCCACGGGAATAATCAGTGTGTCTCCCGGAAATGCGGTCGTGTCGAAACCTTGGCGTTCCGCAAGAGTGGGCACGGGTAAAACCTGTGTCGTGCCTAAGACCTGACGGAATCCCTGATACTGCACAAAGTAGAAGGTTTTGTTTCGTATCAGCGCGCCGCCGTTGGTAAATCCAAATTCGCTGCGGCGAAAGGGGGGAATCCGTTCCGGCTGTGCGGCCGAAGTTCGATCGAAAAAATTGCGCGCATCGAACACCGAGTTCCTGACAAACTCGAATACCGATCCATGGAAGCCACTCGCCCCGCTGCGCGTGAGAATGTTCGTGAACGCTGCCGCGCCTCTGCCTGTTTCTGCCGGCATCCAACCCGAATTAGACTGGATCTCTTCGACCGCGTCGACATTGAAGTTGGAAAAGGTCGCGCCTCCCATTTCCGGATCGCTAATGTCGGCGCCGTCCATGGCGAAGACCGCCTCCACCCCGCGCTGGCCATTCACCGCAAACTGCGCGGTGAAGTTCGTGGTGCCGTTGGTATCGGTCATGGTGCCCGCAGCCATCAGCAGCAGGTTGCTGAAATCGCGCTTATTCAACGGCAGCTCGGAGACCTTTTGTGCCGAGAGTTGCTCGCCGCCGGTTGCCTTGGTGTTTTCCCGCGTAACGATCAGAGAGTTCTGCGCGGACAGCGTTATCTCGACAGAGCTGTCGGGCGCGATGGTTATCGGTTCCGCAGCCACCGCGTGACGCCCTTTCCAATCCACACTAAGCCGATAGTCACCTGGCGCGAGGGAAGGGAAGTGAAACGCTCCCTTCGCATCCGTTGTAGCTTCTGCCGTTGCCGTTCCTGTGGTTACGTGAATGCGCGCGCCGTCCACAACTTCACCATTAGCCAGATGCAAAACGCCATGCCAGCCATCGGCTGCATAGATCAATTGCATGCTGATGATGAGAAGAGCTAACGCCCGCAATCTGATCATTCGCACCCACCCGCCTGAATCAGCATTTCAATGATTGGCATGTAGTCTACATCGTCATTATTAGATTTGCACCACAGAGCTTGTCCTAACGGAGTGCCGCCATACCGGTTTCTTGCCTCCAACGACGCACCGCGTTGTAGCAGCAGCTTGACCGTTTTCGGTTGCGCTCCGACGATGGCCCAGTGCAGGCCGGTCAAGCCGGTATTCTGCTGGGCGAAAGGGTCGATGCCGCGGTCTAGCAGAAACTCGACGACATTGTTCCGGCCATACTCACAAGCCCAAATAAAGCCAAGCTCCATCTGCGTGTTTGTTGCGTTTGCTTTCAAGCCAGCTCCCGGATCAAAGAAACTTTCAACGATGTCGAGCCTGCCCACGCCGGACGCGCCTTCGAGATCGAGGTGGGCGCCACGGCCGGCGAGAAACTCAGCCGCTTCCTTGCGGCCATTATGCAGAGCGGCAATCAGTATGCTTCGCTGCGGTGCAAGGCCGTCAATGGCCGCGCCATGGCTCAACAGAAGTTCCATGAGCGCCAATTGAACTCCGGCACGTTTGGGATGCACACTGGTTGCGACCAAGCCGAGAGCGGTGTCTTCGCTATACATCTTTGCCACTGCATCCACTTCCGCGCCTGCCTTCAACAAAACTGTGGCAAGGGTAACTGCGTTTAGGGGCGTTTTCTGGCGATAATCTTCGACGCCATTGGCTCCAATGTAATGGAGCAAGGTGGCTTGATGGGCACGCGTTGAACGTGCGTGCACCAGTTCTGGATACTTGCTTACCAGGGCAGTAAGCTTAACCAAGTCGCCGGCTACGATTGCGTCCGCAGCCGCTTCGAAGTTGGAGACGGGCGAATTCAGCCGGGCCAACTGATGAACGTGGGCGGCAAACTTCGGCCAAGTCTCGAAGCCGTGCTCGCGGGCGATGGTGAATTGAGCGCCGGCAAGGGCGGTGTTTAGCGGAGTTACGCCATGTCGTTCGACCCGGCTTAGTGCTTCGGAGTTACCGGCTCTCGCGAGTTTGAGCAGGTCCTTCGCCTGCTTCTTGTACTGCTCGAGGCTGGGGCGCTCAGGCAGCGGAGTGAGATCTGTTGTACGCATTGACGAACTTCCTTTCGATGAATTTGCCTGGCGTCCGCTCAGTGCAGGCTGAAAGAAGGTTCGTTTGTTTGTTTTTAGTGTTGAAGGTGGGCACTGCCCTTTCCGCGGACTGGATGCGCCCTTCGCGCTTAAGCAAGAAGTTAACATTGTTGGAATTGTGGACGCAAGTTGGAGCTTGGCCGATAGGCGAGATCGAGGCAGGGGCCGACGCCGCGTGCTGGCGGCGCT